>NZ_PNBY01000099.1 GCF_005886875.1 Pseudoalteromonas aurantia | reverse complement strand
CACTCACGATCTCACCCTGCATTGCTTAGTAAGCTCGTAGCGATTTTCTCTAAGTCGCTACATATTTTATCCACTTTTATAATGTCAAATAAGAGAAATTTTTATGTAGACAGACATCATAATGGATAATCTTGTTTTAGCGCTGGCAGTGGGGGTTGCTGTGATCAGCATCATTGCTCTAGTACGTGTCAATCAGTTGCGTTAGGGCGATTTAAAAACATTACGTGATATTAAGGAAGCTAAGTCAGCATTAAGTAAAAAAGTTTTTTATCATGGTGACAGTGATATTCCAAATTATCGCCAATTCATGCAAAAGTTATTAAAAGTGGAACGTAAATTTACCCGTTACCATATTTCACTGATTAAATTAGGGAAACAACCGGTTTTTGATAATGTAGAAGAGCACTTAGACTCTTTGTCTGAGCTGTTTAATGCGATCAGCAAATCTTGTGAACCGTTTGCCTTGGCATTGTATGACTCTAAATACATTTTAATGGCTTATGTAACCCAAGGTAGTGGTACTAATGCACAAGAAGCTGCTGAAAAGCAATTCGAGATACTGGCAAAATTACCCGTTCAGGTGTCAATTAGTAACACTCAAGTTCCGATTGATTATGCGATATCTTCATTGAGTTTAACTGGCTATTGAGCAATTTATGGCATGGATAAGGTACAACGTCGATTGGCTTACTCTATGGAGCATGCTTTAGAGAGCGACGACGGGGTGTTTTTTCACAATGAACAACTTTATAAAGCTGAAATGTATAAAAAGCATGTGCTTCGTAAACTCACCAGCAGTATTTCGTTTAATCCTGATGATTTTTATTTGGTATTTCAGCCAATATACATACCTCATGACCTAGATAGGCCAAAGCGTTATGAAGCACTGGTCCGTTGGAAAAATCATCGAAATTTAGGGCCGAAAACGTTTATTCCTATGCTTAAAAGCCAACCAGGCTTTCAAGAGGGCATGACCGAAATTGTCGTGAGTCAGGTGTTCTCATTGCTCAAAGTACAATTAGAAACAAAAAAACACCTAACACCAATTCATATTAATATTACAAAACAAGCGTTAAACACTGAACATTTATTTAGCCACCTTAAGCAACTACTTAAAGGTGTGCCATCAATTGCGAGTTTTATGATTTTTGAAGTCGAGTAAATGAAGCGTTAGCTGACAGTGAATACATAAAAAGTAATATGCGAAAGATTATTAACTTAGGGTGTAAATTCGCTATAGATAACTTTGCTAATGATAAAAAAAGTTATCAGCTGTTGTCTAATCGGTATTATAAAACTATCAAAATTGATAAGTCTTATATTGGGGAAATTCGTGATAGACGTGCGACGTCTGACTTCCTTGAGCAAATAATGTCAACCGCCCTGCGTGCAAAATTAAACGTGGTGGTTGAGGGGGTTGAAAATCAATATCAACTGGAATACGTGAAAAACTTCGAAAATGCGATGTTGCAAGGCTATTATATCAGTGCACCGTTGAGTGCTCATGACTACTTATCATTAGAAGGTAAGTGGTCACTTTCAGTGAACGCATTACAATAGTGATTTTAGCGACCGATTATGTGGCGTTTATGTCGTGCACGAATAGGTCGTTTTAATGATAACGGCGCTGTAAGTTTTTCTTGAGAAGTACATTTATATTTTAAGTTCTTCAAAAGTAAGACAGAATGATGGCACATCGTCTTACTTTTGGTGACGTGGTTCTATTTGTCGAGAGTGGTTTTTGTTCTTTGCCAATAACTTGCTAATACAGAGCCACTTACGTTATGCCATATTGAAAAGAGTGAACCTGCTACAGCTGCGCTGGGCGTGAAAAATTTCATTGCCAGTGCAACTGCTAACCCTGAGTTTTGCATGCCCACCTCAAAAGCAATAGTGCGGCAAACCTGCTCACTACAGCCCAGTCGCTTAGGTATAAAATAGCCCAACAATAGGCCTATGCCATTATGGAGCATTACAGCGAGCATAATAATGAAACCAATCGTTTCTAGCTTCGCCTGATTGAGTGCCACTACAATCGCAATAATCAAAACAATGGCGCACATTGATAGTAAAGGTAATACGGTTAAGCTTTTTGTGATCAGCTTATTGCAGTACATGTTTAATAGTACTCCCAAGGTGACGGGTAGCAATACAATTTTAAGTAGGCTCAAGAGCATGCTCGTGATAGGAATATCGACCAGCGCGCCAATAAGGAGTGATGTTAAGATAGGTGTGAGCGCAACTCCTATTAGTGTGCTAATTGCTGTCATAGTGATCGACAGAGCAACATCACCCTTGGCAAGATAGCATAAAACGTTACTGGCTGTGCCACCAGCCACACCCCCTACCAATACCATGCCAATGAGTGACTGTGTATCAAAACTCATCCCCTTAGCCAATAGAAATGCCAAAAGAGGCATCACAGAGAACTGCAATAAAACACCAATAAGAATGGCTTTTTTGTTCTGTGCAGCTCGAGCAAAGTCTTTAGGCGCTAATGTCAGTCCCATGGTGAGCATGATCACCATTAACAGGGGAACAATCATACTTTTTAGGTCAACAAAGTGAGTTGGAAAGACAAACGCGATTGTTGAAAATAAAATTGCCCAGATAGGGAATAGTTGCACAGTAATAGCCATATAAATGTAAGTAGGTTGATAAGTGATGGCTAAATATTATCTTGAATACTGGGGTTTTACTAATTGAACTATCACGTCAATGGTCAAGCCGGAAGATTTAATAGAGGGATGGCGGTGCAAAGATGAATACGACATTGACTGCTGAGTGAATATGGCACTCTATAGAACAAGAAGTAATTGCTAACATAGTTAACCTCAGCTCTGGATAAGCGAATTTGCCCAATAAAGCTATTTTTCTCACTCTCGGCGTTACTTTCATTTGTAATAGCCCGCTATTACTGCATAAAAGCGCCTTGATATTGAGCGAAATATCATCATTGGATTGTACGTATGTTTGTTTTCAAAACATTTTCTATTCCAAAACTCTTATCCAAACCTGAGGTTAGTTATGTAAAACCACCTTTCCTCAGGGCTAAGTTCAGTTAAAGAGTGACGATTTTTAATGGTAACTCAATGATTAAAATGCTTTTTATATTAAAGACACCGTTAAACTCTTCTTGGCTTAAGAGTATTACTTGCCTGTGTCTGTATTGTTGCTTTTCTTATTTATTTTTGACTTTGAGCATGCCGATATTCTCGGTGTAAATGTCAACAAAAATTCATTTTAACATAGATATAATGTAAAAATATAAATTATATTGTATACAAATTTTACTTTGTGTTGTAGCTTAAAAAATAAGTAAGTGGCCATGTATGGTCGCTGCTTTGGTTGTTTTTTGTTTTTGAGGTGTACTTTTTTTCGTCAGGGTCAGAAAGTAAAAACATAAGAATAAACTGTTGAAATAACAAGATTGTTGCCAATAAAGGCACTCATACAACATGTAAAGTTACTCACAGGAGAAAAATGATGCTATTTAATTTTAAGGGTTTACGCAGCCTTAGTAGACAAAATATACGTAGGCATAATTATAAAAAAAGCGACCTTATGATGTTACTAGCAGGCATGTCGTCGGCTTGCGCTTTTGCTGGTGAAGTCGCAGAGTCCAAGCCATTTAAAAATCAGGTGGTGCCGTTACAAAGCAGTGTGTCAGCTGAATCTGGGCTATTCAATAAAGCGAGCTCAGGACAGATTTGTGGTACAGACACGAATTTGCAAAACTGGGACTTATTGCAAAAAGAGAATGCACGTGAAGCATTACTTCCAGGCAGTCTGACAAGTCAAATACAGCAACGTATGGCACAAGTATCAGATGATGCTGCACTCAATGGTAATGGCGTAGCCGGACGTTACTACATTCCTGTTGTGGTGCATGTTTACGGCGATAGATACAATTGTGAGACTGGCACCTACTGTTTAACTGAGCAGAAAATCATTGATGGTTTAAATAAAACCAATGAAGACTTTAGAGGGTTGATCACGGATGATGGCCCCATTTCAGCCCAGTTTCAGGCAATTCGTGAAAACCTAGATATTGAATTTGTTTTAGCAAAAAAAGACCCCAGCGGCAATGTCACTAATGGTATCGTGCGTCATGCTGAAAAGGCAGGCTACGGTGATGGCGAGAAGGCCAATGCACAAATAGCCGCAGATGCATGGGATAACTTTAAATACATGAATATTTACATCCAGCATGACTTATATGCCGATGGTAAAACAAATAACTCAGGGGTTGCGTGGTACCCACAAGTGAGTATGTCAGATGCGGGCTTAGCGCGAGTGGTATATAACGGCGATTATGTAGGTGCAAATACCAATGAAAACTTCCGTTCCGTACTTACGCATGAATTTGGTCATTGGTTAAATCTCCCACACACGTTCGATGGTGAGATCTGTACGGTCCATTCACAAGCTTTTTGCAGTGCCACCGGAGATGGCTCGTGCGATACACCACAAATGAGCAGCAGTATATTACAAAATAATGCACAAAACTGTTTAGGTGAAGCTACCAATACAGAGAACTTCATGCACTACTCCGATAATTATGCCATGTATACCCAAGATCAAGTTAAACGCATGACTGCGGCATTACACAGCGCGGCCCGTGCAACACTTTGGTCAAATAATAACTTAATTGCAGTTGGCTTAGAGGAACTAACAAGTAACGCTGATCACCCATGGGATGGCATAGGTGGCAACCCAAAACCTCAAGGGACAACGGTGCAAACGTTTACCAATATATCAGCGCAAAAAGGCGAAGTGGATAACTTTGCACTCACCGTTCCAGAAGGCACCGAAGCAGTTGCATTTTATCTTGATGGGTATGATGAAGATCCAGATATGTATGTCTCCAAAGGCACTGTGCCAACGAAAACCGGTGATAACTGGAATGCTGACTTTATCTCGTTCAGAAGTGCCGGTTCACCTGAGTTAGTGACGATTTCTTCTCCTTCAAGTACAGAGGTTTATCATGCAGCAGTCGATGCGTTTTCCGCTTATTCGAATGCCACATTAAGCGTGATAACCGCCCAAGACAGTACATTATGTAATGACTGTGAGCGAGTATTTTTAACTGAGCTAAAAGATTTGGCATCAGCCAAAGGTGCACCGGTAAAAACTTATCAGTATCAAATCCCCGCAGATGCAGTGCGCACGGTTGCCGTTATGCCCGGCGGGTATCAAGGTGATCCCGATGCTTATATGAGTATGAATGCGACACCAGATAAAACTACCTATGACTGTGGGCCGTTTAGTGCATCGCGCTTAAGTGAGTACTGTGAGTTTGGCGCAGGGGGCGGCACACTTAATATTATGATTGACCCATTTTTAGAATATAGCGGTGCCTCATTGGTGGTCTACTACGAGCGTCAAGCTGGCTCTGGCTTACCTATTGCACAAGCGAATGGCGATTACTCTGCGCTGATTGGCCAAGATATTTCGTTTAGTAGCGCAGGATCAAATGACAGTGATGGCTCAATCACGTCATACTTATGGGCGTTTGGTGATGGAGTAACATCGACGCTTGCGAACCCAACGCACCGTTATCAATTAGCAGGAAGTTATAATGCGTCATTACAAATCACTGATAATGATGGCAACACCGCAACCGACTTTGCCAATGTGACGGTGAGTGCCAGTAATCAAGCGCCAGTGGCGAATGCCAATGGGCCATACTCGGTGGAGTTTGGCAAAGCTATTACGTTCAGCAGTGCAGGTTCATCAGACCCTGATGGTTCAATTGCCGCCTATGCATGGGAGTTTGGTGATGGACAAACAAGTACCAGTGCTACACCGACTCACACATATGCAGTGGCTGGCAACTATAGTGCTACGCTCAAAGTGACTGACAATTTAGGACTGACAAACACTTCAACTGCACAAGTGACAGTGAGAGAGTCAAGCTATTGTGAAGCGTCAGGTAATACCCGCTATGAGTGGATTGCCAATGTACAATCTGGCAGCTTTGCGAACCCATCTCAAGGGGTTGGTTACCAAGACTTTACCAGTAAAATTATTGAACTGACAGAAGGGAGTAATACGCTGACCTTAACGTCTGGTGGCAGTTACACTGAGCACTGGACTGCATGGTTAGATAGTAACAATGATGGTACATTCAGTGAGAATGAAAAAGTACTTACTGGCGTATCTGGTAAAGGCGCTGTCATTGGCCAATTGACGGTAACTGCTGGATTAGCCGGACAGTCTTTAAGACTGCGCGTTGCAATGAAATATAGTAGCGCAGCAAACAGTGCGTGTGGCAATATTGGTGATGGTGAAGTGGAAGATTATACCGTATTGGTTAAAGCTGGAGGTACAACTCCACCAGTTTCTCAAGTACCAAATGTGTGTTTGACACAATCTCCTATCACGGGTGGGCGGTTAGAAGCAGGTACTGCTAGTTGTTTAGGCGGTAATGGTACGCTTTGGTTAAGCCTTGCTGATGTTTCGGCTGCACAGAGCGTTGCAATTACCACTGCACATGGCCAAGGTAACTTAGAGGTATTCTACAAAAATGGCGGTTGGCCGAGTGAGTCAGACTATGATGCAACATCAAACAGTGGCACATACACTGAGTGTATCTATGTTCCGGCAGGCGCTCAGTATTGGTCGTACCTTAAAATAAAGGGTGATGCGACGAACACCAGTATTATTGTTGATTTTGATACTGCAAGTTGCCGCCAATAGGCATAAGTTTTATTTCCCCCGTGTTAAAGCAGCGCATTAAGTGCTGCTTTTTTGTTTTATTAGGGCAGAAATAAGTAGGAGGGTTATGGTGTTTCGCACTGTGATAGGCGCTGCCAGTGTCGCAAATATTAAAAAGTCTGATGGGTAAATACTGTTGCCAAGCAGATGTAATCAAGGGATACCCGTCGGTTACACCTTTGCTTCGTCGAGTAATTTCTGCTGATGATACTTCTTTAATAATGCGGCTCAGACTATGCGCACCAACATAATTGGTGGCTATAAAAAACCTTTTGTACACACGTTGTTATATCATGGAGCTTCAGTTGTGTAGTTCAAAGCCGTGCGTGGGGGATATGCAAGACATGGTTTACATAGGTTTTCTTAAATCTACCTGCATGTTATTTATAATATTTTCGTGGTTGACGACATCTAGCACGGTGAGTGATTTGGCTTTAGGTAACTCATCACATATTGACATTATCGTATCGCCAGAACGAGTTTGGTATATAAAATGTCTACCTGCCGAATAATTGGGTATTTTGAGTAAAGTGTTCTCTCATAAGGAGTCGAACTTAATTTGAGGGTTTGCTGCTAGAATTTGGTTCCCAGTATGAGCCTAAGAGGTCACTGCCTAGACAATGCAGTTGCCGAAAGCTTCTTTCACTCACTTAAAGCTGAGCGTGTTGAACGAAATGTGTACGAAAACCGAAATGAAGCGCGGGCTGATTTGTTTGATTATATTGAAATGTTCTGCAATCGAAAACGACTACATAGCCACTTTGGTTATGTGTCACCTGATGAGTATGAAAACCAGTTTATAACTGGAAGATTGAGGTCTGAATCGACCGGCTTTTCTTATCTGTGAGTATACAGCTTAAGTGACGTTAGTTCGATTTTACTAACCAAGTGATATTTCAGGTTGAACATTGCCAGCTTATGAGTTTCAGCGTTTTGAATGGATGTCACTGTTTCAACTGCCATTAATGTTCGGTTATTTTTTTGCTTGAAGGTATGATGTTTAATCAGGGTAAGCTTCCATGATTCTTTGTACTTCATCTATATTCTGAATAAATAACTCAACTAACCTAGGCTCAAAATGCTCGCCTTTCTCTTCTTCTAATAGCTGTAATATTTTATCTAATGGCCATGCTTCTTTGTAACAACGAGAATGAGATAACGCATCAAACACATCTACAAGTGCAACTATTCGACCGTATATGTGGATATCTTCACCTTTTAAACCATTGGGGTAGCCTTCACCATTATATTTTTCATGATGCTCTCCAGCAACGATAGCAGCGGCTTTTAGGGTAGAGCGTTTTGAGCGAGTAAAAATTTCATGTCCAATATTCACATGGGTTTTCATTATCTCAAACTCTTCCTCAGTGAGCTTGCCTGGTTTTAAAAGAATTGAATCTGGAATAGCAACTTTACCTACATCGTGCATGGGTGACGCCATAAACAACTCTTGCGCTTTCTCTTCTGGCTCACCAGCCCATAAGGCTAATGCTCGAGATAGATGAGCAACACGCCTAACATGATTGGCGGCTTCTTTCGAACGACTTTCAACTACTTCGCCCAAAGTATCGATAATTTCTGATTGTGTCTCGAATATTTCTTTATCAAGCTCAAGGTTATCAAAGGCAACCGAGATATTATTTGAGAATAATTCAAGCAGCTTACGATCCAAATCGTCGATTTGATTGATCCCTTCTAAGTAAATTAGGTTTTCACCTGCATTTATTGTTTTGAAGTAACCGACAAAATAGTCATTTTCAATTACGCATTTTTGACTTAGACAAGCGTTTTTTATCATAGCGTTAATGTTTTCAGGCAGATTTACTTTGTCCCCAGATAGTGGACGATACTGGCCAGTACCAGCTAAAAACTGTAGACCGTCTTCATTTTTTCTAACGACAAAATTATTACTGTTTTCACTTCCGTTTTCATCTGCATGAAGTAAGGAGGCAATTTGAACTAGTAAACCGCTCGCAAACTCTTGCAATGAGCGGATCCTAAATAAACTGGCAGTAGAATCAATTACACGCTCTAGGCCTTCACGGTGATTTTCGAGTTTTTTTCTGGCGAGCTCGATGTCTAAAATGTCTCTGTACCCTCTCAAGCCGGTGTAAACAACAGTAAATAATTTATCACTGCTCAAGCTGGTTTTATCTTTGTAATCGTTGATATCATAGTTAGTGATAACAGTTCTTTCAGGTGCTTGACCTGGTTGGCCTGTGCGCAAAATTATTCTGATAAAATGATTACTTAAGTCTTGCCTAATGTATTGAGCTACTTGTAGTCCAGCATCATCCGTCTCCATGACTACATCTAACAGTACTAAGGCAATATCATTACGCTCATTAAGGACTTTTCTCGCTTCTTCACCACTGTAAGCACTTATAAACTCAACGCCTTTATCATCAAATTCAAACTGGCTTAACGTCAGTTTTGTGACTGCATGAACATCAGGCTCATCATCAACAATCAAAATCTTCCACGAAGGTTTGGTTTCCCCCTTTGATTTTGACGACTTTTTGAATAATCCCATAATCAATGCCCTTATTTAAAGCTTTGAATATCAATTGGCACTTTAATAGTAAATTGAGTACCTTTACCCAGCTCACTGTCTACTGTAATTTTACCTGACATTTTTTGTGTAATAATATTAAAGATAATATTCATACCTAGACCAGACCCGCCATTAGTACGATTAGTTGTATAGAAGGGGTCGAAAATTTTCTTCTGGCTTTCTTCTGTCATACCCTTACCGTCATCGATGAATTTAAAGATTAACTCCTCACCTTCAGTATAAAACGTAAGGACAATTTGACCAGTTGAATTAGGCTCATAAGCATGGATTAAGGTGTTTTGAATTAAGTTAGTGAAAACCTGAGCCCAAGAACCTGGATAATTATTGATGATTAAAACTTCTGAATCGCAGTTAATCTCAAAGTTAACTTTACTTTGCTTGAGCTTATTATTGAGGCTGGTCATTGTGTCTTTAAGGTATTGAATAATATCAAACTGCCTCACTTCCTCAGCGGACTGGTCAACTGCAACCAATTTAAAGCTTTTCACTAAATTAGCAGCCCTTTGCAAACTGTTTTGAATAGTACAAGACAGCTCTTTACTTTCTTGAATGAACCTGAGAAAGTGATCTTCTTCTAATTCACCAGCCTCGAAAAGTTTTGAAATTTCATCTACGGTAGCTTGAAAATGTGAAATGCCAGTTAAAGATAATCCAACAGGCGTATTTATTTCATGGGCAACGCCAGCGACTAAACTACCAAGGGAGGCCATTTTCTCAGCCTCAATAAGTTGAGTTTGAGCATTCTTAAGCTCGTGTAATGAGTGTGTAAGTGCTTGTTCTGATTTTTGTCGAGTTTCTATTTCGCAAAGTAATCGATCTTGTTGTTTATTAAGCTGTGAAATGGTTTGCTGAAGCTCTTCAGTACGCTCATTGACAATCGATTCTAAGTTTTTATTTATTTTATCTAGCTTATCGAACGCCTCAGCTGTTTTGTTGATCATAGCATTAAGCGCACTTTGCAAAACCCCTAATTCATCATTAGGGTTATTTGCTACAGCAATGAGAGATTTCTCTAATTCATTTGGATTAATTTGACTCGCGCTTGAGGCTAATTGGCTAAGTGGTTTCGTCAGTAATTTTCTAAAAATTAGAAAAATTAACAAAAAAATTGCTGCAGTTTTAATCGTAGCATTAAAGATAAGAAGGTAAGCACTTGATTTAATGTTATTTATTATGAATTCTTCATTGGCGAACAGCTTTACATCTCCAATATGAGAAGTAGTGTTATAACCGTTATAAAGTGCAAATGAATGAAAAGTAAGCGATTTTCTATTTTTATCCAATACAGTACCTGCTTGAACAACTTGCTCATTGTTATCGGCTTTAATTTCAATGCCTGCTATTTGAGGAAGGCTAATAATACTATTAGCAGTAATTTCAACCTGCTTAAAATCTAAATTCAATAAGTCAGAAGCTAATATGTTGCTAAACGTTTTTTCTGAAGCAATAAGTACTTTTTCAACTTGTCTCTTAGTATTCACGTACTCCACACTGATATGAAGAATGGTAATAAAAAAAGTTATCAGTAAATATATTGGTACAACATAACTCAATAACTTAATCGATATTGAGCTTTTTATCTTATGGAAGTTCATATAGTTCTAAACAAGTTGAGTACATAAACCAAAATTAGTCTATCTTTTTAAGAATAGGCAAGTTTTAAACTAAACTTGTTTGGTGCTTATATTTGATGAGACTCAGAGCGAGAGCCAGGGCGGGGTTGAGTCGACCAGTCTTTATTAGACAGTTCTTTGCTTGAATTCTTCTAACTTTTCATAAGCCAGTGGAGGTATATGATTTGCCTCATTATGCTTGCGTCTAAAGTTATAAAACATTTCGATATAATCGAATATTTTAGACCTTGCATATTCACGTGTTACGTATATTTTTTCTCTTCACTCGCTCTCGCTTCAGTAGCTGGAAGAAGCGCTCTGCAACCGCATTATCTTGGCAGTTTCCTCGATGACTCATACTCGCTTTTAGAGTGTGCTGTGTTAAGAAGCTAAGGGATCCCCAAAAATGGTCATTAATTTTCAATCACA
>NZ_PNBY01000098.1 GCF_005886875.1 Pseudoalteromonas aurantia | reverse complement strand
GACTGGCATTTTTTTTAACTCACACTCAGCTTATGCTACGCCGTATTGATCTCGGTATGCTTTAACTGAGGCAAGGTGTTCACCCATGCTACCTTGTTCTTCAAGGTAAACAATTAAATCAGCAAGCTTCACAATTGACACAACGTCAGTGCCAAAGTCACGTTCAACTTCTTGAATTGCAGACAGTTCCGCCTTGCCTTTTTCTTGACGGTCCAGTGCAATTAACACACCAGATAAATCAGCACCTGCGGCAGCAATGATTTCCATCGACTCACGAATAGCAGTCCCTGCGGTGATCACATCATCAACTAACATGATACGCCCTTCAAGCGGCGAGCCAACCAACGAGCCCCCTTCGCCATGCTGCTTTTTCTCTTTACGATTAAAGCAGTAAGGCACGTCTTTGTCATAATGATCAGACAGCGCAACCGCAGTCGTCGTCGCAATCGGAATACCCTTGTATGCTGGGCCAAACAGTAAATCGTATTCAATACCAGCATCTTCAAGTGCTGCGGCATAAAAACGCCCTAAACGCGCTAAATCACGACCGGTGTTAAATAAACCAGCATTGAAAAAATACGGGCTTGTACGGCCTGATTTAAGGGTAAACTCACCAAATTTAAGCACCTGCTTTTCAAGTGCAAATTCAATAAACTCTTTTTGATATGCTTTCATACTTTTACCTACTTACGTGATACCTAACTGATACCTAAACTAAACGGAAACAACGCTCGATTATGCTAATGCTTTCTTTTGCAGGTCAATAATTTCACGAATTGAATGCTTAGCAAGCCCTAATAGCTCATCAAGTTCTTCAAACGAGAAAGGGTCGCCTTCAGCGGTACCTTGTACTTCAATCAGCTTGCCTGTTTCTGTCATGATCACGTTCATGTCAGTCTCAGCCTCAGAGTCTTCTAAGTATTCTAAATCAGAAATGGCTTGGCCGTTATAAACACCCACAGAAATCGCCGCAATCATAAACTTAAGTGGGTTATTGTTGATCATGCCTTTCGCACGCATATGCGTTAACGCATCAACCAACGCAACACACGCACCACTAATAGACGCAGTACGAGTACCGCCATCAGCTTGAAGCACATCACAGTCAATCGTAATGGTGTTTTCACCAAGGGCTTTTAAGTCAACCGCAGCACGCAATGCACGTGCGATCAAACGTTGAATTTCCATTGTACGGCCGCCCTGCTTGCCACGCGCCGCTTCACGATTATTACGGGTATGTGTAGAACGTGGCAACATACCGTATTCTGCCGTGATCCAACCTTTACCTTGACCTTTCATGAAGCGCGGTACACCCGCTTCGACCGTTGCAGTACAAAGTACTTTTGTATTACCAAACTCTACCAGTACCGCCCCTTCGGCGTGAATTGTGTAGTTACGTGTAAATGTTACCGGTCTGATCTGGTTTGCTGTTCTTTCACTTGGACGCATCCACGTTCCCCTAATATTCAAAATTTCAGCCATTATAATGGGTCAGACAGTTCGATGCCATGTCGATTTAGACAAAACAACGACATTGAGTGAAAATTGCTTACTGCGTTGATTTTTTATTAAGCTATAATACCAGCTGGAAATTTTGTTAATAGATTAGGAACTTTACATGATCCATAGTATGACCGCCTACGCACGCCGAGAAGTTAAAGGTGATTGGGGCACAGGAGTTTGGGAAATCCGCTCAGTAAATCAGCGTTACCTAGAAACCTTTATCCGCGCACCTGAACAATTTCGTGGTATGGAGCCGGTAATACGCGAGCGCCTACGTAAACATCTACAACGCGGAAAAGTAGAGGTCTATTTAAAGTTTACAGCCAACCCAGCTCATGTTGGTGAGCTATCTATTAATGAAACATTGGCTGAGCAACTGATCAACAGTGCCAAATGGGTGCAACAACACAGCCAAGGTGACATCAACCCCGTTGATATACTGCGCTGGCCAGGCGTAATGGAAGCGCAAGAAGTTGATCTAGATGCCGTAAATAAAGCCCTACTACTTGGCTTTAATGACCTTATTGAAGACTTTAAAGCAGCACGAGCAAGCGAAGGTGGCAACCTAGAAACCATGATCACCACGCGCCTAGATAGCATTTTAGAGCAAGTTGCCATTGTAGAAGAACACATGCCAGAAATCACCAAATGGCAACGTGAAAAGCTCAATGCTAAGTTAGAAGACTTAAAAGCCGACATCGACGAAAACCGCCTTGAGCAAGAACTTATTTACCTTGCTCAAAAACAAGATGTGGCCGAAGAGTTAGATCGTTTAAAATCTCACGTAACAGAAGCACATAAAATCATTAAGAAAGGCGGCGCATGCGGCCGTCGTTTAGACTTTATGATGCAAGAGTTTAATCGCGAGTCAAATACCCTTGCCTCAAAATCAATTAATACCGACATCACCAGCGCAGCGGTAGAATTGAAAGTATTGATTGAACAAATGCGTGAGCAGATCCAGAATATTGAGTAACCTCTAAATCAATTCAAAACCACCCGATATAGCCCAGTCATACTGGGCTTTTTTGTTTTTAGCGTCTCAATTATTTAGAGTGATTTAAGCTTGGATCAGTAAAATGATAGTTCGGGCTTATAAATCAACGACTCTGACCCTTTTGATTCGACCCTTTTGATTCGACCCTTTTGATTCACCTGAACTCGATAGGTACAAACACTTGGAATAATAGAGCAGCTGGTAATCAAAACCTCTCTCGTGGAGATAAAGTTTGTACCTTCGATAACTATTACGGATTTGTTGAAGATATAGCCATTTTTTGGTACATACTTAAGAACAGACGCAAACGAAACACTATCGTATAGTTTAATCAGACTACTTTTTAGCTTATAAAACAATAAGTTGTGATTCGCATTGGTATTTTAATCCACAAATAAAGTAAAGTTGAGTATTTATTACGCACGGCTATAATAGCTTTTTAAGGCACTTTCCAAGCTGTAAAGCCAACAATGGCGGTACGGCATTTCCTACTTGGGTATATTGAGGCACTTCATATCGTCTCATCTTACCGCCGGTTGTAACTTTTGAACGGAAGACAAATTGATCAGGGAATGACTGAATTCTGGCCATTTCCCTTACTGTTAATACTCTCAACTCTCGTTCGTCATAATGACAAGCATCATCAGGAATTGATAGGGCTGCAGGGGCTGGAGCATCTGCAATTAAAGCTTTTTGAGTCTGCTTTTTAGTAGGGTGGGCTTTTAAAAAGTTAATAAATTCTTTTTTACATTTAAAAGGTAATAATTCACCATTTTCATGTAGGAAATTAAATTTAGAAAGCAATTCCCACTCTTTTGACGAGATATCCGATGAATTTCCCTTCAAAACATTAAGTATTGATGTTGTTAAAGAGGTTACCCCTATTTGCTTTAATACTTGGTATATTCGAAACCGCCTTTTTACGAACAAACTATTATTTCTAAAGTCATGATTAATGATTTCACTCCTTTCTTTTAAGAAATCAAATTCATCATTTAATTTAGAAACATAATCGGATTTTTTTTCTTTCTTATTTATTTTAAGATCATCAATAGCGTCTTTTACAGATGTTTCAGGAGAAGATACCAGATCTTTTAAAAAGCTATTCTTTATTAACTTTAAATCCTTAGGTTTATTGACATCAAAATACGGTAAATGTCCTAATGGCAGTTTTTCACCTTCTTGACTAACCATTTCGTGAAAACATAGTGATTGTTTAAACAATTCTTTTTCCGCTTCATTGAACCTTTTATTTATCGAATCGAAGTGTTTTTGACTAACTCCAATCATTATGAATCTAGGTCTATTTTGCGGCACCCCAGATTTTCTTGCATTTACATGCAAACAGAGAGGAATATAATTTATCGATGCAAAAACTTTAGATACTTCATACCAAGCATGGAACTCATTATTATTATCGTCTTTAAACGCTCTTAATATTCCAGTCACATTTTCTAATAACACGAGTTTTGGTCTGATTACGTTTACAAATTTAGCGAATTCCCAAGGTAACGTATTTTTGTCACAGTCTTTAGCTCTCTTTCCTGCCATACTAAAGCTTTGGCAGGGGGGGCCTCCAGAAATTAAATCAACATTCCCCCCACCTTTGAATGCTGAAGAAAGAACTTTTTTTAATTGAACATTTTTCTCTAGTAACTTATTTAGCTCTATTAAATTACCAACCAGTAACTTCCCTTTTAAACCATTTAGGTCTTTTGGCAAGTCGCTGAACCCTTCTTCCGTATTATCAGGAAACTCAAACGGGTTTTCTCTTAAGCGCTTAAGTAGCTCATTATATTTACTCTTTAGCCAAATAACATTTTGAGGCATCAAATTCTGATTAGCTTTTTCTTCTAGATCTTCGTCTAAAAAGTTATAAGCAAATGTTTCCGCTGCCATAGGGGAGAGCTCATTTGCTAACAACAACTCAAAACCAGACTTTTTCAGGCCAAGTGACATTCCGCCACAACCTGAAAACAACTCAATATGATTCAATTTACGCGCTCTTATTCGACTTTATGTTGTACATAATTCTATTGAAAAATTCGCTACTAGTCCAGGCTCATATTAAAGATAGTTAGTTAATCTACTTTACTGCTTCAGTGCCTGATATAAGTATGTGTCAACTTCCTTTTCAGAGGTTATCAAAGCTAAACGTGCGGTAGCCCTTGTACAAGCGACATATAAATCTTCTTGGCTAAATGCTTTGTGTTCATTTGGAATTTTAGTATCTATAACTATCACTGAAGAAGCTTCAATGCCCTTAAAAGACTTAATAGTTGAAAAATATATTGTCTTATCAGCGTTTAAATCAGCTATATCTTCAGATAACACTAATCCATGCCCACTTCTCTGTTCATTTAATGATGAGTTTTCAAGTTTAAAAGGGCTCAATATTACAACGCTCCCTTTACCTTTCCAGTCTTTAGCCAATTCCCAAGCTAATTTCGATTGAATTTTTGCATAGCGAATTTCTGGCGAAACCCCTTCAGGCATTCCGGGCATAGACTCCACATTGGAATTAAGAACTTTATTTGAAGCATCATTTATTAATACAGTATTTCGACAATTATGATAAAGATGAAAAATAACTTCTGCACCTATAGGAGCCCCTGAGGATACGTTGTAGAGATCCTGATTCCAATCTGCGAAAAACGCCCAAGTATTATCTTCGGCTAAAAGCTCAAGTAAACCAATAATTTGATTTTCTGAAAAATCCTGCCCTTCATCCACTATAATAGCATCATATTTTTGTATTGAATCAGCTTGATCCATTACGAAAAGGGGGAGTGATTCCCTATAAAACTCAACGTCCTTGTATTGATTGATAGGTTGTTCTAAAAGAGAAGTAAATAGTTTATCAACACTCCAAATATATTCACTATAATCTGGGTGCTTTAACTGAAGGGCAAGAGCTAAGTTTTTATTGTAGCAAACATAGATTGCTTCACGGCCATGTTCAACTAATGACATCATTCGCCACATAGCCATCAATGTTTTTCCTGAACCTGCAGGCCCAAAAACAGCTACACTAGGCAGTTGAAATAAACCTCTTAAACTAGCGTGTTGTTGCCTCGTTAGCATTTCTATTTTGTTAAGATCATCTTCAACTTCAACACTCGTATCTGCGGAAGTCACATAAAACTTACGATCTTTAAGTAAATCAATAATTGACTCGATGACTAACGGTGTAAAGCCTTTTCCTTTATTACCATGATCTCTTTCCTCAAGTGACGCTTTCAATGCTGAAGGTAAGTGCCCCATGTTTCTTTTGGTAACGACCGTAGACTTATCAAACATTTGAGGGTAGTCACTTATTTCTCCTTGAGGGTAAACGACTACATAAGAATACCTTCCATTAAAAGTAGTCCAGTTATTCTTTTCATTGATTAACCCTACAAGCTCGTGCATGTTCTTGATTGCTTGTTCCGGGGGGCTTTTCTTATTTATGTCAATCCATTTTCCTCTTTCAAATCTAGCCCAAATTCCATTTTCTTTTACTTTAAATTTCCGTGAACCTTTGACTTCTAAGACTACTAGCCCTGATTCAGGAATTAAAACAGCAAAATCCGCTTCACCATCTCTAACGTATCCTCTTTTGTCTTTTACACTCCAACAAATATTTGAAATTATTGTCCAGTCCTTTGGGCATTGATTTTTTAGTTCTTTCAATACTTCATTTTCAGACCTGTCTGAAGGAATGGTCCCTATTACTCTTGCCATATTCTATCCTTTTAACTTCGCTACTAAAATCTCAATATCATCCATAACCAGCATCTTGGCACGACCAATAACTTTGAACTTCGGCTTAGTCATTCCTTTTTGTTGGTAAACACTACACTCCGTAAATAAACCATTTTTGGCTATACTTAACCAAACCTCTTTATGCTTAAATGTCTGCTTATTATTACCATTAACTTTTACCCACTTTTTGGAGGTGTATTCGAATTCTTCTCCATCCGAAAGATTTAAGATATCGCTTTGATTCAATTCGTTAGATTTACTATCCCCCCCTGAGCTTGTTTTTTCATCTTTGAAACTAGCAGACTCCTCTGGAAATAAATCACTATTATCTTCAATTTTTTGCCTTACCCATACCATTCTTCTCGATAAATTGAAGGAGTCGATCCTTCTAACATCTTTAACGCCATATTCTGTCGCAATGTCATATGCTAATTTGATAGAGTTAAGTTCGCCTGGGTGTATACTCCATAGCGGGTGTACTACAAAATTGAAAACATCATCTGAAATCCAACCGCTAATATTTTCTCTGTGGATAGCGCTTTCTGCAAAGCCGTTTTCAATATAATTATTTACTAGACTTTTTGCTCTGTTAGCCCAATGTCCTTCTGCACTTGTTGGTAATTCTTTACCTAATACTTCTGTCGACTTACCTGGGATAAACTCAGAATCCAACATTGATGCAATGAGCTCTATCCCAAGTTCCCAATCTAGTAAGCCGTGAAGTTGCCTGTTTCGGAATCCTTTTAAGAGAATGTCAGGAGTTCTCCACTCCATATCAGTTGCACTTTTAGCAAGCCGTAACTCTTCTCTAATAAGTTTTCCCATTTGAGAGCATGGTCCTTCACCAAGTACACAGCCTTCTAGAATATTCTTCCATTGCAAGCTGGCTGTCTCCACTAAACCTGAACCGTTTGGATGCGCATCTGCGATATAAAGCTCTCCCCCTGACTCTCCATTGGAATTAGATGAGAAACTGTGGACGGAAGCTATTTCGATATCCATTGAATCTACATCTAATTCTAATGCTATAGCCCGTTGAATTATGGTCGCTGCAGAATACCAAGCCGCTCTTCTTCTAGTTAGTTTCTCTTCGCCTTTTCGCTCAAAGTAATTTAAACCACGTTTGTCACTCATGCGAACGGCTAAAATGTCCGTCACTTTAGAAGACGTTATCGCGACCTTATATTGATAGTTTTTATCTGTGGCCTTCCAAATGCCTCCTTCAACGTCAGATTCAACCGAGTACCTTTTAACGGTATTCAAATTACTCTCGCGACTGAAAGAAAAATATTGGTCTCTATTAGTGTTGATTCTAAATACAGGGGCTTGCTTTGCGGTTGTTATATGAGTGTTACAAACTTGCGTAAAGACATTCTTTTCTAATCGAGGGCTAGAAATTGTTGTGTATCCACTTATTCCTCTTTTTTCTCCTCCCCCAGAGGCTGGCCTAGAAGTATTCATATCTGTAGCATAAGCTCTAGGCGATACTGCAACGTACGCTCTAGCAGAGAATGAACCGCAACTAGGACATCTTACACCGGTTTCCTGAGGTTCTTGTAGCCAATCTTTATCCCAAATAGCGTGTGAGTTTTGAGGCTCCAATTTAGAGAGTTCTGCTGGTTCGCTAATCAATTGCCGACAAGATTCGCATTTAATATGTACATAAGCCGCTGCTATTGCATCACTCCTCGTTCGCCAATGCTTATTGTATTGCTTGTAAATTGGCCCAGTTAAATATTGTGGCAACAAACTTCTTTTATCCCAGGTTCGTTCCGAGTAAGGAGAGAAATCAGCGATAGCTTGATCTGATGGGCGGTCTAATGACTTTGGGTCAGAATCTGATTTAGGTAAATCAAAATAAAGATCCCTTACTGAAGTTGGCATCCCAAACATAGGTAGCACTCCAGACTCTGCTAGTCGATGAGCTAAAGTTTTCGATACGTATTCCGTTGAATTGACGGCATCAGTTATGACTTTTATAAGGTCTTGAGACCAAATAATTAATTGATTTGGATTTATACTAGAACCTTTGCATACTGCCTTAGCTATTGATTCAACTATTTGACTATTGTTATTCAGCCACTTTTTTAATTCTATTGTGTTACTTAAAGCATCGGAAACCATTCCCATTTCGCCATGCGTATCTGGATTTTCGGAAGTATGTGTCCAATTCACCCCTATACCTTTAAATGCTTGCCTTAATAGTTCTTTAGTGAACAACCTTTGTGCTAACAATTTTTGTTCAGGTCCCATTGATAGAGTAGGCTGTGGTGGAATTCCTCCTGTCATTTCTTCAGGATGTTCAAAATGTATCCTGTCATGAGTTTGCCCTCGACAAAAAGTAAGCGCTATTGAAAATGCTTGGCCTTTACGCCCAGCTCTACCAACTCTTTGTTGATAGTTAAACCTTTCTGGAGGCATATTGGCTTGCATAACGGCTTGTAAAGAACCTATATCTACTCCAACTTCCATTGTTGTTGTCACGGAAAGGAAATTAATGGCGTCAACATTTCGATAAACTTCCCGTTTGGTTATATCTTCTACTTTCTCATCGTCAAAAAAGATATCTCTAAAATGTCTTTGCCTTTGGGCTTGATTTTGAGTTTGTCCAGTCAACTCTTGAGAGGTAATTTTAAACGTAGAGCTATCATTTAAAGCTTCATATGCAAAATAATGCTTCTGCTCTATTTCTTTAGCAGTTTCTAATCCATTCGGTGTTGCTTCTAATTGGCTGAAACAGCGTGAACAGATCTTAGCCGAACCATGCCAGTGTATCCGCCCGCAGTTATTACATATCCAAGGTTTATCATTACTTTTGACAACTCTTACCCATAAATTGTCTAAATTAACTGGCAACCAAGAATCATCAGATTGCTTATGACCTACAGAAATAAATGTTTTTACTACAGCAGATAATACTACTTCGTAATGCACTTTGTAGAGAGCCGATGCCTCTGAAAGGTACTTATAGACTCTTTTTTTGGCAGTCCCTTCATTTCCCTTGCCTGAAGGTTTATCAGTCTGCCACTCATCTTTGATACCGCCCCAAGGATCTGGAGTCAATATGTTCTCTTCGGTTAATATTCTTAAAACACTATTGCATAATTCTAGGAACACCTGCGTGGGAAGACTTGAAGGTGCTGTTACATTCAGAGTATTAGGCAATGACAAATGACCAATACCTTGCGCTTCTAGGTCATAGAGTGTTCTACCAGTAAGGGTTCTCCAAGCGTTTTTCTTAAGTGACCAGCCTAATTTATCGGCTCGTGCTGCAACATCTTGATTCTTTAATTCTGGAATCAACAGCCCATTTCTAGATTTAAAAATTGAAGTCCAATCGTATTTCTGGTTATCTTTAAATAGAGTTTTAGAGTCAACAGCCGCTCCACCTGGGTTAACCCCGACTTCAATAAACTTTGCCCATAGACTGTTCATTTCTCTCAAGCTGCCAACAGAGAACATTTTTCCCACACTCACATAGCTAGCGTCAGCTTGTTTAATTATTTCAATCTCATCTTTTTGTTCTTGAGTAAGACCATCGGGATTTATTAATCGAAAACTAGCGGCTTGAGTAAAATTGATGAATCTTGTGATGTCAGCTTCATCATACTCTTCTTTTAATGAGCTTGTAAGTTCAGCTATTTTGGAAAGCTGGTTGGTTTCAATTAGGTTAAGAGCCTCTTTCATTTTGCTCTCAATACCATTTGTAGAGTTCTTTAATAACGCTTTATTTACGAAAGTACGCAACAATACTTTCCATTGCTCTTCCTCAACCCCAACCGATATATTTGCGGCCGCCTCTCGACTATCAGAGAAAGCAACTAACTTTTTACTATCACCATCTGGCAGAATTTCCATCACATGCTTTGCGAGTAGATGGGACATTCTCGCTAAACCTGTAACAAATGAACGAATTGGCGTTCGTCTTCCGTATCTTTCAGAGTAATCTATACTACAAGAAGGGCACTTTTGCGGTAGCGCTGAATACTTGTTTTTGTCACTATCACCCAAGCCACCATCTCTATCCAGATAGAAAAAGTAGCAATGCTGATCATGATTTGGGTCAAATGAAGTTGCTCCAATATTAACTACTCCGGTTATTTTGTTCATTGAAGCTTTAATCCAGCTAGCATTTTCTTCAGATTCTGGTCTTCCTGGTTTGCCATTAATATCTTTCGTAGCAATGGAGCCATGCTTCCACTTCATTCCTTTATCTTCAGCAAATTCCTCTTCAGAGCAAAGCCAAACAACACCAACATCTCTATAGGTTTTAGCATCAGTTTTTGTTTCAAGAGTTGATTCTGGTAATCCTGAAATATCAGATTCCAATGGTGTTAGTTCAACTTTTTGTACACAACTAAAATTATCTTTCAATGTAATTTTATTACCACATAAAAGTTGTGTACCGCAGCATTCACAGTATAGAACCTCTAAAACTCTTTTACCTGAGATTGATAATTTTCTCTCTGGAAGCAAACGACCTACACGTCTATTATCTTCTATATTTTCTTCTATAGTTGCCCATAAGCCATCTACATTTTTAACCATCCAGTGAAAGCGAAGCTGTGGGAACTGCAATCTTAAATTTTGAACTGGCTTAGAACCTAGCAAATAAAGTAAGCCCTGTGCAGCTATAGCGCGCTCATTTCCTTCTAAATTTGCAAACCATCTTTCTCGAATTTTATTTAAAGGTTGGGCACGAATGTGACCATCTGTATAAAACGCGCTTAGAATATGTCGACTTATTTTTCCGTAATGCTCTGTGAGGTAACTTAAAAGTTCCTTTGAGACACTTTCATTTTGTGGTGATTCAATGAGTTTTCCATGAGCTATACAACTTTTTTCAAAATTAGCTTCAAATGAAGTAGTAGGTAGTTCCAACTTATAGGCGTTCTCCCCTGATTCAATATGAAATAGGTCTTTTGCCTGTTCTGGAGTAAATCCAAAAAAGTTGCCCAAATACTTAAATGTATCCTCTCCTGAAGGGTCAAGGGATGCACTAGAAGCTAAAATTCTTAGTTGCTTACTTTCAGGTTTTAACCCTAATCTTTCTAGTAATAACCGAATAAGGTAGGCAACTTCTGTTCCGGAAGAGCTTCGATGTAAGTGGAGTTCATCAATAACCAGTTGAAAAACATTGTTTTCTTTGTCTTCTTCTAACCATTTCCTAGTGGTTTCAAAAATATTTGAATCAGATATGTCGCTGGTTATATTTTCTGCTGTTCCCCTCATTAGCATGATTGATAACATACTAGTATTAGTGACTAATATATCTGGTGGAGTAGCTTGCATTTCCCAACGATGAAACATCTCAGCGGAGTCAGGAGTCATCCTTCTAATAAATTGCATTTCCTCTTTAATTTGTTCTAGTTCAGTCGATAAACGTATGATTTCTTGCTCTTGGCCAGAATCCTGAGCTTCGTTTAGCGAAAGTTTACAAGACTGCATTTTTTTTCTAATGGAGATGTATTCTGAGATTGATTGCGATATTTCTTGGTTCAGTTTTCTTATTTTAGTATTATTCTTTTTTCCATCAGGGGTAGCTGGATGCCCGGCAACAGGTGTAGAGCCGTTAAAACGTCCAAATCGAATCCTATTTTCGACTAAGTTGTCATCTAAACTAGCCAGTACTTCGTCAGAGTCTAAAGCATTTCTTAATCGAGATATCTGATCTTCAACTAGTGCATTCATTGGATATAGGATTAGCGCTCTAACGGCTGGAGCCTTTGATTCTCCTCTGAGTTTATGTCTAGTAGCACTCCAATTAGGGGGATTATTGACAGTCCAACATTCTGGTCTTAATTTAGGTCTTTTCCAATGAGTTTTTTCATTGGTTGCTTCTTTAATTATGTTTGCTAAAACAGGAAGAAGAAATGACTCTGTTTTCCCCGAGCCTGTACCTGTTACAACTATTCCATGCTTTCCTTTTAATGAAGCTGTTAGCATTCTTTGTTGATGTAAATAAAGTGGAAAGCCTCCTTTGAACAAGCCAGAGCTTATAATGTTCTTAAAAGCAGAAATCCCATTTGGAGTCATTCCTGGTAACTCTTGCTCATTTAGCTCTTCAAGGAATTTACCTGATT
Source organism: Pseudoalteromonas aurantia (assembly GCF_005886875.1). Lineage (GTDB taxonomy): Bacteria > Pseudomonadota > Gammaproteobacteria > Enterobacterales > Alteromonadaceae > Pseudoalteromonas > Pseudoalteromonas aurantia_A. The sequence continues at coordinate 4,425 of NZ_PNBY01000098.1, read as the reverse complement.
TATACATTGGAATAGGCTCTAAATACTCTTCTTGAAATAGAACTCCATCTTGGTCTAGCAACTTGCTTCGTTCTTCTTCGAATGATTTGGAGCTTGAGGCAAAAGCTGATTTTATATACCTTTTTATTCCATCTTTAACATTTTTATAAGAACTAATAGGTTCTTTCATTACCAATCCCTTTATTATCTAAAATCTAATTTTGCATTTAACAATTGCGCAACTTTATTGGCTATATCTTCTGGAATATATTCATACTTTATCCAATGACCCGAAGCCATATCAGAATAAAAGCAATCAACTTCTAACTTTGTTGTCTTGTCATTTTCAGAAACTATATTGGTAGAAAAATTGTTCATTTGGGTAGTTTCTTTTTCCATCTTTATTACTTTGGGAGATAAACCACTGCATAAAGAAAGTGCTCTATCTAAAACGATCGGCAATCCAATTCTGGCAGGTATCCAAATAGTAGAGGTGCTTGAATGATAAGTTATTGGTACATTAAATGTGTCTGGCAAATATTCCTTATCTCTTAACCATTTCGCATATTCAATAAGATTAAGCCAGATGCCCCACCTAGAGTCTCTGATGAATGACAAACTGCCATTTAAGTTCATCACGTAAAGATTATCGAGATATGTACCTAAATCTTCCAACTTCCATAGCTCACAATCGTAGTGCTTTGGTGTATCAGTAAAAAGAGCAGGACCTGGTGAAAACTTTTTTTTCGATTGCCCAACTAGTGATTCTATATGGAACCCTGAAATAGAAGACTTAAATTGTTCAATACCATACGCCCAATCTAGTATTTCTATACTGGGTTGCCTTACAAAGTGAAACGCATGATTATTACAAAACTCTTTTATTTCTTCTTGGTTTGAGACTATTCGTCTTCCAGCAAAGCCAAACTCATCTGGGGTTGTATAAATAATTTTTAAGCCGCTAACGTTGTCTATTAAATCCCATTGTTTAAGTCTCAAAGTTCCTAAAATCCCATATACTCTGTCGTTTACTGTTGTAATGGGTAACTCAACGATTGTAGGTTTAACGGAATTAACACTAACTATGTGCCCTCTATTGGTTGTAGCTAATTCTATCCGTCCTACTTGCCTTAAATATAAGAGAATGAAAATGGGGGTTGTGTCTAAATGATGTTTTTGTATTAGCCTTTGTACGAGGTTTCTAGCAGTGCCATAACTTAAGGTTCCTGCTATTGCTAATGCATCTAAAAAGTTTTCAACGATACTACTTATATAATCTGGAGCTAAGTAGTTGGTGCCTAATTCTCTAGTGGCTGTTGAAATGTGGGCGTACTCTCGCACAGGATTGTAAATAAGATCGTCAAACTTGTTTAAGATCGCACCGTGTAACCCTTCGCCGGTTCTGATACACTTCCCTAAGCTATCTAAAGAAATCTTACAGTTGGCATTAACTATATCTCCATCAGTACTAGCCACTCTTAATTTTACATGCCCGATTTGGTTTCCTTTGATGTCGAAAGCTGTAAATTCATTTAAAGAACTAACATTTTTCGGAACTTCAATTTCAAATCTTCTAGTAGTGCAACTTTCGTTAATTAAGCTATTTTCTGTATTGGAATCACTTTTTAATTCATTAAGTTTAACTCCAATTGAAGTAGTTATTGTGGCATTTGACGGCATAGAGACTTCAAGCTCGGGAAGATCATACGGCAAAAACATATGCGTACTACCTCTTTTGATTCTTCTACCTCCAACCAATATTAAACTATTCATTCTAGGGTGAGGGTTTTCTCTGCCATCAGGTAAAAGTCTTTGCTCTTCTGTCAATTCCGCACATTCTGGAATTTTTATTAGTTCCCAACCTTCACAAATACCTTGAATATCATCCAATGGCTCAAAATCAATATCTTGTTTTTCTAAATAACTAAAGACCATTTCAATATGAGGTGGAGGAATTAATATAAAAACACTGCCATAGCTAGGCAGCACACTTTCCACTAATTTATGTTTGTTAAGGTACGAATCGAATTTAGAGGTAAAAAGCCATAATTTATGAATTGGTAAACTGTAGTTGACTTGTTTTTCTTCTTCGTACGCGTGATTAATCTTTAATGATACCTCTTGTCTATCGTAAAAAGACAATGACATCGCTTCCCAGATTAAACTAGTAGAATCTCCTAAAGAGGTATAGCCAAATTCAGTCGATAAAAACTTACCTTGCCAGTGGTGGTTGTTGTAATTAAGCTCAAAGCTTCCTGAATCTTTGATAGAATCAATTTCCCAAACGGGATCGAGCTTCATGGAGCTACTATTGGTTAGAATAAATGAAACTCTTGCTTTAGTGTTACTTAAAGATGCTCTGGAAAAGCTTGAGGAATTGCGTTTTTCGTTATCTTGACATGTTCCATCCCAATCTAAATAGGCACTTTTGATTGTTTCATCAATAGCTTTACCAAACGAACTATCTTCTAGAGCTTTTTGGAAACCACTTGTAAATAAGTATGCTGATAGCGTTAATTCATGCTTAACTTTATTAAGCAGTGTTTCAGAAAATTTTGAGCCCGCTCTAATTTCAGCGTGTGTGAAAACTTTATGAAATGAATCAAAGTCAGACTGAGTAACTATACTTTGAGAACGCGGAATGCCTATATGTTTATAACCACCCAGCCTTCTTACACTAAAGAAGCCCAAGTTACCATCTAGCTCTCTTGTCCAGAGAGATAAGTCGTCCCAGACTTTTTCAAATGCCTTCATGTCCTCTATTTGGAATGTAGTATCAAGGTTCATTTCTTGACTAAAGCGTTTGTAAAAGTCTGATGTTTGTTGCGAGGATGTAACTATTAGTGCTGCCAAATACGGCAGATAAGTGGGGGATGATAATCCACTATAAGTGGAATCAAACTCTCCAGGATCTTTATATTTTATAAAACTTAATTTTTTAGATACGTTGCGAAGTTTAACTAGCTCTTGAGCTTTATCAACCAAGCTTTTCTTGCTATGAAGCCAATCAGGTCCTTTAATTACAGCAGCTTTAAAACCATCATAGCCACCAATATCTTGTCCAATACTATCAATCAAGTCGCTATCAATTCTTAAGAATACTTCTTCACCCTTGTTTACGTAAGTAAAAAAGCTTTGTAGAAACCTTAAATTCCATTCAGAGAATCGATCAGTTAGAGGAACATTATTGTTTCTAGCGACTTTTTCTAATACCAAACTTATAAAACTGTTCTTATCTTCTAATTCTGAAGAAAACCCTTCTTGACTGGTATTGAATACATATAGCTCATTCTGAAAGGCAACAATTGCGAGTAAATTAAAAGGCTTAGCTATAACTTTCAATCGTGATATCCAAATTCTAGGATCGCCTTTCTTAGTTTCAGGACGATATAATGAAGTGGTTGTTTCTATAACCTCATCTTTGGTAACCAATTTAGTGGGTATAATTTTTTTATATGCTTGACCTTGATTTTGAGATGAAAAGTCATGTAAGCCAGTACTAAAAAAGTAAGATACTAATCCGGAGTGTGCGTCTAATATAGATTTTTTGAGACCGGTTTCCGTAGGTACTAACCAACTTGAACTAATTCCTTTATTCAGAAATAGGTTTTTGATTGAGTTGATATCCAAATCAGCTTTGGCTAGCATAATTACTCCTTCTACTAGTCAGTTCAAGTCCACAATCTGTATAATAATCACGTAAATAAATAATAAAATCAATTGGCTACTTTGATTGTGATCATCTTTTATATTTTATTTTCACGAAAAATGGTAGTTCAGTGTTAGTCTTGTTAAGACGACATTGCTGAAAGGCCTTATTTTATTGGGCTGCCAAGGCGCTCTGGATATTGGCAGAACGAACAATGACACCCATTTAAAATTATTGCTAGCCTTAAAAAAATACCTCTGAGATATTGTTGAGTTCACAAAGTTGAATGGATAATATGCGCTTTACACTGAAAGAGATAGCGAAATTGAACTACTCAGTGCCAAAGAGACACGCCTAATCCACCGTTAGTTATTAAGGCTTATTGAAGGCGTTAGCTGATCACTCTAAACGTTAAGCCAGTAACTTTTCACACTGTGTGTAGTTGGCCCGCCGTTTAATTTCTGGGCTCGCGCAATAGTTATCTAGCTTCTTAGGCCGACCTACAGCACCATGAAATAGGTTGGTAAATTGTGTGGTGAGTTTTAACCAGTTTTCGGGGGCAATGTTGAGTCTGTCTAGAAATGGTGAGTTGATTGGGCTTATAGCGCCTCGCTTATCTGCCCGCATACATCGGCCGGTTAGCTCTACAAGTTCTAAGTAGGACTTTAATTCAAACGGTAAACCTTTGGGCATGTGCTTTCTGGCGGAACGAACAATGACACCCATTTAAAATTATTGCTAGCCTTAAAAAATACCTCTGAGATATTGTTGAGTTCACGGTGATTGCAATGAGACAT
>NZ_PNBY01000097.1 GCF_005886875.1 Pseudoalteromonas aurantia | reverse complement strand
AGTTCATGATCTTGCCCTGATCTTAAAATGGAGCTCATGAGTGATTTGAAATACGCCATCTCAATATTAAAGGTATTTAAAATGTTTCTATTTCAACACCTATCAAGGTAGGTTTATAGGGTGATTTAGTGATCATAAGTATTAATTCGGTAATCATAAGCATTGATAATGCTATTAATTATAAAGAGAAAATAAGAGCATTCCTGATTAGACAATTACTGTACATTCCTCTTATCTAACAATCCGCCAGACTCTAACGTATCTTGTCATTTTCCTCCGCCACCATTGTTTGTAGCTCGCTCAAAAATTGTTTCGCATCATCGTATTCTTTCAGTAAATTTACCAAAGGCAAGAACAAGGGTTTTGGCAGTGCATCCATGTCAAACCATTGCCATTTAAGACACTTTGTTGGCTCCATAATATGTGCTTGACCTTGCTCACTTTCACCCAACATAAATAATGTTACATAGTGCTTGTTTTCCAACTCAAAAATATCGTTGGTAAAACCTATCTTTTTCACCGTATCCAATGTTAAACCGGTTTCTTCATACACTTCACGCACGGCACACCGCTCAGGGGTTTCAGTAAACTCTAAATGCCCTCCAGGCGTTGCCCAAGTTTCGGCCCCATGAGCACCAATACGCTTACCGAGCAATATTTTTCCTTCACGCACAATGATCACGCCAACACCGACCCGCACCTGCTCTTTATTTCCCATATTTACTCTTCGCCATTATTTTCCCCAATCTTAACAAGCTTTTTTTTCACATTACTATTACTCTGCTAACTTGCTGGAAAAATGTGTATTTTGGTTGTTTTTTATCAGTGAATGGTGCAAGAATCATACGCATCATTGGGATAGACTGACCACTCACGGGTTTTGCCATCAAAACATCGTATAATCAAATTTCGAGCATGACTTGTTCCACAACAACATCCACACCCCATATCTATCCGTCTAATGTAAACGCATATTGATTATTTAGCTTACCGTACAATTCGAGTGAATCTATTCGTTCAAACCCCAACTTAACAAGTAACTTATTGGAGTTGATATTGGTCGGTGAGACTACTGCCAACACCTTTTCTAAACCATGCTTCGATAACTCATATATCAATACTGCTTTAGCCGCTTCATATGCATAACCCTTACCCCAGAATTGTGGTAATAATGCATAACCCAAATCGGCATAAGGCAATTCGTCGCGTTTAAGGAGCCCACACATACCAATCGGCGTGCCACACGCTTTTAAAGTGACTAAGGTGAGCCCAAAACCAAAAGTAGCATAACTTGCCATTGGTCCTGAGCGCAGGTACTGCTGTGCATCTGCGATCGTGTGTACATTTTTATCCGTAATGTTCTTAATAAATGACTCTTCATTCAATAGCTGAATTATAAAATCAACATCATCGAATGAGAAAGGCTTCATCAGTAACCGCGCACTTTCAATCTTAAACATACTAATTACCCCCTTCGCTTATAATAAGTCACTTAAAACATACTATAAATAAAAAAGGCCCCAGTGTTTAACTGGGGCCTTAGATGGTAAAAAACCATCTAATTAAAATGTATAGTCAACACGTAAACTTAACGTGCGACCATTTAAATAGTAGATATATTCTTGAGAAGTTGAATTATTAGCATTTCTTGAACGCGCCCTTTTATAAGTTGGTGTTTCTTTATCAAATAAGTTATTTACAAACACACTAAGCCTTAAATCTTCACTTATCTCAACTCTGCCGGATAAGTTAAACACACTATATGATGGTGATACATCTTCATCTCGTACATTGAAGTGCGTTTTAAACTCATCATAGAAAGAATATTCACCACGAACATAAGCCGACTTACCAAATATCTCAACACTTTGATCCAGCGCTAAATACGCATTCCATTTGGGCACCATCGTCATCTCATCGCCTGCCTTTGCGCTAATAGACTCATTGTCTTCCGTAATTTCAGAGCTGGTATAAGAAGTATTAAACGACATGGTTAAGTCTTGCGTCAGCATTGCTTTTGATTCAAATTCAACGCCTTCTGATTTCGCTTGGCCTCCATTTGCAGTAAATGAAAAACCACAGGTATCCATATAGACGTCCGTTTTGATATCCGTCCAATCAATTCTATAGACTGCCGCGGAGTAATCAAATCGACGATCGAAAGCACTCCCCTTAATGCCTAATTCATAGTTTTCGATTGCATCTGAGGTATAACGATCTTTGCGATTTTTAGCTTGAGGATCATCCGCACATGACGAAGCCAACGGGCCATTATTGCCCCCAGGGCGGTAACCTTCAGAGTATAATGCATACACAGACATATCATCTGATGGACGATATGATACACTCATTTTATAACGGTTCCCTGATTCTTCACCACCCAGTTTATCTTCACTTGTCGCCCATATACCACTTTGTTTCGTATGTGAGCCATCTTCTAATTCAAATCGGCGAACCCCCCCATTAAGCTCTAAGCTGCCCATATCACCTAAATCAAATTCGTAGGCAACATCTGCAAAAAATGCCAGCTCTTTTTCATAATCATACAATACAGTATAGTTCCAGTTATTTTGCGGATTTCCAAATGTATCTAAACCAATCTGTGTTGCATCAGCCCCCCACCAATTAAGCATAAGCGCAGAGACTTCATCCCCTTTTTCGTGATACTGGTTTTGATATATTGGATCAGCATCATATTCTGTTTTGTCGTAGTATGCGCCAACAGTCCATGATAAAGGCGACTTGGTATCTAGGTTCTGAAAACGAATTTGATGGGTAACACGGTCATACTTACTATGATCTAAGATCCACGTTTTAAACATATCCGATGCATCTAAACGACTCCAACTTGTTTGTATATTGTCACGTTCTCTGGTACGAATAGAGCCAGCATAGCTAACTGTCGCTAGGTCGAATAGATTATCGTCTTGAATATTTAACGTAAACAGATCATTAGTAATGTTTTCTCTCGGATCCATTAAGTTCCAGATTTGATACTTTTTAGGAATATTCCTCGCGACAACGGGTCCATTGCCCGCGTTGCACTCTGTGCGCTCTGCCGTTTCGGAGCAAGGCACTTTGTTAAATTCAACATCATACCCATACTTCGCTTCATCATTGTTTGTTAACTTATAATCCCAGTAATGGCCTGGGCGTGAACGATCACCCTCTTGCGAGCCAATTCTATCAGTAGCAGTACGCGAATACCCAAATGTCACTGACGTTTCATCATCCACTTGCCACAATAACTGGCTTCGAATAAACCCACTATCCGCATTACCTTGAACACCAGTATGCATATTTACCATTTGATATCGTTCATGCTCTGAATTACCACTTACACGCAGTGCCAATTTACCATCTACTAATGGAAGGTTTACACCCATTGAAATGTTGCGATGAAGCCCATCGACGTCTTTTTCGCTGCCTACTTGTAAACTGCTAAAAAACTCAAACTCATCCAATACCGGTTTCTTCGAAATAATGCGAACGGTGCCACCAATCGCGTTAGAACCATAAAGCGTCCCCTGAGGACCCCGTAAAACTTCAACGCGTTCAACATCATTCAAGTTATCATAGTCAAATGGTACATCATCCACAAAGGTGCTGGTTGTTTCTGGAAACGCCGTATTTCCGCCACTTAAACCGCGTAAAATTAACTCACCTCGAGGCGACGCAGCACCTGCGAGTGTTCGATAAAAATCATCCGCTGAAATTAAGTTTCGATCCGATATTTCTAACGCTGAAACGGTAGAAATAGACATCGGTACTTCAATGATTGACTCTTCTTTTCGTCTTGAAGTCACCGTGATTTTTTCCACCTCATTTTTTGCACCGTCACTCTGCTCACCTTGAGCATTGGCACTAACGCCAGATAATGCAGATATTACCCCTAAAAATATCGCGCTTTTCGCGAAGAAAGTATTTGCTTTCATTATTTACAATCCCTGAATTCATTATTATTTTTATGCCGTCTATTTATCTATAATTTTTGGATAATTAAAAAGACAACCTTATGTTGAGCGCTACAAACCCACCATCAAAAATGATATAAATTATAACAAACAACACAGTAAAAATAATAAATTAGAAAAAAATAAGCAAGCTATTACTTTGAAATCAAAACTGCACCTGCCATAAATTCACTGTATAAACAAACATATAAAGTGAATTCACCGGACAAACACTAATGATAAAAACACAATTAATATTTATTGTTCACTTTGCAATTAAATCCTTATTACTGCTGCAGAAAACAACCCTTCCACTATCATAAACAAAACCAATTTATTTATTTAATAGCAATAAAATTTACCCCCTATCTCCGTCAATATCAGAGACGGTTCCTCTTCCCCGGAATTCCCCCTATTACTAAGTAAAGCTATTGCTTCTTTAATTAACCTCAGAACTGCATAAGAATTGCATCCGAGTCACTTTTACGGCTAGTAAACCACCTTCATCATTCATGATAAGGTGACGTTTAAGGTCATAAAACGAGCCTATGGTACCTTTAGCTCGTTTTGCTTCGCTTGCAAAAACTTAGTAGCGAGGAATACGCATGTTTTGACAAACCTTAACTGAGATTTAATCAATAAACGCTATACCTGTTGGCTTATCAAAGCGCTGCTTTAAATAACGACAAAGAGCGCGGGTAACATAGCCTGAAGCAACTTCAACATACGCATGTAACTGACTAAATCAGGAAAATAATGTCGCCAATACTGGCAAAAAATTTGGTGTAGTGAGTTCTGACGTCGCGCTAACCCGATTGATGAAAAACAATCAATATAGTCATGACTTAGCTAGAAGTTAAATGAGGTGTTTAAGCCACTGAGGTTCAAAAAAACAAAATTATCGACATCTACGTAAGTTGCATCTAAGTTATTCATGCCCTTGACTTGGCAATCTTATGTTTCTTGGTCGAAAGTTCTGATCACCGAAAGGGCATTCCGTTCAATTTTTTATACGCAGCTCAAGTTAAGCAACCAATCGACGCGACCCTACTTATGGTGCCCATTTCTAGTATTATACGTACAAAAAGCTGTAGCTAGTTAGCCAAGTTTTGTAAAAATGTTAGGCTGTTAAGCTCTTTTTTCGATGGCTGATATGGTACCTGTTGCAAACTATCAAACACAAAGTCTTTAATCTCAAAGTGTTCAATTTCACTGCTACCAAACTGGCTCGGCTGAGCTGGGCTTGGCGACATCTGTTCAATTACAAACTCGCTCAGAGACATTGAACTCGCTTGCGGGTTTAACACAGACCAATGTGCGGATAAAGAGAGGGTTTGTAGCCCTTCACTTAGCTTTCCTTTAGTCGTCAAATGCGCGATGGGTTCACCCAATGCATATAAATTGGCACGAATACGATAATTACCTGCTTTAAATACCTCTAAGTTTAATGGCACACTCATTTTGTCATTCTCAGAAAAAGCATTGCCAAGGCTTAATAATTTAGCACTTGGCTGCATATACTGCAGCTGCGCGACGACAGGAACCTTCTTATTCTGAACACTCACTTGTGCGACCACCTGCAAATTACGTGGGTAATCTTTATTTGCTTTAAATTTAATATCATAGCTAGATTGGCTAGCAACTAGTGACTGAGTTTTAAACACCGTTTTGGTATCTACGTCCATCAATGTCACACTCACTTTATCAATCTCAGTGCCCGAGATATTAACGTGAATATTTTCTGGGTATATAAAGCGATATTTGGCTAATTTTATGGTCAGTTTTCCGCCTTGTTCATCCGTTGGCATTGAGACTGGATAAAACATATTTGGCGTTAAACGATCCGTATCATATTTACTTAACGGTTGAGAATAACGTGGAAAGCGCAGTGCCGATTGGTACTGAATAACGACCTGTTTTGCAGCAACTTTAATACTATCGTCAAACTGAATGTCTTTCGCCTTTGTATTTGTATGCTTAATTTCTACTGTTTGTACTGTGGGCACTGCTGGCTCAGCCTCGATTACCTCAATCTCACTCATAACAACAGTTTGCGTAATGGCTTGACTATCGCTTCCCAAAAACCCCCATAGTGTGGCAACAGCCAACAGTGCAATCGCAGCCCATAATTTAAAATTTTTCATATATACTCACTTAAATTCGCGGCATTCAGTAAAAAACACCGCGAAATACTTCAACTTATTTAAGGAATGGCACTATAGATAAGCTCAGAAGCACTTAAGTTATTTGAGTTAGCCACAAAGCGGTAGTGCTTTTTCCAAAACCAATAGCCAGACGATTCGTCAACTGTTTGAAAAGAGACAGCCCGTCCACCGATCTGTGCCGTATGGTTAGCGACAGTTACATTACCTTTATGCGCTGCATTTCGTATATTGTTATGGCTGTAATTATCAGACATGATCATCGGGAAGTGGTAAGGCATAAACCCTTGTACCCCATCACTTTGGCTCGTAATCTGTCCATCAGTTGCAATACTCCGACTGCAACTTTCAAACGACTCAACCGCACTTGCACCACAGGAAGAATGAAGTGCAACAACCCCATCATCTTTCCCTTTTAGAAATAATTTAGTCGCACCAAAAAAATCATCTCCCTCTGCAACAAATCGTAATCTAGGTGCTCTATCATCTGGAACCGGCGATATTCGTCTTGCGTTATTTACTTTTAAGTCATGTAATACGCCTACCGCTTCAGTTACATCACTGCCTAACCACCATTTCAATGCCCTATCGATAATCGAGCTCCAATCACCAGCACCGGTTAGCGCACTTACCGCAATATCAGCTAATTCACTACCACCACCTGCGCCAGCTATGTCAAAAGTAGCCACAATATTCAGCGGTTCTAACCCTGCATTTGATAACCAATTTTCCTGGTTATCAATAATATAACGAGCCACTAAATCCCCCGTAGAGTGGGTCACCAAAACACAACCGGCTTCGCACAATTTTGATTCAGAAAACTGCTTCAACTTGGGCCATATCCAATCGGTTGCGATCTTACCTTCAATACGCTCGTATGAAGGCCAATCAATTCGCTCATCAGACAACCTTCCCCAATAAGATGACCAATATGACGCTCCGTCACTCTCAACATTACTTCCCGCTGCGTTTATTAACTGCTGGGGTTGAAAGCCATGAATTAAGATAGTTTTATACTCCTTACTTACAGCGCCAAAACTGGCGCTCAGTGTGAGGAGAACTGCGCATAAACTGCTCAATGTGATACTGCTCTTATTTTTTTTCATATCAATTCTCAGTTTGTTAATGTCATTTTTAAATCATATGTTACTGACACATCTGATGTCAGACCTCAGATCACCAAGGTGACAATCAGTATTGTGAATAAATGATCAAAATTCAACCAGAAATTAACATTAAAGAATGCAGACTGCTTGATATTTCAACATACACTTTTTATCTAAAGGGTTTATTAGTAGTAAATTCAATTGAATAAATACTCGATAATGAAAGGCAGTGATACATGAAAACAGCAGAAAAAATTCTATGATGCAGTGTAAAATATAAGCCACGCTTATAACTGAGTGTGTTTAGCACAGCTTTAACAGCAATAAATGATAAACGGTACGAAAATAACAAGAGGTGTTTTAGGGTGCAGGGCCACTATGTTCACAATAGGCCTCCTTTCCTCTCTATATACGATGTATTTGATGCGCTAATTAACTGAAAATATTAATCTAATTAACTCATTTCATACTATATCCCAATGATGATATTTTGCTCAATATCAAGGCGCTTTTATGCCGTAATAGCGGGCTATTACAAATGAAAGCAACGCAAAGAGTGAGAAAAATAGCTTTATTTGGCAAATTCGCTTACCCAGAGCTGAGGTTAATTACTAAAATGTGAGGGTCTTCCAGTTGCGTGTAACCCTTTGAGAGATCTCGTTATGATGAAGAAGATCGTATTAACGATACAGCGCGATTAAATCAGCTCTTTTATATCCAGCGGCGGACACTCAATCGGTATCGCGTGTAATCTTCAGGAAAAGCTGCAAGTAAATGCTGCTCTTCAGATAGGGTTTGCCTGAGTAGCGTAAACCAACCGACTACTAGACATATCAGCGTAAACACGCTCGGTAGTGCCAAAAAGAAACCAAGTTGTGAAACCGCAACCCCTAAAAACATAGGGTTTCTTGAGTACTTATATAGACCATGTGAAATAATATTTTTCGGCCCCCTGGGATCAATGCCTGAACGCCACTCTTTGCCAAAATGACAGTGCACAGAGATAGTAAATAAAAATCCTGCAGTAAGTAATAAAATACCTGTAAAAATGACACAATATTCTTCTAAACCAGTAAACCTGCCAATATAATTATCTGTATCAGGAAATAAGAGCCGACATACACATAACATCCATATCATCACTCTAAAGCCTCTAAATAGTGAGTGATTCCACCACGTCGTACCAAAACGCTGTCCAGGGAAAATAACTTCAGCAGTGATTTTGCTTTTTAGCAAGATGATTCGAGTTGTATAAAATGTAGCAACAAAGGAATAAAAGACAGCCAAGTAAATACGGTTGAACTCTATCAAATCATAAGCAGTATTCATATTGTTTAACATTGTATTCCAACTAACTGTTACAAAATTTTAAAATAGGTACGTCGAGTGAAAATAGCGCATATGTTGATAAATGAGTACCTAATACTACTGTATATGTCGTAATAAACATGAAAGGCATTAAGCTACGACCCTATTAAATTGGCACCATATTGCCTAACAACCAACAATTCGATTTCAATTAAGATGACATAAATTAATTTATCTCTCTTACTCATTGCCTAAGGCGCTTATCATGATTGAGTAACACCAAACTGGCAATCATCAATACAACGGTGACGATAGCTACATTACAATGTCTTTAGAGTTTACATGCCAAAACTGCTCTACGTCATCTGAAGACTAAGATCTCAACCTCGCCTTAATCAATATAGAATTATTAAAAATAACATACTGAACCATCTTTAAAATTATATCACTATGCTAATGAGAGTTAGTCATAGTCAAGGTTTGAACAAAGCAATTAAACAGTACCTACTAGTCCAATACAACCAGTATTAAATTAAGGTAATACTGCCATGATAATCTAAAATATACATTTTAAGAACTAATAATTAACTTCATAATGTGAATTTTTTTAGCTCTGAATAACTACGAATAACATAAACTAATTTACCCGTTGATTTATCATTCATCTCTTTCTCAAATTTTTCATTCCAAAACTGTGGACTCAGTTTTAAATATCTATAACTTGCCAATGTTCCTTTCAATATAGAACTACCCTCCGGCCATCCTAGTGGCTTTTTTACAAACAAGCCTTGTAGTAATCGTTTGGTGACCAACCAATAACTCGTTAAATACGGTAAATCGATAAATATCCATATATCTGCAGAGTCTAGGCGTGTATAAAATGATTAAAGCGTCCCTAAACCATCTATTATCCAACTGTCTAACGATAATATAAGGTTATGAGACTCATCATAAGCGGCTTTATCAACCTTCTCTCCATTACTTTTATAACTAATACAGTCTAAAGAATAAAATTTGATATCATTTGCTATCGATAGCTTATTACTCAAACTTGATTTCCCGCTACCCGGCTTACCAAATACAGCTATTTTTTTCATAACATTCCTTATTAACGTTAACATGCCCAAAGACGGGTATAAAAAAACCCGCAAAATAGGCGGGTTCAAATTATTACAAGCACATTAATATCACCACCATTGTGAATAAAAGTGGCTAATTCGTATAAAAAGTGTTTTTGTATATATTTTCATCATTACATCTTGTTTCAATGGCTATAAAATGTCAATGTGTGACATATTAAAAACGATATAATCACTAAACTAAATATACCGCTACAAAAAAAGCGCCATAAAGGCGCTTTCTAATTTATTTATAAACAGTTACATTAAGTAAATACATTAAACTATGCATTCAACACTTGGGCAAGCCTAGTAACATCTCTCAACTCACCGCTTACGTTCAAATAAGCGGTTAAATATTGTTCAAACGTTTCTAAATTACCTTGCAGCTTATCGTCTAACAAAGCAACTTGCTCTTGCATGCGACACGCTTTTTGTTCACTCGGTGATTCAATATTACACAATATCTCGAGACGTAGAATGAGTTGCTCTGCTGTCAATCTATGCTGCTGTGTACTTTGCCACTGACTTGGTAGCTCTGTACCTTGCTCTAATGCAGCAAGCAATGAAACAAACTTCTCTTTATCACGCTGCACCTGCTTTTGTGACAAAAGTTCATCTACTCTTTTATTCAAGTTTGCTTTAATTTTACGGACACCTGTTAGTACATTAAAGCTCTCTAATCGAGCTTTAAAGGCCTGTAATTCATTAACAGTTAAAGTGTCTGTTAACGCATCTGCAAATTCAGCTAACTCAGTTTTTTGAGCTTGTTCAACTTGTGCTTGTTGTTGTTTTTGCTCATTAAATTGCTCACTACGCTTTGCAAATACAGCATCATTATGTTTTCTAAACAATTGCCACAGGGTGTGCTCTTGCTTATTTCCAGCAAACCCTATCGTTTGCCATTGCTTTTGTAATTTCTTCAGCTCATCACAAGCTGCTGCTAATTCATCACTGTTCACTAACTCTTCAGCACGCGTAACAAGTGCCTGTTTTTCAACTGAATTCGCCTGATGAAACGATTTAAGTACCGTATTAACACCATTGTATGCATCTCGGTACTGTTCATTAAGTGCTTTATAAACAGCGCCATCGACGCTTCCGGCATTACGCCACGCCTTGGCTAAACGATTAAACTGACTCTCAAATTGACGCCAATCGAAATCACTTACTTGCGTATTTACACTCCTAAGCTCTTGTACTTCTTCTATAAGTTGCTGACGTTCGCCTTTTGCAGCTTCACGTTGTTGTTCTTGCTCTGCAAAATGTACTCGACAAGGAGCAAAAAGTAGCTCAACTTTTTCATCAAATAAAGCTGCTTGTGCCTTTTCTTCCTCTGTATCGACACGGCCAAGTTCATTCCAACGCTTACGTAATACTTTAACCTCAGCAGCGCGTTTTTTGACATCAATGTCTGTTTCTTGGAGCTTCTCATCTAACGTCGTTAACAGCTCTGCACGTTTTGGCGTCGCAGCATACTTCTGCCAATCTCTTGCTTCTGCCAATGCTGAAGAAAGCGCTAAATACGTTTTTTCAACGTTTTGCTTATTTCGCTCAGTCAGTAAATTATAACTTTCTAAAAACCCATTAAAAACACCAAAGGCCACGTTAAAACGGCCTTGGTCTAGTAAGCGTTGAACATCTTTACCTTTTCGGCGAGTTTGCTTTAAATGTGATTCTTGGGCACTAACCAGAGGCTCCATTGCTGATTTAAATTCACCGCTTAGCTGACGTAATTTGTCTGATGCAGATGAACGAAGCGACTGCGGTAACTCAGATAAAGCTTTTTTGCATTCAGCATATGCAGATTTCTGTGCTGTTAGTACCTCATCTAACTTGGCAATGTCATCAGTTGCTTCAATTGTTGCTAATGCACCCAACGTACGCTGCGCCACTGTGTTTGCTTCAATTAATGCAGGTAAACGCGTTAATGACTGTTTCTGATTTTCAATACGCTTAAATTGTATAATAAAGTCAGGGTGTGATTGGTAATTTAATTGCTCAGCTTTACTCGCTAACAGGGTTAGTTTATCGTGTAGTGGCTGTGATTGTTCAGAATCAAGTGCGTGAAGTGCGTTATTTAACGATACTTCAAATGCATCAATATCAGCCGTTAATTCTGCTAAGGCCAATGCCTGAACTTGCTTTGCTTGCAGTGCAGCTTGTTGATCATCATGCTTACTTCTCAAAGCCTCGATATGGCGATTCAGCTTCTCACTGATGGTTTTATATTTATGATCTACAACACTGATGTCTTCATCGGTTAACCATGTAAGCTCAATACCCTGCCATTCGCTGTACAGCAACTTACTTTGCTCATCAACTGTTTGATAAGCGGTTTTTTCACGCAATACATTTAGTTTCGCCAGCACCATTTTTGTTTGCTGCTCAACTTGTTTTGGCATGACCTTAGCTAAGCGAACTTGCTCCATATGATGCTCTAAATGTACCAGCGCCGCACCTTGTGCGACTTTTAACAGTACTTTCTCCAATTGGTACTGTTCAACTAAAGGCAACAAAATAACTTGCAATTCTTCACTACCTTCACGAAATGCTTTTTCTATTAATTTAACATTGGCTAAACGTTTCAATAGCTTAAAGCGAACTTGTAGTTCTTTTTCAGAAAATGCCAACTTTTCTAAAAATTTAGCAGGTGCGTAGCGGTCAATATATTCACTGCGAATGTCATGTGATAACGCAGTATTACTGTTTAATACAGCGCTAGATATTTGCTGCTCTGCAAGATCTTTTAAATTTTGGTCTTGCTTGTATGCCTGCCACCATAAAACTAAGTCGTTAACTTTATGGAGTGCCTTTTTACGGATCTCTGCAGAACTATCTTCTAAAGCGATAGTTTGTAATACACTGGCATCTTTACCGGTATCTAGTTTATCAAGCGCGGCTAAGCGTACTTCCGTTTTTGGGTGTTTCCATTTGGGCGTAAAAAGGTGTTTAAAGATCATGTTCACTGAACCTAGCTATTTCGTTTTGGGCTTTGAATTCTTGTTGTAACTCACGTTTAGATTTTTGAACCATTTCACCTTGTTCGTTGATGGTGAATTGTTCGTTGCTCTTCGCAACTTTCGCTTGATACAGCATTACCAGCTGCACTGTTTGTTCTTTCTGCTCTGGCGTTAACACAGTACCATCTGGCCATTTGCCTGTTGCCGCGCCGTATTGCAAACGCTCAAAAAGTTCTGGGGTCAAATTATTAACTAAGCTATCAATATTCATATTAACTTTTCTTTTTTAAATAAACTAAGATCACGCGATTGACTAAGTACCAAAAACATCCAATACCGATCGCCGCTTTCGTCAATGCCATTTGCACGGTTCCTGTAGTCGGTTGCTGCCAATACAGGTATAAGAAACCACCAAGGAATAAAATCAACGCTAGAAAAGAGTGATTAATGAACATTTGTTGTTTCTTTACTCTTTTCGTCGATGCAATACGTGCTAATTGCTCTTCAGTCACGTCACCCAAAGAGATGTGGCAATGCGCGCATACAGCACTTTTACTCGAAATTGATTTACTACAACTAGGACATTGTACAATTGCCATAAATGACTACTCCTAATGCTACAAAAAATGGCGCCCCTAGGCGCCATTTTACTTGTTTTCTTAGTGAAAGTCTTTGTTCAATTGCATTCATTCACCGTGAGTTTATTTTTCATTTGGGTTTTCTTTTTTAAACTTCGTCCAGTAGTCGTTAATTGACTCTTTCATCTCTTTTCGTAGCAAGAAAATACCAAATAAGTTAGGCAGTGTCATCACCACAATCGCCACAGCAGCAAGCTTCCAAACAAGCGTTGTATCTGCAAACGACGCCCAGAAGAAACCAGCAACATAAAAAACACGATATGGCATGACCGATTTACTTCCTAATAAGTAAATCATTGCTCTATCACCATAGTAAGACCAAGCAATTGCAGTAGAAAACGCAAACAAAAGCAGACCGATAGAGACGATATACTTACCGTTTTCACCAAAGAACCCACGAGTAAATGCTTTTGTCGTCAATTCCGCTGAGTGAACCAACAATTTCCCCATAATACTAATACTGTTATCAACTGGGATCCCATCTTTTATAGTTACTACACCTGTATAAACATGACGTGGTGTAATACCAAAGCGAATATCTTCCCCAATAGAACGAGAATGGATCACGGTAAAGTCTGTATTCACAGCTCGCCCTTGTACGACGTTAATATTACCATTGTAAATCTCAATACCATGATCTTTTTGGCCATTTAAATACTTATACAGCGCCTCTCTTTGCTCAGTGTTATCTTCACTAAACTGACCTTGCACAATGGTCATTGAAGAGCGTTCAAAATGAGTATCAAATTTTTCAGTCCACACTCCGGATGACAAAATAACCAATCCGGTTAGCGTACAGATCACGATGGTATCGATGAATGGTTCTAATATAGATACCATGCCTTCAGAGACCGGTTCATCACCTTTTGCAGAAGCATGGGCAATGGGTGCAGAACCTTGACCCGCTTCATTTGAAAACAAGCCACGGTTTACACCACGGTTAAATGCATACGCAAAAGAGGCTCCTAAAAAACCACCCGCTGCTGCTGAACCTGAAAAAGCATCTACAAATACCGAAGCAAATGACGGCCCGATATTTTCGATGTTATATAAGATGACGCCTAAAGCACCAATAATATAAACCGCTGCCATAAGTGGTACTACGCGTGATGTAATTGCTGCAATACGTTTAATGCCACCAAGAATAACCAATGCTAATAATACAGAGAGAACACCGCCGGTGTGCCATGGCTCAAAACCAAAAGTCGCTTCCATACCCTGAGCAATGTTATTAATTTGCGGTAAACTCCCTGTACCAAATGAACTGATCACGGTGGCAATCGCAAATAACACAGCCAACCACTTCATATTTAAGCGACGGTCCATGTAATACATTGGTCCACCTGCCATCGTGCCGTCATCTGTTTTTACGCGATATTTATGAGACAAGGTTACTTCGACAAACTTTGTTGTCATACCAAAAAATGCAGTCATCCACATCCAAAATAAAGCCGCTGGGCCACCAATAGAAATAGCCAGTGCTACACCACCAATGTTACCTGTACCAACAGTACCAGATAATGCCGTCGCTAATGCTTGAAAGTGAGTGGTATCCCCTTCTTGGTCTTTTTTATCAAACTTACCCGTTACGACTTTACACGCATGTTTAAAGTAACGAATTTGTGGGAATTTCAAGTAGATGGTGAAAAACAAACCTACACCAAGTAATACGTATGGGAACCAAAAAGCTCCGCCTAGTAAACCATCTAGATTAACTAGTAATTGTCCAAATGCATCCACGACTCATCCTCGTTGTTGTTATACATAAAAGGCAATTCATTGCTGAATTGCCTTTTGAAATTTTTATTATTATCTTAACTTATCAACGACATTAACTATCGCTGCTAACGTATCTTGGCCAAATTGATAAGAGCGTCTATCTGACCAGCCATAATACGGATCGGGTAAATCCGCATTATCTTTAAATGGCATTTCAATGGTGTAAGCCAACGCCTTAAATGCTTCACCGACGGCACAAGATGCCACGGTTAAGTTTGCTTCACCAGGTGCATCTTTGTCATAACCAAACTCATCTTGAAACTCAGGCGTGATCGCAAGTAATGCACTTTTGAAAGACTCTTCTAAGTTTTGCAGGCGGTCATCATAGCTCGGGATCCCTTCACTACCAGCCACAAAATTATATGGCAGGGCTTCATCACCATGAATATCTAGATACATATCTAAACCAGACTCATGCATTTTATTTAACACATGAAACACTTCTGGTGATTGTTCCAAAGATGGTGTCGCCCACTCACGGTTAAGGTTTACACCTTTTGCGTTAGTGCGTAAATGCCCACGTACGCTGCCATCAGGGTTCATATTTGGCACGATATAAAATACCGCTTTTGACAATAATGCCGCGGCATGTGGGTCTTCATCATCAAGCAGTTTATGTAGTAACCCTTCCACAAACCATTCAGCCATGGTCTCGCCAGGGTGTTGACGTGCAGTGATCCAAATCACTTTTTTATCTTCACTTGGTTCGCCGACTTTAAGTAGGCTAATATCTCTACCATCTAATGTTTTGCCAAGCGTCTCAATTTCACATACATCGTGACTTTGTGCCCAATACAATAAATCTAAGTGGCGTTCATAACTATATGGCGCAAAGTAAGCAAAAAACGTGTGGGAAAACTCCGGTTCAAAATCAATAACCAAAGAACCCTCTTCATATTTACTTGGTACACGGAACCAAGTTTGGCGATCATATGACGCAACCGCTTGATAACCTTCCCACCCTTCTGGATATGCAGACTCTGCTAAACCATTGATGTGAAGCTTATGTGATAAAAATGGGGTGCTTTCTAAACGAAAGTGAAACCATTGAAAAAAGTCAGACTCATGGTCTTTATTGATTTCAAGTTGAATATCAAGGGGATCATTTTGCGAGATCACCTTAATATTACCACTGTCAAAATTACTAGAGATGTTCATTTTATACCCTAAATTGAGTCTTTTCTGTCATAGCTAAGAAAAAAGAAAACTCTTTATTCTTACTTAAAAAAATACGCGCTTAAAATGTTAGTTTTGTGTAACACGCCTTATCAAGAGTATCATACCCACTGGCGTTTCAAAAACTAAAAAAGCCAGCTAATGCTTAATGCCA
>NZ_PNBY01000096.1 GCF_005886875.1 Pseudoalteromonas aurantia | reverse complement strand
CTTATCTGATCGGCATTAACTGTATGGTAGCCTTTTTCAATTAAATTGGATTATGCTTTTTTACTTGCAACCCATTCGTCAACAAACTTCTCTAATACGTTTAATGGCAGTGGGCCATTTTTTAGTACTACATCATGGAATTGACGTATATCGAACTTATCACCAAGCTCTTTTTTAGCTGCTTCACGCAGTTCAAGTATTTTTAACATACCAATTTTGTATGCGGTCGCCTGAGATGGCATAACAACATGGCGTTCTACCATTTTGATGCCGTCAGACTTTGCATTTGGTGTGTTGTTTACATAGTAATCAATACCTTCTTGGCGAGTCCATTTCATCGCGTGGATACCAGTATCTACGACTAAGCGACAGGCGCGCCATAATTCCATTGCTAAGCGACCAAAGTCAGAATACGGGTCTTCGTATAGGCCCATTTCTTTCGGAACGAACTCAGAGTATAGTCCCCAACCTTCAGTGTAAGCGGTATAGCGACCAAACTTACGGAACTTAGGTACACCTTCAAGTTCTTGTGCGATGGCTATTTGCATGTGGTGACCAGGAATGCCTTCATGGTATGCCAGTGCTTCCATTTGATAAGTTGGCATTGCCTCCATATCGTAAAGGTTTGCATAGTAAATACCAGGGCGTGAGCCATCTGGCGCTGGTTGTTGATAGAAAGCTTTACCAGCCGCTTTTTCACGGAATGCTTCAACACGCTTTACGATCATGTCTGCTTTTGGTTTGATAATAAATAGCTCATCAAGGCGAACTTTCATATTATCAATCATTGCTGTCGCATCATTCAGGTACTTTTCTTTACCTTCTTCCGTGTTTGGTAGGTAAAACTGTTTATCTGTTTTCATGAATTCCATGAATGCAGCTAAATCACCTTTGAAGCCAACCTTTTCTTTAATTTCACGCATTTCATCATGAATACGTGCAACTTCAGATAGGCCAATTTGATGGATTTCTTTCGCAGTTAACTCTGTGGTTGTCGTACGGGCAAGTGCATTGTTAAAGAACTGATCACCGTCAGGGAATTTCCATGCGCCATCTCGAGAGTCTGCTTTTTTCTCGAGTTTTGCTAAGTAGCTAATTAGTTTGCTATACGCTGGTTTCACTGCAACTTTTAGTGAGTCAGTTGCTTCATTGATCAAGGCTGACTTTTCATCTTGTGAGATCTCTAACTTTTCAACTTTACGTTTAAAGTCAGCGAGTAATGTTGAGTCTTTACCGCTTTCAAATGGTGCGCCAACAATGATGTTTTTGCTTGAATCAATTACATGTGGAAATACAAACTTCGGCGCTATAATCCCTTTATCAGCACGGATCTCTAAGTTAGTGATCAATTGATCAAAAACTTTTGGTACGCCATTTAAACGTGAAATATAGTCTTTCGCTTCTTTTACGTTGCTGATCTGATGTTGGTTAATCAAGAATGCAGGCACCATTGAGTGTATGCCAAACATCTGATTAACAGGGTAATTATGATGACGCCATTTATAATCAGCAATGTTGTCTTCTAGATTTTGTTTCATCAAGTCATAACTTACTTGAGTGGCTTCATCTAGTTTATTTCGGTCAATACTATTAAGTGTCACTAGGTTCTTCTTGGTGATAGCCAGCTCTTTTAGCGTCGTTTCTTCACTATCATCATCCCACTTATCATAATCTTGCTTGATACCCATATATGTCTGATATACGGGGCTGCGCATTACACTACTGGTGAATACTTCTTCAAAAAATGCATTGGCTTTGGTGATTTCACTCTGTTCCACTTGGACTTGTGGTGCAGGAGCTGGTTTATCAGCTGTTTGCTGGCAACCACTTAATAGAGCAACACTGATTGCTGCAGCTACAAAGGTCAATTTACGCATCATAATACCCTTATTATTAATATGCCATTTGGCGGTAATTTGTCATTATTTGTTTTTTTAGTTGGCGAAATAGCCAGCTTAGACGAACAATTCTAGCAGGTCATTTAAGTATCTGTGGCCCTTATTTGTAACCAACCATGAATGAGATTCGTCAATGATGAGACCTTGATTAATGGCCTGCGTGATCGCCGGTTGTACATCTTCAAGTTTTAGCCCGGTATAACTTATGAACGTTTGTTTATTACAGGGGGCCTGTAAACGCAAGCAATTCATAAAAAACTCAAATGCCCGATCAGATTCATCAACTTGCCAACTTTTATATAAATATGGTTTAGTTAAATCCATATAGCCACGGGGATGTTTCACCTTCTCGGTTCGCACTATTTTTTGGCCATCCAATTGTGTAATTTTGCCATGGGCACCGCACCCAATGCCAAGATAATCGCCGAACTGCCAATAATTGAGGTTGTGGCGACACTGATAACCCGATTTAGCATAACCAGATATTTCATACTGCTGATAACCCGCTTGAGCGAGCAGGGCTTGGCCTTGCTCTTGGATATCCCAAAGGGTTTCGTCTTCCGGTAATTTAGGGGGTTTTGAAGCAAACTGCGTATTGGGCTCAATGGTTAGTTGATACCAAGAGATATGGGGTGGGCTTAAGTCAATAACACGTTGTAAGTCACTTAATGCGTCTTCAATATTCTGTCCTGGTAGCCCATGCATCAAATCCATATTAAATGCATTTAGGCCCGCAGACTTTGCTTCATGAGCGGCATTGATGGCTTCTTGCTCACCATGTATGCGGCCCAGAACTTTGAGCTTGTCTTCTTGCAAACTCTGTACACCAATTGAAATACGGTTAATGCCCGCTTCTACATAGCGCTTAAAACGGTCAGTCTCGACAGTTCCTGGGTTGGCTTCGAGGGTAATTTCAATGCCTTGTTCAAACCCAATTAAGAGTGCTACTTCTGAAAGCAACTGCACGTATGCGTCTGCTGATAAAAGACTAGGGGTTCCGCCGCCAATAAAGATGCTATGAATTTTGCGGCCTTGTACATAAGGTAGGTCCGATTTTAAATCGTCAATCAGATGTTGAACATATTCTTTTTCAGGAATATCGCCTTTTTTACCATGACTATTAAAGTCACAATATGGGCACTTTTGCACGCACCAAGGTACGTGCACATATAAACTTAATGGAGGTAGCTTCACGCAGTCGCCTTAAATTGCGCAAGTAACATCTTTAATGCTTGGCCGCGATGGCTTAGAGCATTTTTCTCATCCTTAGTTAATTGCGCTGACGTGCATCCTTCACTGGGTACATAAAATACAGGGTCGTAGCCGAACCCTTCTCTGCCTTGTTGGCTTTGGGTGATTTCGCCTTCCCAGCTGGCTTGACAGATTATGGGGGTCGGATCATGCTCATGGCGCATATAAACTAGGACGCACCAGAAGCGAGCAGTACGGGCTGAGTGGTTTGTTAATGCATTTAATAACTTGTCGATATTGTCTTGATTATTTGCTTGGGGACCTGCATAGCGTGCAGAGTAAACCCCAGGTGCGCCGTTTAAAGCGTCAACTTCAATTCCTGAGTCATCAGCGATGGCGGGTAGGCCGGTTTCTTTGGCTGCATGACGGGCTTTTATAATGGCATTCTCGACGAAAGTGGTGCCTGTCTCGGCGACTTCACTCACACTAAATTTACTTTGTGGCACCACCTCTATATTAAACTCGCTGAGCATAGTGCCAAGCTCTTTAACTTTCCCTTGATTGCCTGTTGCGAGGACGATTTTTTGACTCATTGTCGTTTAATCCACATAAAATTTTTGTTGAAAGTTAAGTACTTGATACGTGTTGCCTTGGTTGATATTAATTTTAAAGCGATATACTTCTTCATTGCGATAATCAACCTGAGCCAAATAGTATATGGCGTCACCATCAATGACTTCTTTAAACTCTAATGTTTGTTTACTACCTAGTAAATTACGCGCTTCACCGGTTAAATTCGCCTTTAAAGCGGGGTTACCTCTTTTATTAGCGAGCACCGAGATATTAATGATCCCTTTATAATTACTTCGCTCTAAACCATATGCTTTGGCGATAGTCGGTTGAATAAATGTCGACGGAAAGGCGATGTAATGGACTTGTAACGGGCCAAGATTTTTGAATTGCCCACCTTGAGTGGAGTTCGCATGCACGCAAACGCTGGTTGCTAACAGTATTAAAGCGAGAAAATAGTTTTTCATAAGTGGTCCTAAGGGGCACGTATTGTGCCCAGTTAAATTAACCTAATAGGTCCATCATTAGGATTTGTAAAAATTGCATACCAATGATCAAGACTAAAATTGATAAATCTAGTCCGCCAAGGGGAGGAATTACTTTACGAATCGGGCGAAGCATAGGTTCAGTTAATTGGTCGAACACTGCGGCAATGGGGTTATAGCCTTGTGCCACCCAACTCAGTATTGCACGAATGATAAGCACCCAAAATACTAAACTGAACGCTTCTTTTAAAACGGTCATCGCCCCAGTGATCGCGGCACCAACCGGGTTCCAGCCACCGTAGAAAAGCACCATTAACACAGATATTTTTGCAAACCCGACTAAAAACGCAAGTATAAGAGACGCTAAATCAAGCCCGCCAACACCCGGAATAATTTTGCGTAAAGGGTTTACTGCAAAAGAGGTCGCTTTGACCACCGTTTGGCTCAGTGGGTTATAAAAATCCGCTTTAGCTAATTGTAGCCAAAAGCGTAATAACACCACCATAAGAAATAGATCGAAGACGACCCCAATTAAAAATTGCATGGCATTCATAGTAAAACCTTATAGTTCTTGTTCCATCTGCTGAGCACGTGAAATACACGCATCCATCGCGTCGGCAACTGTGGTATGTAAGTTATTTGATTTTAAATGTTCAACGGCTGCGTGCGTTGTGCCACCTTTTGATGTAACGTTAGCACGCAATTGTGAAATACTGATTTCTGGTTGAGACGCTGCCATTTCTGCAGCCCCTAAGGCGGTTTGTTGCACTAGGGCGCGAGCTTGTTCAGCATCAAACCCTAAGGCGCGGGCTTTTTCTTCTATGGCTTCCATAAATAAGAAAAAATACGCAGGTGAAGAGCCTGTAACCGCAATAATATCATTTATTTTGGCTTCTGTTTCTACCCAAGTTGTAATCCCCGTACTTGAAAAAACTTGCTCTACAAAATCACGTTCTTCTGTACTGATCCCTTGGGCGAACAATCCGGATACGCCTAAACCAAGTAGGCTCGGTGTATTGGGCATACAGCGTACCATTTTAACGGGTTGACCTAGCATGTCTTGCAGCCTAGCGACGGTGATCCCTGCGGCAACTGAGACAAAAAGCTTGTTGCTTAAATCAACGTTTGCAGTTTGGAGTGAATCGCAAAGTTGCGCCATCATTTGAGGTTTGACAGATAACACGATGACGTCAGCTTCTTTTAATGCAGTAATATTGTCAGTCGTCGTTCTAACATTAAAGTCGGCCGCGACTTTGGCGAGCTTTTCTTCATTTCGGTTCGTCGCGATAATACTTTGCGATGTAAAGCCACTTTTGATCATGCCACCAATTATGGCGTAGCTCATATTGCCAGTACCGATAAATGCAATTGTTTTATTCGACATTATTTTTGCTTACCTTATTGTCTTTTTCCAAATATGTCTGTGCCAATACGCACCATGGTCGACCCCGCTGACACAGCTGTTTCTAGGTCTCCACTCATACCCATTGATAGAGTATCTACTTGTGGATATTGGTGCTTTAGTCTATCAAAGCAAGCACGCATTTGCTGGAAATATTCAAATTGTTTGGCTTTATCTGGGGTATTTTCAGTAATCGTCATTAAACCACGTAAATTTAGTTGCCGACAGCTGTCAATGAACGCTGCCAATGAGTCTACATCGGCAAGTGTACAGCCTGATTTGTTTTCATCATGACTGATATTGACTTGGATCAGTATGTTTAAAGGCATCAGGTTATTTGGACGCTGTTCATTGAGGCGCCTAGCCAGTTTTTCTCGGTCTACACTTTGTACCCAGCTAAAATTTTCAGCGACTAAGCGCGACTTATTCGATTGAATCGGTCCAATAAAGTGCCATTCAATATCTCGGTAGTGTTTGAGTGCTTGAACTTTTTCAACGGCTTCTTGAACGTATGATTCACCAAATTGGCGATGACCTGCTTGATAAGCATTTTCAATCATTTCTAAGGGTTTGGTCTTAGATACTGCTAATATTGTCAAAGGGTGTTTAAGTTGACAGTTTTGCTGGGCTATTTCTACCCGAGAATAGGCGGACGTGAGTCGTTCTGCTATTGTAACCATATTATTATCAGCTCGTTGTGGAGTCATACATGGATATTACTGAATTATTGGCCTTTAGTGTTCAACATAAAGCCTCGGATTTACATTTATCATCAGGCGTTTCGCCAATGATAAGGGTTGATGGCGATGTTCGCCGGGTAAACATCCCTTCGTTAGAAGCAAAAGATGTGAACTCATTAGTTTATGATATTATGAATGATAACCAACGCAAAGACTATGAGCAAAATCTTGAAGTTGATTTTTCGTTTGAAGTGCCAAATTTAGCTCGTTTTAGGGTAAATGCATTTAATACCAGTCGGGGTCCTGCTGCTGTGTTTCGGACTATTCCGGCAAAAGTACTGACATTAGATGAGCTGGGTGCCCCTGATATTTTTAGAGATATCTCCGAAAACCCACGAGGGTTGGTATTGGTTACTGGTCCAACCGGGTCGGGTAAATCAACCACTTTGGCCGCAATGGTAGATTATATTAACGCAAACAAGCATCACCACATTTTGACCATTGAAGATCCCATCGAATTTGTTCACCAAAATCAACTAAGTCTTATTAATCAACGTGAAGTACATCGTGACACGCACAGCTTTAATACGGCGCTGCGCAGTGCTTTACGAGAAGATCCTGATGTGATCTTAGTGGGTGAGTTACGAGATTTAGAAACGATTAGACTAGCCATGACGGCGGCTGAAACAGGGCATTTGGTATTTGGTACGTTACATACCACATCTGCACCTAAAACCATTGACCGTATTGTTGACGTGTTCCCTGGTGAAGAAAAAGATATGATTCGCTCTATGTTATCGGAGTCTTTACAGGCTGTTATTTCACAAACATTGGTAAAAAAGGTGGGAGGCGGTCGTGTTGCTGCACATGAGATCATGTTGGGGATCCCAGCTATTCGTAATTTGATCAGAGAAGATAAAATTGCGCAGATGTATTCTGCGATTCAAACAGGTGCAGTGCATGGTATGCAAACGATGGATCAATGTTTAACAAACTTGATTAATCGAGGCTTGATCACGCAACAAGATGCACAGCAAAAAGCACAAGATAAAAAGCAATTTGGTACAGGGTATTAAGAGGTTAATCTGTAATGTTGAGTAATTATTTACAAATGATGGTAGCGCAGCAGGCCTCTGATTTATTTGTGTCAAGTGGCTTAGCTGTGAGCGCAAAGATTGATGGGGAGTTAACGGCGTTTGATGATCATATATTAGATGCTGATACATCACTTGCGATTGTAGAGTCGGCTATGAGTGATAAGCAAAAAACGCAGTTCCATACTGAAAAAGAGTGTAATTTTGCGATTGCGACAGAGGAAGGGCGCTTTCGGATATCTGCTTTTTGGCAGCGTGATTGTGCTGGGATGGTACTGCGACGGATTGTCACAAAAATTCCAGATGTGAATGACTTAGGCCTACCTTCTACGCTCACTGATGTGATCATGGCAAAGCGCGGTTTATTGTTATTTGTGGGCGGTACTGGTACAGGTAAATCGACTTCATTGGCGGCATTAATTGGTTATAGAAATAGAAATCAGCGCGGTCATATATTAACCATAGAAGATCCCATTGAGTTTGTGCATGAACACGCTAAAAGTATTATTACACAAAGGGAGGTCGGCTTAGATACCGAGAGCTTTGAAGCTGCTTTGAAAAGCTCGCTACGTCAGGCACCTGATGTCATTTTGATTGGTGAAATTCGCTCTCAAGAAACTATGGAATACGCACTAAGCTTTGCTGAAACTGGGCATTTGTGTGTGGCTACTCTACATGCGAATAATGCAAATCAGGCCATAGATCGAATCATGCATTTGGTGCCGAAAGAAAAGCACGACAAATTAAAATATGATCTTGCGCTTAATTTACGTGCAATTGTTGCACAACAGCTTGTTCCCTCTTCAAAAGGAGATGGACGAGAAGCTGCCATAGAGGTATTACTTAATTCTCCATTAGTTGCGGAGCTAATTAAAAAGGGAGATATTGGGGGGATCAAAGAAGCGATGAGTAAATCACGTGATATTGGCATGCAAACCTTTGATCAGGCTTTATTTGAACTCTATAAGCAGCAACGTGTAAATTATGCCGATGCGCTCCACCATGCCGATTCGCCAAATGATTTACGTCTGATGATTAAACTGCAAAATAATGAGCAGCAAGGTGCGGGTTTCTTGCAAGGTGTGACGGTCGATGGCTTGGATTCAAACAACTAAGCAAATACTATGCATCGTTTTATTTTCACTACTGCCGAGTGTTCATGGCAGTAGTGAAAAAAGAGTGCAAATGTATATAAGAGATGATGTCTACGTCGACTATCAAAAGTTTTTGGCGGGCCGTTCAGCGCTAGATATTACCGACTTTAGTGGCGGTTATATTCGCCGAGATGTGGTCGATATGATCATCGTTCAGCAAGCGCTATTGTTGGGCGGGTTTAAGAAAAAGTTCCACTATCAAACTGGGAATGTTAACTTCAGAAATACGTCTTTGCTTCGTCAAGGAAAACTCCTACTAAGTTTTGATAGCTATTGGCTTGCAGATGCTGAAGCTGAGCAATCGCATGTATTTATTAGTGATGCAGTGATCGAGTATGGCCAGTATTATGGCGGTATTTATTATGCACCAGACAATATGCGGGTACAGAAGGTTAAGCAGCTAGATGATTTAGCTGAGCTCACAGCGGTAAGTACGCCGCGTTGGCGTACAGATTGGCAAACATTGAGTTTATTGCCATTAAAACGGTTAGAAGTGGAACATAGTTGGGTTGCACAAGCACATATGGTAAGCATGCAGTGGGTGGATTTTATGCTGATGCCACTAATGCCAAGCAAAGGTAATGAGTATAAATTAGCGGATATTCACTTGATTGCCCATAAAAATTTAGTGGTGTTATTGCTAGGTAGTCGTCACTTTGTTGTCTCTCGACGCCATGTTGATGGCGAGCGAGCATTTAAAGCATTGCAAATAGGGTTGAATATATTAAGAGAAAAGGGCGCGATCAGAAAAGCTTACACAGAAGCGGGGTTTATTCCTGATCTCAGCCAATTTAAAGTGTTAAATGCCACCGATATGAAATTAATAGAATCACGTTAAGTTAATATCGGCTGGTTTATTGCCATAAGCTTTCAAAGTAGCTTTCTAAAATAATGACCGCTGACATACCATCTACATTGCCTTTTCCGAGGTTTTTATATCCACCTTGCTCAAATAACCGAGCTTTTGCATCAGCGGTGGTTAATCGTTCATCTTGAGTCTCTACGGTGATTTTAAAGTGGTTGTGCAAGCGGTTACCAAATTTTTTAGCTGCAAATGTCACATGTTGATTAGTGCCATCCATATTGAGAGGAAGCCCAACCACTATTAAGTCTGGTTGCCATTGCTCAATGTGAATGGCAATGTCATCCCAATTAGGAATGCCGTCACGGGCTTTTACCGCGCCAATACTGCTGGCTGTACCGGTAACCTCTTGTCCTATTGCCATACCAATACTGGTAGTGCCAAAATCAAAGCCCATTATAGTGCGTTGGCCTTGCGGTGTTTTTTCTTTTTTAATCATAAGCTTTAAGCATGTCCAGCTTGTGAACTCAGTTGCGTAATATCAATACCGAGCATTTGAACTGCTTTTTCCCATCTTTTTTCTGGCGGTGTATCGAATATTATACCTGATTGGGCTTCAATCACGAGCCATGAGTTTTCAAGCAGTTCAAGCTCCAATTGACCTCTTTCCCACCCAGCGTACCCAAGCGTAATCAAAAATGAATCAGGGCTATTGTTGGTGGTTAACGAAGCGAGTACATCTTTAGAGGTGGTTATCATAATGTCAGAGCTGAGCTCCTGGCTAGATGAGTAACCGGGCTTCGGGGTATGTAAAACAAAGCCACGGTCAGTATGCACTGGACCACCGGCAAAAACCTGTTGCTGTGCGGAAGAATTAGATTTGTCATTATCAATGTCAATTTTATCAAGCAATTCACCCACAGTGACGTCAATAGGATGATTGACGACCAACCCCATTGCACCGTCTTCATTGTGCTCGCAAATGTAGGTGACCGTTTGCTTGAAGAAAGGGTCTTGTAGACTGGGCATTGCGATTAAAAAGTGATTTTCTAACGATTGCATAGGCAGACCCTCTTAATATTTTTATTGAGTATGGTTTAATTTGCGTGCAATGGCATCAAAAAGTTTGTCCATAATTGAGATATCATAGGCCGCTTCTATTTCTTTGACGCAGGTTGGTGCTGTAACATTGATCTCAGTGAGCTTATTCCCAATGATATCTAAACCAACAAATACCAATCCTTTTGCTTTTAACGTGGGTGCGACAGCTTCTGCTATTTTACGGTCGTCGTCACTAATTGGACGTGCTTCACCACGGCCACCAGCGGCTAAATTGCCACGAGTTTCACCGCCTTGTGGAATTCTAGCCAAGCAATAAGGGATCACTTCACCATCAACAACCAGCACGCGTTTATCACCTTGCTTTATTTCAGGGATAAACTGTTGTGCCATAGCAAAGCGGCTACCATGTTCTGTGAGCGTTTCACAGATCACCCCAATATTTGGGTCATCATGCTTAACTCTAAAAATGGATGCGCCGCCCATCCCATCGAGTGGTTTGAGGATAATATCTTGGTGCTTATCTAGAAAGCGTCGGATCTGGGCCTGTGAACGGGTTACTAATGTATCTGGGGTATGTTCACTGAACCACGCAGTGAATAATTTTTCATTGGCATCACGTAGGCTTTGAGGTTTGTTAATAATCAAAGTTCCAGTTTGCTCTGCTTGCTCAAGCATATACGTTGCGTAAATATATTCAGTATCAAATGGCGGATCTTTACGCATTAAGATTACGTCTAGTTCGCTCAGGGCAACACTGTGCTTTTCTTCAAGTTGATACCAATTGGTTTCATCATCGAATACTTGGGCTTTAGCTGCTGTTGCCATGGCATTACCTTGGTATAAATAGAGGTCATCCATTTCCATGTAATATAGCTCATACCCTCTTGCTTGGGCTGCCATCATCATGGCAAAGCCGGTGTCTTTTTTAATATTAAAACCACTGATTGGATCAGAGATGATCCCTAACTTTTTTGCCATGTTGATACCTATTAATTACCCTAGAATTATTATCAGAGATATGGGGATCATCAGAAAGAATTAAAGAGCCAAATCACCAAATTGCAATTGTAATGCACTAAGTACCGTTAAAGCGGCGGTTTCAGTGCGCAGTACTCTTGGGCCAAGCCTCACATCAATAAAACCTTGTTCAGTGGTGTTTTCCATCTCAGGATCTGTAAATCCGCCTTCTGGGCCAACGACAAAGCGAATGCCTTTTTTCGGTTCCGGTAGTGTTTTTATACTATGCTGAGCGCGAGGGTGTAATGTGAGTTTCAATTCATCACTTGGTTGTGCTAACCATTCATGGAGTTCAATCGGTGGGTGAATTATCGTGATGATATTGCGTCCAGATTGCTCAGCAGCGGCAATGGCTATTTTTTGCCATTGTTGATGCTTTTTGTGCAGGCGTTCACCTGATAGTTTTACGCCACAGCGGGTGGTGAATAAAGGCGTGATTTCTGTGATACCAAGCTCGACTGCTTTTTGAATCGTAAAGTCCATTTTATCACCGCGAGAAATACCTTGCCCTAAGTGCACCTGCAAAGGCGATTCACAGTCTTTATCTTCAAATTTAATGGGTGTAACACTGACTTTCTTTTTCGTTATCTCGGAGATCTCACACAAGTATTCACCGCCTTGATTATTAAACAGGGAAACCTGCTCACCTACTTTCATACGTAATACGCGAGCAATGTGGCCTGCGGCATCATCATCAAGGTAAAGGGCTGTATTTAAAACTATGTCTGATGGTTGATAGATGTGTGGAACGCGCATAATTGTCCTGAGATAACGGGGAATTCGGCAATATTAAGCGTTCATGAGGCCATCGTCTAGTCATTCTCAAGAAGATGTAAACGAGTGGGGCTATGTAATGTCCTCGCTTTAATTAAAGTGGCAGGATAAATGGTTATTATGTCCAAGAGATGAGATCTGTGTGTAGTGATAACCGTCAGCAGTTTGTTCAACGAGATAACGCGTTGGGTGCAATGAATCAAGAATAAATAATTGTGCTTCATTTGCTAAATGGTAATCAACTGAGGAGATCAATACACCTTGAATCGTATGGTGTTCATGTAAGTAAGTAGCCAGCTCAGACACACTAATTTCATTAGCGAAGTCACAGTAACTGTAGTCACTAATGAGGTTATCGAACATCATTTTTATCAAATGACGGGTGTCTTCACCTGCAACAATGAGGTTATTAGCTTCATTGTTAGCTTTTAGGTGCTCAGTAAACTTTCGGCTAAACTCCGAGTTAGTATCAACCAGTAGAAAGTTGTCGAGATTAATTGACATAGCTCCACCTTGTGAAGTTTTATCCAATTGCAGACTACACAGAAAACATGTTTATAAGTAAATAGCCTATTGCTGCGAAAACAGCAAATTCTAAACAGGCGACACCAATATTATCTTGATGGTCAACTTCAAGCCCAATGTTCACTTTTGGTAAGGATAAATGGAGTAAAATAGTACTGGCAATATACAGTAGCGACCACATAGCTCCACAATGTAAAACAACCGAAAAAAGGTTCTCTACAACCGTTGCGCCATGATACGGCGCACTGTGTAACCCTGCATAAATTGCCAGAGCTAATCCAATGGTTTTACCAGCGTAACGGATCCCAATTGAGGTATTTGCTAAATTAAAGTTTTGCTGTAAAGAAGCACCTTGGTTTACCTTTGCAAACTGACTTTCACGAAGTTTACTATCGAGTGCAAAGATCCCCTGCAGCAGGATAAAACCCAATGTGACAACCAATAAATCACTGATCCCACGCGGGTGGACCCAGTGATATAGTGCTAAGACTAAAATACAGTTTGCGATGAGCATCCCTGAGTCGACCAAAGCGGCGCAAATATTTTGCTTTAATATGGCTTGCCCCTCATTGAATTTATATAAAATCCACTTTCTATGAATGTACTGACCAGTCGAGATGTAAGTTAAGATAAGCAGCAGTAAAAGTGCTGCACGTAAGGGCTGTTTTTGAGCCGTCGCCATGCTTATATCGTCAAATAGGTATGCAATGCTTATACATATGACCGCAATTTGGCATGCGTAGTTAATCCCTAAGGCAAAGTTATCTCTTTTTGCTATTTCTTCATGCAATACCTGTTTTGCTTTATATTGCACAACCAAACGCAGTGCCACAACAACCAAGCAAATTACTGAAAAACTGCTAAAAATGGCAAAAAAATTGATGTTAGTTAGAGACAAATAGCTCATGGGCACTGTACTGTTAATAATGAATGTTATTACTATAACGACTCCCAACTTATTGAACCACCAGGCAATGGAGATTTTTTATGCGATACCGTGAATTGCCATCAGATTTACAGTCATTAGCTATTGAGCGTTGGCAGGGCGTTTATCCCGAACACCGTATAGAGCAACCGATAGCACAATTGATGGCCTTGAGTGACTTTGCATTTCGACTGTTACAACAACAACCCAAATTAGGTTGGTGGCTATTAGATGATGAACAAATGCAACAGCGTGAAGTGCCTGCACCATTGCCTGAAGCATTAACAACCTTGAATGAACAAGATTGCTTTCAACTACTGCGGAGATATCGTCAAAAATACTGGTTAAAAGTGATGTGGCTTGATTTTGTTTGTAAAAATGATATTTCAGACAGTATTCGTTACATTTCTAAATTATCAGAGTGCTTAATTGACGCTGCCAATTGTTGGGCGTTTTCTCAAACAGTCAAGCAATGCGGCGCGCCACTTGATGAAGCGGGTAATATGTTACCTATGTTGGTATTGGGCATGGGCAAACTCGGTGGTGGGGAGTTGAATTTTTCTTCTGATATCGATTTGATATTCACTTACCCCAAAAATAGTGTCACCAGTGGGGGTCGTAAACAATATGAAACACAAGTCTTTTATACGAAAGTGGCACGAAAACTGATTGCAGCGCTGAATCAGGTGACGGTAGATGGACAAGTGTTTCGTGTTGATATGCGGTTACGGCCATTTGGTGAAAGTGGCCCATTAGTGATGAGCTTTGCTGCAATGGAAGATTATTATCAAGATCAAGGCCGAGAATGGGAACGTTATGCCATGCTCAAAGCGCGGGTGTTAGGCCCGCACACACCATATAGTGATGAGTTTAAAAAATTACTTAGGCCTTTTGTATATCGTCGCTATATTGACTTTTCAGTCATTGAATCGCTTAGGAAAATGAAGCAAATGATTGCTCAAGAGGTCAGGCGCAAAGGGCTTGTTAATAATATCAAACTTGGTGCGGGGGGCATTCGAGAGGTTGAGTTTATCATTCAAGCGTTGCAAATGGTGCGAGGGGGGCGTGATGTAGCGTTACAAACGCCTTCTTTGTTAGCCGCACTGGAGCAACTAATACATTTAGATATATTACCTGCTGAAACCGCACAATTACTGACCCGTAACTATTTATTTTTACGACGAGTTGAGCAGTACCTACAAGCATTTGATGATCAACAAACACAAACATTACCAGACAGCGGCATAGATATAGAGCGCTTGAATTTCTTACTTGAAGCAGATGATTTCGCGAAGAGCCTTGCTTGTATTGACAAGACGATGAAGTCAGTTAGAGAAGAATTTGCCTTGGTGATTGGAGAGCAGCCACAAGAGCAAAATCCGTGTGAAGAAAGTTATGGCTTTGCTTGGTTAGAAAGTGATTTTTCAAGCTTTGGTGATGATTTGACTGATGATGTGTCACAGCAATGGAGTATAAGACTCGACGAGTTTAAAACCAGTTTGCGCAAGCGCCAAATGGGCACAAGGGGTCGCGATATACTTGATAAACTCATGCCTCATTTATTGGAGCTGTTGGTAACCCAAAAAGCATCATTTGGTGTTTTTAATCATGTACTTAAGGTTGTTAGCACGGTTGTTTCTCGCACCACATATTTAGAGTTACTGTATGAAAATAAAGGGGCGCTGAAACAGTTGATTAGTTTGTGCGGTCATAGTCGTTGGATAGCGGAACACATCGCTAAATACCCTATTTTACTTGACGAGCTATTGGACCCCGCAGCATTGTATAAGCCACTCCCATTATCGGCGTATAAAGACGAAATTAGACATCAATTTCTGCGAATAGAACCTGACGATTTAGAGTTACAAATGGAAGCTTTACGACAGTTTAAGCAGACCCACCAATTACGTATTGCAGCAGCAGATGCGACTGGGGTAATAAGTGTTACCATAGTTAGCAATCACTTAACCGCATTGGCTGAAGCAATTATTAGTCAAGCCGTAGACTTAGCATGGCAACAAATGAAAACCCGTTATGGTAAACCTACAGGTGCTACTGAGGCTGAGAAAGGCTTTGCTGTTATCGCTTATGGCAAAGCGGGCGGGCTAGAGCTTGGCTATGACTCAGATCTTGATTTGGTTTTTGTACATAATCGTGATGGTG
The DNA here is from genome assembly GCF_005886875.1 of Pseudoalteromonas aurantia. Taxonomy (GTDB): domain Bacteria; phylum Pseudomonadota; class Gammaproteobacteria; order Enterobacterales; family Alteromonadaceae; genus Pseudoalteromonas; species Pseudoalteromonas aurantia_A. Next base: position 712 of record NZ_PNBY01000096.1, on the reverse strand, counting down.
ACAGTGATACTGACGGGGTTAAATCTATTTCATCGCGGCAATTTTATCTTAAGTTAGCACAGCGCTTAATGCATTTATTTAATACGAAAACGGCGTCAGGTATTTTGTATGAATTAGACACGCGTCTTCGTCCAGAAGGGAACTCAGGGCTTCTTGCCATTAATTTAGAAAGTTATTTTAACTATCAACAAACTCAAGCTTGGACATGGGAGCATCAAGCGCTTGTGCGTGCGAGGATGGTATTGGCTGAACCCAGTATGCAACAACGCTTTGATGAAATACGAAAAACTATTTTGAGGCAACGTCGTGATAAGGGCAAGCTACAACAAGATGTGTCACAAATGCGAGAGAAAATGCGGGCGCACTTATCTCAAGATTCTGATCAGTGCTTTGACTTAAAGCAGGGACATGGTGGCATGACTGATATTGAGTTTATAGCCCAATACTTGGTTTTAAGTTATAGCCACAATCTGAATGAGTTAGCTCGTTATACCGATAACATTCGTATTTTTGAATATGCAGAACAAGGTGGAATACTGAGTGAAGAAGAGAAGCAGCTTTTAACAGATGCATATTGTTTATATCGAGATAGCTACCATCAGCAAAGCCTAAATCAGCAGGGGCGCTGTGTCGCAAAGAATGAACGCTATACTTTACCTGCGCAAGGTGTACAGACGATATTTGAAAGTCGACTACTTAACCTCAGATCTGT
>NZ_PNBY01000095.1 GCF_005886875.1 Pseudoalteromonas aurantia | reverse complement strand
TCAAGTCTGAGCTAGTACATATTACAGGGTCTATTCGCGCTCTCACCCTGCATTTTTGCTTAACTTTCACACCAAAATCGCCACGGTGTATGGTCCTACTTAGCACCTCTGATAGCCTTGAACGTACAGTTGTCCATTGAAACACCTAACGTGCCATTTGAATTTATCGCGTATGTGGTTTGGATTTTACTAGAACCAATCTCAAGCATGCTAACAAACTCATTACCGACCAAAAGCTGGTGAATAATAATGCTGCTATTCTCGTCAATGGCGTAATGACCTTTTGTTTCATCTATCGTCAATAAATTATAATGACGGCTACTTTGTGACAGTGCGTTACCATAAGTTAGCACCCAAGACACTTCGCCGTTTTCTTGATTAGCAATTTCTAATGACACCGCAAAATTCAAGTAGGCTCAGCGTTGTAGTGAAATAAAGTCACATTCGCCTTTATAAAACCCAGCCTATCTATCAGGGATTGTTGAAGAAGCGTGAGCTGCGCCAGAACCAAATGCAATACTTGAAAATAATATTAGTAAAATTTTTATATAATGAGATCCTTATCTAATCAATTAAAAACAACAAGGGCCCTATATAAAAACAAAAATAAATAGGTCACAAGTGTTATAACTGTTTAACTTACTTTTCAATCCAAGGCTTTACAGTCACAATGGTTGCCCTATCATTACTGGATAATAATTTCGTCGTGCTCTCTTGCCACGTCGAGTCAATTGAAAACTTGCATACCGTATCTTCACACTGTATTTGTTCATGACTAAATGTAACCGGTTCGGAAAACTCAATCACAACGCCTTTTTGCTCCGGTAATAAAAAGTGCATTAATTTACTAACAAAAAAGCCTGATAAATCAGCTAGTAGCTCATCAAATTCAGTATGTAGCTGAAACAAATGTGTAGATGTTAAATGGGATGAGTCAAAATGTTCAGCTTCAATTTGAAATTTCAATTGGCAATTATGTTGTAAGTTTTTAGGCTCTAACACGACCACAGCTTTATCTTTATCTAACTGTTTATCGAAAGGTAACAACAATTTCGCTTGCTCTGTATACACAAGTGGGGCTTCAGTCTTCTCTGTAATTATCTTCCCAGACGCAATTGTACAAGGCGCTAACGTCGCAATATCCACAACGTAGAAGTTCACGCGAGCAAACTCAAACTCCCCTTTTTCAATGACTTTCAATCGGTCATAAAAGCCATCATAAGACACAACAAATTCTTTTGCTTGTGCAACATGACTAAACCCAAATGCGAAAAAAAACGCTACTAACCAATTAGTCTTCATCAAAATACGCCTTGTTATGTCTGATCATATCATTGAGTTCATTTACATATGCTTCACCGCGCTCTGAATAAGCAATTAACCCTGCGGTTAATTGTGTTGCGTCAATAGGCTGCTTATTTGCTCTTAGTTCAGCCCGCTTGGCCCTAAGTCCTGTATAAGCGTCATGTGTATTAATATTTCTGAAGTAAGACTTGACTGCCGCACGTACTGACTTAAACGCCGCAACTTCATGTTCGGCTTCATTATCTCGGCGTTTAGGCACCATGCCACAGCCTTTTTTGTAACACCATTGACCAAAAAAGTTCAACCCTATGCGTGCAAACCTAGACGTGCCCCATGCAGATTCATTCGCTGCTTGCATTAACGCCAACTCTTTTGGGATCACATCAACATGTGTCAATGCATTGCTTAGGCTCGCAACCGAATAGCGCTCCCCTTTTATGCGATAATGGGTATAAATTACATTTAATTTATCTGTTTGTGCAGGGGTCAGTGCTTCACCAAACTGCAACATCATAAGCGCAATCTCTATACTCGCGCGTTGCTGCATAATGTCTTTATTTTCTGCAATAATATGCGGTTTAATAAAGTCGAAAAATTGTTGCTTCTTTTTCGCGGTGCTTTTTATTTCTGAAAACCTAGGCAGAACCACCGTATGTAATGGTTGCTCTACTTTGACGGCAGGTTCTTTAATTACTACCGAACTCTCTTCTTTGAGCTCTATTACGGGCGCTTGCATAAACACAAACGGGTAAGCTAATGCCCACAGTGCCAGGACCCAAATCACTAATTTTACTAATTTGACTTGCATGTCTTTCCTCATCATTGAGCGTACCAGCCTCTATCCATAATTTGACTGTAAGTTACTGATATAACTTGCTACCATCAGTATTTGTGTACACTATTACATCGTTCTTTCATTTTAAAATAACGGCGTATTATACTTAAAGTAGCAATTAAACGCGAGTTTGTGCACACTCAACCATATATGAAAATGTACAACCTGCGTTACTATGCCATTTGATCATGGAGTCATTATGCATTCTGCTTGGCAGCAAAGACTATCTGAACAGCAAAAAAATCGGCCAAACGACAACCGCTCTGCATGGCAAGTAGATCGCTCTCGAATCATCCACGCAGCAGCTTTCAGGCGCTTACAAGCTAAAACTCAGATCATGAGTATAGGCGTCAATGATTTTTATCGTACCCGACTCACTCATTCACTTGAGGTCGCACAAATCGGCAGTGGAGTTTTACGGCACCTTCGTATTCAAAACCCCGACTTTACACACTTTCCTTCCACCAGCTTAATAGAAACGCTTTGTTTGGCGCATGACATTGGCCACCCGCCTTTTGGTCATGGAGGTGAAACTGCTCTAAATTATTTAATGCGAGAATACGGAGGGTTCGAAGGTAATGCACAAACACTCAGAATTGTTTCAAAACTAGAGCCTTATAGTAAAGGCTTTGGAATGAATCTAACCCGACGCACTCTGTTGGGGTTTATAAAATACCCCGCCATTATCGATACTCTATGGTTTAACATTCCTAAACATGATGCAAACCGGCCTTTTATAAAAGCCAAAGATTGGTTACCTGCAAAAGGCGTTTACCGCTGTGATTTAGATGTATTTAATTGGGTACTATCACCTTTTTCTGAATCTGATAGACACTTACTGCAAAAAAATAAGCCCTTTGACGGACATAAACGTAAGACACAATTTAAATCTTTAGACTGCGCTATCATGGAATTAGCAGATGACATTGCCTATGCGGTTCATGACTTAGAAGACGCTATTGCTACAGACACACTAAGTCTTGCCGATTGGCAGAACTATGCCCTACCACAATTAAAAGCCGTTCCTTCGAAATGGCTTACAAACAATTTAGACAGCTTAACTACCCGATTATTTTCTTGTGATGAATCACGCCGTAAAGATGCCATTGGCGAGCTTGTAAACCTATTTATCGTTAACAGTCATTTGGTTATACAAAGTGCTGAATTTGAATCACCACTTCTCAAATACTGCGTAGAAATTGATGCCGAATATGCAGCGATTTTACAAGTGCTCAAAACCTTTGTGTTTGAACGTTTAATTCGTGAACCAAAAATGCAGCAAATTGAATTCAGTGGGCAAAACTTGCTTATTGACTTATTTGAAGCACTCGCAAGCGACCCAATGCGATTACTCCCTTACACAACACAAGAACTTTATGTGCAAGCCAGCTCTAGGGCCGAACAAATGCGTGTATTAACGGATTATTTAGCAGGCATGACGGACGAGTATGCCAGAAGAACACATAAGCGGTTATTTAGCAGTGAATAAAAGACAAAAAAGCCAAGCTGTTGCTTGGCGTTTTATACAATAACTTTTCCCTCATCAAATTGAGGAAAACAATTAAATGGCAGTATTTGCGAACTGTCTAACAAACTCTCTTACAGGTACATCATTACAACGTAGACTACGCGCTTTATGGCCATATTTTGAAATACTTGATAAACCACTTTTAGCCGCTTTTATGCATAATTCAGTCGCTGATGTTGACGTCTTAGCATACAGCGCAACTTGTTTGGTACTGATATTTGTATCATTTGTAAGTTGCTTTGCAATATCACGAATATCTTCGCCATTACACAAGATGCTTTTTGAAAAGCGAGAAATATGAATACCATGTTGTGATGCAGCCAAACGTGCCGCACTCAACCCTTCTTGTGCAGCAACAACGCATACTTTTGATGCCGCAGATGCGTCACCTTGAGTATATTGTAGCGGTGTCGCGTTAACTGACAATGTAGCAGAAAGTGCAAAAACTAAAGAGATAGATTTAAACATAATATACTCACAAAAAATTAATTTATGCGCATTATATAGCCAATTAAAAGTTTGTAAATGCCTAAACAAGCCAAAATTGTGTATTTAATAGCTTATTTACATATTACTAAAGTGCTCTCTGTTCAACAGCAACAAATATATACATTTGCCTCATAAACGATCAAATATTAACCTTTATTTTTTATTCCTAACGATATGCCATAAACACATTTCAGTGGTAGAATATGTGTACCTTAGCGTATAACAATAAATGTTCCTAAATATGAAAGTCATTTCTTTTAATATCAATGGTTTGAGAGCAAGATTACATCAATTGCAGGCAATTATAGATAAACATCAGCCTGATGTTATCGGATTACAAGAAATAAAAGTCCATGATGAAGCGTTTCCCATTGAGGATGTTGAAGCCATGGGTTACAACGTGTATTTTCACGGACAAAAAGCTCACTACGGCGTAGCGCTTATGTCTAAAAAGCCAGCTAAGTCTATTCAAAAAGGTTTTGCGACAGACACTGAAGAATCACAAAAACGCATGATCAGCGGTACATTTGAAAATGCGGCAGGTGAAGACGTTGTGATAATGAATGGATACTTCCCGCAAGGTGATAATATTAGTCACGAAACAAAGTTCCCGTATAAGCGTCAATTTTACGCTGACTTAATGACTCACCTGCAAGCGCACTGCGACCCTAAACAGCACCTGATCGTTATGGGTGATATTAATATCTCTCCGACAGATTTAGACATTGGTATTGGTGAGCCAAACAAAAAACGCTGGTTAAAAACAGGTAAGTGTTCCTTTCAGCCAGAAGAGCGACAATGGTTAGCCACATTGCTTGATTGGGGTCTAAAAGACACCTTCAGAACCCTCACGCCTGACGCAACCGACCTGTATTCGTGGTTTGACTACCGCTCGAAGGGTTTTGTCGACAATAGAGGCTTAAGAATTGACGTTATTCTAGCCACAGAGTCTCTCTTACCCCGTTGTACCATTAGTGCAATAGACTATGAGTTACGTGGTATTGAAAAGCCATCTGATCATGCGCCTATTTGGGCTGATTTCAACGGCTAAGCAAACATGTTTGAAGCGTTTATTACAGGCATACTCTTACTACTAACTTTCAATAAGTCAGAGTGTTATGCCCTATTAACAAGCCCCGCTCGTCAAAGTGGGGTTTTCGCTTGCTCGTTGGTTTTAGCACTACTTTGGCAAATCAAAGCAGGGATATTACCCTATCTCAATATTCATATATTAGGAGTAACAGCCATCACATTGGTGATGGGATGGCGATTAGCCAGTCTTTGTGCGTTGCTCAGTACCAGCCTACTTTGGTATTTTACACCACTGTCGGCAAGCGAATTTGCTCCATTTTTACTGTTAACAGCACTGGCTCCTATCTATCTAAGCTATGGGTTATTTGTACTGTGTTACAATTTCTTACCTAGGCACTTTTTTGTTTACATTTTTGTATGCGCATTTATATGTGCAGGGCTCGTAGGCGCAGCAAAAATTATGCTCAACACTGGCTACTTCTGGTGGTCAGGTGTCTACCCATGGCAAACATTGTACGACAATTATTTGTTTTACTCTGTGCTCATTTGGTTTCCAGAAGCGATGCTTAACGGCATGGCCATAACCTTACTAATTACATACCGCCCTGAGTGGGTAAAAACTTTTTATGACCGGGAATATTTAGATAAATGACCTTGATGTATCGCTGTCCATTATGTGACGAACCTTTGCTTGATAATGACAAAAGCTTACAGTGTAAAAATCGCCACCAATTTGATTTTGCTAAAGAAGGTTATGTTAATTTATTACCTGTACAAAATAAAAATTCGAAACAACCCGGTGATAATTTAGAAATGGTACAAGCACGTCGTGCTTTTTTTGCAACAGAGCATTATGCGTTTCTAAGAGATGCCATTGCTGAGCGTATAACTATCACTGAGCCATCATCTGTCATTGATTTAGGCTGTGGGGAAGGTTTTTATACACAAGCTTTTGCTGAACAACTGCCCGATGAGACACAAGTTTATGGAGTCGATATTTCTAAGTCTGCCGTAAAGTATGCCGCAAAGCGCTATAAAAATGTCAATTTTAGCGTCGCGTCAATTAAACAAGCCCCCTTTGAAAACCATACAGCTGATGTATTAGTTAGTATTTTTGCTCCCATATTTGCCGACGAGCTTCACAGATTATGTCATGAAAATGGCGCCGTGATCATTGTTAGCCCAGGGCCGAAGCATTTATTTGAACTAAAAGCGCGTATTTACGATGAAGTGAATTTGCATGAACCCGTAACGTGTCCAGAAGGATTTGAGCTCAAAAAGCAAACCCATCTTGATCAATGTCAGTCTCTTCCAACCAGTGTGATTGAACACCTTATCATGATGACGCCGTTTGCATGGAAGTTTAAAGCTTCTCATTATCAAGACTTAAACCAAGCACCCGAGCACATGGTTACGCTGTCATTTTATATCAGTGAGTTTGTGCCGAAAAAGTGTAATTAAACGCAATAGTTAAGATAAATAGGCTATTAAAACAGCCTATTAGATCAATCTTCGCCTAAAACTGCTCTTTGGTGAAAGCTTTATCCATTTTGTTAAACATGTCAGTGAGCAATTTTGCCAATTGTCTATACTTCGGCTTCCTAGACGCCAGCGGCATATCATACCCATTAGCAACCATTTTATGGTACAGATCGTTATACCAAGAATTCAAAGACGGGTTTAACGACGTATCTGCGCGCTTTCCTAGCCATAAAAGCCCTTGAACTGGCAGAGATAAAAAGAATAAAGCAATTGCTATTGCTTGTGGTAAATATTCCATACCTAACTGACTGGTCTGAAAAAACACAGTAAAAATGGCCAACATCGGCATAACAGTCAGGCCAAACTCTGTGGCTTTGATCACTCTAAACTCGGCAAACATTGGGGCGAGTTCTTTTCGCATAGGCCATTCTTTGGCATATTGGCGTCCAAGCTGCACTTGTGAAATAAGACTTTTTTGCATCATGGCTCCTAGGTGCTAACTTTTAGGTAAATATTCAGGTAAAATCACTGTCTTAATTAAGTCAATTATACCTTGGTCTAACGTGTAGCTTTAGTGCAACTTCACTATAAGCTTAATACGCGTTTACTGTTCTTGTCAAAAACGGAAAGTCATTATGTCATCTTCGCATGTTCTGGTCCTAAACTGTGGTAGCTCTAGCCTAAAGTTTGCCATTATCGATATTAACTCTGGCGCTGAAGCCCTGTCGGGTTTAGCTGAGCGTCTTGCAGAGCAAGCTCCACTTATAAAATATAAATACAATGGCGCCAAACACAACATTGACTTAAGCTCGGGTGATGCTCACCAAGTCGCTATCGAAAAACTTGTTGAGCTCGTGAAGCAACTAAAATTGGATACCCACCTGATTGCGGTTGGCCACCGAGTAGTGCATGGCGGTGAGCATTTCACCAAATCGGTTCTCATCAATGATAACGTGATTGATGCCATCAAACAAACCAGTGCCCTAGCACCGCTTCATAATCCTGTAAACTTACTTGGCATTGAAGCGGCGAAAAAAGCATTTTCGCATCTGCCACAAGTTGCTGTATTTGATACCGCCTTCCACCAAACGATGGACAAGCAAGCTTTTTTATACGCTATTCCTCATGCATTATATACTGAACACGGCGTGAGACGTTATGGCTTTCATGGTACTAGCCACTATTATGTATCGACTCAAGCACACAAACTCTTAGCACTGCCTGAAAATAACTCTCGCATTATTAGTGCACATTTAGGCAATGGGTGCTCAGTAACAGCCATCAAAAATGGTCAGTCAGTCGATACGAGTATGGGCCTTACCCCACTTGAAGGACTCGTTATGGGAACTCGCAGTGGTGATGTCGATCCTGGTTTATTTTCATTCTTAGTCAATCAACTTAATTATTCTTCACAAAACGTTGATGAACTACTCAATAAGCAAAGTGGTTTGCTAGGTATTAGCGAGTTATCAAACGACTGTCGTACGATAGAAGAAGCCGCCGATGAGGGCCATGTGCAAGCAACATTAGCGCTAGATATTTTCTGTTACCGATTGGCCAAACAAATCGCGGCATTTATTGTGCCTCTTGGCGGTTTAGACGCGCTAATTTTCACTGGTGGAATAGGCGAAAACTCAGATGTGATCCGTGCAAAAGTCGTTTCTATGCTCGAATTTATGAACCTGAGCATTGATAAAGATAAAAACCTTGCGGCTCGATTTGGCAATCAAGGCATTATTACCAGCCAAAACACGCCATGCGCTATTGTGATCCCAACAAATGAAGAATGGGTAATTGCGTCTGACGCAGCCACCATCGCACAGGAGCAATAATATGGGCCGTCGTATTATGCTGATCCCTATCTCTACAGGCGTAGGGTTAACCTCTATATCTGTAGGTTTAGTGCGTGCACTGGAACAAAAAGCCGTTAAAGTTAATTTTTTTAAGCCGATTGCACAACCACGTAAAGAAGATGAAGGCCCTGAAAAGTCCACCGTTATTGTGCAACAGGGGTCGACTATACAACCACCCACACCATTTGCACTCAGCTACGCAGAACAAATGATTGGTGACGGTAAAGGCGACGATTTACTTGAAGAAATCGTCGAACGTTTTGAAAGCGCAATAAATGACGATGAAGTTGCCATTATTGAAGGGATGGTGCCTACCCGACTGCAACCCTATGCTGGGCGAGTAAACCGTGAAATAGCACAAACGCTCGGGGCGGATATTGTGTTTGTTCTCACCCCAGGTAACGACAATAACAGTCAATTAGAAGATAGGTTAGAAATTGCGTCTGGAAACTACGGCGGAGTCGACCATAGTCGTGTATTGGGCTGTATTTTTAACAAAGTAAATGCACCGCTTGATGAAGAAGGACGTGCACGTGCTGATCTTGTTGATCAACATAAGCCTGAAGAACTTGAGAACGAAATTAACCGTTTAGCTTCATTGCCTATTTTTCGTAAGCATCCGTTCAAATTACTGGCGACGATCCCTTGGGATTTTGATCTCGTTGCCCCTCGAGTCATTGATTTAAGTAATTACCTCAACGCCGAAGTAATGAATGAAGGCGATATGGCACATCGACGCCTACGTCGTGTGACCTTCTGCGCTAGAACAGTATCAAATATTCTTAACCACTTTACCCCAGGTGCACTGCTTGTTACACCTGGTGACCGTTCAGACATTTTAGTCGCTGCATGTTTATCAGCAATGAATGGCACAAAACTCGGCGCGATTTTACTCACTGGTGGCTTTAAGCCAGAGCCACGGATCATGAGTCTATGCGAACAAGCAATGGCAACGGGTTTGCCCATTCTTGCAACTGAAGCTGATACATGGCGTACCTCTTTGCTACTGCATAATTTTAATATGGAAGTACCCAGTGATGATGAACAGCGCATTGATAAAGTGAAGCAACACAACGCCAATCATATAGATTCAGACTGGTTAGATAGTTTAGCTCAAGGGGTCGCAAAAACACGTAAATTATCACCACCAGCATTTAGATACCTACTGACTGACTTGGCAAGAAAAGCGAATAAAACCATTGTACTGCCTGAAGGTAACGAGCCCAGAACAATCAAAGCAGCGGCAATATGTGGTGAACGTGGCATAGCTAAAACGGTTTTATTAGGTGAACGCGAAGAGATAGAACGTATTGCATTGCAGCAAGGGGTTGAACTGAATGAGAATGTGACCATTCTTGAACCTCATCAAGAAATTGAGAATTATATTGCGCCAATGGTTGAACTTAGGAAAAACAAAGGTTTAACAGAAGTTGTGGCCGAAGAGCAATTGCAAGACAATGTGGTACTTGGCACCATGATGTTAGCGCAGTCTCAAGTGGATGGGTTGGTTTCTGGCGCGGTCAACACAACAGCAAACACCATACGCCCTCCCCTACAGCTAATAAAAACAGCACCAGGCTCATCACTTGTCAGTTCAGTATTCTTTATGCTATTGCCAGATCAGGTACTGGTTTATGGGGACTGTGCTATTAATCCAGATCCGACAGCTGAGCAACTTGCTGACATCGCAATTCAATCAGCAGACTCAGCCGCAGCATTTGGTATTGAACCACGAGTTGCAATGATTAGTTACAGCACCGGCACGTCAGGACATGGTGCCGATGTTGAAAAAGTACGCCAAGCCACTGAGCTTGCTCAGCAAAAGCGTCCTGATTTAGACATCGATGGACCACTTCAATATGATGCAGCAATTATGGAAAATGTTGCGCAAAAGAAAGCCCCAAACAGTAAAGTGGCCGGTAAAGCGACCGTATTTGTGTTCCCTGACTTAAATACCGGTAATACCACTTATAAAGCCGTACAGCGAAGCGCAGATCTGATCAGTATTGGTCCTATGTTACAAGGCATGCGTAAACCTGTGAACGACTTAAGTCGCGGAGCCTTAGTAGATGATATTGTTTATACTATTGCGCTAACGGCTATCCAAGCCCAGCAAATTATAGAATCAGTCCCTCAAGCGTAAGTCTAGATTAGCCAAACGTTAAAAAGGTTTTAATTTTTTGCGCTTGGCTATACTATTAACTTAATTAGTGTTTATAGAGCTCACGGGATGTCAAAGCAAACCTTACAATTGCTCAATCAAGACTTCACCATTCACAGCCTAGACTGTGATGACACGATTCCGGCGGATGTATTAAATGCGGAGATATTTTTTATCGCAAAAACAGATGAAGAACTCTCGATCGTCTGCCCAAGCAAAATCAAAGTGAATAGTTTTGCTGCGGAAAAACATTGGCGTGCCTTAGAAGTCATCGGCCCTTTGGGTTTCTCACTTACTGGGATCATGGCCGATATTTCTGGCGTGCTTGCTAATGCTAATATTTCTATATTCGCCATGTCGACTTACGACACCGACTTTATCTTAGTTAAAGAACAACAAATAGATGTGGCAATTCAAGCGCTCAAAAAAGATGGCTATATGGTACTTTAAAGATGCAATTTTCCCCTGTTATATCTTATGCGCCGATTAACTCAATTGACCAACCTTTACTGCATTTAGCGAGTCCATTTAGCGGTAAAGTCACTCCCCTCAGCAGTCACCCCGACCCTTTATTTTCGCAAGGGATGTTAGGCCGAGGAATTTGCGTACAATTGAGCAACTTTAAAATCGTTTCACCTGTCCATGGCACAATAGAACAAATAAAACAGCATGGCACCGAATTCATCATCTCAGCGCAAAATGGCCTTAAAATACTGGTGAATATACGTATTCCTCCTGAGTATTCTGCCCCCCAATATCAAACCTTTAATGCCTTTGGTAAAACCACCATACAACAAGGTGAGTTGCTTGCGTATTTTGACATTCCCGCCTCTGTTACCCCAGCAATTGGATCGGTAATACTCATCAATGCAGAAAAACTGGGACCATGTTATTATCCATTAAAACAAGTAAGTGCAGGACAAGATCCGCTCGTAACACTTACTAAATCTGAATAATTTTATGAATAAGGCCTGTTTATGACCATCATGTACGGTATTCCAAACTGCGACACTATAAAAAAAGCCAAAAAATACCTTAATGATAAAAACATCGAGTTTACTTTCCATGACTACAGAAAAGACGGTATTTCTGCAGACCTTATTGATCAGTTCTTTGTACAACTTGGGTGGGAAAACGTTCTAAACAAACGTGGCACAACATACCGAGCACTCACAGATGAACAAAAAAGCACTTTAAATGAAAGTTCTGCAAAACAATATTTACTCGATGCACCAGCAATGATCAAACGGCCAATCGTGATACACCAAGACAGCTATTATTTAGGATTTAAGGCTGCACAATATGACGAGATTTTTACCTTATGAATGACGCAAACGTTAGCCCTGTTATTGCACTTGCTCAAGCGTTAATACAGCGTCAATCGGTCACACCAGAAGATGCAAACTGCCAGTCGCTAATGAACCAACGACTACAAAAGCTTGGCTTTAACATTGAAAAACACTTCTTTGTTGATACGCTCAATACCTGGGCACGTAAAGGCCATAGCCAGCCACACTTCTGTTTTGCAGGGCATACTGATGTGGTCCCTGTGGGGGATGAAGCCGCATGGCAATACCCTCCATTCTCAGGCACTATTGAAAATGGCATGCTGCATGGGCGCGGTGCTGCAGACATGAAGGGCTCGCTTGCAGCCATGGTTATCGCGACCGAGCGCTTTGTCCAAAAGCATCCTGATCATAAAGGGTCTATTTCATATTTGATCACTTCAGATGAAGAAGGTCCCTTTATCAACGGCACAACCAAAGTGGTTGATTTACTCGAAGCTCGCGGTGAAAAAATTGATATGTGCTTGGTGGGTGAACCATCATCCCGAAATGTATTAGGAGACGTGGTTAAAAACGGTCGCAGAGGTTCTTTAACAGCACACTTAACGGTCAAAGGAAAACAAGGCCATGTTGCGTACCCCCACCTAGCCACTAACCCAATTCATAAAGTCGCCCCCTTTATAAGTGCTTTGACTGAAACCGTTTGGGACAATGGTAATGACTACTTTCCAGCGACCAGCTTACAGGTGTCAAATATTGCTGGCGGTACAGGTGCTGGCAACGTTGTTCCCGGCGACGTATACGTACAGTTTAACTTTCGCTTCAGTACACAGGTCACGGCTGATGAGCTGAAAAGCCGAGTTCATAACTTATTAAGCAACTTTGCTCTAGAATACGATATTGAGTGGATAGTAAACGGCTTACCATTTTTAACAGAACCAGGGCCTCTACTTGATGTCACTCTTGACGCTATAAAAGAAGTAACAGGTATTCAAAGTACCCCTGAAACATCTGGTGGCACATCTGATGGGCGATTTATTGCACAAACGGGCTGTAAAGTTATAGAGCTTGGCCCACTTAATGCCACCATCCACCAAATGGACGAATGTGTAAGCACAGACGATCTCGATAAGCTCGCATTAATTTATGAACGAATCTTGGAAAAACTACTGACATAATGCATCAGCAAACTTTTGATACGGATTTAGCCAATATCGCCTGTGGGTTAATACAAACCCACTTGTATGACTACCAAGGTACTTGGTTACATAAAGACATTGTTAGTGACTTTGATAAACTCAAAACTAACGCGATGAATGCAGGTTTTGAGTTATCTATTGCATCAGCCTATAGAGATTTCGAGCGTCAAATGCGTATTTGGAACGGAAAATTTCAGGGAGAGCGCGCTGTCTTAGACAAGCTAAATAAACCGATTGATTTATCACAGCTCAACGAGCTTGATAAGTGTCATGCAATTATGCTGTTTTCAGCATTACCAGGCGGAAGTCGACACCACTTTGGCACAGATCTCGATGTATACGCAGGTAACTTTTTAAAACCGGGCCAGAAACTACAATTAGAGCCTTGGGAGTACCAATCTGGTGGGCCCTTTTATCAGTTCAATAACTGGCTAGATGAAAACTTAGCATCATGTGGCTTTTATCGACCTTATGCACAATACAATGGTGGAGTGGCCGCTGAACCATGGCATATTAGTCACATCAACACTGCAAAACACCTTAACGACGCGCAAAATATCGATAATCTAAGCAATGCAATAAGTCAATTTGAGGTCGCTGGTAAAGACACTATCTTGGCTAATTTATCAGACCTGCATGCACGTTACATACGCAATATATCTTTACCCTAAACATGGCAATTAGGTTCGATTTTGTTTTAAATTCACACCTACCTAAACTAAAATTACTGCTACACACAGCTTGAGTTAGACTAATTGATTCACTTAGCAAAATAAAGCCGAGGAACAACGTAATAATTGGCACTGTCAGTTGTAATGTTGCCGCTGTATCGGCTTTTAGCCATATTAAGCTTTGATAGCACATAACATAACCTAAGCCAGAAGTCATTGCACCACATATTATGGCTAAGCCAGCACTGTACCAAGTAAAAATCATGGACAGTGTAAACAGAAGTTTTATTGGCACAAACAAGCTACATTTGATATGGCTACCTGCGGTACTTTGCGTTGCTCCTCGGCCTCTCTCTGAGCTTTGCACCATGTAAACTATATGCTCCCACCCTAACCCACTGATCATCATAGCCACGACAGCAGGCCAACTTATGTCTGATAAAACGGGGCTTAATAGAACACTCAAACTTAACAAAACCACAACTAATGCCCCACTGGACATCCGATAATCGCTGGCCGAGAAGCAGTCCCCTAACCACCATTGTTAAGGTTACTGATGTAAACAATATTAAAGCGCCAAATCCAGCATCTAATACTGTATAGGCAAGGCTAAAACCAACGAGGTACATGAGTAAAGTGATAGCTACCATAGTCAGACAGTTTCCTAACGCTTTCCCTGGTACGATTAAGATAACAGCATGCATAATAGCATCACGAGCCAACCTCAGTATGGTATATGTATACTCATCGAGTAATAGAGTGTTGATCACATATCATGTAAATAGTGAGTTTAAAGCAGAGCATACAAGTGCACATACCAGTATCAAATACTGCATAATATGATGCCTATTAGGAAAGGGCTACGTTCATATCAATCGTGTTTCATATCAAGTCTTTTTTTATATAAAAATAAAGACTAATATATTTGTTCACACCGTGATTCATAAAATATTTATCACATTTGAAGGAGCCTCTATGCAATGATTTACCTAAAAAATTTACCTTCCAAAGTAAATCATTAGCAATATCACCCGTAGGATCCAACTATGACTGTCGATAACCATCAAAGAAATATTTAATTCTATGCATTGCAGGTTCAAGTTCATCTTTATGAGGTAAGAAGACCAATCTAAAGTGATCTGGCTTCGGCCAATTAAAGGCCCGTCCTGGTACCAACATGATTTTCTCTTCGCGCAATAAATCAAGCATCATTTGCTCATCATTGGTTACGTTAAACTTCGCTAAATCTATTTTTGGAAAAGCATAAAGCGCACCTTTGGGCTTTACACAAGTAATACCATCAATCGCATTAAGGCCTTCTGTTGCAATATTGCGTTGCTCGTAAAGCCGGCCACCGGGCAAAATCAAGTTATCAATTGATTGTATTCCCCCAAGCGCTTGCTGAATTGCAAACTGAGCGGGCACGTTCGCACACAATCGCATGGAAGCTAACATGTTAAAACCTGTAATAAGATCACTCATGGCACTGATTTTACCACTTAAGATCATCCAGCCCATACGCAGCCCAGCTGCGCGATATGACTTAGCTAACCCGTTAAATGTGATCACGGGTAAGTCATCACACAATGCAGCTATTGACGTATGCTCTATGTCGTCATAAATGATCTTCTCATAAATTTCATCACTCAGTAATAACAGGTTATGCTCGCGCGCGATATCAATGAGCCCTTGAAGCAACGCTTTATCATAAACTGCGCCCGTTGGGTTATTCGGGTTAATCAAAACCAACGCCTTAGTGCGAGAGGTCACTTTAGCGCGAATGTCTTCCAAATCAGGAAACCAATCTTGCTCCTCATCGCATAAGTAGTGTACAGGTGTCCCTCCAGCCAATTTAACTGATGCTGTCCAAAGTGGGTAATCTGGTGCGGGAATTAACACTTCATCACCGCTATCAAGCAGCGCTTGAGTAGTCATTTGAATGAGCTCACTCACTCCGTTGCCAATGTAGATATTATCAACATTAATATTCGGTAAGTTTTTTTGTTGGTAATGCTGGTAAATAGCGACTCGCGCTGAATATAACCCTTTGGAATCACAATAACCTTGTGCTGCATGCAGGTTGCGAATAATATCACGGTGCATGTCTTCAGGCATATCAAAGCCAAATACAGCTGGATTACCTATGTTAAGTTTTAAGACTTTTAACCCTTCATCTTCCATTTTTTTTGCTTGATCAAGTACCGGCCCACGAATATCGTAGTACACCCCATTTAATTTATTGCTTTTTGTTAGTTTAGACATTAAGTTCTCCCTCATTCGGTTTTAGAATATCCTAAAAGGCATTCAAATAACCAGAGGGAGCTTGCACTTTTTGGTAGGTTTATTTGTGGCTTAGCTACAGAAAAGCTTTAGAAGAGAGCCATTGTAATAATTGCGCTTTTGAGCCTGCAACTTGTGCAGAGAGACGCGCCACATTATCTTGTACAGCTTGAATGTCTTCATTTATCAAACCTTGCTCAATCGCACGCGCCGCATTACTCAAACTCATAGCACCAAATTGTGCTGCGTTTGATTTTAGACTATGCGCATGACGTATTGCGTCTTGGTCATTTGACGTCAATGCCATTCTCAGTTCATTTTCGAGTCGTTCAAACTCATCACAACAAAAGGTCAGCGTATCTTCAAACTGATCACCCAAAAGTGATTGCATACCTTCTAAGGCGTCTTCATTAATAGTTACATTCATAACAATCCCTTCGTCTTGTTTACTACTTGTTATGCTAGTCAATTCAGTAACTATTAGCAAAACAATTCGCAATATATGGTATTATTTACCTAGGTTTTATCAACGAGTAACTCATGAAACGTTCACTATGCTCTAACTGTAAATACCCACTCACAACATGTGTTTGTAAATACCTTCAAGAACCGATCAAAAATAGAACTAGAATCATCATTTTGCAACATCCTGATGAAACAGTATTAGCAAAAAATACAGTGCGGCTATTGACTCTGCAATTATCAAATATAGAAGTCTTTGTGGGTGAGTCACAACAAGATTTTATGCCACTACAGTTACAGCTTAATTTAGCAACCTGTGCATTGCTGTATCCATCAGAACATGCGGTGACAACAGATACCTTATCAAACTCAGAGCATATTATAGAAACCTTGCTGGTTATTGATGGGACATGGAAAAAAACCAATAAAATTTTAGCACTTAATACATGGCTAAAAACACTCTTTGCCGTAAGCTTTAAAGATATCCCTCAAAATAAATATACCATTCGTAAGGCTGAGCAAATATATAGCTTGTCCACCCTTGAAGCCGTAGGGCTTTTTCTAACCCATCAAGAACAGATAGATTCACAGCCTTTACTATCACTATTAGACGGCATGATAGAAGAACAAACAAAATTTATGCCTGAACATGTTAAGGCAAGATACCAAAGATGAAAGTGACACGCCTGAACAAAGGGTTTCGTCGCTACGGCCCTGATTATCGATTTGGTGATCAGGTTGATTTCGATGAAGTCCGTAATACATTTGGTTTTTGTACCATTTCTATCGGTCATTGGGTCACTAAAACTGAGCGATTCCTCAGTGCTAATTTAGTCTATGATGCACTTGCCGATTTGGCGCAAATTCTTAACATTCCACCAAAGGCTATTGGCTTAAGAGGTACTCTCAACTTTTCTTTTGGCACCGGCGGTCAACTTGGCGTTCAAGCACATTATAATAGTGCGTCTCGCACTTTAGCACTGGCTAAAAATGCTGGTGCAGGCGCCATCGCACACGAATGGTGGCATGCATTTGACCACTATATTTGTAAGCACATGTTCACGTCACCTTCAGCTCACGGATTTGCATCGAGCTACTGGTTAAGCAATATACAAGCTAAATCACATCCATTAAACACCATACTCAGTGAGTTTTATAAAGCATGTTTATTAGACTCCACCACCACCAAGCCCAGTGCTTACTTTAATAACGCTGTTAAGCTAGACAAAGAATACAAACAGCTCTATTTCAGTAAACCTGAAGAGCTGACTGCCCGAGCATTCGAAGCATGCATCGCATATTATGCCGATATACGGAACGAGTTCTTAGTTAGTGGTGTCATTAATAGTGATCTAGAAAAAGCAGGAGGGTTTCCTTGCTCGTTACTTCGCCCTCAACTCTCTCAGCATGTATTTAAGTACTTTAACGTATTAGGTGATGCTTTACATCATCAGCGCGGGTAGCCTTATTTAGCCATACTAGATATTCATCAAACCCCAGTGGACGAGAAATAAAATAACCTTGTCCAAAATCACAGCCAAACCCCTGCAAACGGGTATAACTTGCTAGACTTTCAATCCCTTCCGCCACTACTTTAGATCCTAAGCTATGTGCCATATCACAAGTCGCTTTACAAATGGTTTGATTAGTTCGAGAGCTTTCGATATCCATCACAAATTGCTTGTCAATTTTCAGCTCATCAAACCCTAACTGGCTTAAATATGCCAAAGACGAATAACCTGTACCAAAATCATCAATCGCTACTTTAATGCCAATCCGTCTATAATCATCTACGACCTCTTTTAAATTAGCTTCTTTACCAATTGTCACCGATTCTGTGATCTCCAATATAATTTGACGTGGATTCAAATTAAATTCGTTGATGAGTGTGATCAGCTGCACCGTTAACTCTCGCTTCGCTAAGTCTTTTCCAGAAATATTGAGTGATAAAATATGGTTTGGGTACAACTCTACTATTTGTTTTTGATAATGTAGTCCCTGCTCAATCACCCATTCTGTCACTGAATAAATCATTCCTGATGACTCTGCAATAGGTATAAACTCATCTGGTGGCACTTGGCCTAACTCGGGGTGCTCCCACCTTAATAACCCCTCTGCCCCATGCACCTTGCCAGTCGATAAATTAACTTGGGGCTGCATATACAGTGAAAATTCGCCCTTATCTAACGCGGTTTTCAATGCAGAAGTGACTTTAAGCCTGCGCTCAGACACCATTGAGTTAGCAACATCAAAAAGCTGCCACCGCTCACTGCTTGAGCACTTTGTCGCTAATGCCAGCATGGCTCGCTGTATTAATTTCTCCGCACTTTTTGCATGTACAGGTGAATGAGCAACACCAATTTCTATTTTATCAACCAGCTGATGACCCTTTAACTCGACACCTTCTTCAAACACCGAAGAGAGTAAACATACATATTGCTCTACTTGCGACAACGACAGTTTTCCCACCAAAATTACCGCAAACACCGAGTCATCTAGCCGATAAATATCAGTATGCTTGTCACTGTGCTTAGTGCTGATGGTAGAATTACCATACGTATCTAGTTGTAAATTTAGCTTTTCAAACAGACTATTCAAATGTCGGTCGGCATAATCCATTCCATAATTTAATCGGATACTGTTTAATACCAATGGTTTAAATAACAATAATGTGTGGTGCTGATGACTTGATACAAGTTTGATTAATTGCTGATTAAGTGCCAAACGATTAGGAAGCCCCGTGTCTTTATCATGATTAGTGTAAAAAACAAACGCATCTCTTTGTTGCTTATCTCTTAGGTAAATAACCAACCCAAGTAAACTAACATGTGAGATCACAGCAATTTGACTCATATTCACTAAAGCACTGTTCACAAATATACCTAATTGCATACTCACCCATGTAAAGGCTAAAACAAACATAGGCAGCCAAGCGAACAACAATACTCGAGCCTCTGTTGCATGTTCTTTACCCAATTGTGCATACATGGCGATACCTAGCCCTATCGTCGTTAGTACGCTCAACGCCTGGACTTGCACCGCAATTGGCGAGCCAATTCCAATAGACAATAACCCCATAAAAATGAGTAAACCAGCCAAAATAAGCGTAGGATATGTCAGCTGTTTTGCATTCTTATTGATTTTAAAAAAGGTGAAATGAAAAAGTAAACAAGCTGCAAGCCCCGCGACCAGCAGCATACTACAATGATGAGTGAACCACTGGGCGGCCTTTTTTGGTAAATAATAATAAATACTGCCATTGTTAGCACTGCACTGTAATGCTAACAGCAGTAAATATGTGCCCAAGTACAGAAAATAATGACGACCACTAAATACCGCAACCGACAAAATAAAAAACGCCACAAAGTACAACAAGCCAAGTTCTAGGCCATACCAAAAAAGCCTCGATTGAGAGTGTTCAGCAAAGTCATGAATAGACTGTACTTGATAATTAATCCGAGCATTGAAAGGCGCTTGAAATCGAACATAAACCTGTTGAGGGAACGCGGACGTTTTATATTTAATATGAGGGTAAATACTTTGTAATCGCGGTAGTACTGCATTGTCTGTCGGTAAATTAACAGCAGCAATGATTTGGCCCAATTCGACAACATACATATCAAGTGCGGTTTCAACAGGCTTATAAATAGTGAAGAACGATTCGCGGATTGCTTTGGGTTCTGCAGGAATATTAAATTTTACCCACGTAGACACCGCTTTTGACGCAACAGCACCGTCTTGCTCAATGTTTTCAAACTGGCCATGACCATTGATTATCTCGTTAATGGTCATTTCATTGCTTAAATCGTTAAATACCTGTGATGCATTCGCACTTGAACACACAACGACCATCATAAGCAATGCATACAGCACCTTTAAAGCTTTGTCACATCCCCACATACTCTCTCCTTGATGTCGAGACAGTTCGTCTCGTTCAATCAATATTAAAGTATGTAAACTTTATTCAGTATTGCCAGTCTCAAATAAAAATATTCATATATTAGGGGCTCAAGATACAGATTTAAGGTTCATGTAGATTTCATCAAAGGTCAGCGTTGCACACCTTGAAATTATTCAGTGCTTGGCTTTTATGAGTGTTTATCGCAACGGTTGCTAGGCGCTGCGTAAGTCATTTATCTAATTAAAAGTCCAGCATATAGCCTTACTGTTTATCGTCGCTAATTCGACTCGCTACAGCACTATTTTGCCCTTTATATTTAGCATCTTTCCTTGTGTTATAGGGGGTTTGTGCCTCACAGCTCATCGTTTCAAAACTGAGCGCACCTATCTTCATATTGGGTCTAAGTGCAAGAGGCAATTTACCAGAATTATAAAATTCAAGTACAATATTACCAGACCAACCCGGATCAATACGGTGAGCTGTTACGTGCACCATTAAGCCTAATCTTGCTAACGATGAGCGCCCATCTAACCACCCCACAAGATCTGCTGGGAGCGTCACAGACTCATAAGTTATCGCTAACGCAAGTTGTCCTGGATGTAAAAAAAATGCTTCATTCTCGTCCAAGACAATTTCATCGCTCATAATCGATTCCATTGCAGCATTTAGTTGATCTTTTGGCCCACTTAAATCAACGTAAGGGGCTGCATGATCTTGAAATACTCTAAATTTATTACCTAAGCGTAAATCTAACGTGATCCCAGAGATCATCCCCTCTTCTGGTTTTGGCTCAATAATGATCCGTTGCTCTTCTATCGCTTGTTTTATATGGGTATCTGATAATCTCATTGATTAGTCATCCGTTATCACTATATCGACCGTTGAGGTGGATTGTGTTTGATAATGCAATATGCTGCCAACAAGTTGTGCACAAGCAACATAGTTAGCTGCTTGCTCTGTTGACGCCGTTAAAATATTTTCGCCCTGCTCTGATGTCTCTCGGATATTAATATCTAAAGGCACTTCTGCTATCAAAGGAACACCATGGCGACTTGCTAGATCAGCACCGCCGTGCTGACCAAAAATATGGTTTTTCTCTCCACAATGGCCACATAAAAAATGGCTCATATTCTCAATTAGACCTAAAGTAGGTAAGTTAACTTGATTGAACATCGCAATGCCTTTTTGTGCATCGGCTAACGCTAAATCTTGTGGAGTAGTCACGATCAATGCGCCACTTGCAGGCACTTTTTGTGTCATAGTCAGTTGGATATCTCCCGTACCTGGAGGCATGTCCACAATAAGGTAATCGAGCTCCCCCCACTCGGTTTCATTCAACAACTGATTTAATGCTTGCGAAGCCATTGGTCCTCGCCATACGGTTGCATTTTCAGCAGGCACTAAAAAGCCTATCGATTGAATGCTAATCTCATCTTTTATAATGGGGTTAAGCGTTTTATTATCTTTTGACGTTGGTTTTGCATCCCGCACACCAAAAATAGTCGGAATAGACGGACCGTATATATCAGCATCAAGTATACCTACTCGCCCACCTTCTGCAGACAGTGCTTGCGCTAAAAACGCTGCGGTAGTCGACTTTCCAACCCCACCTTTGCCGGAAGCTACTAATAAAATATGTTTAACTGCTTTATACTTATGTACGTCTGGCAATTTTACGTCAATCGTCAGTTTTACTGATTGACCCAACTGTTTAGTGAGATAATCTGTCAAACATGAATTTACGCTTTTCACAGCAAATGGTATCTGCAGAGCCAGGGTAATTCCATCGTGACATTGAGTATAATTTTCAACCCACTCTCGCTCTATTCCTACAGGAAATACGCCGCTTTTATAAGCTTCTAATACTTCGTATAACCGAGTTCTGTCTGAATTATTTTTTTTAAATAGCTTATTAATACCAAACATAGAAATAAAACGTACTCGAGTGATGAAAAAGACCTCGGAATTATGTAACATTCAACCCATTAACACCAGTCTATTGATGCTTTACACGAGCACAAAGTGGCAATTGTAAACTAAAACTTAGAGGGTTGGCTGTTTCTTAAACAGAACCGCTCAGAATTCACGGAACCGTTATGACTAAGAGAAAAATTCTCATCACCAGTGCTCTACCTTATGCCAATGGCCCGACTCATTTAGGGCACATGCTTGAATATATCCAGACAGATATTTGGTCACGCTTTCAAAAACTACGTGGTCATGAAACATATTATGTCTGTGCAGATGACGCGCATGGCACGCCAATTATGCTCAACGCACAAAAACAGGGCATTACACCTGAAGAAATGGTGAAAAATGTAAGCATCGAACGCCAACGTGATTTTGCGGATTTTAATATTGAGTTTGATAACTACCACAGCACCCACAGTGAAGAAAATAAAGAACTCAGTGCGCTAATATATAACCGCCTAAATGCAAAGGGACATATTAAAAAGCGCACCATCTCTCAGCTGTTCGATCCTGAAAAGAATATATTTTTACCAGATCGTTTTGTAACAGGCACATGCCCAACCTGCGATGCAGTGGATCAAAATGGAGACAGCTGCGATGCGTGTGGTGCAACCTATAGCCCAACGGAGCTCAAAGAGCCACGTTCCGTAATGTCAGGTGCGACGCCCATCTTAAAAGACTCTGAGCACTTCTTCTTTGATTTACCAGCATTCGAAGGGATGCTCAAAGAATGGCTTCATTCCGGCAGTATTCAAACAGAAATGGCTAATAAGCTAGATGAATGGTTTGCTGATGGTCTTCAGCAATGGGATATTAGCCGAGATGCACCTTACTTTGGTTTTGAGATCCCTGGTGCGCCGGGTAAATACTTTTATGTTTGGTTAGATGCACCGATTGGCTATATGGCCAGCTTCAAAAACCTGTGCGATAAAAAAGGCTTGGATTTTGATACTTTTTGGGGTGAAAGCTCTGATGCGGAACTTTACCACTTCATTGGTAAAGATATTATTTATTTCCACAGTTTATTCTGGCCAGCCATGTTAGATGGTGCGGAGTTCCGTAAACCAACGAATGTATTTGCACACGGTTTCGTGACGGTCAACGGTGCTAAAATGTCAAAATCAAAGGGCACATTTATTAAAGCCCGTACCTATTTAGAGCATTTAGATCCGGAATTCTTGCGTTACTACTTTGCCGCAAAGCTTAATGGCGGGATCACTGATTTAGATTTAAATTTAGAAGACTTTGCACAACGTGTAAATTCAGATCTGGTCGGTAAAGTAGTTAATATCGCATCACGTTGTGCTGGTTTTGTTACCAAAAAATTTGATGGAAAAACAAGCGCAAATGTACTTGAGCCTGAACTGATTGCTGAATTCCAAGCTGCTTCAAGTGTGATAGCTGACTATTATGAGCAACGTGAATATAGTCGTGCCATTCGCGAGATCATGGCACTTGCTGATAAAGCAAACCAATTCATCGATGCACAAGCACCATGGGTGTTAATTAAGAATGAAGAAACGCATGAGCAAGCACATCAAGTATGTTCATTAGGCTTAAACCTATTCAAGATACTGATGACGTATTTAAAACCAGTGTTACCGGCGATGGCAAGTAATGTAGAACAGTTTTTAAATACTGAGCTTACATGGGAGAGTGCCCAAACTTTACTAACAAGCCACTCAATCAATAAGTTCAAGGCCCTAATGCAGCGTGTTGATATGGATAAAGTAAATGTCATGCTTGAAGAATCTAAAGAAAGCTTAGCAGCGACAACTGAACCAAAAATTGATCCAAATAGCCCACTAGCAAAAGAGCCTATCGCAGACGAAATAGAGTTCAATGACTTTGCTAAGGTCGATTTACGTGTTGCAAAAATAGCCAAAGCGGAGCATGTAGAAGGGGCTGATAAGCTGCTCAAGCTGACACTTGATTTAGGAGGTGAAACACGCCAAGTGTTTGCAGGTATTAAATCTGCCTATGCGCCAGAAGACATCGAGGGGAAGCTTACTGTCATGGTTGCTAATCTTAAACCGCGTAAGATGCGCTTTGGTATGTCTGAAGGCATGGTCTTAGCAGCTGGACCTGGTGGAAAAGAAATATATATTCTTAACCCAGACAATGGTTCAGAGCCGGGCATGCGTGCCATGTAAACAATAATAATAGAAATGGTCTTATAATAGGCCATTTCTCTATCTTATTGGTCTGGACTGTTTACCTCTTCAATCGGCACTTTGAGTTTTACTGCAATCCCATTACCTTGCTCAGAAAAGCACTTTATTTCTCCTTTTAATAACTGTGTGACCAAATTGTACACAATGTGCATCCCTAAGCCACATCCACCCTGACTGCGTTTGGAAGTGACAAATGGATCAAATACGGTTTTCAACATCTCTTCACTCATACCAACACCATCATCGGTATAGTTAACGTACCAGCTCGTATCATCAAGCGCAATGGTCACCAAAACCTCTCCTTTGCCTTGTTGTTCGAATCCATGTAAGACAGAATTATTTAATAAATTGGTGAGGATCTGATAAATCGCACCGGGATATGTTGTTAGTAACACTGTATCGCTCCCCGTTACACTTACGGTAATATTTTTCCCCTTTATTAATGGAGCCAGAGAATTAAATACATCTTTAATATATGTTTTCAAGTTGATCTGTCGCGATGTTTCACTCGACTGATCAACTGCAACTTGCTTAAAGTTACCAATCAGATTTTGCGCTCTATCTAAATTTCTCAGGATCAACTGATAGCCTTCTGTTTGCTCCTCTATGGCTTTTGTTAAGTCACTTTGTATTAGCGTTCTATCTGCCAGTTTTTTCTCAACGCTTTGCAAGCTTTCTTGGTTATACGTCATCGCAGTTAAAGCAACACCCAAAGGTGTATTTATCTCATGAGCAACCCCCGCAACTAACCCGCCTAACGACGCCATTTTTTCACTTTCAATAAGCTCTTGCTGAGTTTGCTTCAGAGTGAGCATCGCATGTTCAAGAGTTTGATTCTTGGTATATAACTCGTTAGTACGCATCTCAACTTTAATCTCTAGCTGCTCATTAAGCATTTGCAAAGCATTCTCGTGCTCTTTAAGCTGCGCAATATCTTTTAGTGCCCCTGCGATCCTAATTGCTTGTCCATTTTCATCTCTATCGACCACTTTTCCTCTATCGAGCACCCATGTCCACTTACCACTTAAATCTTTAACGCGTATGGCAATTTCATAACTTTCAACATTGCCTCGAATGCATGCTTCTACTTTGTCTTCGAGTAAGATATTGTCTTTGGGGTGCACAAACTGAATAAAGTCATCTAGTTCCATATGACTTTCAGCCTTACCATAATCCACTCTGGGCGAAACGCTATGTCGATATATCGCTTTCTTGTTTAAATGCCAATCCCACAATTCATCACCACTGGCCCAAAGCGATAACTCTAAACGTTGGCGTAATTCACTCATTTTTAAGTTATCAGCAACCACTTGACGATATCGCTTTTGTCTAATTATTACAGTGATTAAAATTAATGCGAGTAGCGCCAATACATAAACAGATTTTGCATATATATTCCACCACCACGGCGAATTAATTATAAGAGAAAAATGGTGTATAGGGGACTGAACATTAAACCGATTTATCGTATAAGACTCTACAGTATAATGTCCTGGTGCCAAACGAAGTAGGTTAACTTGTCTCACTCCTTTAGCAAGTTTCAACCATTTGTCACTGAGCCCAATAACACGATAATAAAATTGCTGCTGCTCTGAGCCATACTCTAAGCTGGAATATTGCAAAGAAATAATATCTTGGTCATAGCGTAACTCTATGCTTTTTGCCAGCTCTGGTGCTGTTTTCAATAACCCTGTTTCACTTGGCTCTAAGCTTTTACCTAATAGCTCAATGTGACTTACAAGTAAGGGACTTGCAGAGTTGTCTACTCTCAGTTTTTGTGGGTAAAACTGATTGAACCCCATCGCTCCCCCAATAAAAATACGTCCATCGGGTGCAAGCCATGCGGCGTTATAGTTAAACTCGTTGCCTTGTACGCCATCAACGGGGGAGAAATTATGAATACTCAAGTTACTGGTGTTGATTTGGCTCAACCCACCACTACTCCCAACCCATAAATGGTTTAAGTTATCAAATACTAAGCCCCATATCGCATTATTTGCCAATCCATTTTGCTGCGTAAAGACTTGTTCAATCTCAAACTCTTTAGACACAAGTGATAGGCCCGATTCACTTGCAACCCACACCCTGCCATATTGATCTTGTTCAAGCATAAACACCAGATCAGAAACTAGCCCCTCAGTCGTTGATAGCTGCTCAAGAGTCCCTCCCATATCTCGATACAAACCATTACCTATCGACCCAAACCACAGCTTACCGTCAACTACCGCCATAGAAGAAACATGACTGGGAGGGTTCTGTTGTGGTGTGTACATAGATTGCAAAGTTTTGCTCTGCTCATCGAAGTACATCGCACCCATTGTTCTTGAGCTGATGAGTACTTTCCCATTGAATAGCATAACATCATTGAAGCTAAGCTCCGGCCCGTTGCCAATATCTGGCTTTAAATGAATAAGCTCTTTAGTTGTCAAATTAAATGAAACGACCCCATTACCCCGCGTGGCAGCCCACAACCATTCTCCATGAAAAATAATACGTGTAATAAAACTACCATTGAGTACTTTGAGTTCTGAAAAATAATGATTTGCGGGTTTAAACCCCGTGCCATCAAAAACATGCGCGCCATTTGACGTAGCTAACCAAATACGATCTTCACGATCAATTGCGAAATTACGTATATCCGCAGTTTTCATTGGCGAATGGGGGTAGTTATATTCGCTCACATGACCAAACGACTCACTGAGCTGACTGAAGAAGTGCAACCCTCGAGTTTCAGTTCCTATCCATAGATCGTGGTTTTTGTCCCGCATGACAGTCAAAATATTATTATCTTGTAAGCCTGCTGTTTGCCTATCTCTTTTATACCAATGATTCAGCAGCTTTCCCTGTAGATCTAACAAATAGACCCCATGATCACTGGCTACAAGAATTTCATTGCCATTTATTTCTAAACTGTGAAGCGTAATATTTTGAACAGTGTCGAAGCTACGTGACCAAAGCACTCTTTGATACAAGGTGTCATAACTGATCAACCGATTTGACTTACTAACGAGCATTGCGCGCTGACCTTGGTAGGTCATTTTTTTAAATTCACCGGCAAGTAACTGGACGGACGTTTTCGCTTGCTTGTGATATGCCATAAAACCCATATCACTTAAATAAAAATAATTATCACCACGCTGTACAACGTTGCGAATATAATTACCTTCGATATTAAGGGCATGTGGAACGAGAGTTGATTTATCAACTTCGTAGGACATATTGTCTTCGGTCGAGATAACGACATGCTCACCTCTACAATCTATCCAGCTTACACGATCAGATTTAATCACCTGTTGATCTTTTGATAACAATGACGTAAATCGCCCATGTATTGTATGATAAACGCTCAGCCCTGTGCTGGTGCCAACCCAAACCTTGTCATTACTTACACACAAGGCTGTAATAAAGCCACCCGCTAAACTGTTAACATCCTGCTGTTGTGAGACAAATGTCTTGAATTCATGGCCATCAAAGCGATTGAGTCCTGCTTGCGTACCAATCCAAATATAGCCAAACTGATCTTGCGCTAAAGCGGTAACAGTGACTTGGCTTAGTCCTGTACGATAGTCATAATGTCTCATCACTTGGGCTGTATCTGTGAACTGAGGCACAGCCCATACTTGTTTACATATTAAAAATAATAGCCAGCCGAAATACCAAGCAGTTTTCATAAACAGCCAAAAAACGAGAACTAATTTATAAAATATAGCAAAGCCTATAAAGTATAGGGTATTTTATTCCGACTCTAGACTAAACTGGCTAATCGAACCGTCTCCATGCCACAACTCATAATGTGCTAACTTCCCTTGCTCTAAACTGATCAGACTGATCGCACTATTAGAGATTAAATAAGGCTGTTTATTCGTGGCTCCTTCTAATGGATGTTTGTTGACCTCCATTTGCCAGCGCTTAGTAAAAAAGTTAAGCGGGCTCCACGGTCCATAAAAAATAGAATCTAATTTATCTAAGCAAGCAATTAACTTTTTAGGAAACTCATTTTTAATACCTGATGCTGTTAACTGCCAAATTCGATTATGATGTCGACCAAACCGAGACTGTACTGAAAAACAAAACGAATAATGTACATCTCCTGACAAAATGATTGTTTCCTTCGGTGTATCTGCACGCTTAAATATATCTAATAGCTTTTTGGCAGATCCCTCATGGGCCATCCAGTTTTCTACATCAACCATTAAAGGCTGACCGCATATATTAAAAGCAGCTTGGATCGCTTCAATTGATTTAACGCCGAAAACGGGAGGGGGTGATACTAAGATAACAGCTTCATGATTAACTAAGGTCTCTTGCAATTCCATTAACATTTCCCAATCCATCAAACCACTGGGCTCTGCAAAGTTTTGTTCATTTCTCCAACGATGTGTGCGCGTATCTAATACGACGACTTTAGGGAATGTATCCAAACAAAAATGCCACCGCCCAAATCGTTGTAATTCTTTATCTAAACTTAAAAATAGCCACTGGCCTTCAACTAAACTCTCTTCAAAAGGCGCTAACAAAGTTTTCGAATGTACCATTGCATCATTGCCTAAGCCCTGAAATAACCAATAGCTCAATAAACCATTATGAATAATTCGGCTACTGACTGAATTACTGGCAATGGCTTGCTCCCACTGCGCTGTTAAATTCCAATCATCCGTTACATCATGATCATCGAACATCATTAATGTAGAAATGTTTGCAAATAAGCGCTGAGTATTAGGCAGCCCAGTGATAAACTCCTGTAACACTCGCCATTCATCGTAAAACTTTCGTCGCTTAGCGGTGTGTTCCTCTTCATAACTAATTTTATCCGTTTCAACCAATGTCCACACCACAGGACTAAATGCCAACAAATAATAGGCGATAAACTCTTCAAAGTGCATAAGGTGGTTGCACGCATGCATACTCGTAAAGTGTGCATCATCTGTTTTTGTCCAATAGCGTAAAGAGCGCTTAGAACATGCTTGCCAGGGTGTTTTTGGTAATAGGTGTTCTCGATTGAATAATTGTTTTTGGATCTCTTCAAGCGGGCCTAAGCCATTGAGCGTTTCTTTATATAACCCAAGTTTGTTTATTAATTGATGAATAGCCAGTAACATCGCACCTGCCACGTCATCCGCATATATCTGATCACCCGACATCAATAATAAGCTTGGGCCACTTTGACCTTTTTGCCGGAACCCCTCTAACTGGGTATCAGCCATAACCAAGCTGTCTTTACTTGAATGATGTGGATTTCTACAAGAACCATGTAACACTTTAGAGAGTTGCTTAGGGATTATGAACTGTGGAGATGATAGACCTCTATAACAAAATTCATCTAGCCTTTGAGCTTTATCGTCAAAGTAGACGCCATAACCCAAGGCTTGATCTGCTATAAAATCGCCTTGTAGAGGTGTCACTATTACAGTGTGCAGATAACAGTGCTTTCCCAATGTAAGCGTTGTTTGTTCCGAGTGAACATCGTATCCAGATACTGAAAAAGTGACCTGAGTAGCACAGCTTGTCACCAGTTGGATACATACTTGATGAGGCTCGGCTCGACGGATCATCGGGCCAAGTAGCATCATAGGCAGAGTTTTTTTACAATCAGACATTCACTTTTGGGGCTAAATTAAATAGTTGATAAAAGTTATCCGTTGTCGCTTTTGCCAACTCATTAAAAGTCAGCCCTTTCAAATCAGCAATATAGTAACCGACATCTTGCACATAAGCAGGCTGGTTTGTTTTACCGCGATAAGGCACGGGCGCTAAATAAGGAGAGTCGGTTTCAATTAATAATCGGTCTAACGGAAGCTGTTTCACCACGTCTTTTAATTCAACTGCATTTTTAAACGTGACAATACCCGAAATTGAAATATAAAACCCCATATCAATGGCTTTTTTCGCCATAGTCCAATCCTCGGTAAAACAATGCAGCACACCACCACACCGCTCTGCGTTATGGGCTTTCAGTAACGCAATCGTATCTTCCCGTGCATCACGCGTATGAATAATAAGAGGCTTATTTAGCTCGTTTGCTACTTCAATATGGCCAACAAAACTATCTTGTTGAACTTGATGAGTATCTTTTGAATAATAATAATCGAGTCCAGTTTCCCCTACCGCAACGACACGTTCGTGCCCAGCTAACTGACGTAACAAAGCTTTATCTAATTGATCTTTTTGATCTAATGGGTGAACGCCACATGATGCGGAAATATCTTTATAGGGAAGGATCGTGTCGAGCATACTGGGGAACTGTTCAAGCGTCACGCTCACACATAAAAAGTGCTCAACCTGCTTTGCTCTTGCAGCTTGTAAAATATCAGGTAAGTCCTGTCCTAGCTTGTCAAAATCAAGCCTGTCTAAATGGCAATGGGAATCTACAATCATAACTACTCTTACATGGTGTAGGTGGGTTTATCGGCGTTAAGCATAGTGCCTAAT
Source organism: Pseudoalteromonas aurantia (assembly GCF_005886875.1). Lineage (GTDB taxonomy): Bacteria > Pseudomonadota > Gammaproteobacteria > Enterobacterales > Alteromonadaceae > Pseudoalteromonas > Pseudoalteromonas aurantia_A. The sequence continues at coordinate 14,375 of NZ_PNBY01000095.1, read as the reverse complement.
AGCTTAATTATTTTGTCGTTAACACGGTCTTTATCTTCGACAAAACCAATGCCAACTCCGGGTGGATTGGAATTTTGTGCACCCTGAGGGGTGATCCAAACGACCTTGCCCAAGACTAAATCATGTTCTAATGCATCAGGTAGCGTTACGCGCATGTTCGCTGGCTGCCCCAGTTCATAACGTGTATTGGTCTTTACAAACAAACCACCATGCTTTAAAGCGGGCATATAACACCGATACAGTTCATCTAAATCTTCAAAATCTACTAATAACTCTTGCACAATGTTACATCCTATTTTATTGCGTTTTGTAACGTATATATCAGCTTAGCTAACCCTAATGATTGATTTAAGCCTAGGATCTGTTGTGTATCTAACATAAAGCGGTGCATCGCTTTTTGCGCATCATTATATGCACTAAAAGCCAAACCGTGTTGTAAACTAAATTTAAGCTGTTGATTGATAAATACGTAAAATACAGAGACCAACTGGGCATGCTCTGTCAAAATCTTTTGTACTTCGGCAAAATTATGACTTGCTTTTAAGTTACTTGCAAATAAGTACAGCGTCTCGATTTTTTCTAACAGCCCCTCTTGATGCCACTGCACTAACTTTAAGGGCTGAGAATAAAACTGTGGACCCCAAGCAAAGTCATGCAGCGGAATATGTTGTTCTGCTAACCAAGCTTGGGCATGAGATCCGTCAATTACTGCGACGGCTTGTTGTCCACAACGACTTAGAACCGTTGCAGGTAACTGGCTTTTATCATTACATGTTAATAAGATATATCGATTTAAATTTGGCTCTTCAAGGGTTTTTAACAACGCGTTAGCCGCAGAGTGCGTCATTTTCTCTGCATCTTTGATTATGACGACTTTATTGCCACCTTGCAGCGCAGAGTGATGTACAAAGTCACTTAAACTGCGAATCGCATCAACGCCGATGCTATTTGCTTCAGCATTTATTAACAGCCTATCAGGGTGTGTCCCGGCAGCCAGTAATCCACATGTTTTACATGTATTACAGGGTTCAAAACCCTCTGGCCGCTCACAGAGTAAAGTACTCGCAAGCTGGTTAGCTAAATCAAATTTACCAACCCCAGCTAAGCCAATAAATAATTGTGCATGATGAAAGCGGTGTAACTGAAAACTATCTTGTAATTGTTGCCACACGCCTTGTTGCCAAGTATACATATTATGCTTTCACACTAAGATAAAAAGTGTGTAGCGCTGCGACAATATCTTGATGTACGCACTCTATTGATTGTTCAGCATTGATAACAACACACTGTTCATTAGCATTCGCAAGCGTTAAATACCGCTCACGCGTGCGTTCAAAAAAGCTCAGCGCCTCACGCTCAATTCGGTCAAGTTCACCACGACCTTTGGCCCTAGCGAGTCCGACTTCCGGTCTAATATCCAAATAAAGCGTCAAATCAGGCTTTAACCCTTTCAATACGATGTCCGATAGTGTCGCTAACGTCTCCTGCGATAGGCCCCGTCCCCCACCTTGATAAGCTTGTGAAGACATATCATGGCGGTCACCCAGTACCCACTTATCTTGGCTAAGTGCTGGCGTAATTACATTATATAATAACTGCATACGTGCTGCATACATCAGCATAAGTTCTGTTTCTGGCGCTATATTTTCTTCATGCTGCTGTTTAATAAGATCTCGTAACCCTTCTGCTAATGGGGTACCACCTGGTTCACGTGTCTGAACAAAATCAATGGATTTGTCAGCTAAAAACTGCCGACATGCCTGCATTGCGGTAGATTTACCTGCGCCTTCAAGGCCCTCTATTACGATGAATTTAGCTGTCATTACGTCTCTTTAAAATATATTTTTGTACAGCACGGTTGTGCGCTGTTAAATCTTTTGAAAATTGATGCTGGCCATTACCCTTTGCAACAAAATAAAAATAATCCGATGCTTCAGGGTTTAATGCTGCCCGAATCGCATCTTGCGAAGGCATAGCTATAGGAGTCGGCGGCAGACCTTTTATCCTATATGTATTATATGGCGTGTATTGTCGCAAGTCTTGGCGTTTTATATCCCCATCAAATTGCTCTCCGAGACCATAAATAACCGTAGGATCTGTCTGCAATCGCATTTTTGCATTTAGCCTGTTTATAAAGACTGATGAGATCAACCCTCGCTCCGGTCCATATCCTGTTTCTTTTTCAATAATTGACGCCAATATTAATGCTTGATAAGGCGTACTTATCGGCAAATTCTGCGCGCGATTATTCCACTCCACACCTAACACTTCATCCATTTTACTTTTTGCTCTATGAAGAAGTGATACCGCACTAGTACCTGCAGTGTAAGCATATGTTTCTGGCAATAAATAACCCTCAGCAGAGCCATCTAGTCCGAGTTGTTCTATAAGTGTTTTTAACTCAACATCATATGTAATATAGCGACTTTCCTTCAACTTCTTGAGTACCACCCGAAGTTGCTCACCCTCAATAATGGTAAAGAAAAACTGCTGTTGCTGGCCTTCATTTATTTTCTCAATAGCAGCAAGTACTGTTAAATTGCTGATATCATAAACGCCTGCTTTCAATGTGAACTTCTCAGGGAATAGTTTAGCGTAGAATCTATAGGGAACGCAGGATACTAAATACTGTTCATTTTGCCATGCTCGACATAGCTGGTTAAACCCGGTGCCTGGCTTCACATGAAATAAACTTTGTACATTGTTAAGTGGTAGCGACTTAAACTTAGCGACTTGGTGTGTAAACAATATCGTTACGACAACGATTAAAGCAATTACTACCAGAAAAATTTTTTTCAAGACTGTACCTTGTTATTGAGCATGCGAATAGCACCAAGCACGATGTCTAAATCATATGCTTTTTCACCTAATTGCGAAACAGGCATGCATTCCATTAGGCTATTACATACCACAACTGCATCCATCTCAAGTAGTTGCTCTAATTTAATTTGGGTCGGCTTGATCAAGTTGTGCTGAGCTAAGTGCTTTAGGTATACCCCTTCAATACCACATTTATCTAACCTTGGCGTATAAAACACCCCCTCCTGATAGCCAATAATGTTTCCAACAGAGGTTTCTATAACATGATTATCAATATCCATAACGACCACATCATCATGATTACATTGCATCGCATCTTGCTTTATTAAGACTTGTTCTAGTCTATTGAGTGTTTTTAAACCAGCCAACAATGGTTGGTGTCCTAACTGAATGTTACTAACGCCCAAGCACAAGCCTGTTTTGGAAAGTTGTGTATAATGCATTGGGAATTCGCTGACGGACACGGTCACCGTTGGTGTTACGTTTACTGGAGGCGTATAGCCTCGTCCTCCCACACCACGAGTAATAATGACTTTTAATACAGCTTGTTGGTGTATTTTTGCTACCTCAATACAATGGTCGGTGAGTTCTTGCCAATTAAATTCTGTAAACCCTAACCTTTGTTGGCATTGCTGCAATCGTTGTATGTGTAATGACCATAATGCGAGTTGCCCCGCTTTGATTTGTACCGTCGTAAAAAAGCCATCCCCGTACTGTAGCCCTCGATCTTTGCAAGAGAGTGTGTCTGTCATTATTATATTCATCTAACACCTACAAAAAAGCCCGGCATTGCCAGGCTTCTAATAATTCCTTACTTATTAGATATTATACCTTTTTAAACAGTAAAGAACCATTGGTCCCACCGAAACCAAAAGAGTTACATAACGCATACTCTAATTTTGCATCTCGTGCGGTGTGGGCAATATAATCTAAATCACAGCCTTCATCAGGGTTATCTAGGTTAATCGTTGGTGATACTTTTTGTTCTTGTAACGACAACGCAGTGATTATTGACTCCACAGAGCCAGCAGCACCCAATAAATGCCCCATCATAGATTTAGACGACCCGACCATCACTTTATCAGCACCATTACCAAATACAGATTTAACAGCCTGTGTTTCCGCTTTATCACCCGCATTGGTTGACGTACCATGAGCGTTGATATAACCGACTTGATCAGCATTCACACCAGCATCATTCAATGCATTAACCATTGCTAATGCTGCACCAGAACCATCTTCTGGTGGCGAAGTCATATGAAATGCATCACCACTCATGCCAAAACCTACCAGCTCTGAGTATATTTTAGCACCACGTGCTTTAGCATGTTCATACTCTTCAAGTACCATTACGCCAGCACCATCAGACAAAACGAAACCATCTCGGTCTTTGTCCCACGGTCTTGATGCCGCTTGAGGGTCATCATTGCGTGTAGATAATGCTCTCGCCGAACTAAAACCACCCATACCAATAGGGGTTGATGCCTTTTCAGCACCACCGGCTACCATAGCATCTGCATCGCCATACGCAATCATACGTGCGGCATGACCAATATTGTGTAAGCCAGTTGTACATGCTGTAACTATAGAAATGTTAGGACCACGAAGCCCATGCATGATAGATAAATGACCCGAGATCATGTTAATGATGGTCGACGGCACGTAAAATGGAGACAATTTACGTGGACCACTGTTTAATAGCTTAACGTGATTCTCTTCTATCAGTGTCAATCCACCGATCCCAGAACCCACTGCAACCCCAATACGTGCTGCATTTTCGTCTGTGACCTCTAGACCAGAATCTCTAAAAGCTTGAATACCCGCTGCGATACCGTACTGGATAAATAAATCCATCTTCTTAGCATCTTTCTTTGGCATGAACTGTGTAACATCAAAGTCGTTCACCAAACCAGCGAATTTAGTTCCAAAGCTCGAAGTATCAAAGTGAGTAATGTTTTCGATGCCACTACGGCCATCTAATAAACCCTGCCAGGTTGATGATACATCGTTACCTAGCGGCGTAAGCATACCTAAGCCAGTTACTACGACTCGACGTTTAGCCACGGTGACCTCCAAAAAAGGGATTATTATATTGTATGAGGGGATATAAAGACTAAGGGCAGCGAACGCTGCCCCTGTGATTAGTCACTTACTCTGCGTGAGCTGTAACGTAATCGATCGCTGCTTGAACAGTTGTAATTTTTTCTGCTTCTTCGTCAGGGATCTCAGTGTCGAACTCTTCTTCTAAAGCCATTACTAGTTCTACGGTATCAAGAGAGTCAGCGCCTAAGTCGTCTACAAAAGACGCTTCGTTTTTAACTTCTTCTTCTTTAACACCTAGTTGCTCAATAATGATTTTCGTTACGCGTTCTTGGATGTCGCTCATTCTTCTTTCCTTTATTTAAACGCACTTGCGTTATTTTCAGATTGCGGCGTAGTGTACGGCGCATAATACTGTGATTCAAGGATTTGCTCAGAATTTTTTATCTGGTCAAACCTGTTACGAAATATTTTGTTCTTTTATCGCCTATTTTGAGTGCAATTTCAAGACTGTTTGCAACACGATCACAAAAAGTTAAATTTATTATTGCACTCAATAGAGCCTTTAAACCATGTACATTGCACCATTTACATGCAATGTTTCACCAGAAACATATGCTGCAGCATCAGATGCTAAATAACACACAGCTGCTGCAATCTCCTGCGGTTGACCTAAACGACCTGCAGGTACATTAGCAAGTGTTGCCGCTTTTTGCTCATCAGTTAATTCATCTGTCATATCTGTTTGAATGAAACCGGGTGCAACAACGTTAACAGTAATGCCACGAGACGCGACTTCACGAGCTAGAGACTTAGTAAAGCCAATTACACCTGCTTTTGCTGCTGCATAGTTCGCCTGACCCGCATTCCCCATCGTACCCACAACAGAACCTATATTGATAATACGACCAGATTTTTTCTTCATCATTGGGCGCAGTACTGCTTTTGATAACCGGTAAACTGAACTCAAGTTTGTGTCAATAATATCATCCCACTCGTTCTCTTTCATGCGCATTAAAAGATTGTCACGAGTAATACCTGCATTATTAACAAGTACATCAATGTCACCCAAATCTGCTTTAATCGCAGCGAGTGTATCAGCAATTGAGTCTGCATCAGTAACATTTAGCACATATCCTTTTCCTTGTTCTCCAAGGTATGTGCTTATCTTGTCAGCTCCTGACTCACTTGTTGCAGTTCCAGCAACAATTGCACCTTGCGCTACCAATTCAGTTGCTACTGCTTTACCAATGCCACGGCTCGCACCAGTGACTAGTACGACTTTACCTTCTAATGAAAATAGATTACTCATATTTTTTCTCTAATTATTTTGCAGATCCGATAGTAGCTGTGTCATTCACTGCGCTACATACCACTGATTTATCAATACGTTTAGCTAGCCCAGTCAATACTTTACCAGGGCCAAATTCATATGCTTGGGTCACGCCCAATGCCGCTAATTTTTGGAACGTTTCAGTCCAACGCACAGGGCTATATAATTGACGAACTAACGCGTCTTTAATTTCTTTTTCTGTGCCAGAAACTGCCACATCAACATTATTAATGACATCAACTTTAGCATCGTTAAATACTAACTGCTCTAAATCTACCGTTAATTTATCTGCTGCTGGCTTCATTAAGGCACAGTGTGAAGGCACACTCACAGATAAAGGCAATGCACGTTTAGCGCCTGCTTCTTTGCACGCCTCTGATGCGCGAGCAACAGCTTCTTTATGGCCTGCAATTACCACTTGACCAGGTGAATTGTAATTTACTGGTGATACAACCTGCTCTTGTGAGCTCTTAGCACATGCATCAGCGATTATTTTATCGTCTAACCCAATTATTGCCGCCATTGAGCCTATATCTGCTGGTACGGCTTCTTGCATGTATAATCCACGCTTTTCAACCAACTTAACTGCTTCATGTAATGTAATCACTTCAGCACACACTAATGCTGAATATTCACCTAAACTATGGCCTGCCATCACGACTTCACAGTCAGGATTATTCGCACGCCACTGACGATAAATCGCAACACTTGCCGTTAAAAGAGCAGGCTGTGTGCGATGTGTTTGATTTAGTTCTGACTCAGGCCCATTTAAAACCAACTCTGTTAAGTCATAGCCCAATGCCTCTGAAGCCTCTGAGAAGGTAGCTTTGACTATATCTGATGTAGCAAGTAACTCTTCAAGCATGCCGATTGCTTGAGAACCTTGCCCTGGAAATAAAAGTGCGATTTTTTGTGACATATTGTGCTCTTAAAATAGATAGTTTTGCCATTTCCGCTCGACACAACTTTACATTTTAGTTTTCGAGCGAGGATGACGAATTTTCTTGCTTTGCTGTGATCTGTGCAAAAGTAGCTTGGATTTTATCCGGAATACAACGCTCTACTTCTCGTGAAGCTTCCTCAATTGCAGCAAGAAATGCTTTATTTGAAGCATTTCCATGACTTTTCACAACAATACCCCGCAATCCTACCAGACTTGCGCCATTATACTGGTCGGGGTTCACACGTTTATACAGCTTTTTTATTATAGGACGGAGCGCCAATGCTAACAAACGGTAAAATACATGTTTTTTCAATGCTTTTGTAAACTTATACATAATAAGTTTCGCTATTCCTTCGCAGGTTTTTAATGCGACATTACCGACAAAGCCTTCGCACACAATGACATCTGCTTTACCTGAAAACATATCACTTCCTTCACAATATCCTTGATAATTGATTTGAGGAGTTGCTTTCATCATCTGCGCAGCATGCTTAATTGTATCATTGCCTTTAATTTCTTCGGACCCAATATTCAATAAATAGACTTTTGGTTTATCGATATTTTGAGCTTGGCCAGCAACAATTGACCCCATGACACCAAACTGAAATAGCGTATCAGCGTCACAGTGCACATTCGCACCTAAATCTAGTAAATAGACAGGTTGCTTCTTTTCTGTTGGCACAGCTGATATCAACGCAGGGCGTTTAATCCCCGGCAGCATCTTGAGTACATAATGTGCCATGAAGAACAATGCGCCCGTGTTACCCGCACTGACACATGCTTGCGCCTCACCTGATTTAACGAGTTCTAAAGCAACCCGCATCGAAGATGACTTTTTATTTCTTAATGCTGACGCAGGTTCACAGCTATTAGTCACAACTTCAGAACAGTGCTTGATGATCAATCTAGGGTGATTTAACGAATCGAGATCTGATAGGCGTTCACGAATAAGTTTTTCGCTGCCACATAGAAGTAGAGTTAGATTTGCGTGTTTATTTACCGCAGAAACTGCAGCAGGAATAGATGAACGGGGGCCGTAATCGCCCCCCATCATATCTAACGCTATGGTTAGATGAGTTAGCATCAAGCAATCTCTTATTTAGAAATTACTTGAACGCCTTTGTAGTAACCATCTGCAGTCACATGGTGACGACGATGAGTCTCGCCTGAAACCTGATCTACAGTTAAAGCTGGTCCACTGATCGCATCGTGTGAACGACGCATACCACGTCTTGCGCGAGACTTTTTGCTTTTTTGTACTGCCATGAGCCTTCTCCTAAGAATCTTTCTTAAGTTGTTTTAAAATGTCAAATGGATTTGGTTTACTCTCTTCTGCATCTATTTCTCCGAAGCTGGCTGGCTTCTCAGAATAAGAACAGTTAACTTCGTTATGAGTAGGTACTATTGGAATCGCTAAAATCAATTCATCTTCGATTAATTCTCGAAGATTAATTTCACCATCTTCATCCAATTCTACTATATCGTAGTTATCAGGAAGTTCGTCTGACTCTGTATCCGCCTTAACAGGAGAATACATAAAGTCTTGGACCAAATCCAACCCTAGTTCATCATTACAACGCTGACAAATAACAGTCAGTTGTGTTTGGATAGAACCATACACAACTGTCAACCCTTGTTCATCATTTTTGCAATGAATTTGTACCGCTATTTCACCGCTTTGATCACGCACAACTTGCTCTAAACGAGAAAGTTCTTCGAGTTGAACAACACCATCATAACTGAGTTGGCGCTGAGCTGCTCTGCTTGGATCAAGAGTGACGGGAATTTTCACCTTTTGCATAGGGGCTGCATCATATAGATTGTTAGTATGTTAGTCAAAATAAATATCAAACTTTCCTTTGTTTTTCGCTTGATTGCGCCCTATCCTAGCAACAAGTTTACAATGACTTCAGAGTATTTATGAAAATTCCTCTAATTCTAGCCTCTAGTTCTGAATTTAGGCAGTCTATTTTTAAAAAAATCAACCTACCATTTTCATCTTTCCGTCCCGAAATTGATGAAACCGCGCGAGTCAATGAGACGCCTGAACAATTAGTCCTTCGTTTAGCAGAACAAAAAGCACGCACCGCCACAAAACACTATGCGCAAGGCCTCGTGATCGGTTCAGATCAGGTTGCTGTCCATCAAAACCAAATTTTAGGTAAACCCCATACAAAATCAAATGCAGTCGCGCAATTACAACGGTTTAGTGGCCAAAAAGTAACGTTTCTTACGGGGCTGTGCCTTTATAACATTGAACAAAATAAAAGCGTGTCGATTGTCGAACCGTTCAATGTTTATTTTCGCAACCTAAATAAAAATCAAATCTCTGCCTATTGCGACGCAGAGCAACCCTATCAATGTGCAGGGAGCTTCAAAAGTGAGGGGTTAGGCATTTGCTTATTTGAAAAATTAGAAGGCAATGATCCAAATAGCCTCATCGGGTTACCCTTAATCCAATTAACGCAAATGCTTTTAGATCAAGGAATCGATATATTAACTGAAAATAGTACTGCGTAACTCATCATAGTCATCACACACTGTTAAAGCGTTTGTTGCTGATAGGGCTAATTTATCAGCAGCTCCCCAACTCATTGCCACAGCGTCTACATTTGCATGCTTTGCCATTTGCATATCTAACAATGAATCACCCACCACAAGCGCTGAGCTGGCAGCGAACCCGAGTTCACTGAGGATCTGCTCAAGCATATCGGGGGCGGGCTTTGAGCTTGCTTCATCTGCCGTGCGACTAGTAATAAAATAATGGCTTAACCCAGATTCTTTAAGTACCCGATCAAGGCCCCTGCGACTTTTACCAGTAGCAACAGCCAATAACATTCCCTGAGTACGTAATTCCATCAGCAACTCAGTGGTCCCTATGAACATCACAGGCTCTAAAGTAGTATTGCTTTTATAGCTGGCTTGATAACCAGTAACTAGCTCAGGCCACATAGCTCTATGTTTGGGAAATAAAGTCGCGATAGCGACCTCCAATGAAAGCCCGATAACCGCAGCGGCATCCCCCGTTTTGGGCTCTGGTACTCCTATACGCAATGCAGCCTGTTTAAGGCAGTTGACAATTTTTGGTATGGAATCCATTAATGTGCCATCCCAATCAAAAATTATCAGCTTATATTTCATAAACTTAACCTCTCAGAACCTTTAAGCAATTCTTTAACGTTTTGTCCAATGGCGCTTCAACACGCAATGTGGTCTCCGTTTTAGGGTGGAAAAAACGAATATCATGGGCATGCAAAAATAACCGGTTTAAACCGAGTTTACGCATTTTACCGTCAAATACTTGATCTCCATACTTATCATCACAGGCAATAGGGTGCCCTTGACATTGAGTATGAACCCGTATCTGGTGAGTACGCCCCGTCACCGGAGATGCTTGCACTAAAGTACAATCGTCAAAGCGTTGCAACACTTTAAAACGAGTATGAGAGGCTTTACCTTCCTCATGATCAACTCGTACAACACGTTCACCTGACTGCAACGTATTTTTTCGTAGCGGTTCAGTGACATTTTTTGTTTTTGATTGCCACTCTCCTGTTACTAACGCCCAGTAATTTTTCTCCATCGTTTTTTCACGCAGCTGCTCGTGTAAACTTTTGAGGACCGAACGTCGCTTTGAAATCAATAAACAACCTGATGTATCTCGGTCTAAACGATGTACCAATTCCAAGCTTTTTTCATCAGGGCGAAGTACGCGCATTGCCTCAATTAACCCATAGCTTAAACCACTCCCACCATGCACCGCCATTCCTGAAGGTTTATTTATAACAATTAGATATTTATCTTCATAAATAACGGCATCCTCAAGCCCTGCAACCTTATCTAGATTTTTTGGTACAAACTCTTCTCTTTCAGCCACTTTAACTGGCGGAATACGTACTAAATCATCAACTTGGAGTCGATATACTGGTTTAACGCGTTTTTTGTTAACTCGCACTTCCCCTTTGCGCAAAATTTTATAGATGGCACTTTTTGGCACCCCCTTTAAATACGTCAACAAGAAGTTATCTATTCGTTGACCATCTTGGTCTTCGTTGATAGTTACAAAGCTAACTTTTAGAGCCGGTTTTTCTGACATTGCCTAATCACTGATTTGAGTAATAATTTAGTTGCTATCACGAGTATATTAATGGGATAATCGGCTCGCAAATTTTTGCGAATTTGCTTTTTATCGCAAAAATCGACCGTGATGCACATCTTGGGTGCCAGATCATACAGATCGAAGCTTGGATCTCCAACGCTTTTTAGCCCCAATTAAAACACGTGCGTTTAGCCCACTGCGTTGTGCGTAATAGAACTCAGTGTGAATGCTAAGCATGGTAAGAAATAAAAAAAGCAAAAAATAGAAGATATACGTCAGATTGTTTAGTAACGAGCCCTTTGGCCCGTGCAAACACCGAACGCAAATAGCGATGCTCGCAGGTGCCAGTAATATAATGGCGAAAAAAGCCAATAATAAGGCACTGTGATGCCGGTACTACTGATTGTTCCCATTTCCCCAGTCGGGAGACTGTATTAAATACCTTGGAACGCTGAATGTAGGCTCGTGATATCAATCAGACTTAACTAAAAATTGAAATGTAGAGTAACAATATGAAACGTATGCTAATCAATGCTACGCAGCAAGAAGAAATGCGCGTCGCACTGGTTGACGGCCAACGCCTTTACGATCTAGATATCGAAAGCCCAGGTCACGAACAGAAAAAAGCCAATATATACAAGGGTAAAATTACCCGCATCGAACCATCTCTTGAAGCAGCATTTGTTGATTATGGTGCTGAACGTCACGGTTTCCTTCCTCTAAAAGAAATAGCAAAAACTTATTTCCCTTCTGGATACACATTCAATGGTCGCCCAAATATCAAAGATGTGATCAGAGAAGGGCAAGAAGTCATTGTTCAAGTTGATAAAGAAGAACGAGGCCAAAAAGGTGCAGCTTTAACAACGTTTATTAGCGTTGCTGGTAGCTACTTGGTGCTCATGCCAAATAACCCTCGTGCTGGCGGTATTTCTCGCCGCATCGAAGGGGACGAACGCATTGAATTAAAAGAAGCACTTAGCCGCCTTGATTTACCGAAAGGTATGGGCCTCATTGTTCGTACAGCAGGTGTAGGTAAATCTTTTGAAGAACTTGAATATGACTTGAAAGCGCTATTGGTGCATTGGCAAGCGATTCAAGAAGCAGCCAACAGTGGCAAAGCGCCCTTTTTAATCCATCAAGAAAGTAACGTGATATTCCGTGCTATTCGTGACTACTTACGTCGCGACATCGGTGAGATCTTGATTGATAAAGCGCGAGTCTTCGAAGAAGCAAAAGCACACATCGAGCGTTTTCGTCCCGACTTTATGAGCCGAGTGAAGTTATACCAAAACGATGTACCGTTATTCACGCATTACCAAATAGAAAGCCAAATAGAGTCTGCGTTTCAACGTGAAGTTCGTTTGCCTTCAGGCGGTTCAATTGTTATTGACCCTACTGAAGCACTTACCTCAATTGACATCAACTCTTCAAAAGCAACCAAAGGTGGTGACATTGAAGAGACTGCGCTGAATACAAATTTAGAAGCAGCGGATGAAATTGCTCGTCAATTACGTTTGCGTGACTTAGGTGGCCTGATTGTCATTGACTTCATTGATATGACCCCTCCTCGTCACCAACGTGAAGTAGAAAATCGCTTGAAAGATGCGGTAAGGCCAGACAGAGCTCGCGTTCAAATCGGTAAAATTTCACGCTTTGGTTTACTTGAGATGTCACGTCAGCGTTTGCGTCCAAGTCTTGGTGAAGCTAGCCAGCACTCTTGCCCTCGTTGTAATGGACAAGGTACCATTCGTTCAAACGAGTCAATTGCTCTGTCAATTTTACGTTTAATCGAAGAAGAAGCGATTAAAGAAAATACTGCGCAAGTGAATGCTCAAGTACCGGTACGTGTAGGCGCTTATTTACTTAATGAAAAACGTAAGTCTGTTCATCGTATCGAAAAACGGCACAATTGTGACGTAGTGATCATTCCTAATCAGCACTTAGAAACCCCACATTACGAAGTTGTTCGTTTGCGCAAAGATGAAACGTCTGAAGCGGCAAGTTACGAACAGATGAGCGTACCAGAGCCTGAGACTATTGAAGTTGCCCGCACGGTTACTGCAGTTAAAGAAGAGCCGGTTCTTAAAGGCGTCGTAATGCCTTCAGCACCTGCGCCTCAACCAGTTGCCGAAACGACAGAGAAACCCGCCAATGCACCGATAAGTGCAAAGCCAAGCTTGCTTTCTCGTATAGGTACTTGGTTAAAGGGTTTATTTGAGACTGAAGAACCGGCTCCAGAACCTAAACCAGAACCTAAGCCAGTTGATAAAAAGCCGCGTCGTAACAATGACAATCGCCGCCGCAATCAGCGCCGCCGTAACTCAGGTAAAAAACGTGATGAGCATGGCGATGCAGTAAACACTGAGCAAAACCAATCTTCTGTTACAAATATTGACAGTAATGAAAAACCTGAAGGTCGCAATAAGCGTCGTCGCCAGAATAATCGTAAACGCAACGACCAGCAAAAGCCAGAACATGAGGTTGAATCAACGTCAAAAGACACGACAGAAGTTAAAGAGCCTAATTCAAAACCACGTCGTCAGCGTAGAAATATGCGTAAAAAAGTCCGTGTTGTTGATGAATCTGTTGAGCAAACAGCTGATACAAACACAGTTCAAGCACAAGAGACAGTTCAACAGACTGAAAAGCCAGTTGAAAAGCCTACTAAGCAACGAACTCGTAAAGAAGTGCAAAGCACTCATGTGTCTGTTCAAGCGAAAGTTGGAACTAAGCAGCCTGAGGCGCCAACACCCGATGCTCAACACCCTGTTGCACAAACAGCTATAGCAACTGACACAATAGTAGCTGATACAGTAACAACTTCGTCGCAAGACGACTCGGATAAAGATGCACCGAGAACGCGTTCAAGGCGCTCACCTCGCCATTTGAGAGCTGCAGGCCAACGCCGCCGTAAGCCTGAAGTAAATGAGACAGCTGAAGAGCCTGCATTTGTTCCTGTGGCTGACCAGGCCGCTGCTGAATATGAAGCTCAGTTAAAGGCAACTGAAGAAGTTTCTCCATCTGCCCCTGCGGCTGATACGCCAGTTGTTGAAACACCAGCTGTTGAAGCGCCTGTAGCTGAAACGCCAGCTGTTGAAACACCAGCTGTTGAAGCACCTGTTGTTGAAACACCAGTGGTT
>NZ_PNBY01000094.1 GCF_005886875.1 Pseudoalteromonas aurantia | reverse complement strand
CTATTTTTTTGTCAACACTTAATTTTAAACATTTTCTTAAGTGAAAAGCTAAACTAAGTTTTACTTAACGCTGACTTCGTTTTGCTTTGCTAAGTGAGCGTAGCGCTCCGTGTCAGTGGGGTCGCATTATAGGGAGTTCCTTTATTTGATCAAGCCTTTTTTAATGAAAATATTCATTAATGTTCACCTTTAGAAACATACAGACATACACACCAAAAACCCACAAGTTACCCACAAAAACCTGTGCACAACCTGAAGGTTTAACCTCGCTTGATACGACTTTAATTAAAGAATGTGCTAGATTACGCCCCCTGATTTATTCGTTCATATAAAAGTAGGCTTTGTTTTATGGCTGATGTATTAAACTTTGTTAGTGGGTTGCTTTGGGGTCATGTACTTATATACCTATTAATAGCAGCAGGTTTGTTCTTTACCTTTCGTTTGGGTTTTATCCAGTTTCGTCAATTTCCTTATATGGTTAAAGTCATGGCAAATAGCCGTACAGGAGCTGGTGAAGGAATTTCCTCTTTTCAGGCGTTTTGTACCTCATTAGCAGCTCGCGTTGGTACCGGTAATATGGCGGGTGTCGCTGTAGCGCTCTACCTAGGTGGCGCGGGTGCCATTTTCTGGATGTGGCTAATAGCATTAATAGGTATGGCCACCAGTTTTGCAGAAAGCACACTCGCACAACTATATAAAACAAAAGACAGCGATGGTAACTTTCGAGGTGGCCCTGCTTATTATATGGAATATGGTTTAGGCAAACGATGGATGGGCATCCTTTTCTCTTTGTGTTTAATCTTAGCTTTTGGTTTAGTCTTTAATGCAGTACAAGCCAATTCAATTGCCGCAGCATTTGAAGTCGCATTTAACATACCTAAGCATATAGTTGGTGTACTGTTAGTTATTGGCTCTGCTTTTATCATTTTTGGTGGTTTAAAAACTATCTCGCGTTTCGCCGAACTTGTTGTCCCATTGATGGCGTTGGCTTACTTACTTGTTGCACTGTATGTTTGCTTTATTAACTATGACTTATTGCCTGCTGTATTTAAGCAAATCATATATAGTGCACTTGGGTTTGAACAAGCCGGTGCTGGTGCGATTGGTTATGCAGTGATGCAGGCGATGATCCAAGGGATCAAACGTGGCCTCTTCTCAAATGAAGCGGGTATGGGTAGTGCAGCTAATGCAGCCGCAACTGCTTCACCAAATCCAAACCACCCTGCCTCTCAGGGTTATGTACAAATGCTTGGTGTGTTTGTTGATACCATTGTTATCTGTTCAGCTACCGCCGCCCTTATTTTACTGTCAAACCAGCTAGTGCCAGATTCTGGTGTAACAGGCATTGCGTTAACTCAAGCAGCCTTGGTGCAACATGTGGGTGAATGGGGCGCAATTTTTATCGCTATCGCCATTTTATTCTTTGCGTTTACTTCGATTGTTGCTAATTATTCTTACGCTGAAACCAACTTGATGTTTTTAAATACCAAATATAAGCATAGTATGCTGATTTTCAGAGCCTGTGTTTTAGGTATGGTGATGTTTGGTGCAGTAGGTGAACTTGGTTTAATTTGGACAATGGCCGATATTTCAATGGGTATGATGGCTATCGTGAACGTTGTAGCGTTATTTATGCTCTCTGGATTTGTTATTTGGTTATATCAAGATTACTGCAGCCAGTTAAAATCCGGGGTAACCCCTGTTTTTAATCCAGACAATCATCCAGAAATGAAAAAAACTCTACCTGACGGTATTTGGAAAAAGTAAAATTAACACGAGTAATTGCCTGCTTCGTGGGCAATTACTTCTTTTACGCTCAATTAATGTTCAAACAAACCAGTTACTTATTGCCTTTTAAATTTTTATAAGTATAGTTAAACGCAAGTCGGTATGTGGCGCAGCTTGGTAGCGCACTGTCATGGGGTGTCAGGGGTCGCAGGTTCAAATCCTGCCATACCGACCAATCTTTCTCTATCCCAATCATTACGTTACATCAAAACAAAATCAATTCTCAAAATATAGCACCACAATAACGCCACATTATACAGTATTTTGCGGGTTCCCCCGTTATAAAAAAGCCGCATATAGCTACTTTGGTCTGTTCTAAATAAAATATAAATTCAATTGGAACATTGAAATTAAACTAAGAAGTTTACCTAATCACACGTACAATATTATGCATGTATAAACCCCATGCCATTCAAGGGCACGTTTTTTTAGAATCAACCAGTCGACAGTCATTCATAGGTAAAATCACGTACTCTTCACCCCCAATAATAAACTGTATTAATTTACCGTAGTTGGAGCTTGGCTTCGCGACAGAAAACAACACTGAGAATACAAAAACCATTACTGCAAACAACGCGGAGCCGAGGGCGCCTTTTAATATTGCACTACCCCAGCTATCGCTATTAAGTCCAATTGTATGTTGAATTGCTTCACTTTCACTTTTAACGGTTTTTGCGACGGTATCATCCTTTAATTCATCGTACAAATCATCAATACGTCGTTCTGCATAATGTTCTGCAAATGACAAAAAGGTTGCTTCAGCATCGCTCAATAGCTTTTTTAATTTTGCATCGTGATAATTTAATAAAAAGTTTGCAACGACTTCAGGCGGAACACTACTGTCACCATGAACTTGACGATACTGTTCTTTCCACTGATATTTTTCTAACTTGTAGTCTGCGTAGGCGAGCATACCAATGAGTCTATATTTAGAGTCTTCACTGGAATCTATAACTAACCGTTCAAAAATTGGATTGTAATGTGGGTGGGAGGTGGTATTAGCCTGCGAGACCATGTATTAAAAGCTCCTGCTCTATTTGCTTTTTACGCCCATTCCTTACTTTTAGCGCAGCTTCAAACGCATGATCAGCACCATTTACTTGTACTTTTTTCATAACGCCATTTACCCGTACAAACCGACTGGTAATAACGTTATTTTCATTTACATGATCCATAGTGCCCCCAATTAGTCTGCCATCATAGTATCAAACCTCTAGCATCCTGCTCAAGGTAAATTAAACTATGTTTTAAATTTAGCACATTTTGACTGATATACGCAGCGCTGTAATAAACTCCAATTATTAATACTTGCTCGGCACAGCCAGTGACTGACATACTAAATCATCATAATATTACTACCTAACTTAGCCATACATAACTTTTTATCCCAGCTCCCTCAAGATACACCACAAGCAAACTTTGGGTCGCTTATTAATACAACACAAACGCATACTGAACGCACTGTCTCATTTGATCAAAAATCACCCGGAAAAGGTTGGTATGTTCAAGATGAACATGAGCGGATCATGGTACTAGAAGGCTCTGATACCATTGAGTTTGAAAACGGCACAAGTACAACGCTTAATAAAAGGGATTATTTAAACATAACCGCCCACATCAAACGTAAAGTAACGAATACCGGAGTCAACCAACAGTTCGGCTTGCCATTTTTTATACCTAATACGATGTAATTGGAACACTTCACCCACTTCGGCACACCCGAGTATAAGTTAGCAAAATAAACCTATACTTGGTCTTCGAGCATAGACATAGCAGCTAATTCATTGCTGTCTATTTTGCCATCTGCAGAGATAACTTTGTGCGCTAACTTTACTGCAAATTCACGCATAGGCTGGTCAACAATATGTTTCATCCTATGCTGGATAAATGCTTCTATCTCATCGTTTTTTACTGCCAACACACACTTTCCTGTCATATCACAAATATAGTCATCGAGTTGTACCGCTGAGTTCCAACTTAAGGTGTCTGCCCACTTTTTAACGACAGCCAACTCTGAATCTGAAATAATGCCATCAACACATACTAAGAGTAAGGCTAAATCTAATAGTGACTCTTTTTGTAATTGCTCAACACAAATGCCACTATCAAAGTGATTTAATAATTGTTCAAATTTCATTTGATTTCCTTTTACCTACTTTGCTCAGATAATTTATTACCTTATGGGAAAGGAAATCGGTTGTCACGTTTGATTATTTCATACTAAACATTTTTCAAACGGCCTCCATAGTACAACTGCGATTAATCCGTTAAATGAATAAATCACAACAATACCGCCTAAAACTCATTATTTCTTCCTAACTTCACATTTCATCCATTTTATTTCAATATCCTGCGCAGTCTTAAAGCCAACCTCGATAAAACAGGAACAAATGGTTAATGAAAGAACTTAAATTACAAATAAACTTCGCATTTTATTGTGTTGTTAGCACCATCACTTTTTCAATATATTTTATAGCGTTAAGCTTTTCTGATAGCGCACTCAGCTTTTTATTTAAAGGCCAAATGGCCTTAGCACTTATCGTGATAGCTATTGCAGCCATCAATTTTACGTTTGCAGCCACCGGACAAAGGCATGTTCTTTTTTGCAACAACGGATTGTCGTATGTCAATGTATTTGGTACTCAAAAGTATATCCCAGCGGAAACTATTACCAATGTAAAAGTACAAACAAAACTCGCTGTTAAAGTGACAACGGTATCTACAGAACTTAATACAATTTATCTTGTGGGCTTCAAACCAGCTAAAGACCAAAAGCTGAAACTAAAACAACTTGGTTATTTGGCCTAGAATATTTGCCTCATTAAGACAAAGCCAATAGGATCGCACAATCATAATTTTAAAGAAGCATCTTATGTCACAACCTTATTCTATTGGCACAGTTGGCACACCATGGACTACACAAGAAAAACAACATTGGCTACAAGCACAGTCGATTAAACGTAGTTACCGAGATAATGTAATATCTAAAATAACTGAACTGAAAAAAACATTTACCGTCGAACAATATGGTTCGCTTAACTACAGCGAACGGATCTTTGATTTGTTCGCGATTAAATCGCCAAATTGGGATATTACCAAGCCCGTCGCACTCGTTACCGGAGGTGTACATGGCTATGAAACCAGTGGTGTACATGGTGCATTAGAATTTATCGAAAAGTTCGGCCAGCACTACAGTCAATCATTCAATTTGCTCGTACTCCCCTGCTTAAGCCCATGGGGATATGAAACAATCAACCGCTGGAACCCTCATACCATCGACCCAAACCGTTCTTTTTATCATGATAGTCCGGCTCAAGAGTCTCAAATGGCCGCTAATTACTTAGCACAATATGATAAAAATATACTATGCCATATTGACTTACATGAAACCACAGATACAGATAACTCTGAGTTTAGGCCTGCACTAGCAGCCAGAGATGGCGTAGTAAATCATAATTGGAATATTCCCGATGGTTTTTACTTGGTCGGGCATACTCAGAAGCCGCAAGCCGATTTTCAAAAAGCCATTATTGAAGAAGTTGCGAAAATTACTCATATTGCACCCGCAGATGAACAAGGTAAATTAATTGGCGTACCCATTGAGCAATTTGGAGTTATTAACTATGACGGAACCAAACTCGGCCTATGTATGGGTGTAACTAATGCGCCTTTTGTATCAACTACTGAAGCTTACCCAGACAGCGCCGTTGCAACTCCTCAACTATGTATAGATGGCCAAGTCGCAGCGATTAAAGGCGCACTCAATTACTTAATTAAAACGCCACTGTAACTCGCCTTAAAGAAGATCGAGTAGGCAGGAATACCCAGCCTACTCTTTACGCTGTCATTTCCAGATATTCATGAATAATTGGAAAAATATCTTTAAAATAGTGCGCTTTTTGCAAAATATTTACTGGGATATGTAAATCACGGGCTATATCACTGGCTGAACTCATTCCTCGTAATACGCCCTCATTATCAACTAGCAAAACATGCTGATGACCAAGGTCTTTGAGCGTTCCAAGTACATCTCCAATCTTTGCTAATTGGACCATTGCAGAGGGCATAGCATGTAAATCCGCTTTGCGTGTCATGAGATCTTCAACAGTTAAGTTGCTGCGCGCTTGATTGCGTTGCTGCGCAATACTTAGCACCTTTCTACCAGTCAGGTCTTTAGAATTAATCACACCTAAAAACGTATCATCATGATCAATCACCATTTTAGAGCGGACATAACCATCATATAAATATCCACATCCTTTAAAACCACTTGTGGGACTTTACGCATAAAGTCCGTGACCACTGTCGTCGCATCACTCGATAATTCAAGGTGTTGAGAATCAAATTGATCACAAAACTGATATATCCCCTCTAACTTCACTGTCTCTAACTTTGTATATTCCCCCATAGAAACCCTTTCACTTCGAACAACAAATCGCACTTATAAAAATATGATTCTCCACCAGCAATAGTGCAAGACTCGCCGTGTAATGTAGTGTAATAGCCAATGCGAGTTAAACATCCTAAAATCACGTATGTTCAGTCGAGCCTATGCCCAGGTTCGTTAGGTAAAAGAATAGATTGTAACCAGTCCTATTTCTTGAGTTTTATCTGTGAACATGCTCATTAACCACTGTTAATACAGTGCTTGATCAGCAGCTTCCCTCAATGATTAAGACCCACTCTCGTGGGTCTCTTTTGAGTAAATACTGGGAACGGTCTAATTAAAACTTTGTTAAATAAAAAAACATTGTAAAATGCCGAGATAAACTCTCCCATAGAAAAATATGGCGTAAAAAGATTTAAGGAATATGAATGGCTTACCTCATAGATGAACACAAATTAGAAAAAATATACCTCAAAAGCTACCACACAATCGGACGTTACAAATTCAATGTAGATACACTAATAGACCAACCTGGCGTATCTCGGCACCATGCAATCATCGAACTCGCGCAAGGAAAATGGTTAATTCGTGACGTAAGTACCAATGGCATTTGGATAAACGACAAAAAAGTTGATAAAAACTTACCCTATCAACTGTGCGAAAACGATAAAATTGATTTCGCAGCACACGGCCAAAATTCATATGTGGTTGCCAACCTAAGTGATGACTGTCAATATTTAGTTTCTCAGACTCATAGTAGCCAAGTAATTGAAGTTAAAGACCAAATACTGCTTCCTAATAGCGACGATCCAAGTCATATTATTTACTTCGATTCTGTTTTAAATTACTGGTTTTTAGAAGACCTTACAAACAACGATCGTCAAGCACTTATTGATGGTGGCCTGGTCAGCGCATTTAACGACCAGTGGCTATTTTATTCTGCCAGTACTGCGGCCATGACTAAACACCTTGATAATCAACCTACCGTTAAGCCATGTGGCCTTACCTTTAGCGTGAGTCAAGATGAAGAAAGTACCCAACTTTCTGTTGAGCTCAATAACGAAAGCTTTGATTTAGGCACCCGGACCCATCACTATCTTATGCTTTTACTAGCAAGAACCCGTATACAAGATAAACATGCGGGTATGGAGCTGGATGAACAAGGTTGGTTATACCGCGAAGAATTGGTTAAAGCACTTGGCGTACAAATGAACCATATGAATATAATGGTGCACAGAGCACGTAAGCAATTGTCTGATACTGGTGGGGAGTCAAACCCTGAGCTCGCTTATTTACTAGAAACAAACAATGGTCGAGTACGACTAAATAGCCAAGATATCACCATTATTAAAGGCAGAAAGTTAGAAACTCGCATCACCATATAACGCGGTTACTCTTCTCCCTTTGCGATAAGTGAAGTATGCTTATCGCACTATTTTTTTATCACGCTTGTGATTTTTGTAGGGACCAGCAATATCTATGATCTGTTGTTCTAGTGTGTTTAAAAAGCCCAGCTTAAAGGCAATTTCAGCCACAACAAATAGTGGACCTATAAGTAACCCCATCAAATCATCAACAAAAGCGGGCTTTTTACCTTCAAAATAGTGACCTATAAACTGTATAGCCCAACCAATCAAGAACAGTATACACGCCATGGCATAAAACCATTGCTCTATACCCGAGAAATATAAATAACTGTTGTGAGCCGTTATATAACCGGCTGCCAAGCAGCAAACCATAACACAACCTAGCTTAACCTCTAGCCAAATATAGTAGATAGACACGCTAAAAATGATAAAAAATGCTGGCGTTAACGTGACATTCTTAACGCTTAGCAAAGGGATGTACAACAACCATATGACTGCCAATACAATCAAAGGCACCCCTATAAAATGAGTCAATATGTTGCGTTCATCACGATGATAAATGGCATATTGTCCTAAATGTTCAATGAGTGTTTTCATATTACGCCCTATTTATTTTATTGGTTAACCTTATTAGAGACGCCATTGACAATCAAGTTTTCTGCACAACATGCTCAAAGTATGAGCCGCTTACTCTCAATTGAAAATTGAAAATAACGGGACATAGTAATCTAAACATTTAACAAAAACGGCGAGTTGTCATGCTAATATGCGCGAGCAGTGTCATCTTTCATAGTCAATAGGGTACCCTACAACCCAGAAAATGTTGCCCACTTTACAAAATGTGGTCGGTAATAATAATATAATTGAAATGGATTTAATCACTGGTGCTGATGGACTTTTCATATTATGCGTTAAAAACCGCAGGGTTGTTTTTCTTTTTAGGTATTACACCCAAGGAACAAGATCCCGCTACATCGCCAAGCAATCACTCTCCTCACTTTTATATTGATGAACAAACCCTACCAATCGGTGTTGAGTCCCTGACTAACCTTACGCTGAATTATTTAAATACCCCTTAATATTACTCGCAAAAAATACCGCCACACACAGCTAAAGTATGGCGGTGATCTACTAACCACTGGGCAGTGGGTTCAATTATTTATGTACTTAAAGACATAGGTGGTCCATGCCTAGCTTTTTGGAATAAAACGTCAATTATTCAAATTAAATGTAGAACAGACCATTAAAAAAAACAACTCAGCATCATTAAATTAACCCAAAGTTAACCTATCTCGTAACCCAGAGCATCGTGATACCGATTTAGCCATCGCCATATAAAGTACTTGAGGTTGTGCTACCAGCTCAAATTGGTGTTTGGCACGCGTAATACCGGTGTAAACTAATTGACGGTTCACGCCTCTTACAGCACGTTGCCTGGGAGGTAAAATCATTGCGGTATGGCTAAATTCTGAGCCTTGTGATTTATGAATAGTCATGACATAAACACTTTCATGACTCGGGAGCCGAGCTGGATAAAACGCTCGTTGTGCACCTTGCTCATCAATAAATACCGCTTTAAGTTGTTGTGTTTCATCTGGTAATAAAATACCAATATCACCATTAAACAGTTTCAACTGGTAATCGTTTTGCGTGATCATAATAGGTAACCCTGCATAATATCGCCCGCTGGGCATGATCAACCCTTTAGAAAATAGCTGCTGCTCAATACGCTTATTTAGCGTTGTTACACCGTAAGGCCCTTCCCTTACCGCAGCCAGTAATTGATACTGGCCAAATGCGTGGTGAATAGCCACAGGATCTGCTTTCTCATGCATCAATTTTAGATACTCTGCGTAATGATTGGCAGAGCGAATAATTAAAGCGGTGTACTGCTCAGTCGTTAAGTCATACAACGCTAAATCTTTATACCCTTGTTCAAGGGTGTGTGATAGCTGTGCACGGCTATTATTGTTTACTGAAAATGCCAATTGACCTATTCCACTCTTGCTATCAAAGCGATGACTTTTTTGTAAAAATGCCACGCTATCAGCCAAATAAAACTCACTCTTTGTAGCATGTAAATACGGGTTACCTGCAAAGCAAAGTTGATTCAGTTGTGAAACAAGGTTCTTGCTATAAGGAGGCTGTTCGCCAAGTGTCAGCCCTTGGCACAAATCACTCAATACACTGCCCGTATCTACTGACGTGAGTTGATCTTTATCTCCCAGTAAAATCAGCCGCGCATGATCTGGCAACGCAGTCACTAATTTAGCGAGTAACGACAAATCAACCATAGAGGCTTCATCAACAATCAATACATCCAGATGTAACTGATTTTGTTGGTTAAAGCGATAGCGATTACTGTGTGGGATCACGCCCAACAAGCGATGAATAGTTTGTGCGTGCTCAGGAATAAGGTCATCTATGTCTGGACCGAGATTAAGCTTAGCTTTTGCACCTAAAATAGATTCACTCAAACGTGCTGCTGCTTTCCCTGTTGGTGCAACCAACTTAATAGTTAAAGGCGCCTGTTTATAAAGCGACTGCAAAATTGCCAGCAGCTTAGTGACTGTCGTCGTTTTCCCCGTTCCTGGGCCACCCGTTAGCACACAGAACCCTTTAAGTGCAGCTATGGCACACGCCACTTTTTGCCAATCAATATCACGGTTGGAGTTATCAAACTCTCCAAAATATTCCGTTAATAACGACTGCAAACGAGACAAATCTACCTTTATGTTCTGAGCTTGCATCTTTTTAAAGCGTTCAGCTAAAGTGACTTCATAAGTCGCAAGTCGACTCAAATACAATTTTTGCGTAAACAACTGCAGTGGCTTGCTCGCACCAACTGCATGATGTGAGTCTAGCCGCTGCCATATTTTTTTTCCGGATGGCGATTGCCATGGTGTTATAGGTAAGCCTTCCTCCACCAGCTCAACCATCAATGAGAAAGGGTTGTCCCAATCAATATCACTGTACGCTAGACAGCTATGTTGATTTTGTTCTGACTTTAACAACAACAAAATGACATAAAAACAATCATCCAGTTTTTGATTATTTAAAAGCTTAGCTAACGCGATATCACTATGACGTAAGCGACCTTGCGCAAGTAAATACGTTAAATACTTACCATGATCAATGGTACTCGCTGGCGCTCCCTCTTCAGCAAATAAGTCGAGTTGGCTCATGACAATGCTCCCTGTGAAAACAACGCATCTAAAGACAGTAACTGTGGTATGGTCAATTTATTAAAGAACACCCCTGCGCCATCTGGCATAGCCCTTAAAAACAAATAATATACCCCACCTAAATGCATCTGAGGATCGTAATTTTCTATACGTTGCTTAAGTAAACGATGTAAAGCAACAGAATAAATCAAGTATTGTAAGTGGTATTGATGTGCATCCATTGCTGAGCGTAAATTGTCATTTTGATAATCAGCTGCACTATCTCCAAGGTAATTCGATTTATAGTCTAAAATAAAATACTGCTCATTATGTACAAAGATCAGGTCAATAAAGCCTTTTAGCAAGCCTTTAACTTGTTCAAACTGTAGATGACTACTCTGTCCAGTGATCTCCAATAACAGTTTATTTAGCTTAGGCGCATTTAATGGCTCTAAAGGTAAATAAAACTCCATTTCAACGAGGCAATCATCAGGCATTAGTTGAGATAGACTGAGCCCTGTCTTTTTATCTAACGTACATTGTAAACACGCACTGAGCCATCGCTCTGTTGCTATTTGCCACTGGGCATCTATTCTAAACTTAAGTAAGCATTGCTCTACAGCTTGACTCAAAGGCAGCTGTGCCTCCCCTTCAGGACTCTCAGGCTGCGTAAAATCTATCAACTCAAAGATTTCATGCAAACAGCTGCCAGGTTTGGCACCTTTGGGAAAGCTATACGCAGACTGCTCAATCACTATATGCTGATCAGGTAAATCAAGTTGATGATTTTCATCCAGTGCGCCGAGTGGCCTCTCATCAGAGTGCGCGTGATAACTCAATTGACTAAAGCTTGTTGCTCGCCAGTGTGTTTCAATTTTCGTATTGACCCGTTTTACCTGTAGTTGTTCATATTCATCGTCTTGTGACACATGCAGTGTTGCTCCGTCAGCGCTTTCGACAAATTCACAATCCATATCTACGTGCTGTGCGCAAAATTCAGTTAATCTTTCATGCCACTGCAGTGCTTCACTAAATGGTGTTGCACCGAATAAAACGAAACCCAAAGAGGTGTGTGTGATCCCTGGCTTTTTCGTTCGACCAGCCGCAATATTAAATAACCCCATATCACAATGATGTACCGCTCGAGTGATCGCCACATACAATAAACGAATGTCTTCTGCTAAGCGCTCTTTTTCAGCATATGCACGCTGCTCATCATTAGGTGCAAGACTGTATACCAGTTTGTCATTTTCATGATACACCGCCTCTGTGGCTTCTCTGTATGTCGTTGCAAAAGGCATATAAACAATTGGGTACTCTAGCCCTTTAGATGCGTGCATGGTGACTATCTTGACTAAGTCAGCATCACTTTCTAAACGCACTTGAGCAGCGTCTTGCTGTGCTTCGCTACATTGTGTGCCCAACCAACGTAATACACGCAGCGTGCCATCCAGCTCAATTTGTTTTTGCTGCAATAACTCAGATAGGTGACGATAGTCTGTTAACCATCGCTCCACCATATAACCATTACTTTTCCATAAACGTGGCAGCTGATTATCAACCAATAACTGCTCCAACATCGCCATAGCCCCTTGCCTATGCCAAATGCGCTGTAATCGAGCAAATTGGTCCAAGTAATGCTGCCAAGCTGCTTCTTGTTCACGTAGTTCAAAAATGTCTTGGTGATGCAGTGCAAATAGCGGACTTGCCAATACGCCTCGTAAAGCAGCCTCGTCATAACTCCCATGAAGCACCGTTAAAAACTGTAACAATGCCAATGAAAGCGGCTGTTTAAAAATGCTGTCTCGGGCTAAATAAACACTGGCGACCCCATGCAGTTGAAGCGCAGACTTCATGATGCTTGCTTCATTACGATCACGCACCAGTATGCAAATATCACTCGCTTTAACCGCTGTATTGCCTATTTTAGCTTCTCCTTTATGTGCTTGGCTGAGCAACAGGGTGATTTTCTCAGCGAAAATAGTACTTAGCAAAGTCAAAGCCACCCCTTTACTCGTGGTCGCATTGTCGTCTTGTAACACACTGAAGGTCAGCGCTTTATGTTCATCACCATTTAATGTAAAACGCTTGTCTTCACTTTTTCCTTTTGCAGCAACCGCAATGAATGGGATTGTTTTATTAAAAATAAAACTATGTTCATGAGCAGAAAAAATACAGTTCACCGCATTAACAACCCCTTGAGATGAACGATAGTTGGTCGATAATGTATATTTGGCACTATCAGCCACGCTCTGCTTGGCAGCCATGTAAGTGAAGATATCAGCACCTCGAAAACCATAAATAGCTTGTTTTGGGTCACCAATCATCGCGAGCGTCGTGGTATTTTGCTCACTATAAATACAACCAAAGATCCCATATTGTATTGGATCAGTGTCTTGAAACTCATCAATCATTGCCACAGGGTACAGTTCAGCTATTTTTTGCTGTAATACGTGCCCTTGTTCGCAGTTTAATGCATCATGTAAATTGCTTAACAAGTCATCTGGTGTGATCAACCCATGTTTGAGCTTATGAGCCTTTAACAGTGCTTTAACCGACTTGCTCGCATGTTGTACTATTGCTAACGGTAAACCTTGACTCAATTGTTCATGTAACTTGGCTAACTTACTGAATTCAGACAACATGGGGTGAACAATACGCTGACCGTTTTTCTTGTAATAGTGAGCGTCTTGAAGTAACTCTTCACTCCACAAATTAAAAGAATGCTTTGCTGTACCAAATTCAAAATACCACTGTGCTCCATCACAGTAGTCCCTCAGCGCATTGATATTTGCAGCGCGACCGGGGGCTTTATTCTTCGCAAGATCAGAATTAGCTAATACCGTAAAAAAGTCGCTGGTGGACAAACGCGCTTTAAAGGCCATGGCCTCACTTTGATATGCTTTACGAGCAGAAAGGACATCGGTTAACTCATAATGCGGTGTAAGTTCAGCATTGTCTTTACTCAAGACCTTCATCACTTTAGACACTAACGCGTGAGGGCTGGAAAAGTGGGTTAATATCGCCTCCGTCGTATCTTTGTCTAAAGGATAGATAAAGCTGCGCCAATGGTCTTTTACAGCCTCAACGATCAACTCAGATTCATCTAAAATGAATTCAAGATTAAAGGCTACATTGGATTCAAAGGCATGCTGTTTTAGCATGCGTTGACAAAAGCCATGGATCGTAAAAATCGCCGCTTCATCCATAGACTTTGCCGCAGCATCAAGTAACGCAAAAGCAGTTCGCTGGTCAGTAACTTGCTCAAGCACCGCGCGAATTAGTTCATCGTCACATGGCGCGCCTAACAAAGCGTCGCGCGCAACAATGATCCGAGCACGTACTCGGTCTTTAATCTCTTGTGTTGCCGCTTCAGTGAAAGTAACGACCAAAATTTGATCAACACTAAGTGGTATCTGATGTTCAGTGGTTTGTAATCCCAGTAAGCAGCGAAGGTATAATCCCGTTATGGTATATGTTTTACCCGTCCCAGCGCTTGCTTCAATTAAGCTTTGCCCAACTAAAGGCATACTTTGCGGGTTAAGCGTCTGCATATTTTTGCTCCTGGGCCAATTCGACAACCGCCTTTAACAAACGGTGACTTATTTGACTAAACTCATCTTCAACATCAAATAAACGCATAAAATTCAACGCCACATAAGGGTTTTCGCATTCACCAAAACCAATATACTGGCCACCAGAGAACTTACTTGCCGCTTTTTGCATATCACCAGTTTTAACGAGTTCATACCCTGAATTTGGAAAAAATGGCTGAGGTTCGGTTAATGCACTGTGATAAAAGTCAAACCATAGCTGTAGATGCTCAAATGCATCACTAGACTCCATAGGCGCATAAGTGACCACCTCATCCAGCCCATAAATATGCGTACTCACCGCTTCACCATGACATTGAGCAATACAGTGTAATAAAAAACCACGAATTTTATCTTTTGCTTTAATGCTAGCACTGCGATAAAACACTTGGGTATTGTCATACACACTGTCTAACCAACCCAATAACGTGCAATTCGATATCTCCAATGCTACCTCTATCGGGTCTCGGTGATTTTTTAGCATTGGTTTTATGTGTCTTACCATCGGCGCGATCCGTTGATGCAATTGATCTAATTGAATTGTGCCAACATGTGCTTGCGGTAAATTTCCTCGCTGCAATAACTGTTTTTCATTGGGTTGCTGATCGGCTAAAGCAGCAGCTAATAGCTCGTCTAAATAATAATACCTGTCTAAGGTATCCAGTAAAAATGGCTCTTCATCTTTGTCTTGCAATGACAAGCTGGGTAACCTCAGACCCAAGCTTTGCTGATAAAATGCATCTTGTGGATTTAAAATAGTACGTAAAAATTGACTCAACTCTATTTCACCCCCAATGCTAACATCAAGTGGCGCGGGGATTGTTTTTGGCAACGGCGTCTGCTCGGTCAACCACACCGGATTGTAACTTTGAAGAGGGTTGTCCTCAGTATAATAACTGGGGTGAAAAGGTTGTAATTGCGCTTGCTGTAACAAATGCTGCGACGGCAATACGGCGCTTGCTTGATAGAAGAAACTTCTATCAAGGTATTCAAGTAACTCACTGACAAGGACTGACGGCATTTGCGGCTCATTATTAAAACATGACCGACCGACATAACTTAAATACAACGCATCTCGGGCGCTTAAAACCGCTTCTAAAAACAAATAACGATCATCTAACTTACGAGAGCGATCACCTTTTTGACGGTGTGAATGTGGCACCAAATCAAAACCTATCGGTTGCACTGTTCTAGGGTAGTCAGCATCATTGAGACCCAACATACAAACAACTTTAAAAGGCACTGCTCGCATAGGCATTAAAGTACAAAAGTTAACAGGCCCCACTAAAAATCGTTGCCCAACCCCTTTTTCTTGCACCCCTTGCTTCACCAAATAACTGATCACCTGAGGTGACACCGGCTCTTGCATATCGCGGTTTTCGTCATGTTTATTTAAATCATCAATGACTTTCTCAAGGGTTAATAGATCCCAGCTTTGTTCCGCTTCTTGATGATAAAACTCACTGACCAGCGCACGCAGAACCTCTGCCTTGTCACTCAACCGTGTACTTTGTGACAATTGTGATTTGTACTTCGCTAAGCACTCAACAAAATG
The DNA here is from genome assembly GCF_005886875.1 of Pseudoalteromonas aurantia. Lineage (GTDB taxonomy): Bacteria > Pseudomonadota > Gammaproteobacteria > Enterobacterales > Alteromonadaceae > Pseudoalteromonas > Pseudoalteromonas aurantia_A. Next base: position 8,525 of record NZ_PNBY01000094.1, on the reverse strand, counting down.
CACTAACTTACTGAGCGTATTCACTGCCATTCCTTCCACTTGATCAGCAGGAAATATCTCATTAAACTCATTATTCTCGTCTGAACACGAGACCCCCAATAACAATCGATTTAAACCATGTTGCCACGTATTGAGTGGCATAGCGGGTAGCTCATGTTCTTGTTTATGTTCAGCATTAAGCCCCCATTTCACACCGACCTGATCGAGCCAATATTTTAATTGCTCGAACTCATGCTCTTCTATGCCAAATTGCTCAGCAATAGGCGTTGCAGCCAATAAATCTATAATGTCAGATACACCGAAGCGGCTAAATGGTAAATTAACAAGCGTCACAAATGAGCTTAGAATGGGCTTTTCTTGTTCAATAGCAAGATCAGCCAATGCGTAAGGAATAAAACGCTCACCGCTTGCGCCCGCAAACACCGCTTCAATATAGGGGCTGTATGTACCAACATCAGGCATCATAACAATGATATCTTTTGGCGTTAACGTAGGATCTTGTTCAAATAACCGAAGTAAATGATCATGTAAACACTCGACTTCTCTCAGCGGCGTATGACAATCCTGCAATAAAATCGAGCGGTCCGTTAGCTCTATGGGCAACTTGCCTTCATCATTAATAAACCATGCTTTGTCATCAGTTAAAGACTCACCTTTAAAAGCCAATTGGTAGACTTCTTCTTGAACTTTGCCCAATAGAGTCTCATCAAAATCATCGATGAACCCATCAAGCCACTGCGCATCGAGTTGCAATAATTGTTCAAAATAATCTCGACCAAGCTTACCCCATGATGATAAAAGCGGATTGCCAATAAAATAGTACTCACCCTGCTTTGCATCAATTTCTGGTTTTTTTGCGTATTTAGCTTCAATTTTAGCCTGTGTTTTCTCGTCAACTAAATCACCCCAGTAGTGTTCACTTGGGTTAAAGAAAAATAATAAAACAGACGTTTTTTCAGACAATGCCTGAAATATTTCTAGTTGGCTCGTCGCCATTGCTGATAAACCAAAAATACTGATCCTTTGCGGCAGCGCACTTGGTTTCGCATCTGCTAACGCTTTGAGCAATTGGGTATGCATATTCGCGCGATGGTAATCGCTTTGTTGTAAGTTCTGTGTATGTATGACCAGTCTTCGCCATAGGTCCGGCTGCCACGATGCAATTGAAATGTCGACATCTGGCAATTCATCCCCCCCTGAATCCCAAGTACTGAGCCATTGGGGGCGATACATTAAATATTGGTCATAGATATCTGCTATTTTTTCACATAGAGAAAAGAGCTTGGCACCATGCTCATCATCTTCTAAGTATTGTGATAATTCTTGATAGCGCACATCGGCTAAACACTCGGGTAAAATTGTGACCAATTTCCACGTCATGTTTAACTTATTGTATGGAGATTCACTCGGGACATTAGGTAAAAACTGTTGATAAAGCTGCCATATAAAACTTGACGGTAAGGGAAAATCTACTTGCGCCGCAACACCAAGCGCTTGACTCATGCCAATTTTAAGCCACTGTGACATACCCGGCGACTGCACTAACACCGTTTCTTTTTTAAAAGGAGAACTCAAAGGAGCCGTTTTAAGCACCGTATGAAACTGCGTTTGTAGCGCTTCCATACGGTTTGACTGAATTATATGCAACATAAACGTGCCAAACCTTGCTAATGAGCTGCAATCACGATGCAATATTAAGCAGCTACATATTTTTATTTATTTGGCACAGTTTATGTTATTTATTCCACCTTAGATAGCTCTAGAATAAGTCGATATCATTGCGTTCTTGATGACATTCAATCAGCTTGCTCGCGATTAACTCTTCATAGAAACATAGCTTATCTCGGCCATTTTCCTTCGCGTAATACAATGCTTTATCCGCGTTTTCTAATACCGTAATAGGAAAGTCATAGGGGCTTATTCTCGACATACCCACGCTAATCGTTAGCTTTTTCACAAAAGGAAAGTGCGTCCCGCGCACTAAGTCCATAAACTCAGCCAATTTCTTATGTATCGAGTCGTAATCAGTCGGTTCAAACACCATCACAAACTCCTCACCACCAAACCTGAATAACAGGTCGCTCGAACGAAAAAACTGCCTCATTTTTTGTGCAAGTAATAACAACACTTCGTCACCACAGACATGCCCATAGTTGTCGTTTACTTTTTTAAAGTGGTCTATATCAACCATCGCTAACCACGACGTTGCGCCTTGGTGTTGATTACGTAGGTCACTCTGCCATACCGTTTTATGCTGCTTGATAACTTGTTTTTCCATCAACTGTTTTAACTTTTTTTCAAACGTTTGACGGTTTAATAACCCCGTCAACTTATCACGCTCATTCTCATGCAAAATCGTTAAGTAGTTTTCAAAGATACGACAAAAAGCGTTAAGTAAAACCTGATCTGAACTCTTAAGTCCATCACTCACAATTGCTATCGCACCAATAGGCTTATCGAGCAACGTAATTGGTAACCACCTTCGTTCTTCGCCATCATTAGATTGTACCGTGATAATACATGCTGATTGCAAGCATGAAACAAGCTCAGGTTCAGGTTGGCGAACCACCTCTCTTTCTTCCCATTCATATTCACGGTCTCTAAGTACCTTTAACAACAGGCTTCTTTCAATCGCGAGTTCCCCTTGGATCTGCAAATCTTTGTAAACAGCGACTTCTTTGCAGCCAATGAACTCTTGAATAGTCGAGATCAAACTGTACTCTAACGAGTCTACATCTCTGGTTTTTGTGATTTTAATCACTGAATTCAGTAATTCTTCTTGCATATACTGCCTGCTAAAATACGTTTAATGCTGCTACCCAGCACTATTTGTGTAAGTTATAAACAACCCGCTAACGACATGCAATACTTTTCTATGATAATGGACAATATAGCTGTTCCCTTTATTCTGCTAGTGGTCAACATTCTTTGCCACTTTAAATGTGCGGTCGTAGTCTATGAGTTGCTCGATTGGTAAGGCCTTTTCATAATACCAACCTTGTACCGTTTCGATTGATAACGCCTTTATAAAGTCTAGCTGAGATTGTGATTCGACGCCCTCAGCCACTAAGGTTTTGTCCATTTGATGCAGTAACTGCACTACGGCACTATAAAACTTTCGGCCTTGGTCTGTTTCTACTTTGTCTAAAAAGGCTTTATCTAGTTTGACTTGCTTTATTGGTAAGTCAGCCAGCATTGATAAACTCGAATATCCTGTACCAAAGTCATCAATAACGGTGTCAATTTTATGAGTCTTTAATCTATTAATATTATTGATCACGCTTGATTTATCATTGAAATAACTCGACTCAACTACTTCTATTTTTAACTGCTCTGGGAACTCTTTAAAACGCTCACATATATACAATACAGAGCTGTCATTATTGATAAGTGTCGGGTTCACGTTAATACTTATCACCGGATAAAATGACTGAGACGCAAAATATTCTAAGTCTAGGGCCGCTTGGTCAATCACCCATGAATCAATAATCGTCGTTTGCTTATGCTTCACTAAAATATCTATAAAATAGGGTCCTACTATCGTCCCATCAGCTTTTTTCAGTCGTAATAATGCTTCATAACCAACGATATCACCCGTTATTTGGCTCACTTGCGGCTGGTAATACAGTAACAATTCAGCTTGTGCTAGCTCTTCAAGTACCTTGTTCAGCGCTTTAGAAGCGCGATCCTGGGCTCTCTGCGTTTCAATAAATTGCGATTCACTCGCCGAACGCAGTTGCTCTGAAATATTAAGTTGCTCGCTTAAATAATTTAGGGCTTTTTGATAATGAATTTGCTCGCTATGCCACTTTAGAAAGGGGTAATAAATGACCGCATTTAGTAACAGCAGCGCCAGCTGTAGGAATACGCCAGACAGCCCTCCACTAACTTGATACCCACTGATCAAAGTCGGCGTCATCCAACTCAAAGTAATATCATTGGTACTAATAAGCCCCCACTCAATAATTTGGTACGAAATAAAGAAATTGATAACTGGCACAAAAATAAAAGGGAGCAATAGCACAGGGTTCAAAAAGATAGGTAATGCGAATAAAATAATTTCACAAAAATTAAATGCGGTAAATGGGATTGATAGCTGCGCAATATTACGCTCATGTGCCCCTTTTCTTAAAAAAAGTGATGCCACGATCAGCCCCGCAAAACACCCTGTGCCACCAATTAAAACAAATGTGTCGTAAAATGTTTTCGCTGATAGGTTACCCACCAAAGGTTCATTTAAAAATATCTCATCGAACAACATATTAAACGTGTTGTCGCCATGCACGCCAAAAAACCAAAAAGTATGCGACGCCAACATGCGTTTAAAAGTTAATTCAGCCACTGAAGAGTGGGCTTGATCTGGGGTTACCCACCCTCCAATGAGGTGCCCTACTTCACTGAGTATGGGTACCCATAAATAAAAACTAAAAAATACAATAGTGAATGGTAAAATAACTAAAAATTTTTCACGTAAAAACCGACTTAATGCTCTGAATTGCCGCCTAGGTTGCGGTAAGGTCCGCATCAAATAGACAAAGAGTAGACTACTGATACTTGGTAGAATAATAGCGTATGCCGTGGCAGTGCTGTCACTTAGCGTGAATTCACCCGCGTGTAACTGTAAAAACTCCCCGTGCACAGCGAAACATAATAGCGCTAATAAAGCACCAATAATGCCACTTTGTGCATAATTTTTTGTTAAGAAAAACCCGATCGAAATACTGACAACAACAGGAAAAAACAACAAAATAATATGCGCGCTGCGACTCACAATATTTGCAACTGTCCCATTATCATCGATAACATTCAGTGTTAACGCACTATTAAGTGCTAGAATTGCCAAAGCACTGCTCACAAAATATGGAATAAGTGCGATGAATGCTTCACGTAAAGACAATAAATATCGTCCGTGAAGTAACTTAGAGACTTTATTTTGAAGTGCGTGCAACGGCAATGGGCATACCTGTTATTGATTTTACCTAAAGTATATGCCCAGTTCAGCCTCTCTGCTCAATTATTATATTTAAGGTTGATCCTATACTAGCACTTGCAGCATTGACTCCTCATATTCTTTAAGGGGTTCACTGTTTTTAACCCGACTTATGTAATCAGGGTTTGCAATCATTGGACGCCCGACCGCTACGAGGTCAAAACGATTCTCTGCAATGGCTTTCGCGCCCGTTTGAGCGGTGTAACCACCAACACCAACCAATGTCCCTGTATAATGTTTACGTACGTAATCAGAAGCATGGCCGCCTAAATAATCAAATGTCATCGAATCATCGAATATGCCAATATGCACAAAAGCCAATGATCGACTATTCAATGCTTGTAACAAATGATCAAATACAGCCCGGTCATCATGATGGCCTTCCATTAAAAAGTAAGCACCGGGCGATAACCTTAAAGCAACCCTATCAGAGCCAACCGCAGCAATTACAGCATCAACCACTTCTAATGCGAACCGCGACATATTTTGCACACTACCACCATATTCATCACTGCGGTTATTTGATGCTAAATGTAAAAACTGATCGATGAGGTAACCATTGGCACCATGTATTTCAACACCATCAAAGCCCGCAGCGATGGCATTCTTTGCTGCTTTCGCATAATCAGCCACCAACTGCGCGATTTCTTCAACGCTTGCGGCTCTTGGAGTTTGGTAACTCAAATTTCTCATGCGAGGTACGCTGCCTTCGATCCCAATATTTGACGCACTCAGTACGTCACCACTACCAAAGAAAAATGGATGTGCTACACGCCCAACATGCCAAAGCTGCGCAAAGATTTTCCCTCCATTATTATGTACAGCTGTGGTGACTTTTTTCCACCCGTCCACTTGCGCTTGATTAAATAATCCAGGTGTATTTGGATAACCCTGCCCGTCTGGGCGAATGATGGTTGCTTCTGAAATAATTAACCCTGTGTCCGCTCGGCGCGCATAATACTGCGCCATTTGCTCTGAAGGCACTAGGTTTTCATCAGCCATACAACGTGTTAATGGCGCCATCAGAATCCGATTTTTTAATGTCAGGGTACTATTTAATTCAAAGGGGGAAAATAGTATGCTCGTCATTGTGCTCTCCATAATTTATAATTTCTTGAATGATTGTTCAAGATTAAATTTAATATATGGATATTTGAACGATCATTCAAGGGGCGTTTTTGAATAAGCAATCAAATTAAGTTAATATCACTGCTAATTAGTGGGTAATTTCGACATCATATGAGAAGTGCAGAATTCAATAAAGAGCATGTATTACGCCAAGCCATGGCAACGTTCATGCAATACGGCTACAACAAAACCAGTATGCAAACTTTAACTAAAGCAACTGGATTACACCCTGGTTCTATTTATTGTGCCTTTAAAAATAAAAAAGGCCTGTTGCTTGGTGCTATTGAGCAGTACCAACAAGACCGTAACGCACAATTTGATATGTTATTTTCTCAACATACAACGGCGCAGAATGCTTTAAGCGCATTACTTGATGTTATTGTCGACGAATGTTTAAACGGCGAGTCAGGTCAAGTTTGCTTGCTAACTAAGACCCTTACTGAACTAGAAGGACAAAATGACGAGATCTCTTCTATTTTAGCCAATAATCTTATCTCATTCGAAAACAGCTTGGCCAAAGTCATACAAGATGGCATTGAAAAACAGGAAATAAGCGCTAAGCCAGATGCCAGAGAACGCGCACAATTTTTAGCGATGGGAATATACGGCATTCGTACCTATGCTGCAACACGACGACAAGCTGAGATATTAAGGCAGTTAAGCGATCGTTTACTTGCCACAGTACTGACCTAGCTACACACTAAGATAGCAGTACATTTAACACCGTCAATTAGCATAGATAAATAGTGAAAATTGCATAATTGTTAAGGGTTAGCTGTAAGCGATTTTACCGAAATATGAAACGTACACTGCCAGATGCTTAGTGAATATCTTGTTACGTCATTAATCGTTAGCTGTAACAAGGACGGAGTAGACTATAACGTACCAAAGGTACTATGTTTGAAAAAACATGAGATGATATTAGATGGAAATGGCGGAGAGGGAGGGATTCGAACCCTCGATAGGGGTTAGCCTATACACGAGTTCCAGTCGTGCGCCTTCAGCCACTCAGCCACCTCTCCGATACACCTAAGTGCGGGGCTAATACTATGAAAAGCCACGCACTTTAGCAAGCTATTTTTTAAGCCAGCACGCTTAACTGCTCAACTAACAAACAGTTTAACGTTGTAAGCTCGCCGAGAAATCTAACATACGATCTAGTGAACGTAGTGCACCTTCGCGAAGAGACATATCTACGAACACTTCTTTCCCTTCAGGGTTTACTAGAGACTCTTCTATGGCTTTCAAACCATTCATCGCCATCCATGGACAGTGTGCGCAACTTTTACACGTAGCACCTTCTCCAGCCGTTGGTGCAGCAAAAAATTCTTTATCTGGACACAGCTGCTGCATTTTGTAAAAAATACCTCGATCAGTTGCCACAATAAACTGCGTATTATCCATCGTTTGCGCAGCTTTTATTAATTGGCTGGTAGAGCCGACAGCATCAGCCAAAGCTACAATCTCAGCAGGAGACTCTGGATGAACGAGTACTGCTGCATCAGGCTTAAGCGCCTTCATATCTTTTAATGCTTTAGTTTTAAACTCATCATGTACAATACAGGCACCATTCCACATGATCATGTCTGCACCCGTATTCTTCTGAATATAAGATCCTAAATGCTTATCAGGACCCCAAATGATCTTCTCACCTTGTTCATCTAAATGCTCAACAATCTCTAGCGCACATGACGATGTTACTATCCAATCAGCACGCGCTTTAACAGCCGTTGAGGTGTTTGCATAAACAACGACTTTACGATCTGGATATTGATCACAAAATGTAGAAAACTCATCGATTGGACACCCAACATCTAATGAACAAGTCGCTGCAAGTGTTGGCATGACCACCGTTTTATTCGGTGTTAAAATTTTGGCTGTTTCACCCATAAAACGCACACCAGCAACCACAATCACATCAGCGTCGTGTTTTGCACCAAAGCGCGCCATTTCTAAAGAATCGGCAACACAGCCACCGGTTTCTTCAGCCAAAGCTTGAATTTCAGGATCTGTATAATAATGCGCAACTAACACCGCATTCTTTTCTTTTAATAGGGTTTTTATCCGCGCTTTGTACTCATCTTGTTCTTGAGTAGTTAAAGGTGCAGGTTTTGGAGGAAAGATATAATCCTCAGGCATGATTTGTTCAGCTAGACTCATTTCTCGACCACTATAGTCCACATTGCATAATTACTGGGAATTATACGGAAATAGACACAACAATCATAGTCAATGACGCTTTTGGGATAGAAAAATTAAGGATATATGACGCTTTTTTGAATGGTGGGTCATGATGGACTTGAACCATCGACCAATGGATTAAAAGTCCACTGCTCTACCAACTGAGCTAATGACCCGCTCTAGATATCAGAATTGTTAACGTATTGAATGGTGGGTCATGATGGAC
>NZ_PNBY01000093.1 GCF_005886875.1 Pseudoalteromonas aurantia | reverse complement strand
TTTTGCTTTTTGGGGTTTAGGAAAAGGAATTTGGGATGAAAAGGCAGTGAAAAGCCATGGACCCTGAAACCAGTTCAGGGAGAGGAGTCTCACACATCTGTCCTCCTGACGTAGGTCAGGATCTATAATACTCATACTTTAATTAACAATCATAGTTTTATGTGTGAAAGGTTTGCGATTTTTATGTAACTGTATATACTCACAGTAAATGTACTGTATGGAAAACCAGTTGTATGCGACCTCTGACAAAACGACAAGAACAAGTATTTGAACTAGTTAAAGTTTTTATTAAAGATACGGGTATGCCCCCAACGCGAGCAGAAATTGCGGATGCGCTAGGGTTTAAAAGTGCTAATGCAGCTGAAGAGCACTTGAAAGCATTGGCAAAAAAAGGTGTGATCGAGATGGTACCTGGTGCTAGCAGAGGGATCCGTTTACCTGCAGAAGAAGAACCCGAACAATTAGGCTTACCTTTAATTGGTCGCGTGGCTGCTGGCGAGCCTATTTTGGCTGAGCAACATATTGAAAGCCACTGTCAGGTAGATGCTTCATTATTCAAACCTGCTGCTGATTACCTATTACGTGTAAACGGTATGAGTATGAGAGATATTGGTATCATTGATGGAGATTTGTTAGCTGTACACCGTACTCAAGTCGCAGAAAATGGGCAAGTTGTTGTTGCCCGTGTCGAAGAAGATGTCACCGTTAAACGGCTAGAAAAAGCTGGTAAGCGGGTTTTTCTGCATGCCGAAAATGAAGAGTTTTCAGCGATCGAAGTAGACTTAGAACATGAATCGTTTGCTATAGAAGGCTTAGCTGTTGGTGTTATCAGAAATGGTGACTGGATGTAATTATCCTGATCATGCACAACTTCATATAGTTAAAGAGCAAGTTCACACATGAATTTGCCCTTTTCACTTTTAACATACCTAAATTCACTTATCTAAATTCAAGAACTTCCTCCCAATTCGTTTAAAAATACCTCAAAACTTGCTAATTATTCAATTATTGACTAATTGGTTAATAGTCACGCAGTGTAGTGTTCGACTAAGGTCGTAGCTCATGACAGTTATCCGATAATAAAAACATGATGCGTAATTTTAGTGAAAGGGTCATTTGCTAGCGCAAAATAAAGGGGCGTCACATGAAAGCATACCATGCTGTTGTAAGCTTATTTGTCTTGTTTATGTCTTTTGGGGCAGCAAGTAACAGCGATTACAATATGCGTAAAGGAGTTACAGACATTAGTCAAAATGTCTACCAACTCCATATGACGATATTTCTGATTTGTTGTGTCATTGGAGTCATCGTTTTCGCGGTGATGTTTTGGGCGCTTATTCACCACCGCAAATCAAAGGGCGCGATTGCTGCCCAATTTCACGAAAGTACGAAAGTAGAAATTCTGTGGACGGCGATTCCATTCATCATTCTAGTCGTTATGGCTATTCCTGCAACGAAGACATTAATTGCGATGGAAGATGCAAGCAAGGCAGATCTCACTATCAAAGTGACTGGGTCACAATGGAAGTGGCACTATGAATATATGTCACATGATGTAGATTTTTATTCTGTACTGTCGACACCCCGTGAACAAATGAACGATCAAGCAGAGAAAGGTGAGCATTATTTACTCGAAGTGGATAGGGCATTGGTTATTCCGACTGGAAAAAAGGTGCGGTTTTTGATGACATCAGATGATGTAATTCATTCATGGTGGGTGCCTGATTTTGCTGTTAAAAAAGATGCTAATCCTGGCTTCATTAATGAGGCTTGGACCAAAGTTAATGAAGTTGGCATTTACCGCGGTCAGTGTGCTGAATTATGTGGAAAAGATCATGGTTTTATGCCGATTGTTGTTGATGCCAGATCACCAGAGGAATTTGAATTATGGCTTACTGAGGCTAAAAAGGAAAAGCAACAGCAGGCAGAAGCCAGTGCTGCATTATTAGACAAAACATTGACTAAAGAGGAGTTAATGGCTGTAGGTGAACAGGTTTATATGGGGTATTGCGCAGCATGTCATCAGCCTACAGGGCTAGGCTTACCAGGCGTGTTCCCTGCGATGAAGGGGAGTGCGTTGGTTCAAGGTGATTTGAAGCCACACATTGACATTTTGCTGAATGGTCGGCCCGGGACTGCGATGCAAGCCTTTGGCAAACAGCTGTCAATTAAACAAATTGCCGGTGTGATCACCTACAAGCGTAATAGCTGGGGTAATAATACAGGTGAAGTAATTCAACCAAGTCAAATACAAGCAGAAGTAGACGCTAATAAGGAGAAAGAGCAATGAGTACATTGGTTGATTCTCAAGAACAAAATCCCGAACATCATCATACTCCGAAAGGGTTCAAGCGCTGGTTATATACAACAAATCATAAAGACATCGGTTCACTGTACTTAATATTTTCTTTAACTATGTTTATTGTTGGCGGTGCTATGGCGATGGTGATCCGCGCAGAGTTATTTCAGCCCGGGCTACAGTTAGTCGATCCGCACTTCTTCAATCAGATGACAACTGTACATGGCTTAATCATGGTTTTTGGTGCTGTTATGCCAGCCTTCACTGGGCTGGCTAACTGGATGATACCTATGATGATAGGAGCACCAGATATGGCGTTGCCTAGAATGAACAATTGGAGTTTTTGGATTTTACCATTCGCGTTTTCAATCTTGCTCATGTCGTTATTCATGGAAGGAGGGGGTCCTGCTTTTGGCTGGACATTTTATGCACCTTTATCCACTACTTATAGTAACGATAATACTGCCTTATTTGTATTTGCAGTCCATATTATGGGGATCAGTTCAATAATGGGTGCAATTAACGTGATTGTAACCATAGTGAATCTTAGGGCGCCGGGCATGACTTGGATGAAACTGCCGTTGTTTGTATGGACGTGGTTGATCACTGCGTTTTTATTGATTGCCGTTATGCCTGTCCTGGCCGGCGCGGTGACGATGGTATTAACTGATAAATATTTTGGCACTAGCTTTTTCGATGCCGCTGGAGGGGGAGACCCCGTTATGTTTCAACATATATTTTGGTTCTTCGGACATCCAGAGGTGTACATCATGATTTTGCCGGCTTTTGGTATCATTTCAACTATTGTCCCTACCTTTTCTCGCAAAAAACTATTTGGCTATGCATCTATGGTCTATGCCACCTCTTCGATTGCATTGTTGTCTTTCGTTGTATGGGCACATCATATGTTTACGACGGGAATGCCATTGGCTGGTGAACTCTTTTTTATGTATGCGACGATGCTGATATCGGTGCCTACTGGAGTCAAAGTCTTTAACTGGGTGGCAACGATGTGGCGAGGCTCCATCACCTTTGAGATCCCCATGTTGTTTTCTATCGCTTTTATTGTGTTGTTCACCCTAGGCGGCTTTTCTGGATTGATGTTGGCTATTACACCTGCTGATTTCCAATATCATGACACGTATTTCGTTGTGGCACACTTTCATTATGTTTTGGTTACTGGCGCTGTCTTTTCAATTATGGCCGGTGCTTATTATTGGCTGCCTAAATGGACTGGGCATATGTTTGATATTACTTTGGCTAAATGGCACTTTTGGTTGTCGCTAGTGAGTGTGAATATTTTATTTTTTCCTATGCACTTTGTTGGCCTTGCAGGCATGCCGCGCCGAATTCCTGATTATGCTTTGCAGTTTGCTGATTTTAACGCAATTATCAGTATTGGCGGTTTTGCTTTTGGGTTATCGCAGTTGTTATTTGTGGCGGTGGTTTATAAATGTGCCCGTGGTGGTGAATCGGTTCCTAACAAGGTTTGGGATGGAGCTGAAGGTCTAGAGTGGGAAGTCTCCTCTCCTGCGCCGTATCATACGTTTAGCACACCACCAGAGGTTAAGTAATGGAACATCATGCGTTATTAAAGAAGTTACTATTGAGTGCTCTCGCAATGTTTGCTTTTGCTTTCGCATTAGTACCCCTTTACGACGTTTTTTGTGATGTAACAGGACTTAATGGTAAACCAAGCATGGAAGCGGCCGAACAAAGCCAAGCAATTATTAATTCAAGAACGATTGATGTGAGTTTTACAACTCACGCTCAACAAAGTGCCCCTTTTGCTGTGAAATCGAAGCAATACATGGTGCAAGTGAAACCGGGTGAAATGACAGAAGTCACATTTTTTGCTCAAAATTTAAGTGATAGTGCGCGAGTGATGCAAGCTGTCCCGTCGGTATCACCAGGGAAAGCTGCTAAGTATTTACATAAAATGGCTTGTTTTTGTTTTGATAAACAAGCATTTGCTCCCAGTGAACAACTTGAATTCAAGTTATTGTTTTATGTAGATACTGAGCTGCCTACTGATGTTAAAGAATTAACCCTGTCATATACCGTATTCGATATCAGTGATTCAGTAAATGCCAATATAAATGCTGCTACCGTACACATCGGGGCTAGTTAGGAGAAAGTCGTGGAACAAAAATATGAAAACTACTTTGTGCCAGAGCAGAGTCAATGGCCAATCATAGGCGCAGTCGCCATGTTTTTCATTGCAGTAGGAGCGGGCTTAACGGTAATGCAAATTGATTCTACAGCTTCAAGTGGCAGTTACATTTTGTATGGTGGTATTGGTATTTTGATATACATGTTATTTGGTTGGTTTAAACATGTGATTGAAGAGTCTCAAAAAGGGTTGTATTCAGCGCAAATGGATCGCTCATTTCGACAAGGCATGAGTTGGTTTATTTTTTCTGAGGTTATGTTTTTTTTGGCATTTTTTGGCGCGCTATTTTACGCCCGGGTGCTATCGGTGCCATGGTTAGGTGGTGCTAGTAATAATGCTATGACTTACGAAGTGCTATGGCCAAATTTTGAAGCTGTTTGGCCTCTTTTGACAACGCCTAGCGGTGAAACGACTAATGCTATGGGATGGCAGGGGTTACCGCTAATTAATACCATTATTTTATTAACGTCTTCAGTGACAATGCATTTTGCACATGTGGCTATGGAGCGTGATGAACGTTTAAAGCTGAAAATCTTTTTAAGCCTAACGGTCTTATTGGGGGCGGTGTTTTTGGGTTTGCAGGTTGAAGAATACAGACATGCCTACAACGATTTAAATTTAACATTACAGTCAGGCCTCTATGGTAATACCTTTTATTTACTAACGGGTTTTCATGGCTTGCATGTAACGCTCGGAACCCTAATGCTACTTATTGTTCTCTTGCGCATTTTCAAGGGGCATTTGGATTCAAAGCAGCATTTTGCTTTTCAAGCGGCTGCTTGGTATTGGCACTTTGTAGACGTTGTATGGCTATGTTTGTTTGTATTTGTGTATGTTCTGTAATGACGGGATTACTATTGAGAGGAATAAATCCGAAAAATGCACTGGTTAAAATGAGCGCAATGACTAAGGCTGAGTAAAGCACTCTTCGGCCTAAATAATGCGACATTGGTTTGCCCGATTGGTTATTAGATACCATTAAGTAAAGCGCTCTAAATAAGTTGAATAAGATAAATAATAATAAAAAAACGATAATAAATTTGACCAACATTTTAGGAGCCTCTATGCGAGAAGTAAGTAAATACAAGCTTAGTTCACTTTTGGCAACTGCGACTGTTTTTGTCATTGTCGTGGTGTGTTTATCATTGGCTATGTGGCAATGGCAACGAGCTGAGAATAAAGCACTTTTGCTCGGTCAAGAAGGGGTTATTTTGACGCAAGAGACGGCAAGCCTAGAGTCGGTATTTGCTGATTCAATCGAAACTATCCATAGCGCTAAGTTCAAAGTGTCAGGGGCTTTTCTGACTGATCAAGTATGGTTTTTAGATAATAAAATAGTTGAAGGGAGACCGGGATATGACCTGATCACCTTGTTTCAAGCAAATCATTTAGATGACGTACTGTTGGTGAATTTAGGCTTTATCGCTGCACCAGCACTCCGAACGCTACCGAGTATACGCTTGCCTGAAGAAGACGTTGAGCTTGAGCTACAAATCAAAAGTAAAGATATTAAGGGGTTCACACTAGCCTCTCAGCCAGCAATGAATGCTAACTCTCATAATCTGCTGCAATACTTAGATTTATCCTACTTTACAACACTAACGGGTCTTACAATTTATCCGTTTGTGACTTATCAACTCGGTAACACGATAACTGTGGCAGTGCCCCATTACAAAGCCGTTGTTATGTCGCCGCAAAAGCATCGCGCCTATGCATTACAGTGGTTACTCATAGGACTATCGGCGGCAGTTATAGGGTACTTTTTATACCAAAGAAAGGAGCTGTAGTGATGATGAAAAACAAACCTATGTGGTTATTCCTCTTGTGTTGTGGGGTACCTCTAATACTTGCATACACTGCGCTTTCTTTTAATTGGTTACCGCAAAGTGCAACAAATAGCGGTAAGTTTGTTGATGAAGAAATTACGATTTCTGATTGGCAGCAAGCGCCTGGTGTTTTGTGGACAATTGCTTTAAATGCCCCTGTTCATTGTCAAGCGCCTTGTGAGCGGCAGTTGAACGATTTATCTAATATCCATACTGCTTTAGGAAAGAACCAACAGCGTGTCAATTTAGCTGTATTTGGTAGGGATTTTAAGGTTGGCAAGGCGGTGAGCTATCCAAATCAGCAGAACTTAGAACCAGGTAATTTATATTTGATTGATCATAGAGGATTAGTCGTACTTGAATACCAACCGAGCTTGGATGTTCAGGAAAATAGAATGCGTCACAAGGGAATGCTGAAAGATTTAAAGAAATTACTTAACTATGCGCGTAGTAGCTAAGGGGCTGGGTGATGAACTATAAAAGAATTGCATTGTTTAGTTGTTTACTTGCTGCACTTGTGGTCACTTTAGGCGCATATACACGTTTGAGCAACTCAGGACTTGGTTGCCCTGATTGGCCAGGTTGTTATGGTTTTATCACGGTGCCTACTCATGCGACAGATGTTTTACTTGCTGAGTCATTGTTTCCCAATAGCCAATTAGAGCCAAAGAAAGCATGGATAGAAATGGTACATCGCTATTTTGCTGGTTGTTTGGGATTACTCATCGCGTTTCTTTGTATTATTGCTGTACGTAATAAAAAGCAGAGTGTGTTACCTGTGAAGCTGGTGGCTCTGCTTGCTGTATTGATTGTGCTTCAGGGCGCTTTAGGTATGTGGACTGTGACATTGAATTTACAGCCGTTCGTTGTAATGGGGCACTTACTCGGTGGCTTTAGTATCTTAGCAATCTTGTCATTAGTGTATTTTAGAGTGACGAATAGCCAAGAACCGCTTGAAGATAGAGTATCTCACTATTTTAATTTGACGCTTGGGGTATTGGTGATCTTGAGTATACAAATTGCGTTTGGAGGGTGGGTTGCCGCGAATTATGCTGCTCCCCACTGCACAGGACTTCCAGTGTGCAACAATATAGAGCTGTTTTCTTTAGAGAGCTTGTTTCATTTACCTCTGGGTAAAGAAAACTATGAATATGGCGTACTACCATTTGATACTAGGCTGTCGATACACTTTGTTCATAGGCTGTGGGCACTTGTTACTGCGTTAGCCATTTTTGCAATGGCATGGAAGCTCTATCGAGTCGCAGTGAGTAAAACGTTTAAAATTGCAGTGTTATGGGTGGTTATCCTCTTGCTCATTCAATTAACTGTTGGCTCAGCCATTGTGCATTTAAAATTTCCTTTGTTATTAACCCTTTTTCACAATTTTATGGCCGCGATGCTATTGGTAAGTATGGTTAGACTTTGCTTTTTAATAAAATATCGATGTCAGGTGGCTCTATGAAAACACTATCAATAAATCACATTGTCCCTGTTTCTTTATGGAGTATAGCGCGTAACTATATTGCTATTTGCAAAGCAAAAGTAGTGTTAATGCTGGTGATCACCGCTTGGGTTGGTATAGCGCTTGCGCCAGAGACTGAAAGAACATGGTTTGCGCAGATTATGAGTTTGATTGGAATTGGGAGTTTGGCAGCAGCAGCAGCGGCGATTAATCATGTGGTCGATAGAGAGATAGATCAAAAAATGGCGCGAACACGACATCGACCTTTAGCAACCGAGCGTTTATCAGTGAGGCATGCTTTGGAGTTTGCGTGTGTGTTGACGGTGGCAGGCATATCAGTATTGCTTGTTTGGAGTAATGTTTTATGTACTGTACTTACTTTTATGGCATTACTTGGGTATGCGGTTGTTTATACATTATTCCTTAAACGAGCAACGCCACAAAATATTGTTATTGGTGGGTTAGCTGGCGCTATGCCGCCATTATTGGGTTGGGTGAGTGAAACAGGTCAACTTGATGCCGAACCACTATTATTGGTGATGATGATTTTTGCTTGGACCCCCCCTCATTTTTGGGCGCTAGCCATTGCTCGTCGAAACGACTACAAACGCGCCAATGTTCCGATGCTACCAGTGACACATGGTATCGAGTTTACTCAGATTTGCATGATTGTGTATACCGTTATTTTGGCTCTCATTTGTGTTGTGCCTTATCTGATATCAATGTCAGGTTTGTTTTATTTAGTGTGTTCAAGCATTTTGAATATTTGGTTTATCACAAAGAGCCTAAGTTTGTACTTTTGGCCTTCTGATGAAAAAGCAATGGCACTTTTTCGTTTTTCAATTAGCCATTTACTGTTACTCTTTATCGCTCTTTTTGCTGATAAATGGATTGTTTAATGCGCTCTTTTTTATTGATTTCTATTATGTACTTGATGCTAGGGTGCGCTGAAGAGCCGCAAATATCGGATCTAGTGGTACAGTATCAAAATCCTAAAATAATTAAGCCGTTTGCATTAAATGATGAAAATGGCCAGATAACGACTGAAAAAAGCTTACATGACCAGTGGACGCTTCTTTTTTTAGGTTACACCAGTTGCCCTGATATATGCCCGATGACATTGGTTAAACTATCACAAGTTTATCAGCAACTCGAAAAAGACTACCCAATATCAGTATGGTTTGTGTCTGTTGATCCGCAACGAGATACACCCGCTAAACGTCACGCGTACATCAATTATTTTAATCATGAGTTTAAAGCATTAAGTGGTCCACATGCTCAGTTATTTCCATTTGTCCGAGATATTGGACTGATATATGCAATTAATAACAGTACGGAGCAAGAGTATTATGTTGACCATAGCGCTTCTGTGGCTTTAATTAACCCTCGAGGTGAATTGGCTGCAATCTTTAAAGCAAAATATACGGTAAATGAAATTCCGCTAATCGACATTACTACCTTGGTACGTGATTTTAAAATAATCGCAATTTAGTGAACCGCTTAATAGTATTAACACTTTAGATGAGCTAGTTATTACCTTTAGAATTAACCTCTAACACGCTAATTATTTTTACCTTTTTTGTCTTAAGTTTAATGGCATTTTTTATATCTACGTCTAAGCTAAATTTATAAAGATAAAATTTACAAGGACAGTGCTACGCACATGTTAAAGCTTTCACCCGAATTGACAATCAGTCAAG
The DNA here is from genome assembly GCF_005886875.1 of Pseudoalteromonas aurantia. GTDB lineage: Bacteria > Pseudomonadota > Gammaproteobacteria > Enterobacterales > Alteromonadaceae > Pseudoalteromonas > Pseudoalteromonas aurantia_A. The sequence goes on along the minus strand of NZ_PNBY01000093.1, from coordinate 32,442 downwards.
TTGAAGATTTACATCAACAGCTTCGTCAAGAACTTCATGTGGAGCATGATATTTGTATTGACATATCAGAGGTAAGTAGAGCAGATACTGCCTCAATACAATTGCTATGCGCATTACAAAAGCATCTTCTGAGTATTAATCATCAAATAGTTTGGCATGGGCAAAGTACTGCGTTTCGTAATGCGGTTGATGAGTTAGGTCTAGTAAAGTTCTTAGCCCTAGATAGCGTTAATTAAGAGGTCTGTATGAAAAAGATTTTGGCTGTAGACGATTCAGCATCTATGCGACAAATGGTCGGGTTTACATTAAAAAAGGCAGGGTTTGATGTCACTGAGGCAAAGGATGGCAGTGAGGCATTGGCAATTGCAAAACAGCAAGGGTTTGATGCAGTCATTTCTGATATAAATATGCCAGTGATGGATGGGATTACACTGATACGCGAATTGCGTTCATTACCTAATTATAAGTTTACCCCATTATTGATGCTGACGACTGAATCTGGTTTAGATAAAAAAACCGAAGGCAAAGCCGCAGGCGCAACGGGTTGGATTGTTAAACCCTTTAATCCTGAGCAGTTGCTCGCCGTGTTGAAAAAGGTTATTCGTTGATCTAGGAGTGCCTTATGAGTATTGATTTAAGCCAATTTTTTGAGGTTTTCTTTGAGGAGAGCTTTGAAGGATTAGACGTAATGGAAGCTGAGCTGCTGAACTTAGAGCCGGGGACCGAAGATTCGGAAACAATCAATACCATTTTCAGAGCTGCGCATTCCATTAAAGGCGGTAGTGGTACATTTGGTTTTACGTCCGTTTCCGATTTTACGCATGTGCTTGAGACGTTATTAGATCAGATAAGAGACGGGCAGCGTCAGCTTACAGCAGAACATGTTAATTTATTATTGAAGTCAGTTGATTGTTTACGAGCCCTCTTAAGTGCACTTCAAGTAGAACAGACACCAGATCTGGGCGATGCGAATGATTTGCGGCAAAGGTTTGAAGTTATTCTTGGTATGAGTGAAGGTTCTGAAAGTCAAAATATACAAGAAACTGTGCAAGTAGAAAGCGAGTCTACCTTTCAAATCGATTTTAAACCCCATCCCCATTTATTTAAAACGGGTAACGAACCACTCTATATGATCAGTGAATTGTTAGAGCTTGGTGAATTAGAAACCAATGTATTTTATGATGCGATCCCTGACTTTGAAAATTTAAGTCCAGATGAGTGCTTTTTAAGTTGGCGGTTTTTCTTAACAACAGCTCGCTCTGAAAGCGCAATCAAAGAAATATTTGAATGGGTAGAAGATGATGCTCATATTGAAATTACAGTGTGTGGCGGGCTGTTTGAATCTGAAGGGCGCAGTGGTATAAATTTAACTGAAGATAGTTCAAGCGCTAATGCGGCGGTTAGCGTGTCTTCTTCCTCACCTGCTACAAAGGCAGCAACCTCTGCAAAAAAAGTCGAAACTAAAAAGCCTGCTGAGCAAAGCACAACATCAATTCGGGTTGGAATTGATAAAGTTGACTCTTTGATCAATATGGTTGGCGAGCTGGTCATAACGCAAGCAATGCTTAGTCAAATTGGCGAGCAGGAGATAAGCGAAACTACAATTACTTCTTTACAAGAAGGGCTTGCGCAGTTGGCACATAATACGCGAGATTTACAAGAAAATGTCATGCGGATCAGAATGCTCCCTATCAGTTTTGTATTTAGTCGATTCCCAAGGTTAGTGAGAGACATATCACAGAAGTTAAATAAGCAAGTTGAACTTAAACTAGCTGGAGAGCAAACCGAGTTAGATAAAACCGTGATGGAGAAAATTTCAGATCCTATGGTTCATTTGGTCAGGAACTCATTGGATCATGGTTTAGAAACTCCGGAAGAGCGTGTTGCTGCAGGTAAAGACCCTGTGGGTATTGTTACGCTTAACGCTTTTCATCAAGGTGGCAACATTGTGATTGAAATTATGGATGATGGACAAGGGCTCAATACACAGAGAATAAAAGAAAAAGCCATTGCTAATGGGTTGGTACAACCTGAGGATGAACTAACAGCCGATGAAATCAATGAGCTTATTTTTATGCCAGGCTTTTCAACCGCTGATGAAGTGAGTGATATTTCAGGGCGTGGCGTAGGGATGGACGTTGTACGACGTAATATTCAGGCACTAAACGGTTCGGTGGAGGTGTCGTCTGCACCTGGGGTTGGCTCTACATTTACTATTCGTTTGCCATTAACACTAGCAATACTGGATGGTCAATTAGTTAAAGTTGCGCAGCATACCTATATTATTCCTTTGATTTCAATTGTCGAATCGTTACAGATTGATATTACTAAAGTGAGTAGAGTAGGCAAAGACCTAGATGTGCTGCGGCTGCGAGATGAATATATTCCTATCTTAAGACTTTACGACATCTTTACCCACCAAGGAGCAATAGAAGAGCTCGACAAAACGCTGCTAGTGGTTGTCGAAAGTGATAATCATAAAGTTGGTTTACTGGTTGATGATTTACTGGCACAGCAGCAAGTAGTGATCAAAAGCTTGGAAGCGAATTATCAAAAGGTGGATGGCATTTCTGGCGCGACGATTTTGGGTGATGGGCGGGTATCGTTGATCATTGATATAAGCGGTCTTATAAAGCTCAGTGGCCTCAAGCGCCCAGGCTCTCAAGAGCTGTTAGTTGAAGCTAAAGCGATAGAGGTTGCATGATGAGTAAGCAAGCGGAGCTAAATCAGCAATTGATATTAGGTGGGCAGCAAGACGAAAATCAATACCTCACTTTCATGATGGCTGGTGAAGAATATGGCATGGATATTTTAGCTGTGCAGGAGATTCGAGGGTGGGAAGATGCCACGGTGATCCCGAACGCACCACCATTTGTTAAAGGCGCTATTAATTTACGGGGCACGATAGTCCCGATTGTGGATTTACGGCTAAGGTTTGGTATTGATAGTGTCGCTTACAGCCCTCTGACGGTTGTGATAGTTGTGTCTGTGGAAATTAAAGAGCAGCATAAAGTGATGGGGCTAGTCGTGGATGCTGTTTCTGATGTTTATAGTATTTCTGAGGAAACCGCAAAAGATGTGCCCGACTTTCAAGATTCAGATAATACTCAGTATGTGCATGGTCTGGTGAATGTGGGTGAAAAAATGGTCGTGTTATTAAATTTGGCTAGGGTGTTAGATTTAAGCGCAAATTATATGCATCATGGGTAAACTGGAGAAGATATGAGTACTTATAACGTACAAAGTGCGATAAGCAATAAGCTAATTTATGTTGGTATCGCTCAAGTAACCTGTATTGCTTTGGCATTTAAGTTTATTGGTATTGAGTTGTCATTACTCACGAGCTTACTTATGTTATTGCCTATTGTCGTGACCTTATTAGGGGTTTTATATTTAAAGCAAAATTTAAATCTTTATGCCGCCAGATTAGATTGTGTTGAATTGTTGATGCCACAGCTTAAAGTGAGTGAACTCGATGCGATAGCTCAGGTAGATTTCAGTTATTATCCGCAGCTAAAGCAAGCTTTGTATATGCAATCTGACAATCAAACTTGTTCCGAACAAAGCCATCTAGATGGGTTACTTCGTGCATTACAGGTGTGCCAAGCAAACATTATGGTAGCCGATGCGGATTTGAATATTACATACTTGAATGACTCTGTGACCTGTATGTTCAGAGAAAATCAAATTAAACTGAGGGAAGATTTACCAGGTTTTAATGTTGATGATCTGGTTGGTCAAAATATTGATGCTTTTCATAAAAACCTAGCGCATCAACGAGGCTTGTTAAGCACTTTAACTGAGGTATACACAACAACGATAAAATTGGCTGGGTTAACGTTTGAGTTAATCGCTACGCCGGTATTTAATGATGACAATGAGCGAATTAATACGCTAGTAGAGTGGAAAGATATTAGTCGTAGGCTAGAAGCAGAAATAAAGAGACAGGAATTAGCTGAATTTAACTCAAGAATTTTAAGTGCATTAGATGTATGCCAAACAAACGTAATGCTAGCTGATGAGGATCTAAACATTATATATGCTAATCACTCTGTATTAGAGATGCTCAGAAAAAATCAAGCGCAACTTAAGACGTCAATCCCTAACTTTGATGCAAACAACTTAATCGGAGAGTGTATTGATGTTTTCCATGTTAACCCCAGTCATCAAAGACATTTGCTGGCTAAATTAACCCAAACATACAACACTGATATTCAGGTAGCTGGGTTTACGTTCGGGCTCATCTCAACTCCTGTATACGGTGACAATAATCAACGCTTAGGGACTGTTGTCGAATGGGATGATAAGACCGAGCGACTAGTGAGGGCGCGAAAAGAGCAAGAACAAGTGAATGAGAATTTACGTGTGAAACGTGCGCTTGATAATGTTGCCACCAACATTATGATTGCGAATGATGAACATAACATTGTGTATATGAATAAGTCGGTTGTGCAAATGATGAGTAATGCAGAGAGTGACATAAAAAAAGACTTACCTCATTTTGATAGCCGAGCGTTGTTAGGCGCAAATATCGATATATTCCATAAAGACCCGTCACATCAACGCAGTATGTTAGAGCGACTCACATCGGTATATAAAACAGAGATCTTGGTCGGTGGCAGAACATTTGGTTTAGTTGCCAATCCGATCATCGATGGTGACGGCGAGCGGATTGGCACTGTTGTTGAGTGGTCAGACCGTACCGCCGAAGTCGCTATTGAGTCTGAGGTGAATGGGCTTGTTATGTCTGCAGGCCAAGGTGATTTGAGTGTACGACTGCAAGAAGCTAATAAAGACGGGTTTTACTTACGCCTAACACAAGGCTTAAACGAATTTGTCAGTATTGTTGATGGTGCTGTGTCTGATACCGCACAGATGTTAGATGGATTTGCGACCGGAGACCTAACTCGAAGGGTTAAAACCGAATACCAGGGAGCATTTGATAAGTTAAAACAAGATGCGAATGCGACGGCGAACAAGTTAACCGAAGTGCTCAATAGAATAAATTCGTCAGCGTCTTTGGTGGCCAGTGGTGCTGAAGAAATATCACAAGGAAATACTGATCTAAGTCAAAGAACAGAAGAGCAAGCTTCGTCTTTAGAAGAAACAGCGTCGAGTATGGAAGAGATGACAGGTACCGTAAGGCAAAATGCAGATAATGCAAAAATTGCTAATGGACTTGCTGAAGAAACCTGTGATAAAGCCATGCTAGGCGGGGAAGTGGTAAATAGAGCTGTGTCTAGTATGTCGGCCATTAATGAATCGAGTAAAAAAATATCCGATATTATAGGTGTGATTGATGAAATTGCTTTTCAAACTAATTTACTAGCATTGAATGCAGCTGTTGAGGCAGCAAGAGCAGGGGAGCAAGGGCGTGGCTTTGCGGTCGTTGCAGGTGAGGTTCGTAATCTTGCGCAGCGTTCAGCTGGCGCCGCAAAAGAAATAAAAGACTTGATCCGTGACAGTGTTGGTAAAGTAGAAGATGGCACGATTTTAGTGAATGAGTCAGGCGAAACACTCAAAGATATTGTGGCGTCAGTTAAACATGTGACACAAATGATTTCTGATATAGCTGAAGCGTCAGTTGAACAAAGTTCGGGAATTGAACAAGTAAATAAAGCTGTGTCGCAAATGGATGAAATGACGCAGCAAAATGCTGCATTAGTGGAAGAAGCCTCAGCTGCTGGTGAGTCCATGTCAGAACAGGCCAACGATATGAAGCGGTTACTTAATTTCTTTTCATTAAGTGAAAATATGCAGGTCATGAATTCAGAGTCACCTGCGCAATCAAGCCAAGCACAGCGAACATTGGCAGCTCGCACGCCGCAGCCTACAGAGCGTATGGAATTGTCAGCCCCTTCTGCATCTGCCAGCTCTGTTGCAATGGGAAATCAACTATCTGATGGTTCAGAAGAGTGGGAAGAGTTTTAACAGTAGTATGGCTTTTTCCTCTCTGTAATGTTGTGGAGAGTGAAGGATGCGAGAGTTTGCATTTACAGATACTGATTTTAAAGTAATTTCGGAGCGGGTATATCAAGCATGTGGCATTGTGCTTGGCCCGCATAAAAGGGAAATGGTCTACTCGCGTCTAGCACGGCGTATACGTACGAATGAGCTAACTTCTTTTGCGGCTTATTTGGATTATTTAGATACACATAGCGGCGCTGAATTTAGCCACTTTATAAATGCCATTACGACAAACTTAACGTCTTTTTTTCGCGAAAATCATCACTTCAAACATGTGAGTGACACGATAATTCCTGCCTTATTAGAGTCGAATAAGACGTCTAAACGGGTCAGAATTTGGTCAGCAGGCTGCTCCACCGGTGAGGAACCTTACAGTATTGCAATGACATTAGTCGGGCGCTTTCCTGCCTCTTGGGATGTAAAAATTCTGGCGACTGACTTGGACTCAAATGTATTGGCCAAAGCGCAGCAAGGCATTTATGAACCGGTGACGATTACAGGGCTTAGCCCAGCTCAGTTAAAGCGGTTCTTTTTAAAAAGTACAGATGGCAACGCGTATAGGGTGAAGCCTCAATTACAACAAATGATTTCGTTTAAGCGGCTAAATTTACTTGAAAAATGGCCAATGAAAGGGCCGTTTGACGTTATATTTTGTCGCAATGTACTGATTTATTTTGATAAAAAAACAAAAGGTAATTTATTTAAAGGTTATCATCGCATGTTGGCACATGATGGACATTTATTTATTGGGCACTCTGAAACGATGGGAAAAGAGCATAGTGAATTCAAGAACCTAGGCAAGACTATGTATAAGAAAATGAATAGTGAATAATGAATTTAAGCCGGTAATAAGTGGATTTGAACATGTAAAACGGTTTTGGGATTCAAGTCGCTGTATGGTTGTTGCAAAAGTTTTACCGGGTGAGTTTTATGTGTCTAAACACAATGAGCTGATTTCAACGGTACTTGGCTCATGCATTGCGGCGTGTATTTATGACGAACAACTCGGTCTTGGTGGGATGAATCACTTTATGCTACCCGGAGTTAAGGGCATGGAAGACATTAATGCAGATGACTTGAATTGTAGATATGGAAACTGGGCAATGGAATATTTGATAAATGAATTAATTAAAAATGGTGCATGCAGGCATTCTTTAAAAATAAAGCTGTTTGGTGGTGGTAAGATCATTCGTTCAATGACGGATATTGGCATCGGTAATATTCGTTTTGCTAATGCTTATATTCAAGATGAGGCATTGGAGTTGGTTTCTCATGATGTAGGTGGCCCTTGGCCACGCAAGGTGGTTTTTAATCCCCAGACTGGTAAGGCACACGTTAAAAAGTTGCGCCAAATGCATAACGACACCATTGAGAAACGAGAAGTTCGTTATTTACATGATATTGAAGCACAAGATGCGAAAACCAATATAGAACTCTTTTAGGGGGCACCATGATAAAAGTATTAGTGATTGATGATTCTCCTCTCATTAGAGGGATATTAACCGAAGTTTTGAAACAAGCGCGCGACATTACCGTAGTGGGATGTGCAGAAGACCCTTACCAAGCAAGACAGATGATAAAAACACTTAACCCTGATGTGTTAACTCTCGATATAGAAATGCCGAAGATGGATGGGCTAAGTTTTTTACGCAATTTAATGCGGCTAAGGCCTATGCCTGTGGTGATGATCTCGACGCTAACTCAGCAAGGCTCACCAGCTACATTAGAGGCTTTGGAGATTGGTGCGATTGATTTTATTGCAAAACCCACGTTGAATATAGCAGACCAACTGCAAGCGTACGCTTATACACTACAAGAGAAAATAAGAGTGGCATCGCAAGCGCGGATCCGCGCTTTTAAGCCAGCAGCAAATGCATCGTTTCAGATACAGGGTGAGACAGAAAAGTTTGACCTTAATGCCATTATCGCAATCGGCGCATCGACTGGCGGGACGGAAGCAATTAAAGAAGTACTCATGACATTTCCAAAGCATGCACCGCCAACTGTTATTACACAGCATATTCCCCCGGTATTTAGCACTTCCTTTGCGCAACGCATGGATCGCTGTTGTACTGTTGCGGTAAAAGAGGCTGAACATGGTGATGTATTAGCATCGGGTCAAGTATTCATTGCACCAGGAGGTAAGCACTTAAAGATTGTAAAACGCGGCTCAGTTACTGTGTGTGAACTAGATGACACAGCCCCTGTAAATAGACATAAGCCTGCGGTAGATGTGTTGTTTGACTCTTTAGTACCTATGGCTAAATCAGTTAGTGCTGTACTCTTAACTGGTATGGGCAGTGATGGTGCAAAAGGCATGTTAAAACTGCGTCAAAGCGGAGCTAAGACCGCTGCGCAGGATGAAAAAAGTAGTGTCGTTTGGGGGATGCCTCGAGCGGCTGTGCAGTTAGAGGCTGCACAAAAAGTGATCCCCTTAAGTAAAGTGACTCAAACCTTATTGTATTCCGTGGCAAAGCCATGTCGTAAAGTTTAACTTACTGGAAATTTAGCTATCAGCCAGTGAATTTTGTATGATCACCCATGGCTGAGAGTACCAGTAATATGTACCTGGGAGACTTTTCACGGGTGCCGTGCAGTTATATCTAGAGCGACCTATAGGTAACTTTTTAGGTGAAGTGACAGATACGGTGCTGTCATTTATCCACTTCAATGTAGCCGCTCCAATTCCGGATACAAAGCATGCAAATTGCGAATTCTGAAAAGGCTTTTCGGCAAAACTAAGTGTCACAGTTGGATGTGTTTGCGTGGTGACTGAATCACTATATTTTACGGTATCGATGGCAAAAGGGTGAGCGTGTATTTTAGTTTTTAGAGTATTTAAATTGCTATAAATACCTGATGCTGGGAAGCGAGGCAGACGGGTAAAGTCTGATGTTACTCCAACCGCCCCAGAGTGTTGCCCGATACCGGTATATCCCAAATCAGACACCAGGCGCTGTAAGGCATTGTTAAACTCGCCATAAGGGTAGGCCAATAATTTCGCATGGTGACCTATTTCTTTATGAATCCGCTGCTCTGACCAAGTAATGTCGTGACTAATGCGGCGATACCATTGTGCTTGGCTTTCACCTTGTAAGTGCTTGTGCAGATAATCATGCTTAGCACTGTGGTTTGCTATGAGTGCACCGCGTTTAGCGAGCGTCCTTAATTGATCCCATGTCATAACATAGCTTTGTTGCTCGTCGATGAGTTGTGGGTTAACAAAAATTGTATAGGGATAATTAAAAGCTTCGAGAATCGGGGCTGCATCGGTAATATTGTTATCATAGCCATCATCAAAGGTGATCGCCACAGTATTGGCACTGACTGTTTCTCCCTCTTTAAGATTACTTAATAGCGTGTCGAGAGGGACAACATTAAAGTTGTTGGTTTTTAAATATTGCAAATGAGACTTAAATGTCTCGCTATTGACCGAGGTTACAGCAGGCAGCTTTTCGCTAACGTGATGATACTGTAAGATCACGGCTGCAAATACATTGTGTGTCATTAATACTAAGGCCAACCAAATAATATGGGTCACTTTTTTAGCAAACATAAGTCCTACCACTTCGCTTTACTCCTACTTGCGGGACCAATGATTTTATCAAATATTTCAGTGCCGTTACTAGGGCTGGTTGATACTGCTGTGATTGGTCATCTATCAAGTGCACATTATTTAGCTGGTATAGCATTGGGTTCTAGCAGTATTGCGGTATTATTTTGGCTAGCCAGTTTCTTACGTATGAGTACCACTGGCGTAATAGCTCAGGCGTTTGGTGCCAAAGACTTTGATAAAATTAAGCAATTGTTAGTCAGTAGTTTACTGTTGTCTTTGCTATTCGCATTAACTTTAATAGCACTGAGTCCGACGTTACTTTCGGTGATCGCTTCCTTATCTCAATCATCTGAGGAAGTTATGGTGCAAGCTAGTACTTACTTTTCTATTCGTATTTGGAGTGCACCAGCTGCTTTAGGCAATTTAGTGCTGCTGGGTTTGATGCTGGGTATGCATTATGGCAAAGGACCCTTTTATCTGGTGCTATTTACTAATTTGGTGAATATTGTACTTGATGTTGTACTTGTGTTAGTGCTTGACTTAGGGGTTGCTGGCGCGGCGAGCGCTTCTGTAATTGCTGATTATAGTGCGTTGTTCCTGGCCATTTATTTAATCAAAAAATTATTTAGACGTTATGGCGTTATTTGGAACATTCAGTTTCCATCAAGAGGCAGTATTGCGCGGTTATTAACTTTAAACCGTGATATTTTCATTCGCTCTTTGTTATTACAGTTGTGTTTTAGCTTTATGACCTTTTACGGTGCACGATTAGGGGAAGTGACACTTGCAGCCAATGCTGTGTTGTTAAATTTTCTGATGTTGGTCAGTTTTGCATTAGATGGTATTGCCTATGCAGCAGAAGCGAAAGTAGGCGCAGCTAAAGGGGAAGGTGATCCTGTACAAGTAAGATTGTGGGTTAATGTCAGTGTTTTTTGGGGGGCGTTATTTGCTTTGGGTTACTGTGCCTTTTTTGCCTTATTCGGGTCATCAATAATTAGGTTACTGACAAATATCCCCTCAGTTATCACTGAGGCAAGTCTGTATTTACCTTGGCTAATAGTGCTCCCAGTTGTCGCTATGGGCTGTTTTTTATTTGACGGTGTGTTTGTGGGTTTGACTCGCGCTAAGGAAATGCGTAACTCAATGTTTATTGCGGTTGTGCTTGGGTTTTTTACACCAGTTGTGCTGACATTAGAATGGGGCAATCATGGCTTATGGTTCGCAATGAGCTGCTTTATGGCAATGCGTGGTGCTACTTTGTTTTACCGTTATCGGCAGATCTGTCATCAGGGTGCATTGTTACAATGACTTGCGAAAAACGGTTAGCAAATATGCCAACATAGCCCCAGCCGGAAAAAAAGAGCGCCGGGGCGAGTAGCCCTAAGCCAATAAGCTGTACCCAAGCATGCTGGTAATAACCATAGGCAATGGCTAATAAACTCAGTGCGAATAGCCCTAAACCAATAAAAAAGCGTTTAAGGCTGAGCTTGGGGTGCTGGCCCAATTTATAAATGACGGATTTTAACATCGAGCGTTTAGTAGTATGAGTGATCGCCAGCTTGGTGTTCAGTAATATCACGTACTCCAGTGATTTCATCAAACTTAGCCACCATTTCTTTTTCGATCCCTTCTTTGAGGGTGACATCTATCATTGAGCAGCCATTACACCCGCCACCAAATTGTAAGATTGCAACACCTTCCGCTGTGATCTCAACCAAGCTAACTTGACCGCCGTGATTAGCAAGTTGCGGGTTTACTTCTGATACCAACATATGTTCAACACGTTCGTTTAAATCAGCATTTTTACTGAGCTTTTTCGCTTTGGCATTCGGTGCTTTTAGCGTCAGTTGAGTGCCCATCTTGTCTGTGACGAAATCAATTTCTGCTTCTTCTAAAAACGGTGCACTTTCAGCATCGACAACGGCATCGAAGCCATTAAATGGTAGGCGAATATCGCTTTCTTCTACGGCATCTGCTGGGCAATAAGAGACCCCACACTCTGCCTGTGATGTACCTGGGTTTACCACAAATACACGAATATTGGTCTCTTCTGCTTGATCGGAAAGCAGTTTAGCAAAATGGGATTGAGCTGTTTCTGAAATGGTTATCATAACTGTGACTATTACTTGACTAAATTACTCGGATACTTCATATGATACTCCCCTCATCGTATTGTCGCTAGTGTTGGACGTAAAAATTTGGCAACTTATGATTAGACTGTTAGCGTTTAAACAATCATCAGTTTTAAGGTCTTGATATGCGGCTTGTATTATTATGTTTGGTAATGGTCATTTATTTGCCCTTTACAGTAGTGGCAAAACCACTGAATTATTATTTTTCTGAGGATGTGCAGTTTGATCCGACTATTCCTACACCCAGTGATGTTTTGGGGTATGAGGTTGGGCAGTGGCATGTACGGCATGATCAATTAGTACAGTATATGCGCGTTTTGGCAGATAAAAGTGATCGTGTTGACATAAAAACTATTGGTTATAGTCATGAGCAGCGACCTTTACTACTTTTAACGATTACGGCACCAAATCAACTACAGCGCATTGAGCAGATCAGAGCACAGCATTTAGCACGACTTTCGTCTTCAGAGGTAAAGACAGAGACACCTGCAGTGGCGTGGATGGGGTATAGCGTACACGGTAATGAACCCTCAGGCAGCAATGCCGCACTGCTGGTGGCCTATTATTTGGCTGCGGCTCAAGGAGACGCAGTACAGACGTTACTTAAAAATACGATAGTGTTGTTAGATCCTTCTTTAAACCCCGATGGCTTGGCGCGTTTTGCGCAATGGGCTAATAGTAATCGAGGTATGAATTTGTCTGCTGATCCGCAGCACAGAGAGCATGTTGAAACTTGGCCTTCAGGGCGCACCAATCATTATATGTTTGACTTAAATAGGGACTGGCTGTTGTTGCAACATCCAGAATCACAAGCAAGAGTGGCGCAGTTTCATCATTGGAAGCCTAATATATTGACAGATTTTCATGAAATGGGATCCAATAGCAGTTATTTCTTTCAACCTGGCATTGCGTCACGTACCCACCCTTTGACGCCAAAAATGAATGTTACATTGACAGAAATATTAGCGACATTTCATGCTAAGTCGTTAGATAAAGATAAACAGTTATACTTTACCCAAGAGAGTTTTGATGATTTTTACTATGGCAAAGGATCTACCTACCCAGATGCCAATGGCGCGATTGGTATTTTGTTTGAGCAGGCAAGTAGTAGGGGGCATGTTCAAGATACCGTTAATGGCCGGTTGAGTTTTTCTCAGACCATAAAAAACCAGTTAACGACCAGTTTATCGACGTTTGAAGGCGTTATAAAAAATAAGGTGAAGTTACAAGCATATCAACAGCAGTTTTATACGGGGGCGAGCGCACTCGCAGAGAAAGAAAAATTTGAAGGTTATGTGGTGGCTGCAGGCCACGATAAACAAAAATTTGAACAATTTTTGTCAGTGTTGTCACAGCACAAAATTGAGGCATTTGAACTGACAAAAGAGTACAAAGTGGGTAAATATCAGTATCAAAAAGGCGATATGTATGTACCTTTATCACAATCTCAGTATCGTTTAATCAAAGCGATATTTTCAGAACAGCAGTCCTTTCAAGATAATACCTTTTATGATGTATCAGGGTGGACTTTGGCACATGCGTTTAACCTACAGTTTTCTCAGGCAGCTAGCACATGGGGACTGAAGGTTGCAGATGAGCCATGGCGGTCACCTATAAAAGAGCAATTCTCAAAATTATCAGAAACCTATGCCTATGGATTTTCATGGCAAGCATGGAATGCACCAAAAATGCTGAATTACCTACTGAGTAATAACATTGCAGCACGTGTTGCTATGAAATCATTTACAGCGGAAACAGCGGGCTTACAACATGATTTTTCAGCGGGAAGCATCATTGTTCCAGCAGGGTTACAACGTAATGCACAGTGGTTGTCAGTGCTCAATAATGCTCAATCGAAGTTTGCTGTAAAAGTCCACCCAATAGACACGGGTTTGACGAGTAAAGGTATCGATCTTGGTTCACGTAATATGAGAGCATTGTCTTTACCTAAAGTTTTATTGGTAGGCGGGCAAGGGAGTAGCCAATATGAAGTCGGAGAGGTTTGGTATCATTTAGACAAGCATCTAGGGATCGCACCGACGTTAATAGAACAACATAGATTGGGTAAGGTTGATTTGACACGCTATAGCCATGTGATATTGACGGATGGCCGCTTCAATAAACTTTCTGATCGAGCCAAAGTTGCGCTGACTGGATGGGTGAATAAGGGGGGTGTTATTTGGGGTCATAAGCGGGGAGCAAAGTGGCTGATGGATAGCCAGCTTTTAAATGCACAAAGCATCACTCGTAAAGAGATGGCTGAGCAGTTTAATACTGAGGGGTTACAATATGGAACGCGTGATGCGCTAGCTGCAAAGCAGCGTATTGCAGGGGCAATATTTGCGACTGAATTAGACTTGTCTCACCCATTGTCTTTTGGCTTTCAACGCCGCTTACTGCCCATGTTTAAAAACAGTACATGGTTACTTAAGACCCCTGAACAGCCATTTCTACTGGTGAATAAATATACCAAAGATCCTCTGTTATCAGGGTATGCTGCAAAGGAGAATGTCGCGAAAATCAGTGAAAGTGCAGCAGTGGTTGCACACAGGTATGGCCAAGGGAGTGTCATTGCAAGTTCAGATAACCCCGTATTTAGAGGTTACTGGTATGGTAGTAGTCGGTTATTGACTAACGCACTCTTTTTTGGTCATACGCTATCTGTGCAAGGGCGTTAGTGCCGTTGCAATAGCATCAACTTGCAGCGCACCAGCATCTAAGCATGCTTGCGCTGCAGCATTCATTGTCGCCCCAGTGGTTATAACATCGTCGACGATGACGACTTTTAGGCCGGTCATTGCGCCTTTGACCTGAAAGGCATCGCGTGTATTTTTTCGTCGTTGTATACCTGTTAGGTTGCTTTGAGCCTTAGTTTTATGGGTACGAAGTAAGTTTATTTTTGAGGTTAAATAGGGGTCGATACTGCATTGCCATGTTTGGTTGACTTGATTGAATCCCCGATTAACTAACCGAGTAGTGTGCAGTGGCATGAGCACGGCGATATCAGGAGCAGTGTGCTCATGTAACAAGTACTGCGTCCATTGGTGCACAATCACTTGTTGTAGCGCCGCTTGGTAACGAGTTTGATGATGGAACTTGTAGCCACTCAGCCAACTTTTAAGCTGGCCTTCATACCAGCCGCAAGCCATTAACCTTGTTATATTGTCTAACTTAAAATCCCGACAAATATCTGGCCGATTGAGGAGGTTCCCTTGTGAGGGGTCAAATAAACTCAGCTCATCGAAACAGTGTTGGCATATTGCTTGGTGCTCAATAAGGGGGTTTTGGCAACAAATACAATAATTGGGCACGAGCCAATTAGCTATTTTCCTTAGCATGTTGGTTACTTTCCTTGGTCTTGTCGGTATCATTGTTGTAAGTTTGGTTTAGGGCCTAAAAGAATGCAAAAAGAATTAGTCCTGTTGCACGGTTGGGGAATGAATGCCCAAGTGTGGCAGATGGTAAAGCCTGAGATTGAGCAGGTTTTTAGTGGTGACGTACGGAGTATTAATTTACCAGGTTTTGGCGGTGCCCCAAGTCCTAAACTGGACTATACTTTAGAAACGGCGGCTAAGTTAGTGGCTGAACAATTACAACCAGAAAGTATCATTATTGGCTGGTCATTAGGTGGCTTGTTTGCATTGTATTTGGCGCGTAATTTTCCTGATAAAGTCAGCAAGGTTATCTTAATTGCGGCTACGCCTTACTTTAATGAAGTAACGCAGTGGCCTGGTATACAGTCAAATGTATTAGATGCTTTTCAGGTGCAACTTGAAAAGAACGCAACTAAGACTATTGAACGTTTTCTCGCTATTCAAGCGATGGGGAGTGAACATGCCAAAGAGGACATTAAAAGCTTGCGGGCTTTATTAGCGCAGGCCCCAGCTCCAGATCCTATTGCATTAAAAGCTGGTTTAGATATTTTGAAAACACAGGATTTGCGTGCTGACATGGCTATGGTAGAGCAACCTATATATGGTTTATTTGGTCGCTTGGACTCTTTGGTGCCAAAAGCTGTAATAGAAAAGATACGTGGTTTAAATTCGAATTTTTACAGTGAAATTTTACCAAAAGCATCTCATGCGCCTTTTATTTCTCATCGTTCTGAATTTATAACTTTCCTAAAATCAGTACTTTAAAATTATGGTATCGCGTTAGGTGAAAAAGACGTAAATCATGCTTTATTTTTATGACTTTTTGCGCAATAATTAACCACACATAAAAAGTTTTTGGAGCATGCTATGCCAATCGGTGATGTACTCAACAATGGGATAGAAGGCTTTAACAGAGCAACACAGGGTATTGAGCGCGCAAGCGCTGAAATAAACCGTGCGACAATTGAAACACAAGATGAAAACCAGCAGGCACAGCAGCGTCAGTTGCAAGGTGCTCGCCCGGAAGAATCTGTTACGGCACCTGTGTCTCAACCTGCAAAAATTGATGAAGCATTGGTCAACTTAAAAGTAGAAGAATTTAATGCTAAAGCAAATGTGCAAACTATTCGCACTGCTGATGAAGCATTGGGTACTTTAATTGATATAAAGGCATAAGTTTTACTAAAATGGTATGAGTATTGTAACGCCACCTCCGGCGATGAATTTAAATACTGCCAACGTCTATACTGAAACAGCTAGGCGCGATAACCAGCTGCGTGAAGTCATCCCAAAAACGGCCCCTCCCTCTGCATCTTTCACTGAGAACAAAGCGGTTAACGACGGTGATAAAGCAAAAGCGAACTCACCAGACGAGAATGCTTTGTATGATAGTTATGGCAAATTAGAACAGAACAAAACAATTGATGACAAAGGTGCTCAAGATGGCGATGAACGCCAACCTAAATCTGATGAAGATGCACGCAGCGAGCAAGAACAGGCTGATGAGCAAGCTGAGCAAAAGCAAATACAAGAGCTTAAAGCGAGAGACACCGAAGTACGTTTGCATGAGCAAGCACATGCACGCGTAGGTGGGCAGTATGCCGGTTCTCCGAGTTATGAATACCAACGTGGTCCAGATGGTAATAACTATGCGGTAGGTGGGCAGGTAATGATTGATGTGGCAGAGATCCCAGGGGATCCCGCAGGCACAATCGATAAAATGCAAACTGTACGAGCTGCTGCGTTAGCACCAGCTGACCCCTCTGGTGCTGACCGAGCGATTGCAGCCGACGCAACACAAAAGCAAGCAGCAGCGCAAGCTGAATTAGCCACCCAAGTTATTAGTGGTAGTAGTGAAGAAGCGCAGCAAGATACGACACGAATTAGAGGCTATGAGACGCGGCGACTGACCGAAGATGATGACGAAATTGTTGAACGCGATGCCGCCACATTAAAAACAGACGGTGGTCCTTACTCTGTTGCGTTACCAATAGAGCGAGATCCGCAAATACAAGCGCGGTCTTTACGCATTAGCGATTTCTACCAACAAGCGGTACAACCTGAGGGGGCTGCTTCTTTATCACTGCAAGCGTAATTCGATGGTAACGCGTATAGTTAGAATGTGGTAGATACCAGAATAATCAGACACAAAAAAGCCCATTTAACGATGGGCTTTTTTATTGTGTTGATTAATTACTTCTTCATTTTGGCAAAGGCTTCGGCAAATGCATTCCCCATGGCTGCATTACCCAAGTCTTTTTTCGGTTTTGCGCTGCGGTTGTGCTGCTTAGGTGCTGCCGATTTTTGCGTGCTTGGCCTGCTCTTAGCTTGTGTGTCTTGTGATGTAATTTCATCATTCAAGCGCATTGTAAAGCTAATTCGTTTGCGGGCAACGTCAACTTCAATCACTTTTACTTTTACAATATCACCCGCTTTAACCACTTCACGAGGATCAGAAATAAACTTATTGGTGATGGCTGAAATATGCACTAATCCATCTTGATGAACCCCTACATCAACGAACGCACCAAAATTAGCAACATTGGAGACAACCCCCTCAAGGATCATACCAACTTCTAAGTCTGATATTTTTTCAACACCGGCTTTAAACTCTGCTGTTTTAAACTCTGGGCGTGGATCTCGGCCAGGTTTATCAAGTTCTTTAATAATGTCGGTGACCGTTGGCAAACCAAACTTTTCGCAGGTAAAGTCATTGGCTGCTAATTGATTTAATAATGTGCTGTTACCGATAAGCTCTGTGACGGGAAGTGCTTTTTGTTGTGCAATTTTTTTTACGACTGGATAAGCTTCAGGGTGCACAGATGAGGCATCTAGTGGGTCTTTACTATCGAGTATACGCAAGAAGCCTGCAGCTTGTTCAAATGCCTTTGGCCCCAACCGTTCCACTTTTTTCAGCTGGTTACGTGCAGTGAATGAACCGTGCTCGTCACGATATTTAACAATATTGTTAGCCAGTGTTTTATTTAAACCTGACACACGTGTTAATAGGGGTGCAGAAGCCATGTTGACGTCGACGCCAACAGAGTTAACACAATCTTCTACGACCGACGTCAGTGTTTGACCGAGCTGACTTTGCGATACATCATGTTGGTATTGACCTACACCGATAGATTTAGGCTCAATTTTTACTAATTCAGCCAACGGATCTTGCAAACGGCGCGCGATAGAGACAGCCCCACGTAGTGACACGTCTAAGTCAGGAAATTCATTCGCGGCAAACTCGGAAGCTGAGTATACCGATGCGCCAGCTTCACTGACCATGATTTTACTCAGGGCAAGTTCTGGGGCTGCTTTTAATAGCTCAGAAGCCAATTTATCAGATTCACGAGAGGCGGTTCCATTGCCAATGGCAATTAATTGCACTTTATGCTGACGGCATAATTGCTCTAGTGTACGAAGCGATTTGTCCCAATGATTTTGAGGCGCATGTGGGAAAATAGTGTTCGTGGAGAGTAACTTCCCCGTGCTATCGACCACAGCGATTTTACACCCTGTTCTAAGGCCTGGGTCAATCCCTAAGGTAACACGAGGTCCAGCCGGTGCAGCCATCAGCAAATCTTTTAAGTTTTTAGCAAATACGTCAATGGCACCTGTTTCAGCGGTTTCACGTAGCGACCCAAGAAATTCGTTTTCTAAATGCAGTGATAATTTTATTTTCCAGGCCCATTGCACAAGGGTCATTAACCATGCACTGGCATTGGCGGATGTAACATTCAGTTGGTAGTGATCGGCTATCATTTGCGCGCAAAACTGTTGGGGCTCTGCAACGTCTGGTTCTGGGTTAATAACCAATTGTAAAATACCTTCGTTACGTGCTCTGAGCATTGCTAATGCCCTGTGAGAAGGAACTTTGGCTAATTTTTCGCTGTGCTCGAAATAGTCTCGGTATTTGTTTCCTGAGTCTTCTTTTCCTTTAACGACTTGTGCCTCAAGTTGACCATTTTGTTGAATATGTCGACGAAATTTAGCAAGTAGTTTGGCATCCTCAGCAAAGCGTTCCATTAGAATGAACTTGGCACCATCTAACGCCGCTTTACTATCACGGATCCCATTCTGGTCATTCACATAATCTTGCGCTAGCTGCTCAGGAGATAACGTGGCATCATTAAATAATGCCTCAGCCAGTGGTTCTAACCCAGCTTCAATCGCGATTTGGCCTTTTGTACGGCGCTTTGGCTTGAATGGTAAATATAAATCTTCTAACTCAGTTTTACTTTGTACGTTATGAATGTCGGCTGAGAGTGAGTCAGATAACTTACCCTGCTCGTTAATGGTAGAGAGAATAAAGCTTCTACGTTCCTCTAGCTCTCGTAAATAGCCTAAACGTTGTTCTAATAAACGTAGCTGCGTATCGTCTAGTCCGCCAGTGACTTCTTTACGATAACGGGCGATAAACGGTACCGTTGCCCCTTCATCAAGTAATGCCGTTGCAGCGATAACTTGCTGCTCTTTTGCGTTTAGCTCGTGTGCTAAACGTGCAGAGATATTGCTCATGCAAAATCCTTATAAAGTTCAATGCTATACGCGATTTTTATTGACGTATGTCTATGGTCTAACTATATCACAGCAGAAGGGAATAAGAAGCTTAGCTGATCACGTAATCTATTTTGTTAACAAACCAAGTTTTTTCGCCCTCTGGGGTGTTAACGGTAAAGTCATCATCCACTTCTTTTCCGAGTAAAGCCCGCGCCATGGGAGAGTCGATGGAGATGTAATCGTTGCGCTCATATATTTCATCTGGCCCAACAATTCTAAACTTTTTGCACTCTTGCGCGTCATTTTCAATTTCGACCCACGCACCAAAAAACACTTTGCCAGCCTGTTGCTGGGAATATTCAATAATTTTTAGATCGGGTAGTCGTTTCCTCAGATACCTAACTCGCCTATCTATTTGCCTTAAAACACGTTTATTAAATGTATAGTCGGCATTTTCAGAGCGGTCGCCTAAGCTCGCAGCCCACGATACTATTTTGGTTATTTCAGGGCGCTTTTCATGCCACAAGTGGTCATGTTCTTGCTGTAACTTTCGGTACCCTTCAGGGGTGATCAGATTGGTTTTCATTTACTTGATATGCTCTGAGTTAGTGCTGTGACAACTTAAATAAAAAATAAATATATGTCGAGCTTTCTAGATTAAACTACCTAATTTTTTTGTTTGTAACGTTCCGTAACAAAACTTCTTTAAATGTATGGTGTCTAGATGGCATTTTTTCAATTATATTAAGCCAAGGTATTCAATAAAAAGAAGAATCAACAATGGGTAATGAAACGACCAAAGTGTTAGTCGTAGATGATGATATGCGTTTACGTAGCTTGTTAGAGAGATACTTGGTTGAACAAGGTTTTATTGTTCGTACTGCAGCCAATAGTGAGCAGATGGATCGTTTACTAGAGCGTGAAAACTTTCACTTGATGGTGCTTGATCTGATGTTGCCAGGTGAAGATGGGTTATCTATTTGTCGCCGTTTAAGACAAAAAGAAAATGAGATCCCCATTGTGATGTTGACGGCAAAAGGCGATGAAGTAGATCGAATTATCGGTCTTGAATTAGGGGCAGATGATTACATACCAAAACCGTTTAACCCCAGAGAGCTGTTAGCAAGAATTAAAGCGATTTTACGCCGCAGGGCAAAAGAAGTGCCTGGAGCGCCTGCTGCTCAAGAGAATGAAGTGGTATTTGGTATTTTTAAACTCAACCTAGCAACACGCGAAATGCAAAAGGGGGATGAAGTGATTTCGTTGACTAGCGGTGAGTTTGCTGTCCTTAAAGCATTGGTTAATCACCCTCGTGAGCCACTCAGCCGAGACAAGTTAATGAATCTGGCGAGAGGGCGCGATTATAGTGCGTTGGAAAGAAGCATTGACGTACAAGTCTCCCGACTTCGTCGCATGATTGAAGAAGACGCCACCAACCCTCGCTATATTCAAACGGTTTGGGGACTCGGCTATGTCTTTGTACCTGACGGACAAGGCTAGTTGTATTTATGAGTTTATTTCCAAAAAGTGCATTCGGGCAAACCGTTTTTTTTGTTGGGGCATTATTACTCGTAAATCAAATAATGTCTTACATTACGGTGACTCTTTACGTTATTAAACCAACATTTGAGCAAGCGAATTTAATGCTCGCAAAGCAAGTGAAAACAGTCTTTATTGATTGGGAAGATGGCGTTGAAGTGTCTTCAGGGTTGTCTGATGTATTTTTTGAGATAACGGGTATAGAGGTGATGACGCAAAGAGAGGCCTATATTAATGGTCTTGGTGACGCCAAAGAGTACACATTATTGTCTCAGAGCATGTCTGAGCAATTAAATGGTTCAGCACGCGTGAGGATAAGCCAAGGAGACCCCATTGTGTATTGGGTTGAGGCACCACAAGCTCCAGGATATTGGGTGCGGGTGCCCTTAACTGGTTTTAGTGAAGCAAAGCTCGAATTTTTGGTTTTTTATCTTTCCAGTATCGGTTTTTTAAGTGTGCTTGGTGGGTGGTGGTTTGCCCGGCATCTTAATCGACCGCTAAGGGCATTACAAACAGCGGCAGGGCGAGTCGGTGTTGGGGATTTTTCTACCCGCCTGGTAGAAAGTGGTGCGACTGAAGTCATTGAAGTGACGAAGGCATTTAATCAAATGTCGAAAGGGATCGCTGAGCTTGAAAGTGATCGTCGTTTGTTGATGGCGGGGGTGTCGCATGATTTACGAACACCGTTAACTCGTATACGGCTGGCAACAGAGATGATGTCAGATGATGAGGATTACCTCAAAGAAGGGATCATTGACGATATCGAGGATATGAATGCGATTATCGATCAATTTATTGAATATTTACGGCATCATAACTCCAGTGAGATGATGCTAGAAGATATTAATACTGTGGTAGAAGATGTGGTCAATGTAGAGCAAAAGCATCAACGGACGATACAGCTTTCAACGCAAGCATCCTTACCGTCGGTATTGTTAAACACTGTCGCATTAAAGCGGGTGTTAACGAACATGATTGAAAATGCAATTCGCTATTCAGACGGCGCTATTTCAGTGTCTACGGAGTTCAGTAAAGAGCACAGATCAGTCCTAATTAAAGTACAAGATAGAGGTCCAGGTATTCCAGAGAGTGAATTGGAAACGGTGTTTGAGCCGTTTAAGCAAGGAGATCAAGCGCGCGGCAGTGAAGGGAGCGGTTTAGGGCTTGCGATCATTAAACGCATTGTAACCACGCATGGAGGAACTGTGAGGTTACGCAATCGCAAGCAAGGCGGGTTAAGTGCAGAAGTGCTGTTGCCGGTGATGCATGTAAACCAAAACTAGTATCGTGGATGTGTCACCTCTGCTTGTTTAAGCAAAATAATCGTGAAGGCCTATTAAGGGCCTTTTTTAGGGCCATGACAGCACCATGCTGAAGGCCGATACCTGTCTTTGGAATTAAAGTTATGACGCAGTTAGTGGTAGTAGGCGCAGGCTGGTTAGGGCACCCTTTATGTCAACAAGCCAGTGAGTTAGGTTGGCAGGTGGAAGGTACTCGCCGTAGTCCAAATGATGCAGTCTCGTTTGAGCGTTATTTAGCTATGCCAAATGAAAACATAGAGCATACGTTATCATTACGCGATGCTTGGTGGGTCTGTGCTTTGCCACCAAGAGCAAGGTATGCTGATAGTAATTACTTGCCAATGTTACAACAGACTTTAGCACTCAGTAAAAAAATGTCAGCAAGGGGGTTTTTGCTCTGTTCAAGCACTGGGGTATATAGCAATGAGAATGGTCACTATCATGAACTAAGCGCACTGGATACCAGTACCGAGCGCCAGCAGGTATTGGTCAGTGCCGAAGAGCATGTTACAAAGCAAGGTGGCAAAGTGTTACGTTTAGCAGGGCTAGTTGGTCCAGGTCGAGAGCCGGGTAATTTTGTCGCAGGAAAAATATTAAAAAGTTCTTCGCAAAGCTTGGTAAACATGGTTCATCAGCAAGATGTGATTAATGCTATCTTTACGGTGTTGTCTCAGTGGCAAATAGCCCAGCCAATATACAATGTGTGTCATGAGTGGCACCCGACGCGCGCACAGTACTATCAACAAAAATGTCATGCACTTAATACCGAAGTCCCTGAGTTTAGTTCTGCAGAGGCAGTGGAACGTATTATTGATGGTTCGGCTATTTGTCAGCTGGGATTTGCATACAATTACGCCATTTAATGGCGTTTAAAGGTTAAATGTCCACCTAATCGGTATTTACTCCCAGGAGAAATAAGGCGCGCAAAACTAACGATACCCTCCGATGACCATGTGCGTCTTATGACCTGTAAACAGGGCTCTTCATTGTATAAACTTAGCCATTGACAAACCTCACTGGTTGGCATGATGGCTTCCACAGTGTGGCGAGCTTCAGTTAATGGGGCAACTTGTGACAAGTATTCATGCGGAGTAACGTGATTAAAATCTTGCTGTAAATAGTGTATCGCAAGTGCTGGATTGACAAATCTTTCCTCTACTTGAAGCGGTTGTTCGTTTTCATTATGTACAAGTACGCTTCGATAGACTTGGCTGTTGATCTCTACTCCCAGAGCAATTGCAATTGGTGCGACGGCCGAGATTGATTCTAGCGATAAAACACTACAAGAGTAGACACCATTGCGTGCCTGTACTTCATCAGCTATGTTTTTTATTTCCAGTAAAGAGGATTGCGACTTAAGGCTAGCAACAAAAGTCCCTAAGCCTTGACTGCGAGTGAGAATGCCCGCTTCTGTCAGCTCACTGAGAGCTCGTCGAGCGGTCATTCGACTAACAGAAAATTGCTCAGCGAGTTCATTTTCAGAGGGGACACGCTGATTCTCTACCCATTTTGCAGCTTGAATATTATCAATGATATGTTGTTTTATAAGGGCAAACTTGGGTCTTTGTGTCATGGTGAGAATACCAATTTTTATGAAGATATGAATAAAGGTGGCACAGATGCCTTGTATATACAAGCAAGCTTGTTAAACTCGAACCAGATATTTTTTCGGAGTAGTAGCAATGATTGAGCCTGATTTAGTAATTACAGATGTTAACCTTGCAACAATGGATGGAGAGCGCTCAGCCCCCTATGGCATGATAGAGCAAGGGGCAATTATGATTAAAGAGGGCATGATCAGTTGGCTAGGTCTACAGGCTGAGATGCCTGAATTTGATGCATTGGCAACACCCGTTCACAGCGCAAAAGGGGCTTGGCTGACACCAGGTCTCATTGATTGCCATACCCATATCTTGTTTGCAGGGGATCGAGCTACTGAGTTTGAGCAGCGGCTGCAAGGTGTTTCGTACCAGCAAATAGCTGAACAAGGTGGTGGTATCGCAAGTACTGTTAGGGCAACCCGAGAAGCCGATCATGAAACGTTATTTGTTAATGCCAAAGGACGTTTAAACAGTTTATTACGTGAAGGCGTCACGACAGTTGAGAGCAAAACAGGCTATGGATTAGACACGGAAAATGAATTGAAGTTATTAGAAGTGAATAAGCTGCTTGCTGAGCATCACCCAATTGATATACACAGCACGTTTTTAGGCGCACACGCATTACCGCCTGAATATAAGGGTCAAGCTGATGCGTATATTGATATTGTATGTGACGAAATGTTACCTCGGGTTGCAAAGCTAAACCTGGCCAGTGCAGTGGATGTGTTTTGCGAAAACATCGGGTTTAGCTATGAACAAACTCGTCGAGTCTTTGACGCTGCGACCAAGTTAGGGTTGAAAGTGAAATGTCACGCTGAGCAGTTATCTAACCAAAGGGGCACGGAGCTGGTGGCGGAGTTTGCCGGGCTGTCTGCGGACCATATTGAATACTTAGATGAACCAGGTGTGGTGACAATGGCAAATGCAGGCACCGTTGCTGTGCTGTTACCGGGGGCATTTTATTTTTTACGAGAGACACAGTTACCCCCGTTAGAGTTACTGCGTAAGCACAAGGTACCCATGGCCATTGCCAGTGACTTTAATCCTGGTACCGCACCCCTGTGCTCATTACGTCTAATGTTGAATATGGGGTGTACGCTATTTAGAATGACGCCGGAAGAAACCTTGCAGGGAGTGACATGTCATGCGGCAAAAGCACTTGGTTTATCAGATAGAGGGGTACTGAAAGTGGGAATGCGAGCTGACTTTGCGTTGTGGAATATCAGTCACCCAGCACAATTAAGTTACCAATTTGGCGTAAATGATCTGTTAAATCTCTGGATATTAGGTAAACTTATTCAGAGCTAATTATTTATATTGGGGTGTTGATGTCGGTTTTCACATATGTGTGGTCCGTCACAACTATTCCTGTAATCAACGGAATGCAACAGGGGGAGCCCCCCCTTCTAGCGGCGCTGCTAGCGGGTATAGTATTGATGGGCAGTCTTGCTGTTATCGTATTAACTAAAGCCGCAAATTTACGTATACTACATGCGTTGACTGCTTGCATAAGTCTGGCAATACTAGC
Organism: Pseudoalteromonas aurantia; assembly: GCF_005886875.1. Lineage (GTDB taxonomy): Bacteria > Pseudomonadota > Gammaproteobacteria > Enterobacterales > Alteromonadaceae > Pseudoalteromonas > Pseudoalteromonas aurantia_A. The sequence continues at coordinate 6,947 of NZ_PNBY01000093.1, read as the reverse complement.
GCTGAACCTAGAATGGTTGCAGTATTTTTTAGGGCTTTCCTTACTTGGCCACATCCTATTTAGCCTGCGTCATAATGACGATAGTTACTTATTCTTGGCCTGTTTTGCCAGTGTGATCTTTATTGTATTACTGGGTGGGCAGATTTTATGGTCTTGGCCAGGTGTATTAACCGTATCAGTGGTCACTATTCTCTACTTAGGGCAATTATTGGCCTTAAATCATATTCCAGAAACGGTCCCAGCCAAACACGAAGTAGTGAGCGATCAAGCTCATGATATTCTTGGTTTACCTGATAGAGCCAGTTTAAGAGCCGCATTTACAGAATACAGAGTCACAGAACCAGGGCCTGCTATGTTAGTGATGGTTCGCCTTGAAGGCTTTGAGCAAGTGAACTTGCATCTGGGCCGAGAATTCGGCGATTTACTTTTAGCGCAGTCGGCCAATCGAATCAAACAACAATTACAAAGCCATGATGTCGTTGCCATTGCTAATGGGGATGCCATGTCACGGGTGGCGCATTTAGGTGGGCTTCATTTTGTCTTTGTCTGTGGGCTGAGTAATCAAAAACACCTGCATGAGCAGTTAATAGACGACATCATTCGCAGTACACTGAAACCTTTCAATGTGGGTAATTGCACACTGGAAGTAAGTGCGCGAGCGAGTTACGTGAATTGCGACGAAGAACTCGGCCAATTTGATAACCTGATCACCTGTGCATTCTTGGCGTTAGATAGCCAGCCTAATCGCTCTGTGTGTGCTTATCAACAGCAAATGCAAATTACGAAATTAGAGCAACAAGCACGTCTTGCCGAGCTGGCACACATTGATTTTCGCAGTGAGTTTGAATTGTATTTTCAGCCAGTGATCCGTCACAGAGATGGCGAAATAGAATTTTTAGAGTTGTTATTACGCTGGCAACACCCAAAGCAAGGCATTCTAGCTGCGGGTCAATTTATAGAAGATATTCGACTGGCAGGGCTGGCTGTTCCTGTGGCATATTATGTGATTGAACGTGCAGCAGAGATTGCGATGGCATTGAGGATGGATAACATTTATATGCCATTGAGTGTGAATGTTTTTGGTCCAGAGATGTTACATGAAGAGTTCATTGAATTTCTGGATAGAATATTGCTTGAGCATCATTTATTACCTGGTGATTTGATCATTGAATGTCCATCCGCGTTATTTATGTCGTTAGATGCGCAAGGCGTGGCAATGGTCGCGCGCCTGAGAAGCATTGGTGTGCGTTTGTGCGTCGATGGATTTGGCGAAGCGCCGCTCATATTAGCAAAATTGCCAAAATTGAGTGTTGATTATGTGAAAGTGGGTCGCTCTTTGACCGCAGAACACCAGCAGCAAGGTCAGTTTAAAAGTGTGGTACGTGGTATGGTAGAGATGCAGCAGCAATTGAACAGTAAAGTGATCTGCGAAGGGGTTGAAACACAAGAGCAGCTCAATTTTGTGAAAAGTCTTGATACCTTTGCTGCTCAGGGTTACTTTTTTGCAAGGCCTCTGAGTAGTGTCGGTATGATCAGTTGGTTAAAACAATGGAAAATAGAACATGAGTAAATAAGCTATTGCTCAACCCGGGCTCGACTTGATAAGTAACTACATACTAAACCACTGAGCACTTGCCCTGCTTCTATCATCCCTTGCGCAAGGCCCTGTGGATGATTCGCTGGCGCAGCTTCACACAGATGTAAATAAGCCACACTGCGTTGCTCTGCTGATAACGACACAAAATGCTCAGCATCATTCGTACTAAAGCCACAATTGGTAAACGCACTGACTGGCATACCGCTAATACTGTCAACGTCTACTTCAATACCCAATGGTTTATCGTCGTTGAAACGTTTTAATCCGGTGGTAATTGCTTGGGTTAATGTTGCCCTTCGCGTGACTAAAATATCTTGATAGCTAGTATAAGTGAACTGCGCTTTGTGCAAACCGTCTATGATTGCCTTGTTGTTTTTTTGTTCATGCAAACCGACCACATGATAGTCATTGAGCATATTACGCTGGTAAGCATAATGAAATCCATTGCCACTGTGCCGACCTTCTATTGCTCTAAAGTCAGCATGTGGATCAAAGTTAATCGCATTACATGATTTACCACTTACTTTGTACAATGCCTGTAAAATACCAAAGCAATTATTATGACCACCCCCAATAATAATGGGTTCCAACCCTGCTGAAAATATTAAGGTTAGGATATCATTGACACGCTGATCTATTTCGGCGCATAAATCTCGTAACTGTACTAACTGATCAGGGTGCGTGTTGCATAAGTCTGCACTGGCTGTTTGTAAGTCGTCACAAATTATTTCACCTAATAACAAGACGTTTTTTGGGTCTAAAAATTGATTACACGGGAGGTTTAAGAAACGTTGTAAAAAAGCCTGCCATCCAAGGGTCGCACCACCTTGGCCGCAATTAGCTCTAGGGCCGATATCTTCGTTTACGCCAATAAGTACGTACTTTATGCCAAAGGCCGCGGCATCTTTTAGTGCCTGCAAGGTTGCACTGTTAGTATCTAAGAAGGTGAGTGATTGCCAAAATTTACGCTCATTCTCACGTTCTGTGACGAGGCTGCTAATGTCAGCCTCATGGTAAATATGTAGGTATTCTGTCATGGTTTACGCGTCTAGGATGTCATCTACTTCAAGGAGTAATTCTTCAGCTGAGATAATAATCCCAGTACTGTCAGCATATAAATAGTCGTCGTCGAAAAAAGAGACTCCTGCAAAGTTCACGGGAATACCTTGCTCGCCAGCTCCTGAACTGTCTGCCGATACGGGAATTGACGTGATAGCTTGAATACCGATATTACATTCTTCAAGTTCGTCCACATGACGTACCGCGCCATAGACAACGATGCCTTGCCAGTTATTTTCAACAGCCAGTTCAGCAAGGTCAATATCAATAAGGGCACGTCTCGTTGAGCCTCCGCCATCTATTAGCAGTATGCTATCGCTCCCATCTTGCTCTAACATTGACCTGATCAATTCGTTATTTTCAAAACATTTTACAGTTTGAATACGGCCACTAAAGGCGGTTTGTCCACCAAAGTTAATAAACATAGGTTCGAGAACATCAACCACGTCAGCAAAATGATCACACAGGTCGGAAGTGCTGTAATCCATACTTTAAATCCTCTGAAAAATAACAAAAGTCAGTTTCAGTATACTCCCATAAATGGTCATAGCAATGCTAAACAGTAACTTACATATTAGTGTCGCAAAACTGTCACCGCTTTGTTATTTAGCTCTTCTATGCTGAAAATGTAGGCAAATAACAGGTGCACATACTATGAAAGGCAAATTAGCACAGTTAGACACAGTACTATATTTTGCGGTGTTTACACCGAGCCCAAAACATTGGTGGAGAATCATTGCATTGGCCTTTTCCAAAAGTGGCAATGGCGGCTTATATATTTTATTGGCATTAGTTTGTGCGTTGTTTTTTGAGCAACTGGGACAACAGTTTGCATTGACGGCTATTTTGGCGTTTGCGATCGAGCGCCCGCTGTATTTTTATCTGAAAAAACGTATTGCCCGAGTTCGGCCCTGCGACTGTTACGCGTTAAAAGCACTATTAACACCTGCGGATAAATTTAGCTTACCTTCTGGGCATAGTGCAGGTGCATGGCTTTACGCCGTGTGCATTGTGGAGCATTTGTCGGTGCATTGGTGGTTATTGTTTACCTGGGCAGCAGGGGTTTCTCTGTCCCGTGTCGTGATCGGGGTACATTACCCACTAGATGTTGTGGTGGGAGCTTTGATGGGGATCTGCTGTGCGAGTTTATCTATTTTTTTAGTAGGGATGTTATGAAAATACTATATGGCGTACAAGGCACTGGAAATGGCCACATTACTCGAGCCCGAGTTATGGCGGAGTGTTTTGCAAGAAAGAATGTGGATGTTGACTATATATTTTCAGGTCGTGACAGTAATAAGTATTTTGATATGGCATCTTTTGGTGATTATCAAACTAAAACTGGGTTGAGTTTCAGTACACGTAACGGCCAAGTGAGTCAGATTGATACTATCAAAAACATTAAGTTAGGGCAGTTTTTTAAAGACGTACGTCGTTTAGAAATAGACCAATATGATCTAGTATTCAATGATTTTGAGCCGGTTAGTGCATGGGCCGCTAAGCTGGCTAAAGTTCCTGTCATTGCGATGAGCCATCAAGTAGCATTTCTTAGCCCAGAAGTACCCATGCATAGTAATGGCTTTTTAAAGCGTACTTTTCTAAAGCAATTTGCGCCGGCAGATATTCATCTTGGCGTACATTGGCAGCCCTTCTCTAAAAATATAATCCCGCCTTTCATTCCTTATGAAAAACCGATTAACACTTGTCGTTCGATTGAAAATAAAGTCTTGGTTTACTTGCCATTTGAAGATTTAAATCGGGTTTTGGAGTTGTTGCGAGATTTTCCTGACACGGAGTTTTATTGCTATCACCCTGATGCGAAAGATTGCTCAAAAACACACATTCATTTACGAGCGCCGAGTAGAAAGGGGTTTCTTAAAGACTTAGCCAATACCAGTGGCGTTGTGGGTAATGCCGGGTTTGAGCTCTCAAGTGAGGCACTTAAATTTGGAAAAAAATTATTACTAAAGCCGTTAGAGGGGCAATTTGAACAGCATGCGAACGCACAGACACTTCAAGACATGGGGTTTGCGCGTGTCATGCACTACTTAAGTTCAGATGCACTTGAAGAATTTTTGGCTGAACCCAGTGGAAAGAGTATCGATTTTCCAGCTGATCCGTGTGTTCTGGTTGATTGGCTCCTTTCTAAGCAGTGGCATGACTTAGACACACTACATCAATCACTTTGGCAAGGGTTATTTGCGCAACCTCATAAAGCTGCTTAATCCGCTGCTTTACCCTGTATTTTTGCAATAGTTATGCTGATTTTTTTCTGTAATGTAATGCATTTCTAATACGCATTGGCACATATTCTCGGCTATACTGTCAGTCAGGTAGAAAAAAATATAGGTAACAGTATGGCTTTATTGGAAAATTTAACCATTAAACGACGCTTGCAACTGAATGCCCTTGTTGTGGGTATCGCAATGTTAGTGATGCTGTTCGTGATAATTCTAGAAGCAAAAACAATGCTCAGGCTCAATGAAACCATTGAGTATGCTGAAGAGTTAGACGTTCATGAATTGGCTATGCGTAAGTATGAGAAAAATTTCCTGTTTTATAAGGACACGGACGCCCTAGAGAAATTTGAAGCAGAGTATGCAAAATTACAGCAAAAAATCGTGTACTTAGCGGAAATATTCACTGAGTTTGACATTGACGCAACGCAACTTAGTGAATTCAAACGCCTTTCATCGGCTTATAATCAAGATTTTCATGCTGTTGTGGAACTGCAAAAAGTTATTGGCTTGCACCCAAAAGATGCGCTATACGGCGAGTTAAGGGGGGCAGTACATAAAGTTGAGACATTATTAAAACAACGCAAAAACTTTGAGTTACTGACCACAATGCTGCAGCTAAGGCGAGCAGAAAAGGATTTTATGCTGCGATTCAATCTTAAGTATTTAACTAAGTTTGATAAGTTGATTGCCACTTTTAATACACAAATTACACAGGCTGGGTTTGAACGGCCATACCAAGATAATTTGTTAGTGTTAGTGGCTGAGTATCAACAAAAGTTTGGGGCATTAGTCAGTGCACAGCAAACATTAGGGCTCAGCCTTGACGACGGTGCGTTGGGTAAAATGAAACTTAATGTACAAAAAAGCGACAAGGTAGTTGCCGATATTGTAGAGCAAACCAAACTAGAAATTAAGCTTAATGTTGAGCAGACTCAATTTATGGGTGTCTCAATATTTATTGTTGCTGCCGTCATCGTAATGATTTTAGTGCTATTAACGAGTCGCTCAATCATTCAACCAGTAGAGCGGGTTTACCAAACAATTGAACGTATTCGCCGTGAAAATAATTTGAGTGTGACGATTGAGCAATCTGGTAATGATGAAATAACGGTGATGACGCGTGATTTTAATAGCTTAGTGGGAGATTTTAGGATCCTCATTGCAGAGGTAAACTCAGCACTAGGGACGATTAATGATGCAACGCAGCATTTAACAGAAACAACAGCACAGACTAGCTCTGGTATGCATGAGCAACTACATGAAGCTGATATGGTAGCCACCGCAGCGACTGAGATGCAGGCAACAATTCAAGATATTTCTCACAATACAGAAGCTGCGGCGCAAAAAGCTGAATCAACTAATAATAACGCCCAACAAGGTCGCAATGAAGTAGATGCGACCATTAAGCACATTATGGTTTTATCTGACTCACTTGCGGGTGCGTCAGATGTGGTTTCTCAGTTAGAAAAAGATGGTGAAACGATTGGTTCTGTTTTAGATGTTATTCGTGGTATAGCGGAGCAAACCAATTTACTTGCATTAAACGCGGCTATAGAAGCAGCGCGAGCAGGTGAGCAGGGTCGCGGATTCGCAGTAGTAGCAGACGAAGTTCGCTCATTGGCACAACGCACACAAGATTCTACACAAGAGATTGAAAGTATCATCTCGACGTTGCAACAACGAACGAGAGAGGTTGTAAATATTATGGAGCAATGCCGACTGCAGGGGAGTGAAAGCGTATCGCAGGCTGAGAAAGCGGGCGAGTTACTGACATCTATCACAACAGATGTACAAACTATTATGGATATGAGCACACATATCGCCACTGCCATTGATGAGCAAAATCAAGTTGCCTCTGAGGTGAATAAGAATGTGGTGCGCATTAGAGATATTGCACAAGTTGCGTCTGAACATGCGCAGTCGAACGCACAAAGTAGTGAAGAAGTATCAGAGCAGGCGAGTGTGCTTCATCAGGCTGTTGCAAAATATAAAGTGTAAATGATTAATAGATGATAAAAAAACGCAGCGCAAGGCTTAATGCCGATCAGATA
>NZ_PNBY01000092.1 GCF_005886875.1 Pseudoalteromonas aurantia | reverse complement strand
ATTGAAACTCGACCTTTTCTTAGCAAGTGTGATTTATGCATATTTCATCCATGAAAATTAGCGTGGTGTGTTGATAAAAGGTAGTAGGTAAATGCGCTCATTGGTAGTTTAAAGCGAACGGTAAACGTTCGCCTACGGTGGGTTAGTTTTATTTGGGTTGTTGGCGGGGTTTTATGCCGCGCTTTTTTGAATTGAGGGTTTGAGCGAGCGGTAAACGTTCGCCTACCTTATGCATGCAGTTTTGGTAGGTATCGTGTATACTGCGCGACCTAATTTATGACTGTATAATGTTTTGCGTTGCGGGGTTGATAATGAGCCAAATCGAAAAAATAATTAAAAGTGATCATCTAATTACACAAGGTGGTGATTTTAGACGTTTCTCCGTGGCACCTATGCTTGATTGGACTGACAAACATTGCAGAACCTTTCACCGTAAATTGACTAAACATGCAGTGCTGTATACCGAAATGATCACAACCGGTGCCATTTTATTTGGTAAAGGGGATTATTTGGCATTTGGTGGTCATGAAATGCCCGTGGCATTACAGCTGGGTGGCTCTGATCCTAAAGCGTTAGCTGAATGCGCTAAACGTGCTGGCGAGTATGGTTATAATGAAATTAACTTAAATGTTGGTTGCCCCTCTGACCGAGTTCAAAACGGCCGATTTGGCGCTTGCTTAATGGCTGAACCCCAGCTGGTGGCTGAGTGTGTTGCGGCGATGAAAGCTGAGGTTGACATTCCTGTTACGGTTAAAACCCGCATTGGTATAGATGAGCAAGATTCATATGAATTTTTAACGGCACTGATAGAGGCATCGCAACAAGTTGGCTGTGATGACTTTATTATTCATGCGCGAAAAGCGTGGTTAAAAGGGTTAAGCCCGAAAGAAAACCGTGAAGTGCCGCCGCTTGACTACCCGCGAGTATATCAACTGAAAAAAGACTTCGCAGATCTGCACATCAGTATTAATGGCGGGGTTAAAACCTTGGATGACTGTCAGCAGCACCTGGCGCATTTAGATGGTGTGATGATCGGTCGTGAAGCTTATAGTAACCCTTATATGCTGAGTCAAGTCGATGAACTTTTATATGGTGAGCCTGCCTTTACGCAAAGTCGTCATGAGGTAGTACGCAGTATGTATGATTACTTTGAAATGCAAATGACGCAAGGGGCTAACTTTTGGCATATTGCACGTCATATGTTGGGTATTTTTCAAAGTCAGCCAGGTGGGCGTGCGTTTAGACGGCACCTGTCAGAGAATGGTCACAAACAAGGCGCTGATATCAGCGTGATGGAAAAAGCACTGGCGTGTGTTCCTGAGTAAGTAGTTACACAAACACTGAATTTAAAAAAGCCATACAATTTTATTGTGTGGCTTTTTTAGTTTAAATCACCACTTTTTAGTCAAAACCTTCATTGCATTCCCTCTCTGAAATACTCAGTATACTTTTAACTCTATGAATTATATGTGCTTTTAATCTTTGGCATAAAGCTTGGAATATATTGTTTATATCAAGTTTTATTAGTTATGTTTACGCCAATGCAAAGGAGCAGATCATGGCCTTAATCAATCGAATTGAAGATCTTATTAAATCAGAAGTGTCAGCTTTTTTAGATAAAGCTGAAGACCCAAAAAAGATGACTGCACAAATTAAAATTGAATTGCAAGACACACTAACACAGTGCCGTGCGACTGCTGCCACGGTTATGTGTGAACAAAAGTCACTTTCACGAAAAATTGCAGCTCATCAAAAGCAAGTGAATGATTGGCAACAAAAAGCGGAACATGCGTTAAGTAAAGACAGAGAAGATCTGGCCAAGGCTGCACTCAGTCATAAGCATACAGCACAAGCGCACATTGAGGCGGCTCAGCCTCAGCTTGTTTCATTGTCAGATGCGCTTGTTAAGCTAAATGACGATGCAGATCGTCTTGTGGCTAAAATAACGGCATTGAATGTCAAAGAGCAGCAGTTATCAAGGCATGAGCGAGTTGTGTCGGCACGAGCCCGTATTAGGCAAACTCTGGCTTGTGACGACGTTGAAAATGTCCTGACGCGATTTACACAGCTAGAGCGTAAAGTAGATCGTATTGAATCTGAAGTAGATAGCTATGATTTAGGTCAGCAAAGCACACAGGCGCAGTTTGCTGCATTAGAAAAAGAAGAGCAACTGTCGAGTGAGCTGGCAAAACTAAAGCAGCAAGTCGCAGATAGGTCTCAACAAGCTGCAAACTAAGTTCGGTACTAAACCTTGAACACGCGTTTTACCGGTGAGCTTTAAACTCTTTTTTAAAACCAAAGATAGGCTCACCAATATAAGTCTGTATTTTGGAGGCGTTATGTATACACAATCTAAATCTAATTTTAAGCAGCAATGTTTTCGTCACATCAAAAATAAAAAATTAGGCGGTGTTTGTGCCGGTCTTGCGGAGCGGTTTAATTTGCCTTGTTGGTTAACCCGGGTATTGGCGCTCTTTGTATTTTTGAAATTTCCCCTGCTAACCGTTATCGCGTATGGCGTCGCTTATTATACGATGCCAACTAAATAAGACTAAGGAGCAAGCGATGAAAACTGTATTTTTAATATTGGCGGCCCTGTTTTTATTTTCTACAATTTCGTGGTTGAATGCACCGCTTGCTTGGATAAGCATTCCAAACTTTTTTAATGAACTAAGCTGGGTCGGTATGGAGCTCGCAGGTTTATTAGTCGGCATAATACTGGTAATTGCGTTGTTTGCATTGCTTAGTATTGGTGTAGTGGGGCTGGCACTGGTTGTGTTGATTGGGGTTGTGTTAGCGCTGCTTTTTAATTCTATTATTATCGCGGTTCCGTTATTAATGTTAGTGGCATTAGGCTGGCTGTTAAGCGAGGGTTTATCTACATGATTTTACACTCCATATGCGGGGAATTAGTACTAAACTATTTACTTCAAATTACTGACTTCATGGTATGATTTAAATAGTTGCTATTTTATTTAAGGAAAGCATATGTTTGCTAAATTTATAGCGTTGGCCAGCGGCCTTGTTGTTTCAACTTTCGCACTTTCTCATCAACATAATGAACATTCGGCGCATGAAAGCAGCGCTCATACTCAAAATAACGTTAATATTGTTATAAGCGATGCTAAAGTTCGGGCTTTTCTGCCAGCTTCTCGCTCTACGGCTGCCTACTTTACTTTAAATAATCAGTCTCACAAGGACCTTGAACTGGTTAAAGCCACGATCAAAGGGCTAGGGCGGGTCGAGATCCATGAACATGTGCACCACAATGGCATGATGAAAATGCAGCAAGTAAACAAGTTAACTGTGGCTGCGAATGAACAAGTTATATTTCAGCCGGGCGGTTACCATCTAATGGCCTTTGACCCTGAGTATGCTTTGAAGCCGGGCGAAAAGCGAAAGTTGACGCTACATTTTGCAAATGGCAGCCACGTTTTTACAATGATAGATGTTGTTTCATTGAAAGATTCGTTTAAAAAAGTAGAAAAAGCACATCACCATCATGAGGATTAATAATGCAGCAATATTTAAATAAAATAATAGCAGGCTTACTTGGCTTGGTATTGTTGGGCTATATTTTAGCCGTGTATTGGAGCTCGGAGCCCGATGTTTTCGATGTGGTCGCTGCTGCGCAGCAGCAAACTACAAAACAGCCCGTGATTGGTTATGTTACTGCGAATACTTTAGTTGAGGTGAGCGCAACGTTACTTGATAAGCCGGGTGGATATCTATCAAATGATATGCTTCCGCCTAGCGTGTTTATGGATAACATGCCTGCATGGGAGTATGGTGCATTAGAAATGGTACGAGATCTCGCGTTGTCTATGCGTAAAGACTTTAGCCGTTCTCAATCACAGTCAACAGAACATTTGGCACTTAAAAAGGCACAGCCTCAGTTTAATATTAGTTCAACTGCATGGGCTTGGCCAAGCGCTGAGGGTGAGTACCGTGTTGGTATTGAACACCTGATAGCATATCGCGACCAGATCGCCGATCCCAACAATCGCGATAGCCAATTTTATGCCAGAGCCGATAATCTAAGGGGTTGGTTAAAAGAAGCTGAGAAACGCTTAGGTAGCTTAAGCCAACGTTTGAGCGCTAGCGTAGGCCAGGATAGAGTCAATACAGATTTGGCGGGTGACAGTGCAGCAGAGCAGGCAACTTATGCACCAAGTAGTGCGCAAGTTAAAACGTCTTGGTGGAAAATCGACGACGTATTTTACGAGTCACGTGGCGCAAGCTGGGCGCTGCTACATTTTTTGAAAGCCGTAGAGCATGATTTTGCTGACGTATTAGAAAAGAAAAATGCGCGGGTGAGCTTACAACAAATCATTCGTGAATTAGAGGCAACTCAAGAAACCGTTTGGAGCCCGATGATCCTCAATGGCAGTGGTTTTGGTTTTGTTGCCAATCACTCGTTGGTTATGGCAAATTATATTTCACGAGCTAATGCAGCTCTTATTGAACTTAGTGAACTTTTAGCGCAAGGATAAAAAATGAAAAAGTACTGTCTAGCTGCAGCTTTGTCTATGGCAAGTTTGGCCCCGGTAGCACATGCCGATACGATACTTGGTTTATATTTAGGGGCAGAAGGGTGGCAAGCTGATAGCTCGGGGAGCTATCAAGAAAAAGGGAATGCCCAATCGTTTGACTTTAAAGATGAGACGTTTACCAGCTTTTATGCTGCCCTTGAACACCCTATTCCATTAGTACCTAATCTTAAGTTGAAATATACTGAACTGGAATTGAATGGCTCTGCTACTTTATCTGAAACGTTTGAGTTTAATGGTAAGAACTACACGGTTGGCACGCAAGCAAATACAGTGACAGACTTAAACCATATTGATTACACATTGTACTATGAGCTATTTGACAATGATTTAGTGTCGTTTGACTTTGGTTTGAATTTTAAGCAGTTTGACGGTTCAATTCAGTTAGCGGGTACAGCTGAAGGACAGTCAGTCACTGAAACCAGAGATTTCTCTGGTGTGGTACCACTTGGCTATTTACGTGCTGAAGTTGGCTTACCTATGACAGGGTTGAGTGTTTTTGCTGAGGGCAGCATGCTGGCAATCGATGATAGTAAGATCAGTGATTACCAAGTAGGTATTGCATGGGAAGTGATTGATAACTTAGCTGTTGATGTGGCAATTCGTGCCGGTTACCGCTCAATGCAATTAGAACTCGATGACGTTGATGATATTAGCACGGACATTGATACATCAGGTCCATTTGCGGGTATTCAACTGCATTTTTAATATCGCTGTAAAGTACGCTGAATCCTATATTTAAACCCTGATAATTCAGGGTTTTTTTATTTTTATTTCATGATTATAACAGGTGTTGAATAGAGGCATTCACCCCCAATTACAGTCAAAATCTTCATTAAAAGCCTGCTCTAATTGCCCTTTATATTGTTTGTTTATTGGCACGGTAATGAGCTTTTTTAATTCATCTCCCGTTTGCGTTAGTTTGTAATAGCCCAACACTAAGTCATTACTTTTTGCTGTTAATGAGAGTGTTTTCCCTTGAAATGACAAAGAGAACGGCTGTTCAGGTTTTAAGCTAGATGACTCGATTTCTTGTCTATACAGTAGCCCAATATCCATTAAAGTTAAGATATTAGGAAAGCTTAATCCCGCTTTACTAAGGTTAATAGATTCCTTATTCCCTTTACGTAATAAGTCGAAAAATGATGGCTTTTTGTAATACCCAATTAAAATAATATAGCTGTCTTCTTTTGCTAGATACCCACATAAAGGAGCACACTTTTGTAAAGCCGTTGCCTCTCGCTGTGTCATTTGCTTGAGGGTTTGTAAGCTTTTTATAGAAAAGGTTCCAGGCGATACGGTTTCACCCACTAAGATTTTTGCCCATAGCTTTTGCATCGACTGATTAGCAATATCTTCTGCTAGGTCGATAAAGTGTTCTAACCAGTCAGGATCGGGTCGGCCGCGACTGGTTACATCAGGGCATAGCGCTAAAGCGTTTGCCATAATCGTTTCAATGTTGAGTTGACGCTGTATTTTGCTGAGTTGCTGACGTTTTAACGCTCTTTTTAACGGGCTATCGTTACTTTGCACAACATAGTCAATGGTAGTTTTTCCTTGCACACTGTAGCTGTCATCAGAGCCTGTATGTGTGCCTCTATGGTTTTTTTTTTTCATAGTGACACCAAGCTTCTCTTCAATGAGAAGCGCTAAGCTTGATTTTACTTGTGCATTCTTTACGGTCATTGCATTGCCTGTAATTTTACTTGAGTATTGATATTGTTGAGTGCTGATATGATCATTTGTTCGAGATAAAATTCACAGTAGAGCGCAATATAGCCACCGAATAGGTTAGAGTGGATCATGCCATTAAGGTGCCAATCAATTTTTGTTTCATTGGCTGATAGTACGCTTGTCAATTGACCCGCTCCAACATGCTCATCGTTTATAAGCAATGAGAATTCTAAATTATTGTCGCTTTGTTTTACAATTGTTATTTCTAAATGTCCTAATGTATGGGCAAGCTCAATATGTGCACCAACCCCACGACTCGGGGTGGATACATTAATGTTTTTTACACCAGCTAATCGGTGCCAAGCCATGATGTTTGGCCAGTTTTTAAGGTCTAACAAGAGATTAAATACGTAAGGCTGCGTTGTAGTTAATGTTTGACTTCGATGCACTTGATACTGATGAGGTAGCAATAAGCCAAGTGTGATGAACAATAACCCCACAAGTAAAAGAGCTTTAGCACTGGATATAAAAAGTTTAATAAGTTGCTCCTAGTTTTATTTCTCAACATACTGCACGCAAGTGTTTGAACATCGTCTATAATATTTCTTGGGTGTTAATAAATTTCAAACGTGCTAGTAAAAATGTACCACATTTCGTAGTATGGTAAACATGCGATTAAGCGCAAAGCTTTAACTTTAAAGCGGTAAGTGGGTTGAAGGATAGAGAATGGCGTCTGAGCGAGATGATTTTTTGTTTTTAGATCATGATGAAGAAACGCATGAACAAGCGATGACAAATGATTTTTGGGATGTGCTTATAGTAGATGACGATCCTGAAATTCATTCTGTGACTAAGCTGGCACTTTCTGGGGTCGAATTTTGGGGGCGTTCGCTTCGGTTTTATCATGCGTATTCGGGAAAGGAGGCGATTGAAGCGCTAATTCATAACCCTGAGATTTGTATTCTTTTACTTGATGTTGTAATGGAAAGTGATGATGCAGGCTTAACCGTTGTTAAGCGTGTACGTGATGAATTACAAAATCATAATGTTCGTATTATTTTAAGAACAGGGCAGCCTGGTTATGCGCCTGAAGAGCAAGTTATACGTGAATACGACATCAACGATTATAAAATGAAAACGGAGCTTACCCGCAGTAAGTTGGTGACGTCATTAATGACGGCGATCCGTTCTTATCAGCAAATTTGTGAACTGGAAGCACAAAGCACCGCATTGACCCGTATTCTTGAAGCATCACATGCGATTTTAGGTCACAGTGACATGAAAACGTTTGGGTTAGCTGTGGTTATGCAGCTGGCCAAAATTTTAGGCAGCGAGCCCAATGGAATTGTCAGTGGCATTCATAGTGACGATAAACGAATTCTGGTTTTAGGGGGAACCTCGGACTACCAGGCATTCTTTGGTCAAGGCCTTGAGCAGTTGGATAACGGCCGCGTGATCATGCAAGTACAAAACTGTTTTGATTATGAAAAGCATCAACAAACAGAGCATGATATTACTGTATTACTACAAGGTAAAAGTCGTCGAGCAGCGGTATATCTCGAGTTGAACGTGAAGCCTAACCCTGCTCAATTACAGTTTATGGAAATATTTTTAGCGAATGTCAGCGTAGGTTTAGACAACATCAAGTTGTTCAATGAACTTCGGGATGTCGCTTATAAAGATCCCCTCACGAAACTACCAAATAGAAGTAGCTTTGCGCAGCAGGTTGAACGCTATTACATTGATGGTAATGATAAAGCGCCTGAAAGTCGCAATGAACTGCTATTTGTGCTGATAGACATAGCTCAGTTTTCAGATATTAACAATGGCTTAGGACAAGAGGTAGGTAATCAGCTACTTTTGGTGGTTATGCAGCGATTACAGCAAGAATTTATTGATGCAGAGCTTATTGCCAGAATTGGCGCAGATGTATTTGGTTTGTTGCTACCTAAAGGCAGTTTCGATGAGCAACATTTCATTGACGCGTTAATGATACCGTATCAAGTTAATGAACACATTTTAACGATGCATTTTCATGTTGGTGTTTGTGAACAAAGTGACTTCAGTCAGCAAGGGTTAGATACGTTAAAGCTGGCGTACATTGCTTTAAATCAAGCCAAACAAGGTAAAAAGTTTTTAGATTGGTATTCACCAGACCTAGAAGAGAAAATGGCGTGGCGATTGGGCTTAATTCGCCAATTAAGACAAGATTTTGAGTATGGGAAGTTGGAAGTGTGGTATCAACCACAATTGTCTCTTGATACCCTAGAGATTATTGGGTGTGAGGCTTTACTGCGTTGGCCGTCTGACAATGGTCATTATATTTCTCCGGCTATTTTTGTGCCGCTCGCTGAAGACGCAGGGTTGATAGTCGATATTGGGCAGTGGGTGTTAGAGCAAGCGTGCTTACAACAAAAAAAGCTAGTGGGCATTGGTATGGATATTAATGTGGCGGTGAATGTATCTGTGCCACAATTTAAAGTTGCTAATTATGCACAAGGTATTAAAGATACCTTGTTAGCCCATAAGGTTGATCCTAAAAAGATTGAGCTGGAAGTAACCGAAAGTGTCGTTATGGATGAAATTGGTGTGGTGATTGATACCTTACAGGAGTTAAAAGAATTTGGTGTTGAAGTCGCAATTGATGATTTTGGTACGGGGTTTTCTTCATTAAGTTATTTACAAAAGCTTCCATTAGCAAGGTTGAAAATTGACCGAGCATTTGTGAAAGATATTCCAGATAATGACAGCGGTGCTATTGCCGATTTGGTCGTATCATTGGGTCGTCATTTGGGCTTGAAGACCATCGCAGAGGGAGTTGAAACACAAGCTCAGGCCGATTTGTTAAAACAGCTCGGGTGTGATGAAGTGCAAGGTTTTATGTACGCAAAACCGATGCCTAGTAATGAGTTAATGGCTTTTTTAAAAACGTATAAACCAAACTAGTATCAACGAAGCATAGGCTTAGGTTCATCGCTTATATTTTTATCGAGGTGGGCTATGCTTTACTCTACTTATGCTCACTCTTTGAGATTTAAATGGGGTATTAACTACGGTGACATAATTTTTAACTTTACTAGTAAATTTTTGCTCTGTTAATTAACGACTCTCCAGTGTTAGTCTTAATGAAGCTCGCCACTAACTACGATTGATATAAAACGTTCAATTGTGGAATAAAAAAACCTCATCTTGATGAGGTTTTTTTATTTGCTAAGGGTAGTTATTAGTATTAGCTAGTGACTCTAACTCGAATTTAGCTACTACGTTTATTTGTTGAGTGCCAATTGCAATTCTCTATGCTTTTGCAACTGAGCCAATAGCGTTTTTGCGATTGGCTTAAATTTGGCCAGTTCCGCTTTAGGCAGTGGCTGTGACTTTGGCAATGTTACTGTTCTAGGGTTTCTATGCACACCATTTACCAGAAACTCATAGTGTAAATGTGCCCCAGTAACGCGGCCTGTCGCACCAACGGTCCCAATTTTTTGACCCTGCTTAACCTTTTGACCATTTTTTACATGACGTTTATTGAGGTGCAGATACTTGGTAACGTATTTACTACCATGCTGTATGAATACATAGTTACCGTTTAACCGGTTATAGGCCGATTTTATCACTTTACCATTACCAGATGAAACGACAGGTGTTCCCGTTCTTGCTGCGTAATCAATACCTCGGTGCGCAGAGCGGCGTCCCGTGACTGGGTGTAAACGTCGAGGGTTAAAGTTAGAGCTTATATATTTGAAGTTAACAGGCGCGCGTAAGAAAGCCTTTTTCATACTACGGCCTTGCGCGGTATAAAAGTTGTTGTCTGTATGCCTTATTGCGGTATAGCGCTCGCCTTGATTAATAAACTCAGCGGCGATAATTTTGCCATTGCCAATCTCTTCACCTTCGACATAGTGAGATTCATAGATGATAGCAAACTGATCACCTTTACGAATATCATTGGCAAAATCCACATCCCAACCAAATATATCAGCAAAGTTCATAATTTGTCGCTCGCTTAAGCCCGCAGCGATGCCTGCAGTCCAAAAGCTTGATGCAATTTCACCACTGGCCGACTTTTCGATGGTGTCAATTTCTTTACTTTCAATCGCTGTGTTATAGCGACCTTCATCATTGAGTGTTACCAATAGCGTGTCTGTTTTTGACAGAACATATTTCAGTTGCGCTAGTGCTCCTCTTTGATCACTCGCAAAACTGAGTGTTTCGCCAGGGTGAATTTTAGTGAGCTTGCGTGTTTCTTCGTTAGTGTTAACCAATGTATGAAGCGTTTTTGCTGAAAAGCCAGCTCGCTTGAATATACTGGCCAGACTATCACCCGATTTCACTTGATGATCTTCAAAGTGGTACTCAATATGTGCATGAGGCACTGTACTTTTGCTATCGATAGCACTGAGCTCAGTAAGCTGTTCAGGCTGCTCACTGACTTTAACGGGAAGTTCATACCGTTTGCCGACTTCTAATGCTTTTTTATCGTGGTCTTTGGATGCCGTGGCTTTTTCTGACGGAGTTAAAGCAACAATACCCATTACTGACGCAACGCCCAGAATTAGCAGTTTGTGTTTTTTAGGGAGCTTGTGCACCACGTTCACCATAAAGCGCCTTTTCTGATGTCAAGAAATATAATAAATATTATTGCAGGATATACGCAATAAAGCGTTAATACCAGTATTTTGTGCATTTAAACTGATCCAAATATAGGCTAGAATCGACCGATAAACTGAATTTTTTGGAGTGATGAATGGTGGACTTAGATACTGCATTTGCAGAGATAAAACGCGGTGCAGAGGAGATCCTGATTGAGGACGAATTACAAGAAAGGCTTAAGTCAGGTAAAAAGCTGAAGATCAAAGCTGGTTTTGATCCAACAGCCCCTGATTTACATTTAGGCCACACTGTTCTGATCAATAAATTAAAGACCTTTCAAGACCTAGGCCATGAAGTGATTTTCTTGATTGGTGATTTCACGGGAATGATTGGTGACCCAACAGGAAAAAATGTAACGCGTAAGCCGTTAACGCGTGAAGATGTGCTTGCCAATGCAGAAACGTATAAAGAGCAAGTGTTTAAGATCTTAGACCCGGCTAAAACCACGGTTGCGTTCAATTCTACTTGGATGGAACAATTAGGCAGTGCAGGTATGATCAAGCTTGCAGCTAACCAAACTGTTGCTCGTATGCTTGAACGTGATGATTTTAAAAAGCGTTATGCTAATGGCCAATCAATTGCCATTCATGAGTTCTTATATCCATTAGTGCAAGGCTGGGATTCTGTAGCGCTTGAAGCCGATGTTGAACTAGGTGGTACTGATCAACGCTTTAATTTGCTAATGGGTCGTGAGCTACAAAAGTCTGAAGGACAAAAACCACAAACAGTACTGATGATGCCGCTACTAGAAGGGACTGACGGTGTTCAAAAAATGTCTAAGTCTTTAGGGAATTATATTGGGATCACCGATGCACCAACAGATATGTTTGGTAAGGTGATGTCTATCTCTGATGACCTGATGTGGCGTTACTATGAACTATTAAGTGCGTTATCACTTGATGACATTGCTGCTTTAAAGCTAGAAGTCGCCAATGGGCGTAACCCTCGTGATATTAAAATTGATTTTGCGAAAGAAATGATTGCGCGTTTTCATAGTGAAGAAGATGCACACGCTGCACATCAAGATTTTATTCAGCGTTTTCAAAAAAACGCATTACCAGATGACATCCCAGAGATGACAATTGAAATTGCTGATCAGACGACGTTTATCACCGCTTTACTAAAAGAAGCTGGGTTAGTGGCGAGTACCTCGGAAGCCATGCGTATGATCAAGCAAGGTGCTGTTAAGCTAAATGGCGAAGAGAAGGTGACTGACACTAAACTTGCTATTGAAAAAGGTACAACGGCGATTTACCAAGTTGGTAAACGTAAATTTGCAAAGATCACAGTCAGCTAAGTTAATTTTCTAGCTCGTTACTAGGGTACGATTTATTATGAAATGGTCAGCATCGCTGGCCATTTTTTTTACTTCTGATTATGCGTTATAGACGTTATGAACCTCAGGTTTGGATAAGGGTTTTGGAATAGAAAGTGTTTTGAAAGTAAACATACGTACAATCCAATGATGATATTTTTTTCGATATCAAGGCGCTTTTATGCAGTAATAACAGGCCGTTACAAATGAAAGCAACGCCGAGCGTGAGAAAAATAGCTTTATTGGGCAAATTCGCTTATCCAGAGCTGAGGTTTATTATTTAATACTAAGTAATTGCATCACGATGAGTGACAGCACCCAAGTTAATACCAGAAGCAACCCACTAAAGATCTGAATACGCTTGAGCAACGCTAGCAATGCAATGAGATCATTGGGTTCTGGGTGGCGTTCACTGCCTACACGCATCTTTTTAAACCGTTCACCATGGTACACACACGGCCCACCTAATTGAATGTGCAGGTTTGCTGCAAATAAGCATAAAATCCAACCAGAATTTTTCTGATAAAAAAACCGAGCGTAGTGTTTTAAATAGTGACGGACTTTTTTGTAGTTTAAACTGAATGCCATCACTATGATAAAGCAGCGTACGGGCAGCCACTCTAATATGCTAAGTAGTCCAGAAAGCGGTTTGATAAAGGCTGAGTTGGGTTTGAGCTCGGTTCGCCAAGCATGATTGCACAGTAATAACAGTTTGTAAGTGAGCGCAGCGATGGGGCCTGCAATTAAATAGAATATGATGACTAAGTAGTAATGGCGTATAGTACGCATAGCCGTGCTATCTATACATGCTTTAGCTATTCCGATGCTAGATAGAGTGTCGACCTCTCTGGCCACGATTGTTGACAATAACTGTCTCGCAGTCGCTTTTTGACCTTGTTTAAGCAGTGTTGCAATGCGTTTTGTTCGGGTTGCTGTTTGAGTATCTAAGCATAAATAGAGTACTAAGCCGCCAAGCCATTGTGGGTGAAATGCCAACATACTCAATCCCAAAACGAGGGCAAGCAAGGTCAGTACGGGTAAGCTAAAGGCTAAAATACCCGATAAATATTGGTAGTTTATAGTATGTTTAGGCTGATAAACGCGTTGTACCACGCCTTTAAACGTTAATTCAAGCAGTGTAAAAGGGTGGTAACTACTTAATAAAGGAAAACGATGGGCACACAGTAGTGCTACCGCAAAGATAAGCAAGCCCTGTTGGGCTTGCAATAGTTCGCCTATCACTTTTATTAAAGTGTAACGGTTTTCAGTTGCTCTAGTAACTCATTAACAAGCTTTGATGAGTTAATAGATGCTACTTCTAAGTACTCTTCAAACGACTGCGGTGACTCTTTACCTGCGATATCAGAGAGTGAACGGATCACTACAAACGGGGTATCTAGCACGTGGCACGCTTGTGCTATTGCTGCACCTTCCATTTCTACTGCGAGCATGCTTGGAAAATCTTTACGTGTTTGACCAATACGCACTGGATCACACATAAATGAATCACCTGTACAAATTAGGCCAACCATTGTTTGTGTATCAGAAAGTATTGCCACACTTTTTTGTGCTGCACTGATAAGCGCTGGATGTGCGGCAAAACCTGCTGGCATTTGCGGTACTTGGCCAATTTCATACCCAAAAGCAGTTACGTCTACATCGTGGTGACGTACTTCATTTGAAATAACCACATCACCAACATTTAGCGATGGTTCGAAACCACCCGCAGAGCCTGTGTTAATAACACAGTCGGGTTGGAAGTTGTCGATGAGTAACGTGGTTGCCACAGTCGCAGCAACTTTACCAATTCCTGATTGAACCAGAGTAACTGTGTGGCCAGCCAATTCGCCCGTATAAAATGTAAAGCCACCTTTGCTGGTTTCTGTCTTGTTGGCAATAGCGTCTCGCAAAATCGCTACTTCCGGCTCCATGGCACCAATAATACCTATTTTCATGATTAAATTCCTAAACAAAGTTGCTGAATATTATACCTAAGGTTGGCTTAAATGCGAGTTTGTAAAATGGGCTTTAAGGTAAATGAAAATAGCAGGTGTGAGACCTGCTATTATTAAATATGTCAAATTTCTGCCAAGCTGGTGGAATGCGCTTTTGCTTGTGAGGGCGACATGACTGCGGGTTTCTCCACACGGGTTCTTAATTTTCTTGGTGGTTGAGGTGTTTTCCCCAATTTGAATAAAATGGCGTTGCGAACTTCGCTTGCCTTGTAGCCCGCCTTCACTTTCATACGTATGTGAGGAATATTCGCTGATTCAAGGGCGCCATTAACAAACCAATCACGCTGAGCCTTGTGACCACCTTTATTGCTGTTATTGACTAAATCTACCGCAGCAACAATGGTCAGTGTTTCTTTATCTACCAGTACATAATCAAGTTGTTTGTTTTTTGCTTTTGTTATGGCTGCGCGACGAGCTTTTTTTGATAAACCGGGTTTACACTCAATAAGATCAATGAGTTTGACTCGGCTAACAATTTTAAATTTATCACCGACAGCACGTTCAAGGAGAGTTAAAAATGAGGCTTCTACGGTGCTAAATACAGATTCTTTTCGACTAAACGGATAAGGGTTGCCACCTACATCGTTATATTTTGCCGCGACGACAGAAGCAACTATAACTAAGGCTAAGATAGATAATAAAGCGAACTCCATAAAACACTCCACAACGACATTTTGACAGTTAGTTTAATTAAGCAATTGTCGTGCCTGTTTGTGGAGCGTAAAGTATTTAGCTAACTATACACTTATCTTATGCTTTATAGCCATTCTCTATACCTTTTACTGCATAAGCGACAGCATCATGAGCATGGAGTGATTCATAGTGATTTATTTTAATATAAAAATCTTGATATGCAGTGTGTTCGAATAGCGCTTTGAGTTTTCTAGCCGCATCTTCACAGAACATTAAATTTTGCCCATTCAAACGCGCAAATTCTTGCTCATCTTCGCGTTTTACGGCTGCTTGGACAGGAGTTTTCAACTCATCCTCTACCTGATCAATCAGCGCAAGGATATCGAATTCTTCGCAATCGGCTGGTAATAATACTTTTAAATTAACGATACTTCTTTGTGAGTGAGGTGTTGCAAGCACTCCTTCGGTGGTGCCAAGCCAAGCGTGGACTTGCTCTGTATCAACGGTCGCTTGTTGAAACTTATCTGCAAATGCATTTTGAATAAGTTGTCTTGATAATGCCGCTGAGCACGGGCAAGTCGAAGAATAAGTTACGTCAACTCCAAGCTCGATTTGAGCAACGCCGTCGGCCAAAATTGCTGTTATTGTAATTGGGTAGCTTTTCCAGCCTTGTTTTTTACTTAAAAGTGAAGGGCGCCTTAATGGTAATTCAAAAGCAATTGAGACCTTTGCCGCATTGCTTAAATCTTGATGGCTTGAGATAAAGCTATCTAATACTTGAGTTAACGTTTTAGGCGTGAGGCTTTGTTCACAAGATAGTGTATCAAGTGCCAAAAATAGCCGTGACATATGAATGCCTTTTGCATCTTCTTTTTGTAAGTTAACAAATGCATCGGCTTTTGCTGTAACATGCGTATCGCTAAGACTTTTACTGGCAAATAACAGTGGTAGTTCGATGTTTCCCATGCCTACCCAGTCTAGCTTGCCTGTTTGCAAAGCATCGGCTGAGTGTGCAATGTCTGGCATTGTTGTTTGCATTTATACCCTCATAGTCACGACAATTAAAGTCGCGCATATTACACTAAAACCCAGTCACTTGCCTATGAATGTAAAATAAATGGGATTGATAAAGTTTCATTTTGTGCAGTTGACGATACACAGAACAAACATGTGGTACGAATATAAGGGATAATTCGCTTCTTATTAGCGCTTAGGTATAATAAACGGGTTAACAGACTATGTGGTAACTATGATTGAATCTTCATTTGGCCCTTGGGCCCGAGTATTAGTAAACTTAATCAACAAATTTGGTGATAAAATTGCCGGATTACTGTGCTATGCATTTATGTTATTAGTATCACTTATTTTGTCGTGTATGTTCTATTACATTGCGTTAGGTGAAATAATAATTGTTGATGTGTTAGCTGTACTCTTTTTTGCTGCAATGACCTCACCTGTACTTATTTCGATGACGATTCTTGCTATGCGGAAATTGGAAGCATCTAAAACTTATCTTGAGTCTGCCACACAACAAGAAAAATTATTAAACCAAACGCTTAAAGACAACATTAATCGCCTTAATAATGAAGTTGATGAGCGGAAAATGGCACTTCACGCTAAGCATCGTGCGATTGAAGAGCTTCGTAAAGAAATCGCAGAGCGTAAAAAAACGCAGCAAGAGCTAGCACAACAAAGCATGTTATTACGTTCTATTGTCGATTCTTCCCCAGACTTATTTTACTACCGTGATCAGCATGGCATTTTTGCTGGGTGTAATAAAATGTTTGAGTTGGTGATGGGGAAAAATAGCACTGAATTGATAGGAAGATCCGTTGAGGATATCTACCCTCGTAGTTATTTACCTGAAGTTTTGCGCACAGACAGTGAAGTTGCCACAACGCAGCAGCCGATAACTTTAGATGTAGAGTATCCAGTGGATGGTGAACATCGCTGGTTTGAAATGAGAAAGTTACCTTTTATCAATGACAAAGGTGAGTACATTGGGCTACTGGCCTTTGGGCGTGATATAACCAGCCGTAAAGAGGCTGAACAAGCGTTAGAAACTGCGTATAAGGATAAAGGTAAGTTTATCGCGACACTAAGCCACGAGCTAAGAACACCTTTGAACGGGATCGTGGGTTTGACGCGTATGATGCTGGATTCTGAATTGTCACAACAACAAAAAAGCTGGTGTAATACGATTTTCTCTAGTGCCGAAACACTTGGCAACATCTTCAACGACATTATCGATTTAGACAAAATAGACCGTGAACAACTCGATATTGCAACCGATAGTATCAATGTCTCTGACTTTATTAATGATGTTGTTAACTTTACAGGCCTGATAGCAGATCAAAAAGGGCTCGAGTTTGTGATTAACCGCACAGGTATACTCGATGTTTACGCATTATTGGATCCGACGCGCTTACGACAGGTTCTTTGGAATTTAATTAACAACGCGGTTAAGTTTACTCATCGAGGCAGTGTTACGCTTGAATTTAAACGCGAAAACAGAGAAAGCGGGCAATGGTTATCGTTTAGTGTGATAGATACCGGTATGGGGATCCCAAGCGATCAACAAGCGCGTATTTTTGATATGTATTACAAAGCACCTGACTCAACGGGTGCAAATGCCATAGGTTCGGGAATTGGACTTGCTGTGACTAAAGCATTGGTAAGTGCTATGCATGGGCAAGTTCATGTCAGTAGTATTGAAGGTCAAGGCAGTCGGTTTGATGTTGAAATCCCATTGTCGCTATGTAGTGCACCAAAGGAGCAAAGCTATGCAGGTAGAAGTTTATATATCCTGTTGGTGGAGGATGTGCCGCTCAATGCTGAAATAGCCACCAACTTATTGGAGCAACGTGGACATGAAGTGATTTGGGCTGAAACCGGGGAGGATGCTTTGTCTCTCGTTGCAACCGAGGATGAGCTAGATTTGATTTTACTTGATATGCAGCTTCCAGATATAAATGGTGATGTTGTTGCACGAGAAGTGAGAGCGGATAGTCACTATGACAATCTTCCTATCGTTGCATTGACAGCGAATGTACGAAGTGCAGAAAAAGAATTACAAGGGATAAGTATTCAAGGGGCATTGGCTAAACCGATCAATACGACACGTTTAGATAAAATGTTAGCTGAGCTGTTTGGTATTGATTCACAAAAAAGCCATAGTAACTCAGAGCAACCTATCAATGTGTTAGATCATGCGCAATATGAACTATTGGATGTTGAAACCATTATCGACTTTGTATCATCTATGGGGGTTACACCATTTAAGCGTAGTAGTGATCTATTTGAGACACTAAGCCCTAAATATTGCTCAGAGCTGAGAGTGGCTTTGAAACAGGATGATATCACCGAGTATAGTTCTGTAGCACATAAGCTCAAAGGCGCAGCGGGTTCTGTCGGGCTCCAAGAGGTTCAATTGCATGCAAAAGTGATGGAACTTGATGCAAGTAAAGTTGAAAGCGATGTACTGGAAAGTTGGATTGTAGAACTCGAAGAGAAAATTGAATTGGGCCTACGCTCATTAAAAAGTGCGATAGACAAACTCGCGATAAGTGAGCAAGCACAGTAACAGGGCTTAAGGTAAGGCTAGTATGGCTAGTATGG
>NZ_PNBY01000091.1 GCF_005886875.1 Pseudoalteromonas aurantia | reverse complement strand
GACTGGCATTTTTTTTAACTGTATTTTTAGAGAGTGTGATTCACTCATCAATAATTCAGTATTGTGGGGCTATTCTTGGCGTTTTAGCACAGCTGTTTTGCAGTATGGTTTATGGTGTGTTGCGTGATTTTTTGGCATAGTAAGCACCTTGCAAATTCCAGTAGTCTCAATTTTTAAATAAAGGCATACATCGTCATGGTCACGACGCAAAATAACAATAAACATATCCATATTTTGGGTATTTGTGGCACCTTTATGGGTGGCATTGCAGCAATCGCACAATCTTTGGGTTATAAAGTTACTGGCTCTGATCAAAACGTGTATCCGCCGATGAGCACGCAGTTAGAAGAACTTGGCATTGAGTTAACGCAAGGTTATGACACGGCTCAGTTAGACCCTGCGCCAGATAGTGTGGTGATTGGCAATGCTATGAGTCGAGGCAACCCGTGTGTGGAATACGTGCTGGAAAAAAATATTCCGTACACATCGGGCCCTGAATGGTTAAAACACCATTTATTGCAAGACAGCTGGGTATTGGCTGTTGCAGGGACGCACGGTAAAACCACTACCGCGAGCATGTTGGCGTGGATACTCGAATATGCGGGGTTGCGCCCAGGGTTTTTAATTGGCGGCATTGTACAAAACTTTGGGGTGTCGGCACGGGTCAGTGATACACCATTTTTTGTGATTGAAGCCGATGAATACGACACCGCCTTTTTCGATAAGCGCAGTAAGTTTGTGCATTACTTACCCCGTACTTTAGTTATGAACAATTTAGAATTTGATCATGCTGATATTTTTACCGATTTAAATGCCATTCAAACACAGTTTCATCACTTGTTAAGAACGTTACCTGCGCAGGGTAAAGCGATTTATCCTGCGGATGACAGTGCGCTTGTTGAGGTAATTAAACGAGGTTTTTGGAGCGAGCAAGAAACTTTAAACGGCGATTGGTCGTATAAATTGCGCAAAGCAGACGGTAGTCAGTTTGAAGTGTGCTTACACGGTCAGCTTGAAGGGGTTGTGAATTGGCAGGCTATTGGTGAGCACAATGTAAAAAATGCCATGGTGGCCATTGCGGCGGCGCGACATGTGGGCATTCCTGTCTCTGTCAGTATAGATGCACTCGGCGAGTTTATTTCTCCAAAGCGTCGTATGGAGTTGCTAGCAGAGGTAGGTGGCGTCAGTGTGTATGACGATTTTGCACATCATCCTACGGCCATTAAAACAACCCTTGCAGGGCTAAAAGCGAAGGTTGGGACTGCCCCTGTGATTGCGATTTTAGAACCGCGTTCAAATACGATGAAAATGGGGGTGCATCAGCAAACATTATTGGCGTCACTCAGTGAGGCGGATGAAGCATATTTGTTTGAACCCGATAACTTGGATTGGTCATTACGCGATGAAGCGCGTAATGCGGGCCGCCAGTGCTTTTCAAGTGTGGATGAAATTATCAAACAGGTGTGTGCTAACGCGCAAGCGGGTCAGCATATTTTGATCATGAGTAATGGTGGCTTTGATGGGCTACATCAAAAGCTACTGGCTGCGCTGCATAAAACAGACATAGTTAGTTGATATGCTGCGAATTAACATAAAAGGGTAGATGGTGTGAAGAGTTTTAAACCTGCAATTACGTTGGCATTTAGTGGTGCATCGGGTGCGCCTTATGGATTGCGATTATTAGAAGTACTCGTCGCAATGAATTACCAAGTTTATGTGCTGATCTCGAGTGCCGCGCGGGTGGTATTAGACATTGAATCGAACGTTAAGCTCTCGGGTAACGAGCAAAAAGCCAGCGAGCAGTTGAGTACGCGGTTTAACGCGCAGCCAGAGCAAATTAAGGTGTTTGGTAAAGACAATTGGTTTAGCCCTGTGGCATCGGGGTCGGCAGCACCGAAAAAAATGGTGGTATGTCCGTGTAGTGCAGGGTCGGTATCGGCGATAGCGTTGGGCGCGTCGGATAATTTATTAGAACGGGCAGCCGATGTGGTTATTAAAGAACGTGGCCAGCTTATTTTGGTACCACGAGAAACGCCTTTTAGCCCCATTCATTTAGAGAATATGTTAAAACTGAGTCAGTTGGGGGTAACGATTATGCCCGCAGCACCGGGGTTTTATCATAAACCCGAGTCGATTGATGACTTGGTTGATTTTATGGTGGCCCGTATTTTAGATCATCTTAATATAGAGCATACCTTAACCGAAAGGTGGGGTTATGGAGAACAAAAATAACATGACGGTCGCATTAGATATTCAAGGTCTGAAAAAGGTCTATAAAAATGGTGTTGAAGCTGTAAAAGGCATCGACCTAAAAGTAGAGCAAGGAGACTTCTTTGCGTTGTTAGGCCCCAATGGCGCGGGTAAGTCAACCACCATAGGCGTTATAGCATCTTTGGTGAATAAAACCGCTGGGCAGGTTAGCGTGTTTGGGCACTCGATTGATACTGCATTGGAAGACGCAAAAGCTGAGTTAGGGTTGGTTCCGCAAGAGTTTAATTTTAGCCAATTTGAAACCTTGAGCCAAATCTTAGTGAATCAAGCCGGTTACTATGGCGTGCCTCGTCAAGAAGCACATAAACGTGCTGATAAATATTTGGCACAACTTGGCTTGTTAGAGAAAAAAGACAAACAAGCTCGGACTTTATCAGGTGGTATGAAACGCCGTTTAATGATTGCGCGTGCGTTAATGCATGAACCAAAATTATTAATATTAGATGAGCCAACCGCTGGGGTTGATATTGAATTACGCCGTTCGATGTGGAGCTTTCTTAGAGAGATAAACGAGCAAGGTGTCACGATTATTTTAACGACACATTACCTTGAAGAAGCTGAGCTGCTGTGCAAAAACATTGCCATTATCGACCAAGGAGTAATAGTTGAGAACACCACGATAAAAGCGCTATTGGCAAAGCTCGACAAAGAAACCTTTGTACTTGATTTAAAAACTCCGGTCCAACCGGTGAATATCGAAGGCTATGCGTTTAACTTAACCGATGAGCACACGTTAGAAGTCGAAGTTAAAAAATCACAGAGTTTAAATGAGGTGTTCAGTCAGCTGAGCACACAAGGGAATACGGTGTTAAGTATGCGAAATAAAGCAAACCGGCTAGAAGAGTTATTTGTTGGGCTGTTAGAGCAGGGGCGTGAGTCATGAGTATTACTCGCTACGGCATAGCCTTAAAAAGTATTTGGATCAAAGAGTGTATTCGATTCCTGCGAATTTGGGTGCAAACCTTGGTGCCTCCCGCGATAACCATGACGTTGTATTTTGTTATTTTCGGTAGCTTGATTGGTTCGCGAATTGGTGAAATGGGCGGCTTTAGTTATATGGAGTTTATTGTTCCGGGCTTAATTATGATGTCGGTGATCACCAACTCCTATTCTAATGTAGCCTCGAGTTTTTATTCCACAAAGTTCCAAAAAAGTATTGAAGAGCTTCTAGTTGCGCCAGTACCTAATTATATTATTGTGCTGGGTTACATGGGCGGTGGTATGGCGCGTGGCATGCTGGTGGGCTTGATTGTGACCTTAGTTTCACTATTTTTTGTCGATATACAAATACACAATATTGGGGTGATCATTGCCACCGTAGTCTTAACCTCGGCAGTGTTTGCACTGGGTGGGTTAATTAATGCGGTATTTGCCAATAGCTTTGATGATATCAGTATTATTCCTACCTTTATTTTAACCCCACTGACTTACTTAGGCGGTGTGTTTTACTCGATCACCTTGTTACCTGAATTTTGGCAGGGCGTATCGCAAGCTAATCCAATCATTTACATGGTGAATGCATTTAGATTTGGCTTTTTAGGTGTGTCAGATGTCAACATTTATGTGGCATTTACGGTATTATTAGCGTTTATTACTGGGTTATTTATCTTGGCGTTGACACTGATCCGCCGAGGAGTAGGGTTACGTCACTGATGGCAGAAGCAAATTCGAGATGTATTGTCTCAAACCAACCTAGCTTGCATGAAAAGCTGGATGAAATTGTAAATAAGCATTTAACTGCTGAGTTCAAAAAACCCATTGCGGCTCATACGCAAAAGGCATTTGACGAGGTAAATCAACGTGTACAAGCATTTACCGGAGACATCATTTTAGACTCGTGTTGTGGGGTAGGTGAAAGTACGGCTAATTTAGCTAAACTGCACCCCAAGGCATTGATCATTGGTATTGATAAATCATCACACCGATTAGACAAACATGATGTGGAATACAAACAGACAGACTCGGGCCAATATATTTTGGTGCAAGCTGATTTAAATGATTTTTGGCGCTTAGCAGTCGCGGCTAATTGGCAGCCAACACACCATTATTTACTCTATCCAAACCCTTGGCCTAAGGCTAAGCATATTGGTCGTCGTTGGCACGGTGCTGCGGTATTCCCTTTTATTGTTAAGCTGGGTGGTCAACTTGAAGTACGCAGTAACTGGGATATTTATGTTAGAGAGTTTGCGCGTGCCTTGCAGCTAGCTGGTCATCCAGTGGCCGTTGAGCCATATAGCAGTGAGCAAGCTATCACGCCCTTTGAACGTAAATATTGGATGAGTGGCCAATCAAGCACGCGCTTAGTGGTCACATTGTGATAGTTAAGGATTAATGGTCAGTAAGTGTGACTCTGTTCTAATGTGTGGGGTGGCTCTGCCTATGTGCCGCCCTTGCATCATGTCTACGCCAGCCTCAATAAAGCGTTCAAATTGCGCTTCGTCCAATACGGCGCCCACAACCAATTGTATATCTCGGTCTTTGCAGAGTTTTGCTAAGTGAGAAATAAATTCAAAGACCTGCTCATCTCGGTGCATATGTGCTGAAATATGTTCATCAAGCTTAATCGCATCAATATTTAGTTTCATGACTCGGCTGACGGTTAATAACCCACTGCTTACGCCGTTGATCAGGATTTTTACCCCTTTACTTTTCAACATATTGATACTGGCAGCCATTGAGTTAAAGTTATTTAAGACAGCTTGTTCATCCAGTTCAAAGGTGATCAAAGCAGGTTGTGGGTAGCGGCGTAATTCTTGATTTATTATGTCTATGAGCTGTGGATCAGTGGCATCTTGATAGCTTAATTTTAAACTCCAAGCGGTATTTTTTTTTCTAAAACGTGTGACGCACTGAGTTAAAATATTATGAGTTAGTTTACCCTCCATACGAGAACGCTTTACGACTTTTTGATAAATGTCAGCACCTAAAATAGCGCCCTGCTCATTGATAATGCGGGCACTGCACATATGTTGAGTAACAGCATTTTTTTTGACGTCAAAACGGGGGGTGAAATAGGCAACAACCCTATCTTTTTCGAACGCATTTTGTAAGGTGTGTGCCAAGGCGAGGTGATTGGCTTGTTGCTGTTTTCCATCGTTATTATGAATGGCATAGAGACAGACGGTTTTGTTTTGTTGCTTAGCTTGGCGACACGCAACATAGGCGTTATCGAGTAACAACGCCTTGTTACCAGAGGCAATGCCAGCGCTAAGCTGAACATAAAGATGTGGATTATTGAGTACGGGTCGAGAATTGGGAAATTCTTTGATTAAGTTTGTCAGATAATGCTCTCCCTTATCGGTATCGCACATAATTACCAGTTTTGATGTCGCAAGGCGATACACAGGGTATGGGTAAGTAAACTCGCTAAAATGCTTCATAATACGTTGGATAACTTGATCTCCTACGCTTGCACCATAAAAGCTAATAATGTCTTCAAGTTCACTGACCCAAATAATTGCTAAACTCAAATGTTGTCGCTTGTTCTTGGCTAAATCTCGTTCTAGTGCAATTCTGTTCGCAAAACCTGTGCGTGTATCTGACGTCATAGATTTTTTGTATAACAATAGATATAAACCAGCAACGAGCAGTGCAATGAAAAAGAAAAAACAGGCAGTTAATGTTGCTTTGGCGATGCTTACTCGCAGTTGTTGTGCAACGTCATCAGTGGTGATGTCGGCACCAGTAATATAGACTGTACCCTTGCTACTTACAAATGGGACAAGAATGGTTTTAAAGTGCCCCCATTGATCTTCTGAAATTTCAAAGACGGGTTCTGTTGAGCGAAATGCCCCTTTGTTAACCACAGTTGCTTCAAAATACGGGTCCAAAAACTGCGTTATGTGGCCAAGTTTTAAATCTTTTTGCGTATAGCTTGATGATGTAAAGCGCACTAATGGTGCGTCGTAAATCATGGTGTAGACATATTCAACATCTAGGGCGCTAGCAAGTGCCGTCAATTTGGCGCTGAGCTGCTCAAATTGGACTGCTTCTATATTATTTAAGCGATCGTGATAGTCATTACCAATAACTAACTGCGCTGCTTTCGCTGCGTGTAATAGACGAGTATCAATATCATCCATGATAGCTTGGCGAGTAGTATGATAGCTGTATCCAACATAGCTGATGAGGCTTGCAATAAACGTAAAAAAACCAATACAAAGCCAACCGATCAGAGAAGTCCTTCTGAGCATATTTGTCCTTTTTATAAGTGTTCCTTAATTTTAAACATGAAGTGAGTGCAATGCAAAGGTCGCCTCATTCTTAGTTATATCATTTTTAGATTTAAAGAAAATTAAATATACATGTAAATTTCAATTAAGTGTCGTTATATTTAAATGATAGTGCCACTAAACATTATGGGATTTCGCGACTTTTCAGCGTTCAAAACGAGACAAATCTATTAACTTGCAGTAAAGTTAGCCATTTCGTCATAACAACTCATATTACTATTGCTTATACAGCAATACAGAGTTAGAGAATTAGGTAGCAAGATGGGTCCAAAGCGTTGTGCTGTCGCTTCTGAAGAAAGTTTAATGCGTATTTTTACGGTGCCAGAAGCGCCAGATTCGACTCTGAGTAAAATAGAGTTAGAAATCTCTAGTAATTTAGCTGGGTTCTTAAATGAGAATATCGCGGCAATTGAAAAGCCTTTGCATGAAATTGAAAAAGACTTTCAAGATGCGGTGTTACCTGAGGAGCCGATGTTTGTTTCTGATTATGCACAAGACATAATGGAGCAGCTAGTGGCACATTCAGTTCATACAGCTGCCCCAAGCTTTATTGGACACATGACGTCTGCGTTGCCTCACTTTGTGTTGCCACTGTCTAAATTAATGGTGGGTTTAAATCAAAACCTCGTTAAAATTGAAACCTCTAAAGCATTTACGCCTTTGGAGCGTCAAGTGCTGGGGATGATGCACCATTTAGCATATGGTAATGACGCACACTTTTATGACAAATGGATGCACAGTGCAAAAACATCGCTTGGTGCATTTTGTTCTGGAGGTACGATTGCCAATATTACGGCGTTATGGATTGCCCGAAACCGTTTATTAAAAGCCGATGGCGAATTTAAAGGTATTGCTGCACAGGGAATGCTCGCGGGCATGCTGCATTACGGTTATAAAGGGTTGGCAGTACTTGTATCAGATAGAGGCCATTATTCATTAGGTAAAGCGGCTGATATTTTAGGGCTTGGCCGAGAAAACTTTATTGGGATTGCGACCGACGAAAATAATAAAGTTGATGTTGAAAAAATGCGCGAGACAGCGCATCAATTGCAAGCAAAAGGCATTAAAGTATTGGCTTTGGTCGGGGTTGCTGGCACCACAGAAACAGGTAATATCGATCCTTTAAACGATATGGCTGATTTAAGCGCTGAACTTGGGTGTTATTTTCATGTTGATGCTGCATGGGGTGGCGCGACACTCCTTTCAGACAATAACCGACATTTATTGGCGGGGATTGAGCGTGCAGATTCCATTACGATTGATGCTCATAAGCAAATGTATGTGCCGATGGGCGCGGGGCTCGTTTTATTCAAAGACCCTGCAGCAGCGGATGCGATTGAGCACCATGCTGAGTACATCCTACGTAAAGGCTCAAAAGATTTAGGCAGTCATACTTTAGAGGGAAGCCGCCCAGGTATGGCCATGCTCGTACACGCCTGTATGCGTGTTATTGGTCGTAAAGGTTACGAAATGCTGATTGATAAAGGCATTGATAAAGCACGTTACTTTGCCGAATTAATAAAAAATGACCCTGACTTTGAACTGATCTCTGAACCTGAGCTGTGCTTACTGACTTACCGATATGTGCCAAAGCAAATACAGCGTGCCATTGCGCAAGCTGATGAGGCTGAACGGATTGAAATCTATGCAGCACTCAACCGTTTTACTGCCAGTATGCAAAAACGCCAGCGCGAAACAGGACGTTCATTTGTATCACGTACTCGATTGACTCCAGATCAATATGATCACCAACCGACAGTCGTGTTTAGGGTTGTACTGGCAAATCCTTTAACGTCAAACGCGATATTAAAAGAAATTTTGGCTGAGCAAAAAGCGTTGGCTAAAACCGACCCAATATTTAAAAAGTATTTATTGAAATATCTATCATAATTATTGCTATATGATAATTCAGCAGCTGTCTCAGGTGATGGCGGCTGAATTGTCTCATGGTATACTGCTCACTTAGTAGGTACTTTTCCCTCATTTTCACTTCTATCAAAACAAGTTACCTATATTGATGTATAAAATAGTTCATCCTTTTTCCGATTATTGCGTATCATTAATAGATATGTAGAAAAGAGTGTTTGTAATTGTTTAGTAGCTTTGGTGCCTTATGCTCAATGATTTAAGTGAAGTAACACAACGATTGAGAAGAGTATGTTCTCAAGAAGTTGATGTTTCTGGCAGCTATCAGGCGTTTTTACAGGATATTATTGATGAAGGGCGCACCACGTTAGCGGTGAGCAGAGTATCAGTGTGGCTATTTGATGATCATATTCAACCCCGCTTTTTATTGAATGTGGCGAACACCGATTGGTCAACCAAAGTTGAGCAAATGGATTGTGCTAAATTGAGCTTAGAGCACTATCACACGTATTTCACGGCATTAAAAAGTGGAGAATCTATTGCCGCGTGTGATGCTGAAACCGATCCGCGCACAACTGAGTTTGCAGATGGTTATTTGAAGCCATACGGCATAACTACGATGTTAGATACGGTCATTTTTAAAAATGGTGTGCCTCATGGCATTGTGTGTTGCGAAGGGACTGATGGACCGAGACAGTGGCAAAGTGTAGAAGTATCATATGCCGAAATGATCGCAGATTGTTGTAGTCGACGCATTCTGGTAAGCGAACTGTGGGCATTGCAGCAACAGCTCTCAGATTTAGCATTTCAAGATGCACTCACAGGGCTTAAAAACCGACGCTATTTAATGGATTATGCTGAGCGAGAGATAAGCCGTCATATGCGAGCTGAACTGCCACTTAGTATGGTTGTTGTTGACATTGACCACTTCAAAGCGATTAATGATACCTATGGCCATGAGGTTGGCGATGTTGTATTACAAGCTTTTGCCGGATGTTGTAAGTTAGTGCTGCGCACCGAAGACTGCTTATGCCGACTTGGCGGAGAAGAGTTTGTGGCGATGCTTCCGCACACCAATGCAGATAATGCATACCATGTGGCACAGAGGTTACGAGAAGCCTTGTCTCAGCAACAAATCGAATACGGCTCTGAGAGGATTATGATCACGGTGAGCTGTGGTGTGGCTGAGGTAAATTTACAACTGCCTTTTAGCCAATCATTAAAATTGGCTGATCATGCGGTGTATCAAGCAAAAGCCCAAGGCCGAAACTGTGTGGTAAGAAGCTAGTTTTCGCGTATTGTTCTGCGCAACTAAATCAGGACACTTCTCTTAAGGAACTTTGCTCATATTCAATTGGCGACAGATCACCATTTGCCGTATGAAGTCGTTCTAAGTTGTAATAGCGCATATACGCTACCACATCATCTCTCATATACTCATGTGTTGGCTGAGGAACTTTCAACAACCAATCGTGTTTTAAGCTACCGAAGAAGCGTTCAACAACCGCATTGACGCTCCAACATCGCCCATACTCGCTCTAATACCTTAGGTGGTTAGCAGTGTACGGTATTGCTTACTGGTATATTGTGAGCCTCTATCAGAGTGAAACACCAAGCCTTTTGGTGGCTGACGTAAGTTATAAGCTTTCATCATAGCTTTGCTGATCAAGTCAGTCGTCATTCGCTTATCTATGTGCCAGCCAACGATGCGGCGTGAATATAAGTCCATAACAATGGCTAGGTACATTCAGCCTTCCCCTGTTTTTAAATACGTCACATCACCAGCCCAGACCTGATTTGGTGCAACAGGATTGAAGTTCTGATCCAGCAGGTTATCAGCAACGGCATCACTATGTTTGCGCTTGGTTGTGACTTTGTAGGCAACTCGCTGAGTTACAACTAAACCAAGCTTAGCATTAACTTCTTAACGCCATATTCGCTGACGTTAAAGTCCTCCTTGCATAACCGCTTCTTCAGCTCTCGATAACCCAAGCTATTTCTGCTTTGCTCGATGATGACTTTGGCTCTTCGATACATATGCAAATGCTCTGCTGTAATGATTTTTGCGGGTCGCTTTAGCCAAGCATAATAGGCTGAGCGACTGACGTTCAATACTTTACAAAGCTTACTCACTGGAAATACTGAAGAGAGCTTCTTAACGGTTTTAAACGTTACTTGGTTTCCTTTAGCAGGAGGGCGCTGGCCTTTTTTAAGATCTCCTTTTCCATCCTGAGTTCTTTATTTTTCTTTCGCAGCCTCAACAGCTCTGTTAGTTAATATGCACATAAATTTGTCACAGATTGATCAGCATCAAGA
>NZ_PNBY01000090.1 GCF_005886875.1 Pseudoalteromonas aurantia | reverse complement strand
AGGTGGCTTCGTAACGTACATGTAACCAATGGGCAAGCTGATTAGCTCGCTCATTCAGTGCTCCATAACTGAGCTGTTGAGCGTCAAAACACAGTGCAACCGCCTCTGGAGACGCGAGTACTTGAGCTTCAAAAGCCTGAATCAAGTGGACGCCCTTTTTAGAGGACGAACACATAAATTGCTCATCAGGTTTTGCCCATGACATTAAGCGTTCGCGTGTTTGACCAGATAACAAAGAATACTCAGGAAGTTTAGCGCTAGTACTGTGAGCTATTTGCTCTAGAACACATTGAAAAGCTGTCGCGATATGTTCGATACTACTGCGTTTAAACAAACTCGTTGCAAAGTTGAAAGTCGCTTCTAACCCCTGTTCTGTATCATTCATAATAAGTGTCAGGTCAAACTTAGCTGGGGAATACGCCCGCACCTGTGTCGATGGCTCAACTTCCCTCATAGGGAGTGCAGAAGTGGCTGTTTCACCGTTATTTTGCTGTAAACTAAACAAAACTTGAAAAATAGGGTGTCGAGACGGATCTCTGCTCAGCTCTAGAGCTTGGACCATTTGTTCAAATGGAATATCTTGATTCACCTTTGCCGCAGCAATCTGCTGATGACTTTGCTGGATCAACAGCGCCATAGACGCATCATTATCAAGTTGTAAGCGTATAGGCAAAGAGTTAACAAAAAACCCAACCATATCTTGAACTTGGGCATTATGCCTATTGTCTGACGGTGTCCCGATGACAACATCAGACTGGTTCGAAAAGCGTCCTAAAATGAGTGAAAATGCACTCAGTAAAACTGTGTATAGAGTAGTGCTGTGCTCCTTTGCAACTTGCTTGAGGGTACTTGCTAATTGGCTCTCGAAACGCATATGCAAATCTTCACCACAATAATCGCTTTGCATCGGCCTATTAAAATCCGTCAGCAAAGCCAGTGGCTGAACCTCTGACAAATTACTCTTCCAATATGCCAACTGTTGAGCACCGACCTCCCCTGACATCAGCTCTCGCTGCCAACAAGCATAATCAGCATATTGTAATTCGGGCAATGATAATGCTTCCCCATGTATATAAGCACGTTCAAAGTCCTTTAGAAACACAGCCACAGACCAGCCATCAAACACTATGTGGTGCCACACAAACAGCAATACTCTTTGCTCACCACACTGTAAAATATTGGCGCGCATAACAGTTTGGCCAAGATCAAACGGCTTTGATTGCTGTTTTTCTAACGCATCATGTAATGCGCCTGTTGTTGCAAAATCTTCAACCTCTATTGTCACTGTCGCATCTGTGACTTGCTGATAATCATCACCTTCATTATCTTGGGCAAACACGGTTCTAAGACTTGCATGCCTTGCAATAACAATATCAAGAGCAAATTGTAAGCGAATCAAATCTGCACTTTGCTCAAGGTTAAAGCATACCGGAATGAGATATGCGTCACCTGAGCTCATTCGCTCAATAAATAACAGACGTTGTTGAGCAAAAGACAGTGGATAACGCTGCCACTGAGGCATATTTTCAAATGCCTTTTGTGAGAAAATTTGTCTACTAGATAAGAAACTTATTAAAGCCTCTTTATCATCTTTAACTTTATTGATGAGTTCTGCGCTTAATGCCTGTGAACCGTAGGCAAGACTAATGTCTTGTCCATTAAGCCACACAGCAGCATTCGCATTTTTTATTTCTGTAAGTAGTTCAAACATAATAATAATCCTTTCGCTACTGCCTTAAATGGTGATGACTTTATTCTTATCCGCCACAGTTTGTGACTTGATTAAAGTCTTATGTGACTGTTGCTTCATATTCGACACGTTCTCAACAATTGCGCCAATGTACTGATGTTCATATAACGCAGAAATCGGCAATTCAAAATCGAGTAATGAACGAACTTTCGCCATGATCCGTAACGCATTGATAGAGTTACCACCTAAACGGAAAAAGTTATCTTCAACACCCACTCGTTCAATACCTAGATTTTCTTGCCATATTTCACACAACTTCGCTTCGAGCTCATTTCTCGGCGCGATGTACTCTGGCCCTTGTGCTTCTTCTATACGCTCTAGCGCATCCACGTTAACCTTGCCGTTTGCGGTTAAAGGCAATGAGTCCATAAACACGAAGTGACTCGGCACCTGATAGCTAAATAGCTTGCTGCGTAGTACTTGCTGTAATGACTTGATATTTAAATCTCGGCCAGAATGTGTCACCAAATAGGTAACTAGTACTGATTCTGTATTAAAGTCTTGCACTTGCACTATCGCGTGCTGTACTTCTGGTAACTCCATTAACACATCTTCAATACTTGATAACTCCACACGATAACCTCTGATTTTCACTTGAGAATCATCTCGCCCGACATATTGCAAATTACCATCAGGTAACCAACGAACTCGATCCCCCGTGCTATAAAGCGTGCTGTAGTCATCTGAGAATTCTCTATTACACGCAAATGGATTACGTACAAACTTCGAACTCGTTAGCTCGGGTTGATTCAGATAACCTCTCGCCAGTCCCGCGCCAGATATAAATAGCTCGCCAATAGCACCTGTTGGCAGTAATGTTTTATTTTCAGACAGCACGTACGCTTTTCGACCATTGATCGGTTTCCCTATTGGTACTGTGCCTGACATAACTTCGGAGCATTCAAACGTTGTTGCAAATGTCGTACATTCTGTCGGTCCGTAGCCATTGAGAATATGAGCGGGGCGAT
The DNA here is from genome assembly GCF_005886875.1 of Pseudoalteromonas aurantia. Lineage (GTDB taxonomy): Bacteria > Pseudomonadota > Gammaproteobacteria > Enterobacterales > Alteromonadaceae > Pseudoalteromonas > Pseudoalteromonas aurantia_A. Next base: position 2,305 of record NZ_PNBY01000090.1, on the reverse strand, counting down.
TCTGTTGTTTAACAATGCGGTTCATAATCGCTGGCGTTAATGCTTCACCACCGACAATTAAATAGCGCAGAGTGGCAAACATATCTGGGCATTGGCTATATACAGAGTCGAACAAAGCACGAGTTAGCCACAAAATACTGATCTGTTGTTTTTGTAACAAAGTCTCGATTTGTTCTGCTTCAGGTGTAAATTCCGTGCTCGGAATAAATAATGAGGCTCCTTGAGTTAATGCTCCCCATATTTCAAGGGTTGCAGCATCAAATGCCGGGTTAGCAAACTGCGCAAAAATATCAGACGGCGTTATTGCCATGAAATCAGCATTATTGACTAACGATGTCACCCCTTTATGTGGGATCAATACCCCTTTAGGAACTCCTGTCGTACCTGAGGTATACATAATATACGCCAAGCTTTGTGCGCTTGTTTTTACTGATAAATTTTCAGTTTCAGACAACGCAATATCGGCATCGTTAACCAATAAAATCATCGCAATGTTCGAACAATGTTCAAGTACAGCTCTTATTGCTCTTTCTTGAGTCGTATCAGTCAAAATAACCGACAAGCTGCAGTCATCAACAATATGTGCAATGCGCTCTATTGGACTATCAATAGAGATAGGCACGTAAGCAGCACCGGCTTTTAATACCGCTAACATACTGATAACCATATCAACTCTGTCATGATGATAAATACCGACGGCCATTGGCACTGTGTTCGACTTTGACAACAAATAGCACGCCCGTTGATTGGCCAACTCATTAAGCTGCGTATAAGTAAACGTGCCCTGTACAGTCTTCAATGCCACAGCATTTGGTCTAGCAGCTACTTGCATTTCAAATAACTCATGCACTGCTGTATTACCAAAGTTATTCGTTGATTTATTCCATACTTCTAGCTGTGCCTCACGCTCATAATCAGTAACAATATCTGTATGTAATGCATCTATATCATTGAGCATACATGTCACGATACGCTTAAATAATAATGCGTAGGTAACACCAACACCTGCTTGATAATGGCTTTTCAACGTGCTCAATGAGCCATTGATTTCGTCTCTATCTTGGTAAGCCTGAATATTAAGGTTAAACGGTAAGCTATTCTCTCCCTCACCCATACGGCTATTTACAACACTAGTGCCATCAACAGACTCTTCCTGCCAATAATTTCGGAAGTTCGTATAATTGAATGACGTCACATAGGGTTCTTGTCCACCAGTAATGTGTTTGATAGCCTCTACTGGATAAAAACGCTGACTCTCGATGTCCTTGCTCATTGATTGCACAGAGCCAACCAAATCACGCCAAGAAGAACTCTTTACATCCATCGCAAAGGGCAGCATATTGACAAATAAACCTAGGATTTTTTCGCTGTCTAAGGTTTCGGGCCTGCCATGAAATGAAATACCTGTAACGACTTGGTTGTACCCTGTCGCTATAGTCAGCGCTTTAATATGTGCGGTGAACAATATCGTTTTTAATGATACTTCAAGTTCATTCGTGAGTTTCCTCAACGCCAGAGCTTGCTCAGGTGCAATGCTAAAGCTTGCATAATCCGTATCTTTACCCGAAATAACTTCCACGTCACTATCCTGCTCGGGCAGTAAATTAACCTCTCTCGCTGCTATATCACTTAACGTTTCTTTCCAAAATAACGCGTTCTGATTGTCCGCAAGTACCGCTAATTCCTTTGCAATATAGTCTCGATAGCAGGCTGAAATCGGCTCATCCTTGATAACTGAACGGTTCATTGCTGCTGTATATCGCGATAAAATTTCTGAAATTAATGCAGCCTCACTCCAACCATCCAAAATGGCATGATGGAAACTTAGGCTTATATAAAAGCTTTGCGCATCAACTTTATGCGCTGCAATACGCAACATTGGATAGTCTGCATCAGTAAAGCTTGTCGCTTTTTCTGCCTCATACCACTTTTTTATCGTTTCAACATCACCAATATCACTGATATGAAGTGGGATTTGCGCATCTTTATGTACTAACTGAAGCGGCTCGCTATATTCATCACTTACAATTTGTGTACGCAACATCTCATGGCGAGTACTTACCTGTGCCAATACTTTAGTTAGTATGTTGCTATCCAAAGTCATGCTGACTTTGTAACTTAGTAAGTCATGATAAACACTGCTTTCAGAAATACGACTGTGATAAATAAGCCCCAACTGAAGTCGGCTGACAGGGTAAGCATCTTCAATATGGTCTGGTATCAGCGCCCGATCCGCATCACTAATCAATGAAAAGACATCACTATCAACCGCACTGAGTGCACCTGCTTGCCCATCATCAATGGT
>NZ_PNBY01000009.1 GCF_005886875.1 Pseudoalteromonas aurantia | reverse complement strand
TTATTTAGGAAACAACGCCTATGTGGTGTGTACTTTTAACCACAGCTGTTGTTTTTTTATGGTGGGAATTACTTTTTTAATTTCTATTAAGTTAATAAAAACAATGGATTATCTTTTTTTAAAAGTTGGCTTGTCTATTGCTTATCAATGATAAGAAATAAAAATTTAATAGATAAATGAGGATGACATAGACATGAACATACAAGCCATTTACTTAGAGTTAATATTTTTACGGCAAATATGAAACACCGATAAAATAAAAATGATATAAAAAGGAAGAAGTATGAAAATAATGATAAAAAAAATTAAATTAACAAAATCACTTAAAAGTATCTTACTGTGCTCATATATCATTGCTAGTCATCAGGCAATATCAGCTGAAAACACTGATGGCTTAAGTGGATATATCGGCTCTTATTCTATTAAAGAAAGTAGTGATGAAGCTTTTCGATATGGCATTTCGTTCTATTCAGCTGTTTGGCCTGTAGCGGATCGTTTAACTGAAGATCTGCAAATCGGTATGGCAGGAACTTGGGTACGCCCTGATAATCGTGAGTTGTTAAACAATGATCCTTTTCCATTGTGCCCCAAAGGTACATATGCGGGAGATAATTGGGATGCAAAAAACCATGGTAATTATTTGAGTTACTTTCAAACCATCGAAGGAGGCATGGGGATTTGGGCAGGCACGAGATTTCAAACAGGGTACCCTAAATTTGCCATGGGCTCTGTGCCCACTTGTTACGACGATTATTCAAATACCACAGGTGTGCAGCCAGGTAATTTTTCTGATAGACCGCACATGTATGGCCTTGCTCAACTGAGCAATCAGTTACTTATTCCAGCTGACGGTTTGACCTTTAAGGGTAAGCCTAATGGTGAAGTCTTTGGTTATGGATATTTTGCGTTACCATTCACCGAAGAAAAATACACGGATGTACCAGTGGGTAACTTAAGTTGGACATTATTTGTGAACACGCAAAATTTTAAGGGCCCCGTCGCTTTTTCTATACCTGATTTATGGGCTGAATTATCAAAAGAATACACTGCTATTGAAGGACTAGGGTTGGACAATCAACCATTACTATTAGGCGAATCTGGTACTATGGAATTTGGCTTTACCCGAGCATTAAAACAAAAAGATAATAAAGGAGATACGTTTTATAAGATTCCACAAATTCAATATCCAATGAATAGTGATGGGCAGTCCACTATCATGCAAGATTTGACGATATACAGTAAAGATGCTTTATTTCATAAATTTAGCCATTGGCAGCAAAGTGATCAGGTTTCTCCAACACAATTTGATGCTAACGGCATACGCAAACCAATCCTGTTAGATACATTCAATGATCTGCGCATCAATGATATTTACACGAGCGCATTTCACGATAGCGCAACTCCCACAATATTTGATGATAACTCTTTTGGTTTACAGTGGCATGTCCCCCCAGAAAATGGCATGGGGTTATACCCAAAATACTTCAAACAGCAAGGCAATGCATTACTGGCAATCAAAGAAAACCAAGTACCGAGCGAGACAAACTTAATTAATGAAGAGCTACCCGCACCAAGCAGAAACCCTGAGGTTTATGAGGTTGATAGTGCTGGGCAAGAGCTATTTACTGACTATACAAGTGGCCCTTATACGGCGACACTGAATGATTGCTCAAAGGTGACCTATTATTGGTATAAATTTACTGACCAACCTAGCATAAAAAAATACAATTTAACTGTGGATGAAAAATATAAATTACAAACTATGGTTGAAAAAATGCATACTCACTGGAAAAGTACAGATGAGTACCTAGCCCCCCCCTCTAAAGGTAATCTGGTTAGTTTTGACGATAACTTGATTGTAACACCACCAGAAGGACTTGAAGTTGGGTATGTGCCTATAGTAGTTAAACAAGAGCTTGCATGTGATTTACCAAAACAAATAGACTTGCCTTGGCCTGTTGAAGATAAAGTAAATACTAGCCCAACCAAAAAACCAATAGTGTCTGAGCCATTGCCGCAAAAAAGTAATGGTGGCGCTATGTCGATTTGGCTCTTATTACTAGTTCTGAGTATAAAAAAAGTGCATATGATGGCAGCAACAAAGGTTGATAAAACTTAATGTAGCAGTTTTCTTTCGTTAGACAATACGCGTATTTGTTAAAGAACTGAGGTAAAGGCTTGCCAGCTCTTTGCCTCTTTCGTACACTTACGCGTAATAAAAACGGACTGAAAGTGATTTTGTTTTTTGTGATTTTTCTAGGGCAAATATTTGAAAGTACTGACTAATATTTCTTTTGTGTTTTGGCTAACATTAATTTTTATTGTGTTACCGGTTTATGGGAAAACTAATGCTTCTGATGCTAGCGAGCAAGCGCCTCTAGCCGCATCATTAAAAGAAACTGCGCTCATTATTGACGATATTATTTGTATTGGTAATGACCATACTCATTGTAGTTTTATAAGAAATAAATACTATCAACAGATTGGAGACGAGCTTAATCCTGATGATATCATCGATGCTAAATTAAGGCTTGGTACTCTGATACAATTTAAACATATCGATGTTTATTTGAGAAAAGGGAAACAACGCGGTCATGTGGTCGTTGTTTTTGATATTGAAGAAGCGAGTAATCTTCAATACGAGCTTTCTTATGACGTAAAACGAATAAAGTCAAAAGAAGATTTTTATGCTTGTTTTGGTGAAACCGTGCCAGACAATAAAGAAGCACTCATTAATTTATGCGATAAAGATAAGTATCGTATATCTGAAACGCAACAATATATATCGTCAAGGGCAACAGATTTTAACTTTCTTGGCTCAGGAAAAGAGCTTTCTCTTGGAGTTTCTGGTTACAAATATGATAAAGATGCAGATCATTTTAAACAGTCATTAATCGAACCAGCAGATACTGATAGTTGGTTTACCCGTTATATTATCAAACACAATACACTATCTCTGGATTATTATGATCCGCATTTATTCAATTCACCCTACTATTATTTTAATGCAACTATTGAATTAACCAAGAGCCGATCTAAATATACTGAAATAGACGATAATAACAGCGAAATTTCTCACGAAAATAACCCGTTAAACAAGCGAAGTTGGTTTTCTTTTGGAAAAAGGTTTGCACGTTACTCTTATGTTTCACTCGATATTGCCGGTGATCTAGATGAAAAAATCGATGAGAATTACTCCTTCAACTATGGGTTTAACAGTGAAAATGATACTTTATTTCCGGTATATGGTGAAAAGTTATCGACGCGCTATACCACACTTTCAAACGGTCATCGCTACCAGTTATCTTATATATCGCATGTAAATATCGATGACTATAGTGCAATCTCTCTTGGAGTAAATACTGATTATTATAAAGAATCAAATAGACAATTTTATTCAAAAATTGAAGACGTGGGAATTTCAGCAAGATATTCGAATTATAAGGTGATAGATGCAAAAGTTGGCGCATTCTCAGGTTGGTCGCTAGGAGCGACCTTCAGGAGAACAAAAGATTGGTATGGTAGTAATCCACAGGAAGATTTTCGCATTATTGAGTTTGATGCTGGCTATACCTATCAGACTGAGAATATGATTTACCGATTTTTTCTCAAAGTTGGTTTAAATGAGAGCCAATAAGCATAGTATGGCTAAAAATAAGTTATTATTGCTGATAACATTTTGCTTTATTATCAGCAGCCAATCTCTCAATGCCATCGAACTTTCGGTCGTCAAAGAGGAACACCAACTATCTTTAAAAATCACTGATATTCGTTACCCTAGTGAACTATTAAGCACTGAGATAAATAGTGGCTTACAAAGTCGTTTTTATTCCATTATTAGCTTTAAAAAAGGTGATGAAGTATATAGACGCTGTTCTTATTCGTTAAACGTAACCTATGATTTATGGGATGAGCATTACCGTATTGAAAAAGTTGACGATTATGGACTAATCTCTCTATGGAACATTACTGATGTCCAAGAGGTATATAGTCTGTTGAAAAATCAGGAAATAAAATGTCCATTAAGTACGATGCAAGCAAAAAATAACATTAGAATTACAGCGCAGGTGTTTGTTAATCCAGTTGAACATAAGCGAATTGAAAAAATAAAATCATGGATAAATAGTAGTCAAGGGCATAAAGCTAAGAGTGAAAGCAACGTAATTCATGCGAGTGAAAACCGCAGTTATAGCCGTATAATTAACATTAATGGTAAGGCCGTTAAGTCTATTATGAAAGGCAAAAATACAACGGTAAGGCCAAGGTTCGAAAAGCTATTCGATAAAATATTATCGCAATACTCAGGGCCTAGCGATATAGTTTCTTTATGGAAAAGCGAAATTATAACGAAAACAATAAAGCGTCAGCAGGTAAATAATGAAAAATAACCTTGTTAGTTACTATTTAATTGCTGCTATTCTCACTCTCGCTATTTTGCCTTTTTTAGCTTCTTATATATTACTAAATGAAATATTAGACAGCGCAACTTCTTTGGTGGTAAAGCCTAGCACCACTCAAATATTAAAAAATTACCAGCAAGATTTGAAAATTTTAAGAAAGCTTAACCCTAAAGAAACCGATGATTACAAAAAGAAATTTAATACTGTCTCTGAACAGTTGTTGATTTTTCAACAGCCAGATTTGGTAAAAAAGGTGATAAGTGATACATACTTAACTTATTACCTCATCTTGTTTATTACAGTGTTAATTTTCTCAACTATTGCTGCTATTTTTTTAAGTCGAAAAGTAGCTAAGTCATACCACCTGTTGGTATCGAGTAACATTACTAAAGAAAAGAAAATACAAGCATTATGCTATTTTGATGAATGGCAAATAATCGCCGGGAAATTAGCTCATGAAATTAATAATCCGTTAACGCCTATTCAAATGATGGTGAGTAATTTACCAAGACTGCATAAAAAATTAGACAGGAGTAGTTTTGCTGAGAATTTAAATAACACTGAACATGTTGTTTCAGAAGAAGTTAACAAACTTAAAAACATGGTTAGTCACTTTAATAAATTTTCAAAGTTACCTGAACCCAATTTTCAATGCTTAGATTTATTGAGTCACCTTGAACTGTTTATTGAACAGTACAGCCCTGCTTGGCAGAGTGTAAATTTCGATCTGAAAATAGCTGATAATATTGAACAATCGCGAGGAGTTTTAATTGAGGCTGATGCTATCTTACTTAACCAATGTTTACTAAATCTTGTTAAAAACGCGATTCAAGCGAATCCAAATTGTCAGCCATTAGAAGTGACATTTTCTGTAAACATCAAAAAGGTGGTCAATCAAAAACACTGGATAAAATTAACGGTATTTAATCGAGGTAAAATCATCAATAAAAAAGAACGAGATAGTATTTTTAAACTTTATTACAGCTCTAAAAAGTCAACAGATTCAAGCGAAAATATGGGCTTAGGCTTAGCTATTGTCAGAAAAATAATTTTAGATCATAAAGGTGATATACAGTGTCTTGCATGCAGTGATGGCGCGGCATTTGAACTGTTATTACCATTACTTATTAGTAAAACATAGTGAATGAAAGAAGGTAGTGATGGGGCAAGTAAGAATCATAGTTATTGATGACGAAATTAATATCTGTAAAAGTGTTAGTGCCTGTTTAACACCAGAAGGTTATGATGTCTCCATGCATACCTGTGCCAATGCTGCGATAAAAGCAATGCACATTCATTATTTTGATTTAGCTATTATTGATATTCGTCTTGGTCAGAAAAGTGGTATCGAGTTATATCAACAAATGAAACAAGAACAAGTTGATTTGCCAACCATTTTTATTTCAGGGAATGCCTCACTAGACGAAGCAGCGTGTACGTTAAAATTAGGTGCTTATGACTTTTTAGAGAAACCATTTAATGCGGAGAGATTTATTGTCACTGTGAATAACTGTGTGGCCTTTCATCAAATGCGCTCAAAGTTAAATGTGCTTGAACAGACGCAGGCTGAACAAGCATTAATTGGTGAACATAAACTGATACAATCATTAAGAACCACCATTAAAAAAGTGGCCAACAATAATGTCAATGTGTTAATTACAGGAGAAAGTGGTACAGGCAAGGAATTAATAGCACAAGCGATCCATGACAATAGTCAAAGGGCGACACAGAATATCGTAATAGTAAATTGTTCAGCAATACCAGAAAACTTGTTTGAAAGTGCTTTATTTGGTCATATCAAAGGCGCATTTACCGGCGCTGATAAACACAAAAAAGGGTATTTTGAAATGGCTGAACAAGGGACGTTATTTCTTGATGAAATTGCTGACATCCCCTTATCAGTGCAAGCAACTTTACTGCGAGCTTTAGAATATAAAGAAATACAAAAGGTGGGTTCTGATCAAGTAACCAAAGTGGATATTCGTTTACTTGCTGCAAGCCATAAAAACTTAAAAGAACTAGTCGAGACGGGAAACTTTAGAGAAGACTTATACTACCGGTTAAATGTTATCCCTGTACAATCGCCCTCGTTAAGAGAGCGAAAAAGCGATATAATCCTTCTCGCTAATTATTTTGTCCGCCAAATTAGCCAACGTCATGGTATGAGTAATAGAACAATTGAACCAAGCTGCTTATCAATGTTAACTAGCTATGACTGGCCAGGTAATGTTCGTGAATTACATAATACTATAGAGCGCATGTTAATTATGGGCGGTAAGACCTTAACTTGTGCCGATCTACCCCATGAAATAGTTTATATAAGTTCAGGGAAAGTATCAGAAAGCAATCAACTCTCACTAAAGGATCATTTACGATTTGTTGAAAGAGAATTGATCATAAAACGGTTGGAAGAGTACCAAGGTAACATCACAAAAGTTGCTGCATCATTGGCATTAGATCGCTCATATTTGCATAAAAAGTTGATTCAACATGAAATTAAACGGGACCAAAGCTTTAAATGATATCTTATTTGATACAGTTATCGAGATAATTTTCTACGTTTTTCGACATGCCATGCACAACAAATAATATCTTGTCACCATTCCCCTGTTTTTTGGTATAAACGTTAATACTCTTATAGTTTTTTGGTCGGTGTGTTGGTAAACATTGAAAACAAAGTTACTTTTATCTTCTTAAATGGCAACTGCCCTAAGTAATATTTGACTATTTGAGGAATAATGCATGGAAAGAACGGTCTTTTAGGCTGGTGTTCTAACGTCTAAAGATATTTGATGGAGTAGCGGAATTGTTGTGTATTTGGTTCAGCATTGTCGTTTTAGAAAACAAAGAAAATTAACCTAACGTTTTAAATGAAACTGTAACTAATTTTGTGTAACTGCCTATCTCAATTTACTCTATAGAGAGAGTGTGATTCATAGACATCCTTTCTATACTTGGATGTTATGAACGATGAAATTCAACAAAGACTTAAGTGGATAACGCTTTATCAAGAAACAAACAACGCAGGTTTGGTTTGCCTGCGTTGTGGAATATCTAGACCAACATTACGAAAGTGGTGGTCTAGGTATCAAGAGCAAGGTCTTGATGGCCTTAAAAGTTTGAGTAAAAGACCCCACAGTTCACCAAATCAAAAAGTATCTCCAGAATTAGAAGCTAAGATTTTAGTTTTAAGAAAATCTAGAAACTTAGGCGCTCGAAGAATCCAAAGTGAGTTGCTTAGAAATGAGCAAATTAAGTTAGGGCTAGCTACTATTCATAAAGTGCTTAAAAAGCACAAAGTTGACCCTATTGTTATTTATCGTAAAAAGCCAGACTTCAAAAGATACTCTAAGCCTATTCCTGGCGAAAGAGTTCAAATGGACACTTGCAAAATAGCCGCTAATTTATACCAGTACACAGCTATTGATGACTGTACACGCTATCGAGTGTTAAGGCTTTATAAACGACGTAGTGCCACTAATACCATTGACTTTTTAGAGTCTGTAATTGAAGAAATGCTTTGAAGTTCGTGAACAAACGCCATTTTCAGATGAAATTGAGGGGTGCTATCAAGAGCATAATGAACGTGTTCAGTTATCTAATTACAGAAGGGATTTATAGATCGCAAAATTGAAACGATCTCTATGAATCACACAGTTAAGCACTGGACTATCGCAATTTATTTTGAACCAGCTATAAAACCCCTAAATTTTAGAATCGTGATCGACCAAACTGGTACACGGTTGCACTCAACTTTAGTTTTCAGATCCCAAGTTTTCAATAAAATCAGATAGTTTCAATTTTGTTCAGTTGTCTTACAGGTTGACTCGCCGATTTTAGTAACCGTTCGATCTTTCAAGCGGTTTTCTAAAATCCCACATTTCAGAATAGTGACCGATAAAAATGGTACACGGTTACACTCAATTTTAGTCTTCAGATTTCAAGCCTTACATAAAATCAGATAGTTACAGTTTTTTCAGTTGTCTCATAGGTTGACTCAAACTCAAACTCAAACTCAAGCGTAAGCATCTACTTTATTTAGGTGCTTACGCTTGACCCCTCAAGATTATATCTTTATTACCCCTTAATTATTCCAGCGTTTAATTGACCCGTTTTTAGCTAAATTAGAGCCATGAGCGTTATTTAATACCTCTTTAAAGCTGTTGTTTGCTATTCCATCGTGTATTTCATCACCTTTATCTAGGGTGAGTAAAGAGTAACACACAGAGGGCACTCTGTGTGTTCAATGTGGCTGACTGATTTTCATCTACCTTTCCCATTGTTATTAAAATATTTTTTATCATTCGAGCTGAACATTGTGATTTTTTAATTAAGAGACCGTCACCTTCTATTTTGTCACTGAAGGTTCTGCAATATCATCAGGTTTGTAATACACGATAAGCTGAGCACTATTTATAAATAACCTCAGCTCTGGATAAGCGCATTTGCCCAATAAAGCTATTTTTCTCACGCTTGGCGTTGCTTTCATTTGTAATAGCCCGCTATTACTGCGTAAAAACGCCTTGATATTCAAAAAATATCATCATTGGATTGTACGTATGTTTGCTTTCAAAACACTTGCTATTCCAAACCCTTTATCCAAATCTGAGGTTAAATAGTGCGATTGATATGTCAGTAAAAGCAGGTGCCTGTACCGGATTTTGAGATGAACAGATTGCTGTGTTATTTATGATATATTAATAATATAAAGTTTCTGTAGTACTATTTTTGTTCAATCAACTTAAATAAGAAAAGAAATGATCATGTTAAAAAATACATTGCTAATGGGGCTGGCTACGGCCTTATTGTCAAGGAAAGTCTTGGTTATTACTGAATAGCGTGTACCTAAGTATTGCAGGTATGAAAATCAGCAAGTTGACGTCCATACTGTGAAACGCGCTGGATGTCTCATACGTGAGAAAGTTATTACCCTGTAAATGGCGAGCAATGTAATTACTGGTGGCGTGAAGGAAAAATGTTGGCGGTTCAGTTGATAGGCATACTATGACAACTGAAACTCGTCGTGTTCGCATTTGTGAACCAGCTTACTAAGTATATATTTATTGGCACACCATATTGCCAATTAAAGTGTTAAAAAGGCCCCTGTGATATCTGAGAGGGGCTTTTTTATATAGAATGAGCGAGAATTCTACTTACCTTGGTTTAAACTATTTAGCTTGTCACCAATTGGTTTTGAGAAATTGTAACCATCAAATTTATCCCAGTTTATTGACCATGTCATCACCCCACCGAAATTCGGGGCGGTCTTAATTGGCACAATGGTTGAGCAGCTTGTGCCTTTAATTAAGCAATCTAATGCCGCTGTAATATTAGCGATGGGCGCTTGTCCAGAGTTTGCAGATTTAGGACCCGATGGCAAGCCAATCGCGACTTGGTCGTCTCTTAACGGAGCAAAACGTGTGCCGTTCGCTAAATCAAAGCCTTCTAACAACATTTTAGCGTGGGCGACCATCATATTGACAGACCCTTCTGGTGCGCTGCCAGGCTCATAAGGATTGGGTAATCCACCATTATTATAAAGCTGAACATGTAGCAGATCTAATGTGTCACGCAGTTGATCGATAACCGGGATATAGGCACCCCAAATACCGGTATAAGCTATCATACCACCATGCACATAAGGGTGTTCAGGGGCCATCGTCAACACCATATTGCCTCCGATATTTTGTTCTATTTGTTTTATCGCACGTGGCAAGCGCGCTTGAATTTGCGTGCCATGCATAAGGTTTGAGCCACTTTCTAAATCAATGTCTAAGCCATCGAAGCCCCACTCATTAATAATAGCCGTTAAGCTTGCGACAAAATTAGCTTCATCTGAGTCGGTATTGAGTGTGATAGTTCCCTCTGCACCACCAAGACTTAAAACAAAAACCTTTCCTTGCGCTTGAAGGGCTTGCATATCTTGTTTGAATTGAACTGGGTCAATTGCTGGGCAAGTAGAGCGAATGTCTTTTTCGAATAAATTAAAGTGTACAGTTCCGTTTGAATTACGGTCGTTATCGGCAAATGCGATATCGATAATATCCCATGCTGGCGAAATTTGATTCAATGGCAATGGGCAACCGGCTGGGTTAACAAAGTTGTGCCAATACCCAATTAGTTTATGGGTTTTCCCTATGGGGGCATCGATCACTTTGATACTAACGCCTTCACTAGTTGCTTGATTGCCTAAGTTACCTTTTGCAATCGCAGTGATGGTTTTATTGCCTAAGCTTGCAGGTGTATACAGTGTGGCGTAAGGCGCACTAGTATCTGTGGCGACTAAGACACCATCAACTGTAAAGCTAACCTCGGTGATTTGTCCCAGCAATGCTGATGCGTCTGCCGTCAGTTGTGTTGCACTGCCTAATGTTATTTGGCTACCTGCGCTTGGGGAAGTTATGGAGCTCACAATCACTTTATCTGTAACAGTAACGACTTGGGCGCTGCTGCTTTGGTTTCCTTCGTTATCCGTGGCAATCGCACTGAGCTCGATAGGTCCTAATTGCTGAGCCAGCCAACTGACTTTAAATGGTGCTTGGTTTAAGCTGCTTAATAACGTGTTACCCGCATAAATGTCTACTTGACTAATTTGTCCGTCAGCGTCTGTGGCATTGAGTGCAATATCGTAATTATTGCCTTGTAGTAAGGTGCTATTAGCCGCTGGCGAGGTAAAGTTCACGACGGGCTTAATGGCACATACACCTTGATCTGTCCATGCATCAGTCCACGCTTGACCTGTGCCAGGCTCGTACGCCCATAATGCATCAGAGCTACACCAAGGACCTATATCACAACGATATTTATGATTGTTATGAGCAACAACATCACCCGCTTTATAGCTTCCACCGGCTTGATAATTTGGTACGTTTTTACAACCGCCCGAGTTAGTCTCTGAGACGACGATATTAGCAATTGCGCTTGCTGTGGCATTCTTATTATCTTTGACAATCGCTTTTATTTGCTGGTTACCAGCAGTGGCACTCCATAGTGTTTGATACGGTGCGCTAGTATCAGTACTTAGCAAAGTACCATTGAGCCAAAATGAGATCTCGGTGATTTTGCCATCAGCGTCGGCGGCTGTAGCGCTAATGCTGACTTGGTCGCCCACTTTATATTGGCTGTTATTAAGCGGTGCTGTGAGTTCTATGGTTGGGCTGGCATTTGGCATACCATCAGTAACTGTTAGTTGTGCGGTATTGCTGGTGGTGTTTGCGCCATTATTATCTGTGGCAATTGCGTTAACTTGATACTGCCCTGCGATGGTTTGCCATGTTACTTCATAGGGAGCTTGTGTATCGATACCCACAGATTGACCACTTAAGAAAAATTCGACCTGAGTGATACTACCATCTGAATCATTAGCTTGGGCACTGAAAATAGCGCTGTCATTTATCGGTAAAGTCGAATCATCTGCGGGTGTAATTAGGTTAATTGTTGGGGCCTGATTACCACCACAGGTACCCAAATCATCCCATACAGCATATGGTGTGGAGTTATCTGCTGGAGATTGTGCTTGCGTCCACCACTTTGCTTGGTAGGCGGTATTATTTTGTGTAACAAGATTGCCCGTTACATAGGTATTAACACTTGACCATGCGTCAATGCCTTGGCAATCATAAGCCTGTGAATAAAAGGGGAGGGCACATAGCCCGAGTACTGCACTATGCAGCCCCTTAGTGAATTTTAATGTCATGTCATTTTCCTTTACTGTTGTGTTGTTTTTGCTCAAAAGCATAGTTCAGCATATATGTAAGATAAATGTTGATCAATTGTATTCTTGTAACATTTTCATGTACATGTTGCGCTTTTATTGCCGAGAAGCTTATAAAATAGGGGATCAGGTGGTGATCTGTTATACTTGACTGCCTTACCAGCGCATTGTGTCACTTAGCAGCCTGTGTAAGTGCAGTCGGCTTAGCAAGTGTCGTTAACATAATGTCATTTGCTAGGGCTTATGCCGCTGTGGTTTTCCTATCTATTTGTTGAAGATAAGCCCCAACACATGAGAGTTTAAATGACGTTTTCAGATTTGGGTTTGTCTCCATCAATCGTGCAAAGTATTACAGATAAAGGTTACACTACACCGACGGCTATTCAAGAAAAAGGGATCCCTGCGGTATTGTCTGGCCAAGATGTAATGGCAGCAGCACAAACAGGTACCGGTAAAACTGCGGCGTTTACCCTGCCGCTTATTGAGCAATTATTAAAAGAAGATCGCCCCCGTTCAAACCAAGCGTTGGCCCTTGTTTTAGCACCAACACGTGAGCTTGCATTACAAATAGCAGAAAATGTTGAGGCCTACAGTCAAGGAACTCGGCTACGTTCTGCGGTGGTGTATGGTGGCGTAAAAATTAATCCTCAAATGATCCAGCTACGCAAAGGCGTGGATATTTTGATTGCAACACCGGGTCGCTTGCTTGATTTATATAGTCAAAACGCCGTGAAGTTTAATCAACTTCGTACCTTAGTGCTTGATGAAGCCGATCGTATGTTGGATATGGGGTTCATTCATGACATTAAGCGCATTATTAAAGTGTTGCCAAAAGAACGTCAAAACTTGCTGTTTTCAGCCACATTTTCAGACCCAATTCGAGATTTAGCGAAAGGGCTTATTGTGTCTCCGATTGAAATTTCGGTTACGCCTAAGAATGCAGCATCAAAAACCGTTACTCAGTTTGCTTATGCTGTCGATAAACCCCAAAAAACCAAGTTGTTGAGTCATTTAATTCGCACTAAAAAATGGCAGCAAGTATTGGTATTTTGTCGCACTAAACATGGTGCAAACCGTTTAGTGACACAGTTAGAAAGAGATAAAATTACTGGCGCAGCAATTCATGGTAATAAGTCACAATCAGCGCGAGTAAAAGCTTTGAATGGCTTTAAAACCGGCGACGTAAACGTATTGGTGGCCACAGATATCGTGGCGCGAGGACTGGATATCGCTGAGTTACCGTATGTTGTTAACTACGATTTGCCTAATATTTATGAAGATTATGTACACCGCATTGGCCGTACTGGGCGTGCTGGAAGTGATGGTCAAGCCGTGTCATTCGTGACCGTGGATGATGCCGCAGATTTATATGGCATTGAACGTTTTATTGGTGCTTTGATCCCACGCGCACACGAAGAGGGATTTGTACCTCAACATCCAGTGCCTGAAGTGGCATTAGATACTCGACCAGTGAAGCCAAAAAAAGCGAAAAAACCAAAGAGTGCAAAGCCGCAAGGTGAACCAAATCAAGGCTCAAATGGGCCTAAAAAAGCGAGGCCAGGTCAAGGAAAACATAAGCCCCGAGGAAATGGTGGCAATCAGGGGAAATCTCAGGTTAAAGCTGCCATTGATAATCCGACCAATGCCAAGCCTAAACGCCGTCGTTTTTCAGCGCCTACGCCAAAAGCACAGTAGTATTCAAAGGTAAACCCTCAGTCTTAACTCACACCCTAGTAAAGAGATGTGATTTAACTTGATTATCATCATAATTCATTAATAGTAGAAACAGACTGCTTGATAAGGATTATGATGATTTATTACATCTTGGCCAGTGCTGGCCGCGTTCTGTTTATATACTCTATTAGTGTCCGCCAGCTTGTAAAAGCTGAAATTACGGCGCCTATTTTGTTTGTTTCGTTAGGGGCTGTCATTAGCTACTTTGTAGGCAAAGAAGCTGTGATCATGGAACTAGATAGCGATATCATGTTGCCTGTAGTTGAAGTTATTTTGGCTGTGGTGTTATTTAGCGATGCAGCCAGAACACGGCTTCGCGTATTGTATGACTCTTATCAATTACCCTAAGGCTCCTTCTGGTTGGGTTACCATTAACCATTTTATTCGGGGCTATATTTGCATATTGGTTATTACCATTAAGTTGGATAGGTGCAACCTTATTAGCGGTGATCATTTCTCCCACAGATGCGGCATTGTGCAAAGGCTTTTTAAGTGAACCACGGGTCCCGGTTCGATTACAAGAAGCCATTAATGTTGAAAGTGGTTTGAACTATGGCTTATGCGTGCCAATTTTTTTGTTTTCATTGCCTGTTGTAGTTCATGGTGAGAATGCGACGCTGTCGGCTTTATCGTGGTTGTTCTTTCGAGAATTAAGCATAGCGTGTGTGATTGCTACTGTGGTGACTTGGATAAGCATTGTGCTAATGAGAAAAGCCAAAACGCATCATTTATTTGCGACAACAACCAGTCCCTTTTTATTTATTGGCGTGGCTACCTTGGTGTTTTCACTCACACAAGCTCTGCATGGAAGCGGTTTTATCGCTGCATTTGTGTGTGGTTTGTTGTTTGATAGATTCTATGACGACCCGATTAAAGATACTTTGCTTAAAGATAGTGAACATATCGCTGACTTTGCAACCTTACTTATTTGGACATTATTTGGGATGATATCGTTAAATTTATTCTCACAAGGGGTGAATATTGATGCCCTTATATTTGCTGTCTTTGCCATTATTTTGATTAGAACTTTACCGATTATACTGTGCTTGATGCGCAGTGACACACGATTACACGAGCGTATGACTTGGGCCAAAGGGGCTTGCATCTGTGGTGTTTATATTGATGTTAATGACAACTATGAACAGTGACGTTAGCCTCATTATTGAGGCCGCGGTTTACACTGTGTTGCTGAGTATATTTATGCATGGCGTGTCAACTCGCCCGATTTCCTTGAGCTTTAAGTGATTAGAGTGAGTGCTCAAAATGTCATTATATTGAAATAAAAAAGACATTATTCGTCCCTAAAATGAGCCTCTAATTTTTAATTACACAGTTAATTAGCTCATACGTTACGGGAATCCCATGAAAAAGAAATTAATAACATTAGCAGTATCAGCAGTCTTGTTGAGTGCTTGCAACGACGACACCCAAACGGTCGAAGTGATCAAAGAAGTAGAAAAGGAGGTCATTAAGGAAGTTGCACCAACCCCCGTGACTTCGGTAAAAAATGTTATTTTAATGATTGGTGACGGCATGGGAGCGCAGCAAGTTGGCTTATTAGAGGAGTATGCGCGAAGAGCACCAAACTCGACATATAATACACGAGGCAATCAAACCGCTTTGTCAAAACTTGCTGATGCAGGACATATGGGTCTTTCGCTTAACGCGCCACATGGAGCAAATGGCATGTTGGTAACAGATTCAGCGTGTTCTGCAACCCAGTTAGCAACAGGTCTGGCTGCAGGTTCTGAAATGATTGGTCTTGATGAGCAAGGTAATATTGTAGAAACCATTTTAGAAAAAGCAAAAAAAGCAGGAAAAGCCACAGGGCTTGTTTCTGATACGCGTATTACACATGCAACACCGGCTGCATTTGCCGCTCACCAACCACACCGTTCTATGGAACCTGAGATTGCAGAGCAGTTAGTGAATACTGGTATGGTAGATGTTTTATTATCAGGTGGAGCACGGGTATTTATTCCATCAGACATAAAAACAGATGAAGCCGATCAAAAGGTACTGGCTGATCTAGGTATGCCAGCCAGTGTATATAAAAAGTCAAAACGAAGTGATGACAGAAATATCGTTTTAGAGGCAAAAGAGCAATACGGTTATGCACTGGCTTTTGATAAGGCGCAGCTATTAGCAAGCGATACTGACAAGTTACTTGGGCTATTTGCTAATTCAGGGATGGATGATGGCATCGCGTACAAAGCATGTCAGGCAAGCAATAGCTGTACACAGCCTTCTTTAAAAGAAATGACAGTTAAGGCACTGGATATTTTATCAAAAGATGAAGATGGCTTTTTCTTGATGATCGAAGGTGGCCAAATTGATTGGGCAGGTCATGCGAATGATGCTGGCTGGATGTTGAATGAGCTATTAAAGTTTGATGAAGCGGTGGCTGCGGTACATGACTGGGTTAAAGACCGTAATGATACGCTCGTAGTGGTAACTGCTGATCATGAAACGGGTAGTTTTGGGTTTAGTTATTCTCGTAAAAATCTTCCAGAAGCACAAACTTTGTCAGGAGATGGTATGCAGGGAGCTGATTATAAACCAAATTTCAATTTCGGTGCATTATCTCATTTAGACAAGCTTTATAACCAGACCGGTACATTTTTTGACATGATGAATGCTGCAAATGCAGATTGGGATTTTGCGGCAACGACACCAGAAGATTGGATGAATGCTGTAAACCAATATAGTCAGTACAAAATTAACATCGATCAAGCTGCGGAGATTGGTGAGCGGGAAGTGAATGATTACTTTGTTGCTGACCATAAATATCAAAGTGCAGATATAGTACCTAGGTTTTCTGATTTTAAGGAGTTTTATGTCTATGCGGATGAAGATCATGCGGCAAAGGTAGGACGAGCTTTGGCAGCAGATCAAAATGTTGTATGGGGTACAGGTACGCATACGGCTGCCCCAGTTCCAGTCTATGCTGTTGGGCCTGAAGGTGTCACTAAACAGTTTTCTACTATGCAGCATCATGTTGAGATTTCTCAGAAAATGATGACCGCATTCGGGTTTGCCGAATAGGCCTATTATTGAATGAGTAATCGAGGCTATACTTACTTAGCCAGTATTAAGTAACTTTACTAATTCATCTTTGGGCATGGGTTTTGCGTAATAAAACCCTTGCCCAAAATCACAGCCTGCTTGGAGAAGTAATTGATGCTGGGTAGCAGTTTCAATCCCCTCAGCAATGACTTTTAACCCTAGCTGGTGTGCCATCATTATCATTGCTTCACATAAAGCTAAATCGTCCGCATTGTTGGCAATGCCATCTACAAAACGTTTATCAATTTTAATGAAATCTGTATCCATTTGTTTTAGATAGGCAAGGGAAGAATAGCCTGTCCCAAAATCATCGAGTGCTAGCGCAAAACCTTGTTTGGTGAGTGTGGTTAAACGCTGTTGAGTGCGTGGCAGCGCATTCATCATTAAACCTTCGGTTATTTCAATGACAAATTGTTCTGTTGTTAAACCTTTATCTGTTAGCTGTTGATGCCAGTCGTTGAGTGCACTGTGTTTTGCTGTAAATTGCACGGGCGATACATTAATACTCAACTGCAAGTGATGACCCAATTGATTGAGTGCGCATAGGGTATCGCAGGCAGTTGAAAATATAAATTCACCTATCCCATGTATGAGCTGAGTTTCTTCAGCCAAAGGAATAAATAGGGCGGGACTGACAATCCCTTTTTCAGGGTGACGCCACCTGATCAGGGCCTCAGCTTTAACAATTGACTGATCTTTCATGGCAACGATTGGTTGATAATACAAAATAAACTGCTGCTGAGATAAAGCGATGCGTAAGTCTTTAAGTAATGCCATACGATGTTCTGCTTGTTCACGCATATGAGCACTAAAAAATGCAAAGCCATTTCGACCATGCTGCTTAGCTTGATACATCGCTTGGTCAGCTGCTTTTAGCAAAAGCTCACTGGTATCCCCATCACGTGGCGCATGTGCAATACCAATACTGGCACTTACATGACACAGTTCTTGCCCGAGTGAAATGCTGGGGTTAAGTAACTGTAAGACTTTTTCTGCAGTCTTACTAAGTTGCTCGCAGTCATTGTATGTGGTGACTAACACAAACTCATCGCCACCGATTCGGGAGATCAAACTACATTCTGATTGCAGTGATACTAACCGGTCTGCGACTTCTGTAAGTAACTGATCTCCAAAATAATGACCTAATGTATCGTTGATATCTTTGAAGTGATCAAGATCGAGTAATAAGATCCCGATGTTAGCTTGTTTATCTTCTAACTGGTATTTTAAGTGTCGCTTTAACTCAATGCGATTGGCAAGCTCTGTAAGCTGATCAAAATGTGCTTGATGCCAAATCAATTCATCTTTACGTTTGCGATCGGTAATGTCTGTAAATATAGCGACACGACGATAGGCTTCATTATGTGCATTGTAAACACTGTTAATGGTGAGCCATTCGGTATATAGCTCGCCATTTTTACGGCGGTTTATGATCTCGCCTTGCCATCTGCCTTGTTCAGAAATTTGCTGCCACATTTGCGAGTAAAACTGTCTATTATGTTTACCTGAACTTAATATATTGGTTGTTTTACCAATGACTTCTTCGCGTTTAAACCCCGTTACCTCACTAAATGCTGGGTTAGTATCAAGAATAAAGCCATTGGCGTCGGTAATAACCATGCCTTCACTGCTATTTTTGTATACGAGGGCAGCAAGGCTAATGGCTTCTTCATGTTGCTTACGTTGGCTAATATCTCGAATGATTAAGATGGCTTGTTGATGCTCGGATATATGGTTTATCCGACACTCATACACATGTTGGATATTGTCATCAGCAAGCTGAGAGAATTCGAGCTGGCTGTATGGTTGCTCTTCTAAGAGCGCGAGCTGTGCGAGAACACGCTTAAAAACATGGGTTGGGAAAATATCTTGAATGACTTTGGCCCCCTGAGAATAAGGGCCATGACTCATTAATATCTCGCCTGATTGATTGATGCGCAAATAACTGTCGGGTAAAGCCGTAAGAAGTGCGATGAGCTCAGCATGTTTATGTGTCAGTGCTTGCTCTGCATTTAGCCGCGTATTCGCCATAATTTCAAATTGTTGCGTAATAGCTAAAAATTCAGGGCTTGATTGATCTTTTCCCCAATTTACCGGTTCTGAATTGGTAAATTGTGACATAGCATTTTGCAACGACTTAAGCGGCTTGAGTAAAACGTGATTAAGTTGCCACTTTGCTTGCCAGATTATGATCACAATCGCCAAAATAAATAAAGAAAGGGTGGTTGCCACTTTTTGATTTGCTGCGTTAATGGCCTGTTCAAATGGCAATGAAAAATGGATCTGTAAGCTAGTATGTGGTTTATTTGGCTCAAGAGGAAGCTGCAGATATATCCTATTTTGACCAAACTGATCTTCGGCAACTTTTGCTTTGTGTGATGAACTTGGCCAAGAGAGTTTAAGTGGCTGTCCGAGTTGCTCAGGTTTAAAGGGGTATTGCGCGATAATATTGTGCTGTTTATCACTGATCATGACTTTGCTCCCTGCGGGCAAAGGGAGTTTCGCAAGCGCATAGCTCCATTTAGTAAGAGACTGAGCGACAACAAGGGTATGTAGTACTTGTTTATCATCGTTTAATACAGGAATAGCAAAGTTAACGGTTGCTTTATTAATTGAGCGGTCATGTTGAAATTGACCAACGCTGAATCTTTTAGTGCGATTCGCGTCTTGGAAGTAAAGTCGGTCACTTATATCAATGTGATTAGCGGAATTTAAAACAGTGCACAAAACATGACCATTTGGGGAGGCTATACCAATATTCGCAATTCTTGGCGCAAGGGCTTGTGCGTAGGTTAAAATAGCAGGGCATTCACCTGGCTTGATTGTTTTCAGCTCAGGGTGATGTGCTAAAAGAGTCAGAAGCTCTTTAGTCTCATTAATATCACTTTGTTGTACCGTTGCTATTTGTTCAGCGAGCAGCAGGGCTTTAAATTCACTCTGTTGCAATATTTCTGAGTGTTCATCCAGCAATTGCGCCAAAATTACTAATAGTCCAGGCACACATATTATGATTAATAATCGGTAAAACCGGTACGTTATTGATAAATTGGTAATAATCACACCTGCGCGTGTCTTTACTATGGTGTAACATAATACAAAAACCTAAGGCAGGTGGGCAAATAAATACTGCTAAATAATCACTAAATATGGTAATTCAGTACGGGGTTATGACTTATTCTTATCTTCACAAACGTATAATTTATTATTTTTTTTCTCGTGTTAATTTGTAATTTTTCTGTTATCTCTTAATAAATATACAGCAATTCCACTTTTTCCCACCGAATTCATAGGCTTTCATCAAAGCCGCATTTTTTCTGGGTTTTTAGGGGCTTATCAGGGGGCCTTTCACTTGACAAAAACAGCTGTCAAGCCCTAAACTGTACTATCGTGGTAAAAAGTGGTTTTTAGTGGATCATATTGGATCTTAAAGCACGATAGAGTTTCGTGGATAGAGGCGAAGATGTTTAAAGGTGCGAGTTCACTGAGTCTGGATGAAAAGGGGCGTTTTGCGGTACCAACTAAATACCGCCAGCCACTCCTGTCTGAAGAACAAGGTTCACTTATTTGCACTATTGCCATTAATGAGCCTTGTTTGTGGCTTTATCCAATGAGTGAATGGTATGAAATCGAAGCCCGTTTACAAAAACTCTCCAATATGAACCCAAGAGCAAGGCGCTTACAGCGTATGTTATTGGGCCACGCTACTGAATATCAATTAGACAAAAATGGTCGTATCTTACTGGCGCCGGCACTGCGTACTCACGCAGGGTTGAGTAAAAAAATAATGCTGGTAGGTCTACTAAATAAATTTGAGATTTGGGATGAACAACGATGGCATCAACAGATGCAGCTTGATACTGAATTAGAGCGCAGTGGAGAGTTTGAGTCAGGTCCTGAACTTGATAATTTTTCGCTGTAAAAACTGAAAGGCAAAATGTGAGCATGACTGCACAATTTCAACATGTATCAGTGTTGATGCAAGAAACACTTGATGCATTAGATATCGATCCAAATGGCACCTATATTGATGGGACGTTTGGGCGGGGTGGTCACTCAGGCCAAATACTTGCACGATTAAGTGAGCAAGGTCGCTTGCAAGCGATAGATCAAGACCCCCAAGCCATTGCTGCGGCAGAAAAGTTTGCTGATGATAAACGCTTTGCGATAGCACACACCCGATTTTCAAATATTCATACAGTTGCGCAAGATGCCGATTTATTGGGTAAAGTCGATGGTATCCTACTCGACATAGGCGTGTCGTCACCTCAACTTGACGATGCTGACCGTGGCTTTAGTTTTATGAAAGATGGCCCATTAGATATGAGAATGGACCCGACATCTGGGCGCAGCGCAGCGCAGTGGTTAGCTGAAGCTGAACTTGAAGATATTACGTTTGTTATCAAAAAATATGGTGAAGAGAAGTTTGGTCGCAGAATTGCACATAAGATTTTAGAAACGCGTGACGAAACGCCCATTTTAACTACAAAGCAACTTGCTGATTTAGTTGATGAAGCAGTTCCAATCAAAGACAAGCATAAGCACCCAGCAACCCGCACATTTCAAGCTATTCGAATTTACATAAATAGTGAGCTAGAAGAGATCCAAACGGCTTTGCAAGCATCTTTGGATGTTTTAAAGCCTGGTGGGCGACTGGTTGTTATTTCTTTTCATTCGTTGGAAGATCGCATTGTTAAGCAGTTTATTAAAAAGCAAAGTAAGGGCGAAGCACTCCCTCGTGGGTTACCTTTAACCGACGCGCAGCTTAAACAGAATTTAACATTAAAAGCGGTAGGTAAAGCGATTAAGCCGAGCATTGCAGAGATTAACGAAAATCCGAGATCACGCAGTTCAGTACTCAGGGTGGCGCAAAAGCTGTAATGAACAAAGTTGTAGATAGACAACCTAAATTGTTTTCAGAAATGTTAGCTGGCTTGTTTGCCAACAAGCTAACGTTTTTACTATTGCTGTTGATTTTTGTTTCCGCGTTGGTCGTGGTACAAGTCACGCATTTTGCTCGACAACAATTAATTGATCAGGATGTCTTATTACAACAGCGTGACGAACTTGATCTACAGTGGCGATATTTATTGGTTGAGGAAGAATTTTATTCGCAACATGCCCGCATCGAAGAAGTTGCCAAAACCCAGCTTAAAATGAAACGCCCAACCAGCAAAGATGAGCAAGTGGTGGTATTACCATGATGAAACCCAAAAGTGCTCCCGTAAACCTGATTACTTGGCGGTTTGCGCTTGTGTGTGTGGTGCTGGTATTGGTCTTTGTTACCTTAATGGCCAGAGCAGCTTATTTACAGGTCATTGAACCAGATAAAGCCCGTGCTGAAAACGCCAAGCGAACTGTTCGCGTGGAAACGTTAACAGTTCAACGAGGTATGATTTTTGACCGCAATGGTAAAGAGTTAGCGGTCAGCGTTCCGGTTGTAAGTGTCTATGCCGATCCTCTGGCATTAGACAAGTCGATTGCTAAAAAAGTACTTAGAGCTGCACGTAAAAATGGTGAAGACCATAAAGCACTCGCGCTAGATGAAGCGACTTTGAACGAGAGGAAAATACAATGGTACGCGCAAGATTTACGCTGGCGAGAGCTTGCTGATGTATTACAAATCGATAATGACAAAGTAGATTCGCGTTTACGGGGAAATACCAGTCGTCGTTTTGTTTATTTAAAGCGTCAAGTAACCCCTGCAGTTGCAAATTACATTCGCCAACTTAAGCTGCCAGGTATTCACTTACTTGATGAATCAAAAAGGTTTTACCCCAGTGGTGAAGTTTCTGCACATGTTTTAGGTTTCACCAATATTGATGGTGTAGGAATTGAAGGCATTGAAAAGCTTTTCGAGAATGCTTTAACAGGCGCAGAAGGCCGCCGCACTATTCGAAAAGATGCCCAAGGCCGAGAAGTACAAGTTTTATCTGAAGAGCAGCGAGTAGAGCCTGAAAATATTGAACTCAGTATTGATTTACGAATTCAAGCCATCGCGTATAAAGCATTAAAAAGTGCGGTACTCAGTTACAAAGCAACGTCGGGTTCTGCGATGGTTGTGGATGTGACCACAGGTGAAGTCTTGGCGATGGTAAATAGCCCGAGCTTTAACCCCAATGACATGCGAGATGCGGCGCCCTATAAACGTAGAAACCGCGCCATCACAGATTTATTTGAACCAGGCTCAACACTCAAACCATTAGCGATATTGGCGGGGCTGGATTATGGTGCAATTGACGCTGATGATACAGTTAATACTTATCCTGGCTGGATGCGTTTAGGTGGCAGCTTAGTGAAAGATACCCGCAACCACGGTGAAATGTCTTTACGAGAAATACTGAAGGTCTCCTCCAACATGGGAGTGGCAAAAATTAGCCAAATGCTACCCAAAGAATATATGGTTGGACTGTATCAAAAAGTTGGTTTTGGACAGGACACGGGGACGTTAATGGTGGGGGAAAGTAGCGGGCTATTTTACCCAAACCGTCGTTGGTCTGACTTTGAAATAGCGACACTTTCATACGGATATGCTGTTTCGGTAAGTACAGCACAAATTGCGCGTTTGTATGCAACATTTGGTGCTGGTGGTATTTCGCGTCCCCTTACTATTTTGAAGCAAGAAAAGCCTCAAGAAGGTCAACGTGTGTTTGAAGAAGAACATGTAAAAGCTGTGGTTGCGATGATGGAGTCAGTTTTTGAAAAAGGGGGGACAGCAGCCAATGTGAAAGTGGATGGTTACCGCGCGGCGGGCAAAACGGGAACCTCTGAGAAAGCAGTTGCCGGTGGTTATGGCGACGAATATGTTGGCTATTTTGCCGGTGTTGCTCCTGTAAGTGATCCTAGACTTGCTGTGGTTGTCATGGTGAATGAGCCTGGTGATGATATTTATTATGGGGGCCAAACATCAGGCCCCGCCTTTGCAGAAATCATGTCTAGTGCTTTACGTATTCTCAATGTTGCACCCGATAAAGGCCGTGTAGCACGCGTATCGGAGGATAAAAACGATGCGTGATCTCGCAAAAATACTCAGTCCATTAGGCGTTACATGCTCGGCTCTGATAGTTGAGCATTTACGTATAGACAGTCGAGAAATTCAGTCTGGAGATGCTTTTATTGCGCTGCGAGGCCATATCCAAAATGGTGAGGAATATGTGCATGCCGCATTTGAACAAGGTGCAAAATGTGTTTTGGTTGACAGAGAAAGTAATGTGTTGCCAGAAGATAGCCGTGTTATTAGAGTCACGGATCTTAAAAAACGCATAGCGCAAATTGCGGCTGATTTTTATGGACAGCCCAGTGAAAAAATGCGCTTAGTGGGTGTAACGGGTACCAATGGTAAATCAACCACCACTGCGATGATTGCTAATTTAGCGCAACTATGTGATACCCCATCAGCGATGATTGGTACCTTGGGTTATGGACCTGTCGAGCAGTTAACACCTTTAGCGAATACCACGCCATCTTCGATTGACTTACAGCGTATTTTGGCAACATTAAAAGAAAGAGCGCAACTCGTTGCAATGGAGGTATCGTCTCACGGTTTAGAGCAAGATAGAGTGGATCAGAGTCACTTTGAAGCCGCCGTTTTTACAAATCTTTCGCGCGACCACCTAGATTATCATGGTTCCATGCAAGCGTATGCAAATGCGAAACTTAAGCTTTTTAAGACGTGTCAGCCAAGAGTGAGTGTGCTGAATATTGATGATGAATATGCATTACAGTGGTTGGATGAACACACTTTCAATCATTTAGTTGTGTATGGTTTTAAGCCAGCACAGCACAATTTCAGTCAGTATGTCTGGTTTGATGATGTGCAGTGCTCTCAATGTGGCATTCGCGCAAAAATTCATACTTGTTGGGGCGATACAGACGTTGAATTACCATTATTTGGCTTATTTAATTTATACAATTTAGCGGCGTCATTAGCGACTTTATTGATGTTAGGTTATGACCTGAAAGCGCTGCTACGAGCGGTTAGTGCGCTAAAGCCCGTTGCTGGGCGAATGGAAGCGACGTTTACCGTAAACAAACCGACCTGTGTGGTAGATTATGCTCATACACCAGATGCGCTGGAATTAGCGTTAAAAGCCTTGCAACAGCATGTTCCCGGTAATGTGGTTTGTGTCTTTGGATGTGGTGGTGATCGGGATGTTGGCAAACGGGCATTAATGGCACAAGCGGCAGAAAAATATGCCAATAAAGTGATTATCACCAGTGATAATCCTCGTAGCGAAGATCCAGACAAAATCATTGCAGATGTTAAGGCTGGGCTCAGTCAACCTCAGTATGCTTACTGCCAGAAAGATCGTGCACTAGCAATTAAATATGCGATTGAGCAGTCACCGAGTAACAGCGTTATTCTCATCGCCGGTAAAGGTCATGAAGACTACCAGATCATTGGCCAGCAGCGTATCGCATTTTGCGATAGACAATGGGTTAAAACAATTTTAGAGGGGGAAGGAGCATGATCAAAGTGGATTTCACTTGGCTTGCTGATGCACTAAATACCTCTTTTAATGGGGAAAGCAAACTGGTCGGTAATATTAATACCGATACAAGAACAATAACAACAAATGAGGTGTTTCTTGCACTCAAAGGCCCTAATTTTGATGGTCATAAGTTTGTCCAACAGGCACAAGAAAAAGGGGCTATTGCAGCAATTGTTGAGACCGAGGTTGATTGTGATATTCCACAATTTGTCGTAGAAGACACACGTTTAGCATTGGGCGCAATCGGTAAAGCGATCATGGCCCAAGTTGCGCCAAAGACTATCGCAATAACAGGCAGTGTTGGCAAAACGACGGTGAAGGAAATGTGCGCCGTAGTGCTTGCTCGCAGAGGTCATGTACTTGCGACTAACGGCAATTTTAACAATGATATTGGTGTCCCTTTAACCTTAATGAGATTAGAAGAGCATCATGAGTATGCGGTGATTGAATTAGGGGCGAATCATATCGGTGAGATTGCGTACACAGCCGCATTAACACAACCTGATGTTGCTGTGGTATGCAATGTTGCGCCTGCGCATATTGAAGGGTTTGGCTCAATTGAGGGCGTTGGCCAAGCAAAAGGCGAGATCTTTTCTGGATTAAAAGCCAGCGGTGTAGCAGTTATTAACAGCGATAGTGAATTTGCTGGTATGTGGCAAAGTGGGCTGGGTGATAAATCGCAAGTGCGCTTTTCACTGACAGAAAAGTTAGACATTTGGGTTGAAAACGTTGTACTCGATCACATGGCGTACGCCAGTTTCGAATTATGCACTGAAAATGAACGAGTGTCGGTAACATTGCCATTACCTGGTGAGCACAATGTGATGAATACGCTTATTTGCGCTGCATTAACCACGCAATTAGGTGCAAGCTTACAGGATGTCGCTAAGGGAGTGTCCCAAATGAACGCTCCAAAAGGCCGAGTAAATTTAATTAAGGTCCATGAATCATTGACGGTGGTGGATGATACGTACAACGCGAACGTTAGATCAGTGAAGGCTGCAATTGATCTTTTAACTAAGATGCCGGGGCACCATATCTTTGCGTTAGGCGATATGGGGGAGCTTGGTGAGCAAGCACGAGAATACCATGAAGAAGTTGGAGAGTATGCGCGTGAGAAAGGCATTGATGAGCTATTTACCTTAGGGGTATTAAGCCGCTATGCCAGTGATGTATTTGAGCAGTCAGGGCAACACTTTTCAACAAGAGAGCATTTATTAGAAGCTGTAAAGTTAAGCCTTTCTAAGCAGTTAGGGCATTGTACTGTGGTAGTAAAAGGATCGCGCAGTTCTCGTATGGAATTATTAGTAGCAGATTTAGTAGACAGTGGCCGTAAAACAGGCACTGATGGAGCATCAGTATGTTAGTTTGGTTAGCTGAGTACTTAACCCAATATTATAGTGGTTTTAATGTTTTTTCATATTTAACCTTGCGCGCTATTTTAGGTATTTTAACGGCATTATTTATATCACTATACTTTGGGCCCAAGTTAATACGTGCATTACAACGTATGCAAATAGGACAAACAATACGCGATGATGGCCCTGAGTCTCACTTATCTAAGTCAGGCACTCCTACCATGGGTGGGTTACTCATTTTAGCTGCCATCTTTGTGAGTACGTTGATGTGGGGGGATTTAGATAATAAATATGTGTGGGTTACCCTATTTGTGATTGGTAGTTTAGGTATTGTTGGCTTTGTAGATGATTACCGTAAGGTGATCCGAAAAGACAGTAAGGGCTTGATCGCACGTTGGAAGTACTTTTGGCAGTCTGTTATTGCTATCAGTGTTGCCAGTTTTATGTATTTTACTTCTCATTCTGCATCAGAAACGGTCTTAGTCGTACCATTTTTAAAAGATGTGATGCCTCAGTTAGGTTTGTTCTATTTAGTGATGAGCTACTTTGTCATTGTTGGTACGTCAAATGCGGTGAATCTAACGGATGGTTTAGATGGTTTAGCGATTGTGCCAACTATTTTAGTTGCTGCGGCACTTGCAATTATTGCGTATGTTACTGGTAATGTGAATTTTTCATCTTATCTCCATATTCCTCACATACCTTTGGCATCAGAATTGGTAGTGGTTTGTACCGCAATCGTGGGCGCTGGGTTAGGCTTCTTGTGGTTTAATACATATCCAGCTCAAGTATTTATGGGCGATGTAGGTTCGTTAGCCTTGGGTGGTGCGTTAGGGATCATTGCTATCTTAGTCCGCCAAGAGCTGGTGTTACTTATCATGGGCGGTGTTTTTGTTATGGAAGCTCTCTCGGTTATTTTACAAGTTGGCTCGTATAAATTACGAGGGCAACGCATTTTTAGAATGGCACCGATTCATCACCACTATGAACTAAAGGGTTGGCCAGAGCCAAGAGTGATAGTCAGGTTTTGGATCATTTCTATTATCTTAGTTCTAGCTGGATTAGCGACGTTAAAGATCAGATAAATGCAATATTTAAAAGTGCTTAAAAATAAGAAAATAACAGTGCTCGGGCTCGGTGTAACCGGTCTGGGCATTGTGCGTTTTTTATTGTCGCATCAGATTATACCTAAAGTGGTTGATAGTCGTGCAGTCCCTCCTGGAGCCGACTGGTTGGCAGATAATGCCCCAGAATGTGAGGCTGTTTTTGGTCCATTGGCGGAAGCTGGCTTATCTTATGCTGAGATGGTGATCATTAGCCCTGGTATCGCCCTTTACGAAAGCAGTGTTGCGCACGCAATTGCTCAAGGGGTCGAAGTCATTGGAGACATTGAATTATTTGCACGCTTAAATACCACGCCGGTTGTTGCAGTAACAGGGTCAAATGGTAAATCAACAGTGGTGAGCCTTGCAACTGAGGTATGTAAAGCTGCTGGATTAAAAGTTGGGCTAGGAGGCAACATTGGCACATCCGTTTTGGCATTACTTGATGAGTCGCATGATGTTTATGTCTTGGAGTTATCAAGCTTTCAATTGGAGACCACAGAAAGTTTGGTATGTCGCTCGGCGATGATCTTGAATATTACCGAAGACCATATGGATAGGTACCCTAATTTTGCAGGGTACTGTGCGGCCAAACAACGGATTTATAAACATGTAGAGCAGTTAGTGTTTAATGCCGATGATGAAAATACTTTTTCTGATAGTACACAAGGGATAAGCGTGTCAGTTGATTCGGGTGATTATCGAGTATTGACTGACAATGATACCGCGTATTTTTCGGCTCATGGTGAAGTTTTGCTGCCTGTGAATTCGTTGCGTGTTGTTGGCCGACATAATCAGTTTAATGCTTTAGCAGTCATGGCATTACTTGCGCCTTTTAATCTACCTATAGAGAGTTTTAAACACGCATTTAAGTCATTTAAAGGGCTTGAACATCGCTGTCAGTTGGTCGCTGAATTTCAAGGTGTGAGGTATTTCAACGATTCTAAAGCAACCAATGTCGGTGCAACGGTTGCCGCATTAGAAAGCCTAGCGCGTGAGCAAGGAAAAATTTTACTCATTCTTGGTGGTGATGCAAAAGGCGCTGATTTGAAGCCTTTAATTGTGCCACTCCAACGCTATTGCAAAGCGATTTTTTGTTTTGGTCAAGATGGAGAGCAGTTTTTAGCTCTACATGAACAGGCCTTTTTAGTAGACAGTTTAGATGCTGCAGTGCAACAGGCAGCAGCATTATCATGTAATGGTGATAGTGTCTTGCTCGCTCCAGCGTGTGCAAGTATTGATATGTATGCCAATTATATGGTGCGTGGTGAAGCTTTTTGTAATTTGGTTGCGGAGCTAAAAGGATGACCAGCTTCGCTCCGCTCAAGCTGATTTTAACGCCTCGTCAATCTGATGCGTTATTCGATGTGCCTCTATTCTACAGTATGCTGTGCTTGATTGGCGTCGGCTTTGTTATGGTAACGAGCGCGTCTATGCCAGTTGCTGAGCGATTATTTAACAACCCTTACCATATTAGCATCCGTCATGGCATGTTCTTAGGGATGGGGCTCTTTTTGTTTTGGGCCACTACGAGTGCGCCTATGGCATGGTGGAAACGGTGCAATCCTTATTTACTGTTACTTGGCTTTGGGCTATTGATTTTAGTGCTATTGGTTGGTCGTGAAGTTAATGGATCTAAACGTTGGATCCCTGTTGGTCCGGTTGGCGTGCAAGCGGCTGAGCTAGCGAAATTGTTCTTTTTCAGTTATATCGCTGGTTATTTGGTGCGTAAAAAAGAAGAAGTACAAGAAAACCTAAAGGGGTTTGCTAAACCGATTGCGGTGTTTGCAGTCTATGCCTTTCTTATCTTAATGCAGCCAGATTTAGGCACTGTGGTGGTGATGTTTGTGACCACTGTGGGTTTACTTTTTTTGGCGGGCGCTAAATTATGGCAGTTTTTTGCTTTGATCCTCACGGGTATTTTTTTAGTGGTGTTACTCATTATTTTTGAGCCATATCGTATGGCGCGCGTTGTGGGGTTTTTGGAGCCGTGGGATGACCCTTTTGGCAAGGGGTACCAATTAGTTCAATCACTTATGGCTTATGGGCAGGGTGGTTGGTTTGGACAAGGTCTAGGCAATAGCGTACAGAAATTACAGTATCTGCCAGAGGCACATAATGATTTTATTTTTGCGGTAATAGCTGAGGAACTCGGCTTTATCGGAGTGGTCAGTATTATTCTGCTATTAGGATGCCTAGTGTTTAGAGCGCTTCTTATTGGTCAAAAAGCGCTGAAGCACGGTAAAGAATACGAAGGTTACTTTGCCCTTGCGATAGGGATATGGTTTGCTTTTCAAACCATGGTAAATATTGGTGCGAGTGCCGGAATACTACCGACGAAAGGGTTAACGTTGCCGTTTGTATCTTATGGGGGGTCCAGTTTGTTAGTGATGATTGTTGCCGCTGGTGTGTTACAGCGAGTGGACTTTGAAACAAAGATGTCGACTAAACAAGCAACGTCGCGAGGAGGAAGGCGATGAAAAAACGTTTATTAGTCGTTGCAGGGGGAACTGGGGGGCATATATTTCCCGGGATCGCCGTTGCAAATGATCTTAAATCACAAGGCTGGGATGTATCATGGGTAGGAACGCCCGATCGTATGGAGTCTGAGGTCGTACCAAAGCATAATATCGAGATTGACTTTATTCATGTTCAAGGTGTGCGTGGTAATGGCATAAAAAGATTACTTACAGCCCCAGTGACTGTGTTAAAGGCCATACTTGCAGCAAGAAAAATTATAAAACACCGCAAGCCAAATGTGATTTTGGCGATGGGCGGCTATGTGACAGGGCCGGTAGGTATTGCAGCTAAGTTGTCGTCTGTTCCTTTGGTGATCCACGAACAAAATGCAGTGGCTGGTATGAGTAATCGATTACTGGCGAAAGTAGCCAATGCGGTATTGGGCGCTTTTCCAAGCGCTTTTTCTGATAAACGTTTCCAGGTTGTTGGTAATCCGGTACGTGAATCGGTTGCTCTGTTACAGCCTAAGCAGGCAAAGCAAACGATTAACTGCTTAGTTGTTGGTGGCTCGTTAGGTGCAAAAGTGCTGAACGATACACTACCTGAGGTATTCGCTAAGTTACAAAGCGACGTTGAAGTGCCCTTAGTTGTGAGGCATCAAAGTGGAAAAGGCCAAAGTGAACACTTGGATAAGAATTATCTCGATTTGGGTGTACAAGCCTCTGTTAGCGACTTTATTAATGACATGGATAAAGCATATGCGTGGGCTGATATCGTGATTTGCCGGTCAGGTGCACTTACGGTGAGTGAAATTGCTGCTGCGGGGAAAATGGCCTTGTTTGTGCCTTATCCGCATGCTGTTGATGATCATCAAACTGCGAATGCTGATTATTTAGTAAAAGATAAAGCAGCATTGATCATGCCGCAATCTCAATTTGAATTAGACGCTATTGTCGACTTATTACGGCCATTTATGTTGCAGCCTGAGCTTATCACTGAGATTGCAGTGAAAGCCAAAAGTTTAGCCAGGTTAGATGCAACACGTTCAGTTGCCCAAGTATGTGCACAGATAAGCCGATAGTGTATTGAATAAATAGATGATTAAAGAGTGTGTAGTGAAAGAATCAAGTAAACGCCGAGCGATGAGAAGAATTAACACCATTCACTTTATTGGTATTGGTGGTGCTGGTATGGGTGGAATTGCTGAAGTACTTGCGTTTGAAGGCTATCGAATTACGGGATCAGACATTGCCAATAATGCGATGACAGAGCGACTCATAAAGGCGGGTGCCGAAGTGTTTATCGGACATCATGAAAGTAATGTAAAAGATGCTGATGTGGTGGTTGTATCAACGGCAATTGATGAAACTAATCCAGAGATCATTGCTGCTAAGGCGGCAAGAACTCCAGTTGTTAGGCGTGCTGAAATGCTTGCTGAGCTAATGCGTTTTCGCCATGGTATTGCTGTGGCCGGTACACATGGTAAAACCACGACCACGAGCTTAATTGCCAGTATTTTTGCACAAGCGCAATTAGATCCGACTTTTGTGATTGGTGGCTTATTAAATAGTGCCGGTACCAACGCTAAGCTAGGGAAAAGTGATGTATTGATTGCTGAGGCAGATGAAAGTGATGCATCATTCTTACATTTACAGCCCATGGTGTCAGTAATCACGAATGTTGAAGCGGATCATATGGATACTTACGGTGGTGATTTTGAAAAGTTAAAAGACACGTATGTTGAGTTTGTTCATAATCTGCCTTTTCATGGTTTAGCTGTTGTGTGCATAGATTCACCTGTCGCACTTGAGTTAATTCCGCGTTTTGCTCGTCCTACGATCACCTATGGAGAGGCCGCAGCGGCTGATTATAAAATGGTGAATTTTACTCAGTCAGTGAATAGCAGCAAGTTTTCTGTGATCACCAAACAAGGTGAATGTATTGATGTGGAGTTAAACATGCCTGGTAGGCATAACGCACTCAATGCTACCGCTGCGATTGCGGTTGCCAAAGATCATGATATTGAAAACCACTTTATTTTAAAGGCTCTGGCTGAATTTGAAGGCATTGGACGTCGTTTTCAACACTATGGTGAATTTGAAAATGAGTGTGGTTCGGTGATGTTAGTTGATGATTACGGGCATCATCCATCAGAGGTTCAAGTGACCATTGAAGCTGCGAGAGCGGGTTGGCAAGATAAGCGCTTAGTGATGATTTATCAGCCGCATAGATTCACTCGTACCCGAGATTTATATGAAGACTTTGTGAAAGTTTTAGCTGAAGTTGATCAATTAATCTTATTAGATGTATATAGTGCGGGTGAAAGTCCCATTATTGGTGCGGATAGTAAAAGCTTGTGTCGCAGCTTACGTCAAAGAGGGATAGAGCCCATTCATGTTGCAAACCAAGATGAGTTATTTGGTATTTTGGCTGATACGCTGGCTGATAATGATTTAGTGATCACACAGGGTGCGGGAAATATAGGTCAAATAGTGAAAAAAATAGCGGCGACAAATATGTCGATTAATACGTTAAAGCAAGGTGATGCATGAAGCAGTTTGGTAAAGTCGCCGTTTTGTTAGGCGGAAACTCTGCAGAGCGTGAAGTGTCATTAAAATCTGGTGCAGCAGTGCTGAATGGGTTGATCAAGGCCGGCATAGATGCTTTTGCGTTTGACCCAGCGCAGCGCAATATCCTTGAGCTTAATACGCTTAATGTCGACCGGGTGTTTATTGCGCTACACGGCCGAGGTGGTGAAGATGGTACGATTCAAGGAGCGCTTGAGTTTATGTCATTACCTTATACAGGCAGTCAGGTTTTGGGCAGTGCGCTGGCTATGGATAAAATTCGCAGTAAGCACTTATTTCGCGCAGCGCAGTTGAGTACAGCAGCGTATAGGGTTGCGAATGCAAAAGAGGGCGTTGATGCCGCAGCAATTATTGCCGATTTTGGTAAAGTCATGGTTAAACCAAGCCATGAAGGCTCTAGTATCGGGATGGCACAAGCATGTACGGCACAAGAGTTAACTGATGCACTTACCGCAGCATTTGCATTTGATGATGAAGTACTCATTGAGCAATGGGTTACAGGTCGGGAATTTACTGTGGCGATGCTCGCAGATGAGGCTTTACCTGTGATAGAGATGAAAACGCCGCGTGGCTTTTATGATTATG
Organism: Pseudoalteromonas aurantia; assembly: GCF_005886875.1. Lineage (GTDB taxonomy): Bacteria > Pseudomonadota > Gammaproteobacteria > Enterobacterales > Alteromonadaceae > Pseudoalteromonas > Pseudoalteromonas aurantia_A. Next base: position 82,905 of record NZ_PNBY01000009.1, on the reverse strand, counting down.
AAGCGAAATATCAGGTTAATAGCACAGAATATTATTGCCCGGCAGAGTTAAGTGAAGCACATACAGCACAGCTACAGGTCATGGCGAAACATGCGTTTGAGCTGGTTGGTGCAACAGGCTGGGGTCGAGTTGATGCGATGCAAGATGAGCATGGCCAATTTTATTTACTTGAAGTAAATACGGTTCCGGGCATGACTGAAAAGTCTTTGGTGCCAATGGCTGCTAAAGCACAAGGTGTGAGTTTCGAGCAATTAGTTGTTCGCATTTTGGAGCAAACGCTTTAAGATGCGTGCGCTTTTTGAAAAAGTCAAAAGACTACATAAAAGATGCAATTGGTCTTTTATATTTGGTGTTGGTTTTTTCATTGCTGTCATTATATCACTGACAAAGAGCACATTTTGGATCAGTGATTGGCTAGTAGAGCACCAAGATGCTCAGTTAAAAAAGTTAACCGTATTAGGTCAACCTTATTACAGTAGTGAGCAAGAAATTATATCTGCCATTAAGCGAGTTGATTCAAGTAGTTATTTTGAACTGGATGTAAAAGCGGTTCAGCAGTCGGTCATGTCGCTGCCTTGGGTTGCGAGTGTATCGGTGCGCAAGCAGTGGCCAGATCAACTGCATGTATATGTGGTTGAACACCAACCCGTGGCAATATGGAATAGCGACTTATTATTGAATGAAGAAGGTGAGGTTTTTCAAGCGCCAAATGAAAGTTTAACCAATAAATTGCCGCAATTATATGGCCCTGAAGGCAGTGAAACAGAGGCATGGCACACTTTTTTGCAGTTGAAGGCCATGCTGGAAGTTAATCAATTTCATTTAGTCAGCTTGGCTTTATCAGAGCGATTTGCATGGCAGTTGTGGTTAGACAATGGCATGCGCTTAAATTTAGGGCGCGAAGAAAAAGCAAAGCGAGTACAGCGTTTTATTGATGTATATCCGCAAATGCAAAGGCCGGAAGGTGCGTTAATTGACGCGATAGATTTACGCTACGACACAGGACTTGCGGTGAGTTGGAAGTATCCGCAAGTTGAAGCACAACAAAATAAGAGTAAAGCATGACGAAGTCAGCAGAAAGAAACTTAGTGATAGGGCTCGATGTTGGTACCTCTAAAGTGGTAGCAACCGTGGGTGAGATCACCGCAGATAATCAGCTTAGTATTGTGGGTGTCGGTAACCAAGTCTCTCACGGTATGGACAAAGGTGGTGTGAATGATTTGAACTTGGTTTCTGAGTCAATTCGTCGTGCAATTGATGAAGCTGAATTGATGGCAGATTGCCGTATTAGTTCTGTTTATCTTGGTATCTCGGGTAAACACATTCAATGCCAAAACGAAAGTGGCGTGGTTGCGATCAATAACTCAGAAGTCACAGATGACGACATAGCCAATGTGATCCATATTGCACGCTCTGTGCCGATTTCTGCTGAGCGTAAAATGCTGCATTCACTGCCGCAAGAATATAGCATTGATATGCAAGAAGGAATAAAAAACCCGTTGGGTATGAGCGGTGTGCGAATGGAAGCAAAAGCACATATCATCACGTGCTCAAATGATATGGCAAAAAATATCGAAAAATGCGTTGAGCGATGTGGTCTTAATGTCGATCAGTTGACGTTCAGTGCCTTGGCATCTTGCTATTCAGTGCTGACAGAAGATGAAAAAGAATTAGGGGTTGCCGTTGTTGATATGGGCGGTGGCACCATGGATATTGCCATTTATTTAAATGGTGCTTTACGCCATTCTGCTGTGATCCCCGTTGCAGGCAATCAAGTGACAGGTGATATTGCAAAAATATTCCGTACACCGATATCTCACGCTGAGTCATTAAAAGTGCAATATGCTTGCGCAAGTAGCCAAATGGCCAGTAGTGAAGAAACCATTGAAGTGCCAAGTGTGGGTGGTCGACCGGCGAGGCTAATGTCACGCCATACTCTCTCTGAGGTTGTTGAGCCACGGTATAGAGAGTTACTTGAATTGACGTTGGAAGAAATACGTCGCTCAGGGTTTGAAGATCAAATCGCCGCTGGGCTGGTTATAACCGGAGGGAGTGGTAAAATGGCCGGCGCATTAGAAGTGGCCGAAGATATTTGCCAAATGCCAGTACGAGTAGGAAAACCCATCGGAGTTACTGGATTAACAGATTATGTGAACGATCCTGCATACGCAACCGCAGTAGGTTTGTTACAATATGGCCGTACTCTGCAGTCGATGAATGCACAGAAGTCGAAATCAGAGTCGGAAGGAAATTGGTGGAACCGCGTTACAAAATGGTTCCAAGGCGAGTTTTAAGCTCAAGTCGGAGAGTGAAAGATGTTTGATATAATGGAACAACACAGCGAAGAAGCTGTTATTAAAGTTATTGGTGTAGGTGGCGGTGGTGGTAATGCCGTTGAGCACATGGTTAAACAAGAGATCGAAGGTGTGCGATTTGTTGCTGCGAATACGGATGCACAAGCATTACGTAAATCATCTGCAGATATTACGGTACAGCTCGGCACACAGATCACTTCTGGTTTAGGTGCAGGTGCGAATCCTGAAGTGGGTCGTAAATCTGCTGAAGAAGACATAGAAACGATTAAAACAGCATTAGAAGGTGCTGATATGATCTTTATTGCTGCGGGTATGGGCGGTGGTACAGGTACAGGTGCAGCACCTGTTGTTGCTCGCGTAGCCAAAGAGCTTGGTATTTTAACGGTTGCGGTAGTCACTCGACCTTTTGATCTTGAAGGCAAAAAGCGTATGGCTGCTGCGGATCAAGGTATTGGTGAATTGTCAGAAATTGTAGATTCACTTATTACAATTCCAAACAATAAATTACTGAAAGTATTAGGTAAAGGCACTACATTACTCGATGCCTTTGCAAAGGCAAATGACGTACTTTATGGTGCGGTGCAAGGCATTGCTGAACTAATAACGCGTTCAGGATTGATCAATGTGGATTTCGCCGACGTAAGAACAGTTATGTCAGCAATGGGCACAGCAATGATGGGAACAGCGTCTGCGTCGGGTCCAGATCGTGCTCAAGAAGCCGCTGAGGCAGCTATTTCAAGCCCATTATTAGAAGATGTTGATTTAACAGGTGCAAAAGGTATCTTGGTTAATATAACAGCGGGTATGGATATCACCATCGAAGAATTTGAGATTGTCGGTAATCATGTAAAGGCTTTGGCATCAGAAAATGCAACGGTTGTTGTGGGGGCGGTCATTGATCCTGAAATGAGTGACGAATTACGAGTGACTGTGGTTGCGACGGGTTTAGGTGGTGAGCGCAGACCTCAGTTTGGTATTGTAGATAATGGCTTTAAAAAAGCGGCCGGTGGTGATACAGCAAGTACTGCAACCAGTCAATCTGCAGGCATGTTTGTTCCGAGCTTTACACAGTCAGAAACGGCACAAGACACGGTACCGAGTACCGTAAGTACAGCACAAACGAGCAATGTGCCTGCGCCAGAAAGTCAAGCTTCAGCGAAACCTGCTGAACAGGACAAAGAGAAAGGGGATTACTTTGACATCCCTGCATTTTTACGCAAACAGTCAGACTAAACTGGCTGTTAATTAAACAATTGGCAGGTGGTCGTATCTGTGATACAATCCGCCGTCTAAGTGTAATTTGAAGTAGGCGAAGCTATGATTAAACAACGTACAATTGCTGAAGTTGTTAAAGCAACGGGTGTCGGGCTTCACAAGGGTGAAAAAGTTACGATCACTCTCCGACCCGCGAGTGAAAATACCGGAGTGGTATTTCGCCGCGTTGATCTTGACCCTGTGGTGGATTTTGAAACCACACCTGATGCTGTTGGTGATACGCAATTATGTACGTGTTTAACAAACAAAGACGGAATTCGTCTTTCGACTACTGAGCATTTAATCGCGGCTGTTGCTGCGCTAGGTATTGATAACCTAGTGGTAGAGCTCAACAGTGCTGAAGTGCCGATAATGGACGGGAGTGCATTACCGTTTATTTATTTATTACAAAAAGGCGGTATTAAAGAGCAAAACGTTGCGAAGCGTTTTATTCGTATCAAAGAAAAGGTACGTGTGGAAGACGGCGATAAGTGGGCTGAGATCACCCCTTATGATGGCTTCCATATTGACTTTGAAATTGCGTTTGACCACCCTGCAATTAATGACAGTCGTCAGCGTATAGGCCTTGATATTACAGCACAAAGTTTTACTGAAGAAATTAGTAGAGCACGTACCTTTGGGTTTATGAAAGACATCGAATACATGCATGCTAATAATCTAGCGCTGGGCGGTAGTATGGATAACGCGGTTGTATTGGATGAATATAAAGTATTAAACCCAAACGGGCTGCGCTATTCAGATGAATTTGTGAAGCATAAAATACTCGATTGTGTTGGTGATATGTTTATGGCTGGTCATAACATTTTAGGTAAAATTACTTGTTACAAGTCAGGTCATGGCCTTAATAATAAGCTGCTACGTGAGATTATGGCATCAGAAAGCGCGTGGGAATGGGCTACATTTGAAGAGCCTATTAGCATGCCAGCGCCTGGCATGGAAGTAACCACGGCATGAACGGCAAAAAATTCTAAGAAATGACGCGATAGCGTCATTTTTTTTGCTTATTTTTCTGCGCGTGTTGAGCAAGTTTTAATAATTTGGCTTGTAGGCTGGGTGGGGCATTCCCTGCGATTTCAGTTAGCTGCTGTGCTGTTTGTGCGCTCATAACTCGGCCCTCGCTCTGTTTTTCAGGGCGAGTTTGGTCATCTCGTTTAGGCGTTAATCGTTGCTGTGCTTCGGGGTTAGTGACGATTTTTACTTGTGCGCACTCTATCATTCCAGCAGCTCTAAATTGAGATAGAATCTCCATTTTTAAGAAGTTTAAACGAGTAGCAAGGGTGGCTGATGCGGCTTCAATGACCAATGTTCCTTCTCGATAGTTACCCACACGGCATTTTTTAATTAAAACGGGGCCTACGGCACTCTCTAAACAGCTTTGCCATTGCGCCATCGCTTGTGACTTTTCTGTATAACTGACCATCTTGTTAGACCACTTTCCCATTAACTCATTGAGTTGCTTAGGAGCATACCGATTCTTTGCCATTGTTATTTTTCAAAGTCTACGAAACACACTTCCTAGTATAGCGGTGCCTGAAAGTGAACAACAGTTAAATAAAAGCAGGAAGCTTGATTTATCGCTAAATATCACCATATCTAAGGTTAATCTCGATTATGTTTCAATTTGTTGCTAAATTAGGTTTTTGTTGCTAATGAAAATAGCAGCATTAATGTACGTAAAGCCGCTTTTTATCAGGAAAACCTCGCTGTTTTGACTTCAATGGTTTGCAGCTACGTAGAGTCTGGTATGATAGGGGTAATAAATTGAATTTGGCATACAGCAAACGCAATTAAGCATTTGTCGCCGACAGGAAGCAGTGCGGCCTCAGTACCCAATGACGTATACGCATAGGTAAGGTCAGCCATCAATAGAGTGAAAACGGTTTTAACATGATAGCTAATATTTTTACCAAGATTTTTGGTAGTCGCAATGACCGCACTATTAAAAACTTAAGAAAGACAGTTGCTTTAATTAATGCCTTGGAAGAGCAATATGCAGCTCTGACCGACGAACAACTAAAAGCTAAAACAGCGGAGTTCAGAACGCGTTTCGAGCAAGGCACTAGTTTAGATGATATTCTACCTGAAGCATTTGCAACAGTGCGTGAAGCATCAAAACGTGTTTATAAAATGCGTCATTTCGATGTGCAAATGATTGGTGGTATTGTGCTTCACCAAGGCCGAATCTCTGAAATGCGCACCGGTGAAGGTAAAACGCTAACCGCGACGTTACCCGCTTACCTAAATGGTTTAACGGGGAAGGGCGTTCATGTCATCACTGTAAACGACTATTTAGCCAAGCGTGATGCAGAAACAAACCGTTCATTATTTGAGTTTTTAGGGTTGAGTGTTGGCTGTAATGTACCCGGCATGATGCCGGAGCAAAAAAAGCAAGCTTACTCAGCAGATATCACGTACGGAACCAACAATGAATTTGGTTTTGATTACTTACGTGACAATATGGCATTTAGCATAGAAGAGCGTGTTCAACGTCCTCTGTATTATGCGGTCGTGGATGAAGTGGATTCAATTTTGATTGATGAAGCGCGTACACCACTCATTATTTCAGGCCCAGCAGAAGACAGCTCAGCGCTCTATACGCAAATAAATAAAATTGTTCCTTCTCTTATTTTACAAGAAAAAGAAGATGAAGAAGGGATTGAAGGCGATGGCGACTTCACAATTGATGAAAAATCAAAGCAGGTTCATTTAACTGAACGTGGCCAAGTCAATGTGGAAGAATTATTACTTGAACATAAGCTTATTGAAGAAGGTGATTCACTTTATTCAGCAGCCAGCATTACGTTATTAAGCCATGTCTACGCAGCACTTCGCGCACACAAATTGTATCAAAAAGACGTTGATTATGTAGTCAAAGACAATGAAGTCATTATTGTTGATGAGCATACCGGTCGTACAATGGAAGGGCGTCGTTGGTCTGAAGGTCTACATCAGGCGGTAGAAGCGAAAGAAGGTGTTCGTATTCAAAACGAAAACCAGACGCTGGCCTCTATTACTTTCCAGAATTACTTCAGAATTTATGACAAGTTAGCGGGTATGACAGGTACCGCTGATACTGAAGCATTCGAATTTCAATCCATTTATGGGTTAGACACGGTTGTTATTCCTACAAATAAACCAATGGTTCGTGATGATAGAGCCGATTTAGTTTATTTAACTCAAGAAGAAAAGTTTGAAGCTATTCTTGAGGATATCAAAGGGTGTCAGGAGCGTGGTCAACCAGTTCTTGTTGGTACCGTTTCGATTGAAAGCTCAGAGTACTTATCGCATTTCTTACGTAAGGAGAAGATTGAGCATAATGTTCTAAACGCGAAGTTCCATGAACAAGAAGCCGATATTGTTGCTGATGCGGGTTTACCGGGTAAAGTGACTATTGCAACTAACATGGCTGGTCGTGGCACCGATATTGTACTTGGTGGTAATTGGCAGAGTGATCTTGCTAAATTAGACAACCCATCAGAAGACAAAATTGCGCAAGTGAAAAGCAAGTGGCAAGAAACGCACGATGCTGTATTAGCTGCTGGCGGTTTACACATTATTGGTACTGAACGTCATGAATCACGCCGTATAGATAATCAGCTTCGAGGCCGATCGGGTCGTCAAGGTGATGCGGGGTCAAGCCGCTTCTATTTATCAATGGATGATGCGCTAATGCGTATATTCGCTGGTGAGCGCATGACAAACATGATGCGTAAGTTAGGGATGCAGCGTGGTGAAGCCATCGAACACCCTTGGGTGAATCGTGCAATTGAAAACGCGCAACGCAAAGTGGAAGCACGTAACTTTGATATTCGTAAGCAATTACTTGAATACGATGATGTGGCGAATGACCAACGTCGTGTAGTGTACGAGCAGCGGAATGAGTTGCTAGAAGAAGGCGACATTTCAGAAACCATTAATGCTATTCGTGGTGATGTGCTTAATGGCACTATCGATCAGTTTATTCCACCGCAGAGCCTTGCTGAGATGTGGGATATTAAAGGGCTGGAAGAGCGTATTAAAGGTGATTTCCTTATCGAGCTGCCAATTGCAAAGTGGTTAGCTGATGATGAAAAACTGTATGAAGAGAAGCTGCGTGACCGCATAAATGAAGAAGTCGAGCAATCATACAAAGATAAAGAGCAAATGGTTGGCCCAGATGTGTTACGTCAGTTTGAAAAGGCAATCATGCTACAAAGCCTTGATCAACACTGGAAAGATCATTTAGCGGCGATGGATCACCTGCGTCAAGGTATTCATTTACGCGGCTATGCACAGAAAAACCCTAAACAAGAATATAAGCGTGAGTCTTTTGAGCTATTTTCTGAAATGCTTGAAAACTTGAAAGTAGATGTTGTGGGGATCCTCAGTAAAGTACAGGTGCGTGCTGAAGAAGATGTTGAGAAAGTCGAACAGCAACATCGTCGCAGTGAGCAAGCACCTAAAGAGTATCAGCATGCTGAAGCTGAACATGTTGGTGGCGAAGTACCTGAAGGTGTCGCTGTTGCTGCAAGAACTGATGTTAAGGTGGGTAGAAACGAAGCTTGTCCTTGTAAATCAGGCAAAAAATTTAAACAATGTTGTGGTAAATTAAAGTAGTCATAGACATTATTGTTTTAGTAAAAAGCGACTCTTGAGTCGCTTTTTTTATCGGAGAATTATTAGCATGAAAAAAGTCGTTGAAGTTGCTGTTGGGGTTATAAAGGCAAACAATAAAATCTTCATTAGTAAGCGTCATGACGGGCAGCACCAAGGTGGTTTATGGGAATTCCCAGGTGGTAAAATCGAAGCGGGCGAAACGGTATTTGCTGCGTTAAAGAGAGAGTTAAAAGAAGAAGTTAATATTGATGTCGTAAGCTCTACTGAATTACAAGTAATAGAGCATGATTATACAGATAAGTCAGTGCGATTGATGGTGCATATAGTCGAAGATTTCACTGGCGAAGCGAAAGGGTTAGAGTCACAAGTTTGCCAGTGGGTAGATATTAACGAATTGACTAATTATGACTTTCCAGAAGCGAATCAGGAAATTATCAGCCGCCTTCACACTACTATTTAGAATAAATACTGATAAACCTATATTTTTTGCCACGGATAACCGGTTTTACAATGAGAAGGTTGTTTATTATGAGTGTCGGGGTTTATTATGAATAAAAAGGTTAAATGGAATGATGTTATGAAAAATGCCTCGTTAGCGGCGCTTGGTATTGCACTCGCATTAGGTTTGATCGGCTGTAGTGAGCCCCCTGTAGAAAATAACGCATCAAAAACTGCGGTTGAACAACCACAACCTACACTCAATTCAGGCATTGAATTGGCCAATATGGATAAGTCGGTACGCGCACAAGATGACTTTTATTACCATGTAAATGGCAATTGGCTTAAAAAAACAGAGATACCGGCTGATAAATCAAACTATGGATCATTTACTGCGTTGTATGATGATTCGCAAAAAGCGTTACGTACTGTTTTAGAGAACGCTGTTCAGAATGCTTCTATGGAACAAAGTGATGATGAACGAAAGCTTGCCGGTTTTTATAGTAGTTATCTTGATGAAACGGCTAGAGAAGAATTGGCATTAGCGCCCTTAAAGCCTTACTTAGAACCGGTAAAAACACTGACAGATAAAGCCCAACTGCCTAATGTCATGGCCAAGTTGCTGCTTCAAGGTGGAACCAACCCATTTGCTTGGTATGTAAATAATGATGCAAAGAATTCTAGTGAGAATGCGCTCTATTTATATCAAAGCGGTTTAGGGTTACCTGACCGTGATTATTATTTAAAAGACAGTGACAAGTTTACCAATATTAGAGCGCAGTACGCGCAATATATAGAACAAGTGTTACTTCGCACCGGTGAACAAAAGCCCAAAGCGGCTGCTGCGCGCATCCTAAAACTGGAAACGGCAATAGCGACTGCACAGTGGTCGAGAGTAGCGAGTCGTGATGCCACTAAAAGCTACAATAAGTTGTCGTTAAATGATGCCAATGCATTGATCCCCGCATTTGATTTACAAGCCTATTTATCAACTGCGGGTTTAAAGGTGAATGAGTTGGTCGTAAACCAACCGTCGTATATTGCGCAGTTATCGCAAGTTGTCGATGATTATTCACTGACTACATGGCAGCAGTACCTGACTTTCCACTTTGTAAACAATCATGCTGCGTTATTAAATAAAGAGATGGTGGACCTGAAGTTTGACTTTTTTGGTAAAACATTACGCGGTGTGCAGGCACAAGCGCCTACATGGAAAAAAGCCGTAGACGCCAGCAATGAAGTGTTGGGTGAGCTACTGGGTAAAATATATGTAGAAACTTACTTCCCCCCTGAAGCAAAAGCGCGTATGACTGAGTTAGTCGATAATGTCATTCAGGGATTCGACTATGCGATTGATGACCTTGAGTGGATGAGCGCAGAAACAAAAGTTGCGGCCAAAGAGAAGTTAAGTAAATTTACCCCAAAGATTGGTTATCCAGATAAGTGGCGAGATTATTCTCAATTAAATATTGATGCTGATGATTTACTTGGAAATTATGTTCGTTATACACAGTGGGCTTATGCTGATATGGCCGCTAAAATTGGCAAACCAGTAGATCGCTCTGAGTGGTTTATGACACCGCAAACAGTGAATGCTTATTACAATCCTGTAAATAACGAAATTGTTTTTCCTGCTGCTATTTTACAGCCTCCTTTTTTCAATCTTGAAGCCGATGATGCCGTTAATTATGGTGCAATTGGCGCTGTAATAGGTCATGAACTTGGGCATGGGTTTGATGACCAAGGTGCAAAATATGATGGTGAAGGAAATCTTCGCAATTGGTGGAGTGAGTCTGATTTAACTCAGTTTGAAAAGCGCGGTAATAAACTGGTTGCACAATATGCCCAGTTCAAACCGTTCGAAGATGCCCATGTCAACGGCGAGTTGACATTAGGTGAGAATATAGGTGATTTGGGCGGTTTGACTGTATCGTACAAAGCGTATCAGTTAGCTTTAGCCGGTAAAGTTTCGCCTGTGATTGATGGTTACACGGGTGAACAGCGCTTTTTTATGGGCTGGGCGCAAATATGGCGTCGTCAATACAGAGAGGAAGAGCTTCGCTCTAGGTTGATGACGGACTCTCATTCCCCGAGTCATTATCGTGTCATTGGAGTGCTACCTAATATGCCTGAGTTTTATAAAGCGTTTGACGTAAAAGCGGGCGACCAAATGTATATCGCTCCAGAAGAGCGCGTTAAAATTTGGTAGCCTCCATACTTTAATAAAATTTAATTGCCATAGCCCACTGTTTAGTGGGCTTTTTTTTAATTATTTTGCAGTTGCAGTTTTGTACAGTAAATATTGATAGCGCTGTCATTTTTGTTTTTATATGATGAAGCTAATGTTAATAGTGACTGAACACTTTACGCTCATATTTTAATATCGAATAATTGAGAGTGAAGGTGTTTACCAAGGAGCAAACCAATGACCTTTAAGCAACACATGCTAGCGAGTCTATTGATAACGACGCCGTTGTTCGCCAACGCTAACCTATCACAGTCTCAACTGGACTCTTTTACACAAGGCACAAAACTTGTATTTGCCGTAGAAGATAATTTTCATAATGGTGCCTCGAGTCTTATTGCGTCAATGACTTTGACTAATGACTCGGATATTGCGCTTGGTAAAGGCAAGTCTGACTGGCAAATATATATACACTCTGTGCGTAAAATACATAGCAAGTCTGCAGCTGGGTTTGACATTGAGCACATTAATGGTGATTTACATCGATTTGTTCCCAATGAGGATTTTGCGGGTTTAGCAGTTGGCGAAAGCATCAAAATAGAATTTGAAGCTGCTGTGTGGGTTGCAGCGTATAGTGACTTTATGCCTCGCGCATTTATGGTGTCACAGCAAAATACCCCTGCTATTTTTGCGAATACAGACACAGAAGATTTTAAGCAATATATTGCACCATTTGAGCGAGAAAACCAGCTCAGACGATATAATGACCCTGTTGATAAAACTCAGTTAGCATCTGCTAAATTGCGCTACGAAAGAAATCTTTCATCAGTGTCGATAACAAAAGAAGATGCGTTAAAACGTATTATTCCTCAACCACAAAAAGTAGACTTTAATCGTGGCAGCACGGTGATTGATTCAACGTGGGAGTTGCGTTTTGCAGGTCGCTTAACATCTGAGGTCGCTGTTTTTAAAGCTGATTTAGCCAATTATGGATTAGAGCTAGAGAGTAAAGCTGACCATATTAAAGCTTCTAAAGCGCCTACCATTTACTTAAAAGTTGATGAAAGCCTGGCTGATGGGGCTGCTGAAAGTTATCAGCTAGAAATAGATGATGATAAAATAGAGATCGTTGGTAGCGATAACGCTGGCGTCTTTTACGGTATTCAAAGTTTATTAGCGCTCTTCCCAGCAGGGAGCAAAAATACCATCACTGTGCCTAATGTTGAAATTGAAGATACGCCAAGGTTTGTGTGGCGTGGTATGCACTATGACAACGCACGTAATTATCATGGCAAAGATGCGCTGTTTAAATTAGTAGAGCAAATGGCACGCTATAAGCTGAACAAGTTTCATTGGCACTTTTCAGATGATGAAGGCTGGCGTGTTGAGATCCCTGGCTTACCAGAGTTGACGGAAATTGGCGCTCATCGTTGTTTTGACTTAGAGGAGCAGCGATGCTTACTCACCCAACTTGGCACGGGTCCGTTCAAATCTGGTTCAGGTAATGGCTACTTGTCTCGAGAAGATTTTGTCGAATTGATTAAGTTTGCGCATGCACGCCATATTCAGATCATTCCTGAAATTGAAGGCCCAGGCCATGCGCGTGCTGCCATTAAATCTATGGAGGCTCGTTATAATACATTAAAGGCGCAAGGTAAACTTGAACAGGCCAAAGCATATCTATTAACCGATCCGAATGATGAGTCAGAATATATCACGGTGCAAAATTACACTGATAATTCATTTAATGTGTGCCTCGATTCGACCTATGCCTTTATTGAAAAAGTGACCTATGAATTACAAGCAATGTACCGTGATGCCGGCACACGCCTGACTAATTTACACTTTGGTGGTGATGAAGTTGGCAGTGGGTCGTGGACAAAATCTCCTGCGTGCGAGACCTTATTTAGCGATGCAAATAACGGCATAGCAGGCGCGGCAGACTTAAAACCTTACTTTACACAAAAAGTGGCGCATATCTTAGCCAAGCGCGGGATCTCTCCTGGGGCTTGGGAAGATGGCTTAATGTACGACAGAGTTAATCCATTCAAACGAGATGAGTTTCCAAATCAAACTTTTACAGCAAACGTTTGGGACAATATTTGGGAATGGGGCGTTGCTGATCGCGCTTACCGTTTAGCTAATGATGGTTATCAGGTTATTTTGTCACACGGCACACACCTTTATTTTGATCACCCTTACGAGGCTCACCCTGAAGAGCGCGGTTATTACTGGGCAACGCGTTTTATCGACACTAAAAAAGCATTTAGTTACATGCCAGATGACGTATACGCCAATGCAGATTTTACCCGTACACGAGAGCCTATTGTGAACCTTGAAGCGCTAGTTGGCAGAGCCATGCCAAAGCTTGAAAAACCAGAAAATATTTTGGGTATGCAAGGCCAAGTATGGAGTGAAACCATTCGTACTGAAGAGCAGGTGTTAGCGATGATCTTCCCGCGTATTCTCTCAGTGGCGGAGCGTGCTTGGCATAAAGCGAGTTGGGAAGGAGGTAAAATCGCTGTAAAACCTTTTGCGAAGGATTGGTTGAGTTTTTCTACGGCGTTAGCTGTGAAAGAAATCCCAAAGTTAGTTTCAGCTGGGGTTGATGTGAACTTACCTGTCCCGGGTGCCATTCGAAAAGGTAATACAGTCTATGCGAATAGTGCATTTCCTTACTTAAGCATCGAATATAGCCTAGATAACGGGGCGACTTGGGTAAATTATGCAGATCCGATCAGTGTAAGCAATAACGCTGCCGTGTTATTAAGAACCCGATTAGATGATAAAAATACAAGTAGAATCACAGAGTTAAATTAAATTTACGCTGATGAACACTAAAAAAGGACCGTTTGGTCCTTTTTTAGTGAACTGAGTGGTTAAATTCTAGCTAGTAAAAAGTTAAATTTTAACGTAAAGTTAAATGTCAGCGCTGTCATTTTTGTGGCAGCCTTAAAAAGCCTCAATTTTGATTGACTGAAATATGGGTGCCTAATAACTATACAGAAAATATTCTGAACTTATTCCTAGATCTGCCACAAGGTAGATCTGTAGTATATTAATTAGCAACAAGAAGAAACTTATGGAAGCGACAGTGGAAATTGAAGATAAAGTGAAGCAGAGTATCTGGCTCCCTATGGTGCTCGCTGGGTCAATGTTTTTTATTCTAGGGTGTATTACCTGGCTTAACGGTGCGATCACCCCATTTTTACAGCAAATGCTTGAATTAACGCCGTTACAGGCTTCTTTCATCATTTCCTCTTTTTATATTGCTGTGACTGTGGCTGGTATTCCTTCGGCGATGCTAATTAAGCGCGTAGGCTATAAAAATGGTATGGCGCTTGGGTGTATTGTGATGGCGGCATCAGCACTTATGTATATTCCTGCTGCAAAATTGCAGATGATAGAAATATTTTTGTTCGCGCAGCTGATGATTGGTGTTGGGCAAACTATTTTGCAAACGGCAGTTAATCCATATGTTGTTAAAATGGGCTCAGAAAAGTCAGCTGCAGTGCGTGTATGTATTATGGGGCTGCTTAATAAGTCTGCGGGTGTAATTGTACCAATTATCTTTGCGGCGGTTGTGGTAAGTGGTGTAGTAGAGCCAGGTGCGCAATTATCTCAAGAGCAAAAAGATGTGATGGCGAATAGCTTGATTATGCCTTACATCGGTGTAGCGGGTCTTATTTTCTTATTTGCAGTTTTTGCTAAAGTAGCTCCTCTTCCTGACTTGGTTTTTGAAGAGTCAGGCGGTAATGGTAAAGGTGAATTAAAAGAAGCACTGAGTCACCCACATTTGGTGTTGGGTGTTATTGGTATCGCATTGTATGTTGCGGTTGAAGTTATTGCTGCCGATACCATTGGATCTTATGCATTACAGCTTGGTATTGCGGATTACTCTGTGATGACCTCTTATACGATGGCATGTATGCTTATTGGTTATGCTATAGGTATTGCACTTATTCCACGTTTCATGTCGCAACAAAATGCATTGGTTATGTCTGGGATCGCAGGTATCGTTACAGTATTAGCTGTCGTTACGGGAAGTAACGAGTCATTTGCAATTTCAAACATATTACTTGTACCATTTGGTGGACCTCAATTACCAGATCCGTTATTGTGTATAGCACTACTTGGTTTTGCTAATGCGATGGTTTGGCCTGCAATTTGGCCACTGGCGCTAAATGGATTAGGCCGCTTAACAGGCACCGCATCTGGTTTACTGATCATGGGTATTGCCGGTGGTGCGCTAGGTCCATTATTGATTGGTCTAGGTAATGTTGCAGGCTTAGGCGCACAAGGCGCATATAGCTTAATGATACCTAGTTACCTATTTATTTTATTCTATGCTCTTAAAGGTCATAAAATGACGAGCTGGAAATAACTGAATTTCTATCTGTAAATAGAAATAATCCCGTGTGTAATGCCACCTTTTAGGTGGCATTTTTTTTGACAAATACAAAGTTATTATTCAAGTCGGTCTTGCTGAGGTAACGATGGTCTCTCTTTTTAATTAAGACAAAGGATTAAATTAAAAAGAGAGTGTATTTTGTGCATCCTTGCTTGATACCAACTATACTAATTTAACCTACCTTTGAGGCATCTTTTCGCGTGTAGACTTTTAATGCTATTAATTCTTTCAATTAATTTATTCCAAGTTTGGTTGTTGCTCTCAATCACAGGGTTAAAGGCTTTAAGGCTGCTATTGGCAAGTGTCTGACGCTTACTGTTCAAATAACAGTGAGTTTAGATGTATGGAATTGGTGTGAAAGCTATGGACCCTGAAACCAGTTCAGGGAGACGGTGTATTTATTTAGGTATGAGATTTATTTAAATGGCAGTCATACAGGGATTGTTACAGGCTCAGTCTTTGTTACAGGCTCAGATACCGCTATCAGAGGGAGCTATTTTTACCCGAAACGACTTAAATGAGATATTGCTCACTTGCTTAAGCTTCTGATGTAAGTCTAGAGCTTGTGCAGCTGCGCTCACCGTTTTTTTAATCCTTCCATTCTTCACTGTTTTCATTTTTGTCTTTCTGATCTGGGGTAGGAACAAGAGCAACTATACTCTCTACTTTTCATCTTTATCTTTTTAGGTTCGTTATTCTTATCTTCGTGATGTAGGTCATGAACTAGCGTAGCTGCGCCCTCTATCCTTTTTACTTTTGTCTTCCTCAGGCAGGTTAGGAGCCAGCGTAATCGGACTACACTATTTGTTATGCTGATCGATTTAACCGTATGACGAATAGCATAAAAATAGTGAACGACTGTCTTTTATTTGCTCTTTACTTAACCTGTTTTAATGCCTTTAGGCTTAGGTGTATTCGAGTATGTGCCCTTTAGCGAGCAGAGATTTAAAACCAATGTGTCTGAGCTTTTGCATTTTAAGGGGAGTTACGCGCTTTTTATAAAAAGAAGCAAGGTGGTGCAATTAGGACACAAAATTAATAGAGTTGTTGTTACTTAGCTTATTGAACCGTTGTTTAGCTTTTCACGAAGCAAAAACGCATCTATCGCAGCCTAAGGTGTTCACAATGGAGTAATATTATAAAAAATAAATACGCAGGAGAATAAAACTAACAAAATCAGTGTTTTTTTGGTAATTGATAGAGAACTCATGAAGGTATAGAAAGGAATTTTATTTTATAATTGCTATTAGAGTGGATTCTAATAAAAAGAAAAGATGGGGCGACTGATGGGGCTCGAACCCACGACAACCGGAATCACAATCCAGGGCTCTACCAACTGAGCTACAGCCGCCACAACACACCTCGTTTGGTGTGGCGCGCATAATACATAATATTTTGAGTCTTGCAAAGAGAAAAATGCAATTTTTTCCAAAAAAGGAAAAAACCAAAAAAGTCATCCCATACAGCAAATATTCATATAGGCTATGTAAGATCAATCAAAACTATTATAAGCGCTCTTAAGGAGGCTCTATGGAAACCATCGTCAACTGGATAAATGAAAATTCTGATGTGTTGGTACACTACGGGATCCAAATTATTCTCGCAGTTATCATTCTACTAATCGGTGTGAAAGTTGCTAAGTTCTGTTCGGGCCTCACTGAAAAGGCTTTCGCAAAACGCAACATTGATAAAGCTGTGGGCGGCTTTGTTGCCAATATCATTTATGCGTTGGTATTCGCTGCAACCATATTGATGGCGCTTTCTCAAGTAGGAATTCAAACTACCTCATTTATTGCTATTTTGGGTGCTGCGGGTTTAGCCGTAGGCTTAGCATTACAAGGTTCACTATCGAACTTTGCTTCAGGCGTATTAATCATTATGCTGCGACCGTTTAAGTCAGGGGATTTTATTGAGGCTGGCGGTAAATCAGGCAGTGTTGAAAAGATAGAGATATTCTCAACTGAATTACGTACACCAGATAACAAAGTGATCATCATGCCTAATTCAGCCATTATGTCTGGTGCCATTGTAAATTACTCTAGAGAGAAAACGCGTCGTATCGATTTAGTTATTGGTGTGAGTTACGAGGCTGATCTGAAACAAGCGAAACAGGTTCTGCAAAATGTATTAGATGAAGAGCCTAGACTACTGAAAACCCCCGCTTATACCGTAGCCGTATCAGAACTTGCCGATTCAAGTGTTAATTTTGTGGTACGCCCTTGGGTTAATACATCGGATTATTGGCCAACGTATTTCAGTTTGGTGGAAAATATTAAACTCGCCCTTGATGATGCGGGTATTGCCATTCCATTTCCGCAAATGGATGTTCATCTTCATAAAGATTCTCAACAGTAAGGTTATTTAGTAATGAAAGTTAAATTGTTATCTCTGTGTGTTTGTGCGGCCATTGTGACATCGGCACAAGCTGCGGATACAAAAGAGCAAAAAACATGGGATGTGACCAGTGAAGTTGGTGCGATTATTACCAGCGGTAATACGGAAACCACCACGTTAAAAGGTGGATTAAAAGCTAAGCATCACTTAGAGAATTGGCATAACGAATACAAAGTTAATGGCATCTATAAAGAAGATGAAATTGAAAGTGACGGCCGTAAAATAGACAAACGTACAAATGAAAAGTATGGGTTGTCGTTACAAGGTAACTACAAGTTAGGCACTAAAGGCAGTCATTTATTTGTTTTAGGCTCTTATGTGTCAGACTATTTTGGTGCATATCGTAACGAAGGACTGGCATCGGTTGGTTACGGTCTTACATTGCTTGATAGTGACAATATGAATTTGAGCTTTGAAATCGGCCCAGGTATGAAGTGGTTTGAGCATGGCAGAGACACCAAAGATAAAAAAGGCAATTTAATTGAAGGCCAGTCTGACAGTGAATTTGTGGGTGTTGCTAAAGCAAATTACGATTGGCAAATTTCAGATAATGCAAAGTTTACTCAATTGTTTGCGGTAGAAACGGGTAGCACCAATACGAAGAGTATCTCGGAGTCTGCGTTGCTAACTAAGATCAACGGTTCTTTACAGATGAAGGTTGCCTATAACATCATCCACAATTCAGACGTTGATGATAGTAAAGAAAATACCGACACAGAAATGTCATTGACCCTAGTTTATAGCTTTTAATTATTACAATTTCATACATAAACGGGGCCGTTGGCCCCATTTTTTTTATAGTGAAAATACGGTATGATGCGTCGGTTAACTCACGCACTTAATTTATAAGGGTATATTTGTGAAGTTCAGTAAATTAGTCGTTATTGCGACGCTGTTATTTTCATTCATTTATATAAACATGGAGGAAGCTGTGGCTGCGACTCCGAGCGCCCAGCAAATGGAGCAATTTAAAAAGCTACCAAAAGCCCAGCAAGAGGCACTTGCAAAAAAATATGGCTTTAATCTAAAGGATTTAAAAGGAAAGCAAAGCGATGATAAAAATACTGAGCTTCCTGAGTCTACGATTGAACCGCGTAGTAAAGAAGAAATTGAAGCGGATGAATTAGAAGAAAAGTTTAAGCCAAAAGAAGATGAGTTAAAACCATTTGGTTATGAGCTTTTTGAAGGTGAGCCGACCACGTTTATTCCGACTGAGCTTGCCGCGATCCCAGATACTTATTTAATTGGGGTTGGTGACAAAGTTAAAATTAATTTGTATGGTAAAACCAGTAAAGAGCATGAAGTTCAGGTTGATCGCGAAGGGCGTTTAGCGATCCCAAATTTATCGCCTGTACACGTAATTGGTCTATCATTTCGTGAGTTAAAAGAACTCGTTAAAAATAAAATATCTGAAGAAATGATAGGTGTTAGAGCCTTTGTCAGTATGGGGCAGCTTAACGCCATGCGCATAATGGTTGTGGGTGAAGCATATAAGCCTGGCAGTTACACCGTGTCTCCTTTGGCAACGGTAACTCATGCGTTGTTTGTCGGCGGTGGCGTTAATGAATTGGGTTCTTTGCGAAAGATTAAGGTGAAGCGCGCAGGTAAAGAGATCACGACATTTGACCTCTATGACTTATTGTTGTTTGGGGACAGCTCAAAAGACGTAAGCTTAAAACCAGGGGATGTGGTATTTATCCCACCTGCTTCGAAAAAGATTAAAATTAAGGGCGAGGTAACGCGTAAAGCTATTTTCGAGCTTGTTGAGACGGATGACGCACAAAGTGTCATTGCGATGTCGGGCGGCTTTAAAGCCAGTGCAAACAAAAATAAAGTGGTTGTATCGCGTTTTAATGGGTTTGGCTCTCGGGTTACATTGAATGTGAACTTTAATAATGCAACACAGTATAAGCCAATGAATGGCGATGAGATTGTTGTTAATCCAGCTTCACAACGGATGAAAAATACCATCACGTTAATTGGGGCAGTAACAAGCCCTGGTAATTATGAGTGGCATAAAGGTAAAACAGTACGTGACGTATTTACCAGTCCAAGAGATGACATTTTACCAATAGCTGACTTCTCGTATGCGTTGGTTATTCGTGAAGTTAACTTGGAAGGAGATGTTGAGGTTTTACAGTTTTCTCCAGAAAACATCTTAGTGGATAATGAATCTAATCTAGAACTGAAAAGTAACGATACGATCATTGTATTTAGCCGATATGATCTAAAAGCTGATGAAGAAGCCACGTTGAAAAGTTTGGCTTATAGTCAAGAACAGCTCAAGCTAAAAGAAAACATAGAGTTATGGGAGCAGTACGAACGTGACGAGTTCCTTAAGTTCATTGGCGTAAAAGAAGATGATGAATTTGACTTTTCCGAAGAGGAAGAGGAAGTCATTAGCAGTATAAATGCGTTGTTTGAAGAAGATGACGAAGTCAAAGAAGAAGAGTATGCCGTTTTTAGTCGTCATAACCTTTTGAAGCCGATTATTGCTAAGCTACAAAAGCAAGCGACTGCTTCAGATCCAGCAAAATTGTTTGCCGTAAATGGCAGGGTTAAATTTCCGGGTGTGTACCCTTTACCAAATAATGCCAACTTTACCATGGCTGTTGCAGCCGGAGGGGGCTTTTTAGAATCAGCCTATCTAGAAAAGGTAGAGCTTACGCGGGTTTACGGCAATGATCTGAAGCAAGTAGAGCATATCCAATTTAATGCACGTGCTGAGCTTAGTGCTGCCAATCACACATTACAAAGCAAAGATACTGTTAATATATTCCCTAAGCCAAATTGGCATGAGCGATTAGAAGTAGAAGTAGTGGGTGAAGTGATGTTCCCTGGTACTTACACAATTCAAAGAGGGGAAACGTTAGAGAGCTTAGTCAAGCGAGCTGGTGGTTTCAGTGAATTTGCCCATAAAGAAGCCGCAATTTTTACGCGTGAGTCAATCAAGCGTAAAGAAAAATCGCAAATCCAGAGATTAACGCAAGAGCTAAGACGAGATATTGTCACCAATAGCTTTCAACGTCAAAGCAAGACCGCTAGTGCAGAATTACCTTATGAAAATTTAGACCAAATTTTGAAAGACTTATCAAAACTTGAAGCCGTAGGACGACTGGTGATTGATTTAGACAACCCTTCGTCACAAAGCCTGCAACTGGAAGGTCAAGATGCGCTCTATATTCCTGCTATTCAAGATTCGGTTAGTGTGATTGGTGAAGTGAACCTCGCATCAACCCATATTTATGATGCGAATAAAGATGTGAATGGGTATATCAAGGCCAGCGGTGGATTTAAGCAAAAAGCAGATGAAGACCGCATTTATATCATTAAAGCCAATGGCTCAGTTGAGTTACCAAATGACAGCGGTTCATGGTTTGCAGTAAACCAAGTTGGCAGCCAGCTTTCACCAGGCGATACTATTGTTGTGCCGCTTGATTCTCAACATTTAGACAGCTTGACCTTGTGGAGCACTGCGACACAGATTATTTACCAATTAGGTTTGGCTGCTGCGTCAATTGCTACGCTTAATAAGTAATAGTTTACAGTAGTGTTATATAAACCTAGCTTGAGATCAGATATAATTTCAAGTTTCACACTTAAAGCCGATGGGTAGAGTTTAGATACATGGTTATAGTTTTTGCATTGTTAGCATCTTATTGTTCTATTTTTATGATTAAACCGCTAGCATTAAAGATTGGTTTAGTCGATTTGCCTGACAGTCGAAAAAAGCACGTAGGCGCGATTCCATTGATTGGAGGGGTCTCGATTTTTAGCGCTGTTTTAATTTCAATAATGTTTTTTGTGCCACTTGAAAAAAAGTTACTTATATATCTAGGGTGTGCGGCTGCCATTGTTGTATTAGGCGTTGTTGATGATTATCGTCAATTAGGTGTGAAAATTAGGTTATGTGTGCAGAGTATTGTAGCGTTAATTATGATGTGGGGATCTGAATTATATATCCATAATTTGGGTAATATATTTGGTCTTGGCAGTATTGAGTTAGGTTGGTTTGGCATCCCATTCACTGTGATTACCGTTATTGCAGCAATTAATGCATTTAATATGATTGACGGTATAGATGGGTTGGCGGGAGCAATGAGCATCATTACATTCTCTGCTATCTTACTATTAATTGCCGTCAATGGAGGTGAACTTAGTGTTTTACCTCTAATCATCATAGCAACAATTGTGCCTTATTTAGCATTTAATTTGGGTGTTTCTGGGCATAAAGGAAAGAAGATATTTATGGGAGATGCTGGCTCAATGTTTATTGGCTTGAGTGTCATCTGGTTACTCATGATATCGACCCAGCCTGAGAACAACAGTACTTTCCGGCCAGTTACCGCATTATGGATAATTGCAGTTCCATTAATGGATATGCTAGCAATTATTATTCGTCGCCTGAAAAAAAGACAATCACCTTTTAAGGCTGATAGAGATCATTTGCATCATGTATTCATGAGGATAGGCTTTAGCTCTCACAAAGCGCTAATTAGCATTTGTATTTTTGGGT
This sequence comes from Pseudoalteromonas aurantia, assembly GCF_005886875.1. Classification (GTDB taxonomy): domain Bacteria; phylum Pseudomonadota; class Gammaproteobacteria; order Enterobacterales; family Alteromonadaceae; genus Pseudoalteromonas; species Pseudoalteromonas aurantia_A. Next base: position 60,775 of record NZ_PNBY01000009.1, on the reverse strand, counting down.
TAATGCTTGCTTCTATAGGTGTTCTCGGAGAGCTATTGTTTGTACCACAGTGGATAATGTTTGCTTTATTCATCGCTTTTTTTGTTAGTTACTCTATGTGTATTCAACATGCATGGAAAGTCGCTAGGTTTATTCGTAAATACTTATCTATAACAAATAAACGTAAGGTAGATCTAAATGAAAATAAATAGTCGTATGAATTCAGGCTTTACGATGATGGAGCTATTGATTGTTATCGTTATTTTAGGGTTGCTAATGTCTTTAGTAGCACCAAAGTTTTTTTCGCAATTAAGCTCATCAGAAAGAAAAATCGCTGCAGCTCAAATGTCGGCATTTGAAACTGCATTAGACACTTATAGACTCGATGTTGGAAAATACCCAAATAAATTAGAAGAGCTTACGGAAAGTAAAAGCCCGCGTTGGAATGGGCCTTATTTACCAAAGGCTGTTCCTCTAGACCCATGGGGAACACCGTATATTTATACAACACCCGGAATTGGTGCATCTCCTTATTCTCTAAAGTCGTACGGAAGTGATGGGAAGGAAGGGGGGGAAGGCAATAATGAAGACATTGAACATTTCTAATATGAACTCTTTTTTTTTAGATGAGCTTAATATTTCTGAAGTAGACTTTGATAGGGCGAGGGTTATCCAAGATAAATTCGGTGGCAGGCTTGATCAGATACTGATAAATATGGGAAGTCTGTCTGAAGATCAAGTTCCACTATTACTCAGTAAGATATTCAATATACCTTTGTTTGAAAGAACTTTATTTCAAGTGAATGATGCATCTGAAAAACTTGAAATGTTGGACTTCTTAATTAAAAAAGATGCTTTTTTATTTGGTAAACGCGACAACGAACTATTAATTGCTGCAAAAGATCCCCTAGATTTAGAACTTAACAATTGGCTTGAGCAACAAACCGATGTGGTCATGTATATTGCGAAAGATGAAGATATTGAGTGGTTAAGGTCAGAACTAGGAGTTGATAATTTAGGCTCTCCTATCCAAGAAAGTTTAGATGAAGTCAATTTGAAAGAGCTGGCATCAGAAGCGCCTGTTGTCAATTTACTTAATTCACTTATCAGCCGAGCGTTGCGACAAGGCGCATCAGATATGCACTTAGAGCCTTTCGATGGGAGATATCGTGCCCGTTATCGGGTCGATGGAGTGCTACATGATGCGGAATATATAGCAGCGCAAATGCAGCTACCTATCATTACTCGATTAAAAATTTTATCGGGTATGGATATAGCCGAAAAGCGTAGACCGCAAGATGGAAAAATTGAAATGAAAATATCTAATGAAGAATTGGATATTCGTGTTTCGGCTTTACCGTTAAACGATGGAGAGTCTATGGTTTTACGTTTTTTACGGAAAGACAATGTAAAGTACAATATGGATGTGTTGGGACTTTCGAAAGACGTTGAAGAATCATTATTATGCGATATAAAAAAAACATCTGGAGTTGTTTTATTGACAGGGCCTACAGGCTCAGGAAAAACAACAACTTTATATACATTTTTGAATGCATTAAATAATGATGATGTAAAAATAATTACATTAGAAGACCCGGTCGAATATCAATTGCCTGGAATAAATCAAGTACAAATTAATAAAGCTATTGGGTTTGACTTTGCTGCTGGATTGCGCTCCATAGTGAGGCAAGATCCTGATATTATTATGCTTGGTGAGATAAGAGATAAAGAAACAGCACAAATAGCCTTGCAGTCGGCACTTACAGGGCATTTAGTGTTTTCTACAGTACATACAAATGATGCTGCAGGTGCGTATACTCGGCTACTGGACCTTGGAGTTGAAGAGTTTTTGTTAAATGCTGCATTAGTTTCTGTTGTTGCACAAAGGCTTGTTCGGAAAGTATGTAGTGATTGTTCTATTTCTGATAGTGGTGCTTTAGAGTTAATCGATAAATACAATTTACGAGAAGTCGCAGACAAATATAATTTACAGAGTATCAACTTACAAAAAGGGGCTGGCTGCCCTAGTTGTGCAAATACAGGCTATAAAGGCAGAGTCGCAATCACAGAGTACTTAGCATGTGATGAGCAGGTTAGGGCAACTCCAAAGGACAGTAATTTTATTGCTGTTGCGAAAGAACATAACGCTGCTTTGGGGCGCCGTACGTTAATGCAAGATGGTATGTACAAGGCTGTTTTAGGTTTAACTACAATTGAAGAAGTTATTAGGGTTGCAGGGTAATGCCTAGTTTTAATTACAAAGCATATGATAAGTCGGGGGCAAAAGTAGAAGGGGTTATTGAAGCTGAAGATCGGAATAGTGTATTTGATCAGTTATCAGCATTGGATTTGATTCCTTCGAATATCAATGTAAGTAGTGAAAGAAGCGGTTTATTTTTCCGCACTAAAAAGGTTTCCCTTGGTGACTTAGAGTTATTTACCTCCGAGCTGAGTTTACTATTAACCACAGGAGTGAGGGTTGATAAAGGTTTGGAAATAATAGCTAAAACAAAAGCTAAACCTATATTGGCAACAATGCTTCGAACCATTAGTAAAGATATTCAGAACGGTAATACATTGTCTCAGGCATTGAGAAAGCATGAAACAGTATTTGATAACTTATATTGTAACTTAGTCGAACTGGGAGAGTCGACTGGAGATTTATCTGCAGTATTTAAAGGGTTAGCAAAAGATCTTAAATTCAGAAGGGAGCTACGTAGTAAGGTTATTAGCTCTTTAACGTACCCACTGGTTATTCTTTTTGTATGCATGCTGAGTGTTTTGTTTATCTTTAATGTCATTATTCCTAAAATGGCTGATATGTTTGCTCAAGTTAAAGAGTTGCCATGGTATACCGAGTTAATGCTCAGCATCAGTGAGTTTATGCAGAATTATCAAGTTTTGGTACTTTTATGTTTGTGTGTATTACCATTTTTAGTTGTAGTATCTTTAAAAGCCAGTACTTTGAAGCCAATCAAAGATAAAGTAACTCTAAAGTTACCAATTATATCTAGTGCAGCAATAACTTTAGAGCGAATTCGTTTTAATAGTGGGTTAGCTTTAATGTTAAAAGCAGGCCTTTCGTTAGACAGAGCATTAGAATTAGCAAATAGCAGTGTGAATAATACCCATTTGAAGCCTGAGTTAACAATAGCTAGAAAGAAAGTAAAAGAGGGAGAGAAGTTGTCAGCGACATTAAGCCAGACCGAAATATTCCCTCCATTTTATATTTCTTTACTTGAAGTCGGTGAAGAGTCAGGCGATCTCAGTCGAGTATTTGATGAAATAGCACAACGCTCAAGAACAGAGTTTGAATCTTGGACTGGCCGTGTAACAGCGCTACTAGAACCTTTAATGATATTATTTATGGGAGTGTTTGTTGGCGGGGTTGTTGTTGTTATGTTAATGAGTATGATTTCAGTAAATGATGTGTCATTTTAAGGTACATTCTAGGGTGGCTAAAACAAAAGGTTATACTTTGATTGAACTAATGATAGTGTTAAGTTTGATAGCATTAACGTTATCAGTCATTGGGCCATTTTCAATTCAGAGTATTGAGCGGGCATCAGCTAAATCCGAAATGCTAGAATTGAAACAGCAGATTAAAAACATTGGTAATAAAGCTTTTCTACACGGGCAGGCGTATAAGTTAGTTACTAAGCGTCACTCAGTCGTATTAAGTAAGTTAAATGGGAATGTTGTTTGGACTCAGGAGTTTAAATATTTATCATTTACTCCGTTAGTCATTACTTTTAATACGCAAGGATATGCAATACCTGGAATATTCACCGTGAACTTCAAAAATACCACAAAACGTTTGAATCTGAATGCTTATTAATTATCGCCATAAAGGTTTTTCACTCATTGAATTATTAGTGTCCGTTGTTATTCTAGTTAGCGTTATCTCGGTTATCTCAGTTATTTATAGAGGGGCGCTGCTTAGTAGCGACAAGGCGACAGATTATGTTGTAATGTCAGGTCATACGATTCCTATTTTGAAAGAAATTAGAGCTGATTTAAGAAATATGCAATTTTCTATTGATAATGCCGAAGGCAGTGGTAGCTCTAATCGGGTTGAATATAATTGGACGTCAGAAGTTGTTGAACAAGACAAAGTGGTTGGCATTGCAGGAGGAAGCGAGTCTTATAATGAATACAAATTATGGGTTGTAACGCTCGAGATGACTTTCAATTCAGCAAAAAGAGAGTACCAGTTTTTTGAGGTGAGCTGGAAATATGAATAAACCAAGCGGCTTTACTTTAATTGAGATGTTAATAGTTACTACATTACTTACCTTAGTACTATACACTGGGAATTACGTTTATTATCAATTGTATTCTCGTTGGGATAAGCAGTTAGGTGACTTTGAGGAAGTGGCACGGGTTACTAAGGTATCAATGCAGCTGGATAGTTTGATGTCAGGCATTCAACCATTTGTAATTAGAACCCCAGATGATATCCCTGTTTTTTTTTTCGAAGGTAATGAAAGTACGCTTTTGGCGGTTAGCTCCACAGGGATTATACACAACCGTGAACCTGTTGTGTTTCGCTTGGGAACTAAGGTTGAGAAAGACCGAATTAGCTTAACTTATCAATCACTCCCGTTATCGTCACTTATATTAAACTCAACAACTCAAGAGATTGTTTTTTCAACATCAATTACTCTGTTACAAGATGTCGAAGAGTTTAAATTTAGGTACCATGGGTGGCGTAGCTTAGAGCTGAAATCAGCTCGACAAGGAGTACCAATATGGAGTGATAAGTATTCAGGCATAAGTCAAAGGTTAACACCTCATAACATTGAACTTAAAATAAGCACATTATCAAATTCACTCACGTTAAATACTAATTTAACAACAGAATCGAATGCGTGGTTTCGACACTATTTTAACTCGAGCAACATTTAATGCGTAATTCAGGCATAGCACTTATTCAGGTATTAATTTTAACTGCAATATTATCGATGATGGCAGTCTTCTTTACGTCAAGTGCGAATCAACAGGTTAACTTTGCAAATAGCTTTAATGATAAAGCTCAGGCGATGGTCGATAACTACTCTTCAGAATCTTTGATACTTTTCAATTTACTAACCGTTTCGAAAGACCCTTTGCATAAAGTAAGCTTACCAGATCTTAAGTTTGAAAGCCTTTGGAACTTTCATAGCAGGCCTTTTAAAATTGATGAAAGCACTACTGCCACTTTACAAGATTTAAGGGGGCTTATAAATTTAAATTATCCGAATCGTCAGAGATTAAGCCAGGTTTTAGAAAATTACGGTTTTTCTAAATACGAAGCAAAGCGTTATTATGAGCAGTTAGTTGATTATCAAGACAATGACAAAATCACTAAAATGCTAGATGATGAGCGTGAATATAAAAATGGTGTGCTACAAAGTGTCTTTGAACTTAAAGTACTTGGTTATAAACCTATGTTTTTAGATTTTTTGGATAAGAATACATCGATTTATAAAGCCAGTCGCTTTAATCCAATGACAGCACCTGATGCGCTATTAAAAATGTTATATGGTAATGAAGTTGCTCGGATACTTATTACCATGAGGGACTCTCATGTCCTTACTCCAAAAATTTTCACAGATATGACAGGTGTAACTGAAAGTGAGCAGACGACTTTATATCCATCCAATAGATTTCGACTAACACTCAGTAATGTTGTGAATGGAGTGAAGTATAGCCGTACTTTAATTTATGTATTACATCCAAGAAAGGCAGGTCCTGTAGAGCTGGTTTCTGTAGAAGCGAAAGAATATAATGATTGAAAAAATAAAAGAGTGGTTTTTTTCCAAATATGTTAACTATTACGCTGATGGCTATTATAAGTTTGTCAGAGTGGAAAGTGGGTATGAGCTTAAAAAGGTAGACGTTAAAAAAGGGTTTATTACAATCTTTGCAAGGGCGCAATATACTGAAGTCGTAGATAAAGTACCGATGTCAGAACGCGGAGCTATTGCCGCCGTATTAAAAACAAAAAAACATGCCAGCCTTCCTAAGGTTTTGTTTTTTCTTCTGGGGAAAAGAAAAACAGAAAGTACATACTTTAATTGTTGGACGTTTTTGCAAGAAGTTCCCGCTAATTGGTTCATGTTGCCAGAAAGCTATATTTTCACGTCAAAGCTCAATGATGGTGATGTACTCGAATATTGTTTACTAAATTCTTGTTTTTGTAGCCAAACTCATGGATTAACATACTCTGTAAAAAAAACAGCCATCATATCCGACAGTCAATGTTTTGCCTATTCAGTAGGTTGCAATGTGAGTCGTGGACAAAAAGCTTTAACGACAGAATGTAGTGGCGAACGTTTATATCATGGTTTTTATTGCAGAGGGCAGGACTTATTTAAGTTTATTAATTGGCAATATCTACGTCAATGCACTGCACAAATGAAAGAAGTAGTCATAGCGCTCACATTATGCTGTTTAACTTATTTCATAGTAACAAGTGCCTACCTAACATACGCATCATATAGTACCACTAAGGATTTACAGGGAAAAAAAGCAGAAGTTAACGCGGCGCTTAATGTCCTTAGTCGATTTCAAGTAAAAGAATCGAAATTTAATGCGCAAAATGCAATTTTTTCTAACTCGATGATAGTCAGCCCTGTTTTTTTTGTTTTTGAGAATATTAGCAAAAAGGCTGAATTAGATAGTATGGAGTTTATTGAGGGTCGGTATATCTTCAGAGGAACTGCAATTGAAGCTATCGAAGTATTGGAAGCTATTAAAGGAGTTGAAAGGGTAGGAGAGGCACAGTTTGATTTTCCAATTAGTAAGTCAGGTCAAAGAGAGCGCTTTGTTATAAGTTTTATTTTAAATACGGACCAAGATCGCCTTGAGTACAAAGGGGGAGGTGGTAATGACTAACGTAATGGAAAAGAAACCGCTATTAGTGCTACTCGCTCTACTAGCATTGGTTAAATTTGTTATTTATCCTGTTATAGATTGGCAAGACAGTACTCTTATCGAACTAAAAAGTGCAAATGCACGGTTAGTCAAATCGTCATCTGTAATAGAAAATGAAGATAAGTTAAATGATGCTCTAAGCGCAATTGAAGTGCGTCAGAATACTTTGGATAGACTGATACTACCATATGCAGAAGAGGCCGAGTTTCGTTTTGTTACCCAAAAACTCTTATCTGATATGATAGATGAATACGGTATGGATACAGAAAATATAGGCTGGTTAAGTCGGTTGGAAATATCTGACGCGGGTTTGATTAGGCATCAGGTGCGGGTTGTTGTTGATGGTAAAACAACAGAGGTTCAAAAGTTTGTAAGCGAATTAGAGTCCAACAGAGATGATATAATAATCCGACAATTTCAAGTATCGCTTCGTTATCAGGATAGTGACTCTTTAGGGCGGGCTCGCTTGAGTTTACTCTTGGCTTTTTATATGAATAAACTGGAGGCCACTGGTGCGTAAAACTTTCTATATCACATTAATATTACTCATGCTGTTCTTATTTTTTGATGCAAGGTCGAGCTTTAATTTAGATTCACAGTTGTCTGAGAGTATGGAAACAGACTATATCCCTCCAGTGGTTTCACTTCCGATAATGAGATCATCGACTTTTAATGCTTTGAAAGTCGAGTTTAGTGCTTATGAGCAATTAGTCGAAAGTAACCCTATTAATGCACAGGGGATGTCTAAGGAGCAGCAATTAAAGCAAAAAGGGGTATTATTTAGCTTTTTTGTAGGGCAAAATAAACTGCAATTGAAAGCTATCATTGATACCAAAAATAAGCCTTTTGCACTTGTTCAAGTTGAGAATTTAGAAACAAATACAGTCGAAATGAAAAAATTCATAAACGGTCAAATCGAGTTTGAATATCAAGTGAGTATCCCAAACGCGAACGAAGTACATTTCAGTAATGAAAATCATAAAGTCGTGCTGGTGATGTATGCAGCAGAGAACTCATCAGCAACAAAAGCGGATAAAGAATGAAACAACTGAAGAAATTGATTTTAATAGGAAGTATTGTTTGCTTATCGGGGTGTAGTAGTGCGCCGAAAAAAGTCACTGTTAAAGACTCTTTTCTTGTCGGAGGGGCTGCGCAGAATGCGTCAAAGAATGATATCCTGAATGAGATAAAAGTAGAACAGAACACGAAGCAAAATAATGGCTTCGTTTACTTGACTGGAATGGGCGTAGATAGTCAAACTAGCATTTCCAATGATAATCTCTCTGCTAGGTTTAGTGACACTGCCACCGTTAAGTTAGCGCTTGATACCTTATTAGTGAAAGACTTCTTGCATTATGTATTCGGTGAAATGTTGGCTGTGAATTATATTATTGGTGATGAGTTAAGTGCCAGTACCGATAAAATAACTCTAAATTTTCAACAGGAATTAAGCCACAAAAAGTTATTTGAAATCAGTCGAGACTTGCTTGAAGATAAAGGTATTTCATTTCGTTTTAATGATGATGTTTTATATATCCATAAGGACTCTCAGGGCACGACAAATAACTTTGTGTATGGCTATGGAAATCAGTTAAAAGATGTGCCTAATACGAACAATGACATTATTCAGCTCGCCCCGTTTAATGCAGGGGTTCAGGTGTCTTTAGCTGGAACAATCAAACAGTTAACAAGAATCGATGTAAGGCAGTTGTTTGAACAAAAGGCGTTATTAATAAAAGGTAAGAGACGAGATATAATAAAAGCGCTGGAGTTTATGGCTTTATTGGATCAGCCAACCTTTAGAGACAGGCAAGTCGGTACATATAAAGCTGAGTTTATATCTTCTGAAGAGCTTAGTAAAAATTTATTAAGTTTGCTGGAACAAGATGGGATCAGTGTTAATGTCTCTGGGTCATCTGAAAAAGCAGTCTCAATTGTACCCATACAAAGAACGAATACGTTGATTTTTTTTGCTAACGAACGAAAGTTTTTGCAGAGAGTTGCGTTTTGGGCTAGACAGTTGGATAAGCCGGCGGATGGCAATGAAACGCAGTATTTTATTTTTGAGCCTGAATTTGCACGTGCTATTGATTTAGGGCAGAGTTTACAACTACTCTTTGGCCAATCTGGTACGAGTTTAAGTTCATCGACTTCTGCGTCGCAGCAGCAGGCTGATAATCAAGATGTCGCTCAAAATACACAAAGAAATGTTTCAGCTAAAACGAATGATTTGAATATGGTGGTAGACGAGCGTTCAAATTCACTTATTTTCGAAACGACCGGTGAGAAATATCGTACAATTTACCCTTTAATAAAGCGGCTTGATGTGTTGCCAAAGCAAGTTGTATTAGAAGTACTCATTGCTGAGGTGAAACTCACTGATATATTTTCTAGGGGGGTAACATTGGCATTGACGAACCTAGGCGCTGATATAACGGGGGGGTTTAACTTAGAAACTGCAGCTAAAACAGGTCTTACGTATACCTTAAAAGGTGCATCGGGAAATATTGCATTAAATCTTTTGGAAACAAACAGCAACGTAAATGTACTTTCAAGGCCGACCCTCGCTGTTCGAGATGGGGTATCGGCGAATATAACAGTGGGTGATAAAATTCCAGTTGTTGGAGAGATAATTACATCTCCAGACGTTGGAAGTCAGACATCTGTAGATTATTTAGATACTGGCATCGATTTAACGGTAACACCAACTGTGAACGCACAAGGGATCGTTTTAATGGAAATAGAGCAAACTATTAGCTCTCAGTCATCGGGGGGGTCTGGTGCTGGAGGTAATCCAATTATCCTAGATAGAGCCCTAAAAACGGAGGTCATTGCAGGTGATGGGCAAACAATCATGCTTGGCGGCTTGATAGATGAAAAGTCAACCTATAACGATAGGCGAGTCCCTTTGTTTTCTGATATCCCAATTTTGGGCAGTTTATTTGATGGCAAAGACAATAATGTGGTAAAAACAGAGTTAGTAGTATTTGTGACACCTCGAATAGTCAATACGGCAGATGACTGGGACACAATTATTCAAGACTTTAAACAAACTTTAAATCGTCTAGAAGTAAATAATTGATATAACCTTAGTTAATAAGTGTTAGTAATTGTATTAAAACGTCGTTGAGCAAACACAATATTGTTCAATTTCATTTTTTTGTGTGATTTTTGTGTGATTTTTGTGCTTTTTATATGTTTTTAGTGAAAAAAAGTATTTTTGAGCAGTGTTGACTGCTTGACAATAGGGTGTCTTTGTTTAGACTGTGTCCTTGTTTGGCTGTTAGTCAATTAGGCGGCCGCCTAAGTGAAGTCAGAAAAACTAAAATTTTGGAACAATTAAAATGTTCCTGTTTCATGAAACTTTGGAGAATGGATAATGTTCAAAAAATCTCTACTAGCGCTTGCCCTAGCAGGTGTTTCAGTTGCGTCTAACGCAGCGACAATTGGTACAGCTGGCAAAAACGTATCGCTTGAAGGTAACAAATTGTTAGGTCTTTCAGTACTCGAGACTGGTGACCTAAATGCTGTTGTAGTTGATACGGGTGCTGAGTACATTGTAAATGATGTAGTACAGTTCACAATTTCAGGTGCTGAGTTCGATACAACCGTAAATGCTACAGCGACTCCTAGCAGTGTCGCGAACGGTGCTTCATTTGCATTTGTTGACTACCCTAGTGCAACAACTGTTCGTTTCCGTGTAAGTACGCGCAACAACCCAAATTCAGCTGATGGCAATATTACATTAGCTGGATTCAAATTGAAAACTGGCTCTGCTGCAGACAAAGGTACAATTAAAGTATCTTCAAAAGCGATATCAGTTAACCCATCAATTGGTGATTATGATGTTTCTAAAGATGCCACAATTGCGACATTTAAAACTCAGTTGAGCTCAGCGCTTACTAAGTTCGATGGTGAAGTATCTACATCTAAAGGTCGTAAAGAGTTCACTAATAATGGCTCTACTTTAAAAGATGCGTTAGTTACAACGTTCACAAATAACTCTTCTGATGTTGATGCGATTACATTCTCTAAAGTTACACACGTACTGAAGGGCGACTTCTCTTACGCTATCGATTATGATGCAGACAAGAGTGGTAAACTTTCAGCTGCTGAGCTGTTAGGTGCAGGTAAAGCATTTACAATAACGGCTGCTGATGATACTGCCACTGCATCAATTAATGATGCATTGACTGAACTAACACTTGTTCAAACAGTTGTAAATTCTACAGTTGATAACGTAACGCTTACAGCAAACGTTAAAGGTGAAGCTGCTAAAGGTTCTGTAATTACAGCTCCTCAGTCATTTACTCTAGCTTCTACAGCTGTTAATGCTGGTAGTACTGCTTCTGTAGTGATTGCTGCAAAAGACGCTGGTAAATTCACTCTTGATGGTTCAAACGACGACATTACGTTCATGCCGTTTGATTCACAGTATGCTCAGTCTATCAATGTAACTAACACTGGTACTGTAGTTGGTGCTATTACAGTTAGTTTGACTGCTAATGGTTCTACTTATGCTAAAACTTTAACTGCAACAGCAGCTGCTAAAGCAGTTACTAACATCAGTGCTGAAGTTAAAGCATTTGCAGCTGAGAAAGGTATTACAGGTAATGCACACGTAAACGTTGTGGTAAATGCCCCATCAGGTAACATTTCTGTTGACGCTATTTACTATCACAAAGCTGACGCTGATCGTGTTAAAACTAAATAATTAGTTTTCTGCGAAAAAAAGCGAGCTTAGGCTCGCTTTTTTTATATTAACAATTCACTACATTTCTTTCGCTCCAGAGTTCTAGACCCCTCAGCTTACTTTTGTTACTATGCCAAAAATTTTGTTCTAAGAGCCGCATGTGAAATACCCAATAGTGAAGCCATATCTCCCCCCTCTTGAAAATTACCAAAATAAAATAGAAAACATATTTAACAGTGGATGGTTAACGAATAACGGCCCATGCGTACAAGAATTAGAAAAAAAGCTAGCAGAATACTTAGGTGTTGAGCATGTATTATTGGTTGCAAATGGCACACTGGCTTTATCAGTTGCTTATATGGCATTAGAAGTATCCGGTAAAGTACTCACAACGCCGTATTCATTTGCCGCAACGGCCAGCTCTTTGTTGGCTGGTGATCTAGAACCAGAATTTATTGATATTGACCCTCAGACATTAAACCTAGATATAAATAGTGCATCGCAAGCCCAGCTTGAGAAAGCCAGCGCTGTGGTGGCAGTTCATGTTTACGGTAACCCGTGTAATGACGAGCAAATAAAAGAGCAAGCGGCTCAGTATAATTTAAAAGTGATCTATGATGCGGCGCATACATTTGGTGCAACGTATAACGGTAAGGCGTTGCTATCTTATGGGGATGCAGCCACGCTAAGTTTACATGCGACTAAAATATTCCACAGCCTTGAAGGAGGCGCTATTATTTTTAAGCACAAGGAGGACTATCTACGTGCTAAACAAATAATTAACTTTGGGTTTGATAGCCAGCAATATCCGGGTGTTGTCGGCATAAATGCAAAAATGAGCGAAGTGCATGCGGCGATGGGGTTATCTTTATTGCCTCTATTTCCTGATATTCTTACCAAACGTCAGGCATTGTGGACTGCCTATCAAAATGCCTTGGAGAATGATTTAACGACTATTAAGTGGTCTGACAATAGTAAGCCTAATGGTTGCTACTTTCCGGTGTTACTGAATGACGAAGCGGAGGTGCTATTTTTAATTAGCCAATTAGCTGCACACGGCATACAAACACGGCGTTATTTTTATCCAAGTTTAAATACCGTACCTGCGTATGGAATGTCAGGCTGTACGCCAATCGCAAATGATACAGCTCAAAGAGTGCTGTGTTTACCCATGTACACAGAACTATCACTTGAAGGAGTTGGCGAGATAACTCAAATATTACTTGATCGCCTTCGTCGATATAGGACGAAATAGTCATGTCACATTATTCAAAACAAGAGTTGCTTGAAATGGGCTTTATACATGTCGGTGAGCACTGCATGATTTCAAAAAAAGCATCGTTTTATGGCTGTCGATATATTTCCCTAGGTAATAACGTTAGAATTGATGATTTCTGTGTATTATCTGCTGGCTCTGAAGGAATATGGCTTGGTAACTTTATTCACATCGCTGTCTTTTCTTCTTTAATTGGTAGCGAAAAGATAGTTGTTTCTGATTATGCAAATATCTCTTCGAGAGTTTCAATCTATAGTAGCAGTGATGACTATAGTGGCAGTTATATGACTAACCCGATGGTAGATGGTGAGTACACGAATGTTCTTCATGCGCCTGTAAAAGTGTGTGAGCATGTGATCATCGGTTCTGGAAGTGTGGTGCTGCCTGGAGTGGTTTTAAAACAAGGGGCTGCGGTAGGTGCATTAAGTTTAGTAAATAAAAGTCTATCTGAATTTATGATTTACGCAGGGCAACCAGTTAAAGAAATTAAAGCGCGAAAGCGAGATCTATTAGTGTGTGCTGAGCAGTTTGAAAAATCTTGGGGTACTCAATGATAGTCCATATTTTTGCGGATACGCCACATCACTATGAGCCAATGAAACGCTTTTTGTTAAGTGTTCCTTATACAGACAAACAAGCATTTTGGGTCAAATCATCAGAGCAAGCGTTATTAGACCCAGACTTAATAACATACCAGAGTGTGGATGCGTTATTTGCGTTGATCGGTCAGGCAGACTCAGACACTAGTTTTATTTTCCATGGTTTATTTGATGTACATATTTGGAAAAAACTGCTTTTTCATCCAGTCTCTCGGCGTTGTAGTTGTGTAATTTGGGGGGGAGAGCTTTATCGCCACTTTAAAAAGGATAGGTCGTTCAAAGAGTATATAGCACAAGCTTTGCATGCGCTGATGTTACGTAAATTTAAACATGTTCAAACCTTGAATATGGGAGATGCAAAACTTGTTTCAAAGGCGCTGAAGCGTAAGGGTGTATCTGTATTACCGTATCCGCTTATAGGCGTCGCAACTCCTGAGCCTGAGCAACGAACGTCTAACACCATCCGAGTTTTGGTGGGTAATTCAGCTTCATCAAGTAATAGGCATAAAGAAGCGTTAGAGTCTTTATTGCCATTTAAAGCGCTAGATATCGAAATTGTTGTGCCGCTCAATTACGCTGGTGAGGCATCCTATGTGAATGAAGTTACTGCATATGGTGAGACGTTATTTGGGGAGAAATTCAAACCTATTAAGCATATGCTTAATAAAGAAGAGTATGACGCATTGTTAAATAGCGTCGATATGGCGGTGTTTTCGCAGCATCGACAACAGGGGTTATATGTGGCCTATACCATGTTTCTAACGGGTAAGCCTATGTTTATGTTGAGTACGACAACGAGTTTTACGAACTTAACCGAATTGGGTTTTGAGATTGATAAAACAGAATTTTTATCGCAATTAAGTGTTGAGTCATTCTTTGAAAAAGCGTTTTCTCGCTCTAAGGCAAACCAACAATTGATGCAGTCACACTTTACAGAACATGCATTAGCTCCTAAATGGGCAGCGCTATTTGAATCTTTAGAGTGCAACTAATCTATGACTGCGCTTCATTCTGCTCTTAAGGGCGTTTCCAGGGTTGCTTTATCGACATTCAGCAAAGGCGGACTACATTTAGCTCAGCTAATTATCCTCGCGCGTTACTTGACCCCATTTGAGCTCGGTGTGGCTGCGATACTTAATTTGGTTATTGGATTTACACAAGTTTTTGGTGATGCAGGGCTTTCTAATGCGGTTATTTATCATACTAAATTAACCGATAATCAATTAGGTCAACTCTATGTTATTAATGTTACGCTAGGACTTATCTTAACAATTTCATTAGCGCTCTTAAGTGATCCAATCGCGGTATTTTTCGCTATGCCTTTACTGAGCGAACTATTGTATGTTTTAGCATCTGTGTTTTTTATTCGTAGTTTATCGCAACAAATACTTGCCCGATTACAGCAGAAAATGCATTTTGATATGATTGCAAAAGTTGATATTTCTGCGCAGTTAACAGGGTTTTTAGCGGTAGTATTGGCGGTGAACTATGAGGCAGGCATATGGTCACTTGTTATTGGGCAATTTGTGCTGGTAGTAAGCTCGAGCATGTTGCTGTTTATTGTAGGGGCGCAATATATTACCCGTCCGAAGCGCATTGTTTGGTCTCAAATTAAACATCCGGTTAAATACGGTTTATATCAATGTGGCGAAGCGCTGATTAACTTCTCTAGTGCCCAAGTTGACCAAGTATTGGTTGGAAAGTTACTTGGCCCAGAAAAGTTAGGTGTTTATGCCTACATCAAAGACTTAGTGTTTAAACCCGCTCTACAATTAATAAACCCCATTGTAAATAAAGTCGCTTTTCCTGTGATGGTTAACTTTAAAGAGGGCAATGCAATACACGGTATGTACCTTTCAATGTTGAAAGTGCTGTCATTAATTAATATCCCACTCTATGGTTTGATGGCAGCTTTTCCTGAAATCATTTTAGAAATGACCTTTGGTGAAAAGTGGATTGAGCACAGCGCCGTACTGCAATGGTTAGCCTTATATATGCTGGTAATTTCATTGGTCAACCCAGTGGGCGTTTTATTGCGGGCAGTGGGTAAAGTGAAGCGGGCATTTTGGTGGAATATAATTGTTGCGTTTATCAGGCCAGCTGTTTTATTTACAACTGTGTCAACGGGGGTTGTCGGGCTTGCATTTACCTTGTTTTGTTTACAGGTTTTGTTCTTTATTTCACACGTTCAGTTTTTATTAAAACCCTGTGCGAATATCGGTTTTCGTGATGTTTACTCCGTACTATGGTTACCATTTTTGATGGTTACTGTGGCTGTAAGTGCAGCGTTTTTTTTGGTTTGTTATGGCCTTTTGGAAAGAAGTCTTTTCTTACTAATCGGCACTTCAGTTGTGTGCTTGCTTCTAATGTCACCATTAATGTTAAGTAATATCAAAAGTTTAAGGAAGTAGAGATGCCAGGCATCGTTGGTTTTTTTGATGAAGAAATATCATATTGTCACTCAGCTGGTCAAACTGCATTTACTAATGAGTTTGGGTTTTATAGTCAATTATTGAAAACGCAAACAGACAATGTCGCTTGTAAGCAGCTTATACATTTAGACCTAAAAATTACAATATGGGGTGATGTATTTTCTATAGCCAACTTAGATATAGACGTTGATGCATTTTTAGTCCGCTTAGCGCAAGTGTACCGTCAAGATACATTAGCGAGTTTTATGTCCTCTGTGAATGGTTACTTCGTCATTAGTATTGTTGATACGCAGCAAGAACACGTTACCTATATCTCTGATAGATATGGTATGAAGCCATTGTACCTTTGGTATCAAGGTGAGTGCGTTAAGGGGGCCGCATCAGAACAGAAAGAGCTTCTTTTACACACTAAGCATGACCGTGCTTTAGATAATGAAGCGCTGAATTGTTTTGTGGATGTGGGCCACTTTTTGGGTCAAAAGACATTATTTTCTAGCGTTAAAAGGCTTGCTCCTGCGACAATAATGCAATTAGATGCCTGTGGAGTAATACTAAGTAATTCGCAGTTTTGGTCTTGGAAGAATATTGAAAAGACAGATAAAATTAGTTTTGATGATGCCGTTGATCTTATTGCAGTGAAGTTTGATAAGGCGGTAGAGCGGGCAGTTAAGACGATAACACAAGATAAGTTAGCCATTACGCTCAGTGGTGGTTTAGATTCTCGAGTGTTACTTGCTGCAGCTAAGGTACATTATAGCGGAGAAATTCATACGTTTACTTTTGGGGAGCCCGGGTGTATTGATGTCAAATTGGCGAAACAGGTTTCAGAAGCGGTTGGCGTAACACATCATATTGTTGAAATAGACGAACAAGGTTGGTTTGATGGTCGAGAGCAGGGGGTGTGGTTAACCGATGGAATGAAGAATGTATTGCATATGCATGCATTGAGTTCGGTGAATGTGATAAGTGGTTACTCTAACTATTTACTTAACGGGTTTTTAGGGGATGTTACTGCTGGCGGCACTTATATTTTCCCCAAAAGTAATGACTCAATCGAGCAGAAGTTAGAAAAACGCTTTGGTCAATATTGGCACCAAGCTGGAGCAGATTCTGATTACTTCGCTGAAGGTGATCAAGAACAAGTGAATATTTACAATAGAGGGACTCGTTTTATCGCAGCTGGTAGTGACTTGTTAAGCCATGAATTGCACCAATTTAAGCCTTTTATGGATAATGATTTAGTTGAATTGTTATATAGCTTGCCTGATACGTTTCGTGAAAATGGTAAATTGTATCACCATATGTTATTGAAATATTACCCAGAGTACTTTGAATCAATCCCATGGCAGCAAACAGGCAAGCCAATAACGAAAGAAGTGGCATCCGCTGCTCAGCATCCAAATATGAAATCACGTATTAAGGACCTACTTGTTGGTTCACCGATAGAGCGCTTAGCGCGAAAGGTTTATCGGAAGCTTGCAAAAAAGCATCACTATGTTGCATATGATACATGGCTGAAAGAACCTAAATTCAAATTATATGTACAGCAATTACTTAATGAAGATAGCCACGTGGCAAAGGCATTACCAACAGGGGACTGTAGCAAGTTAGTAGACAAATATTACAATTCCAGTTCTTCAATAAAACCAGAAACGTTAGGGTCATTAATTACCATCGAGCTATTTTTACGGCAGTTAGAGCATTCGTCGCTTGGTTGAGAGGGTAAAGTTTGAGATAATGACTTATTACGTTGTCAAATAGTGTGGATCTAAAGGTATGAAAACGGTTGTAGTAACTGGCGGGGCGGGTTTTATAGGGAGTGCGGTTGTACGCTACCTAATTAATGAAAAAAACCTGAGAGTAATTAACTTAGATAAATTAACCTACGCTGGGAACTTAGACTCATTAGTATCAGTAGAGCAGCATGAAAACTATATTTTTGAACATGGTGACATCTGTGATCAAGAGAAAGTTTCAAAAATTTTCTCAGAATATCAGCCTGATATTATTATGCACTTGGCCGCTGAATCACATGTTGACCGTTCTATAGATGGTCCTGAAGACTTTATTCAGACTAACATTATTGGGACTTACAATTTACTGCAGTGTGCTAGGGCTTATTACAATTCGCTTCCTGAGGGTGCATCTTTCAAGTTTCATCACATCTCAACAGATGAGGTTTATGGTGATCTGGGGGATTCTGGTGCAATGTTTACTGAAAGTTCAAGTTATGACCCTAGTTCACCTTATTCAGCCAGTAAAGCAAGCTCTGATCATTTAGTACGCGCATGGGGTCGCACTTATAATCTACCGATTGTAATTACAAATTGTTCAAATAACTACGGGCCCTATCATTTTCCGGAAAAGCTGATTCCGTTAGTGATATTAAATGCATTAGAAGGTAAAGATTTACCTGTTTATGGAGACGGTTCTCAAATTAGAGATTGGCTGTATGTTGAAGATCACGCAAGAGCGTTAGTCGAAGTTGCAATGAAGGGGCAGAACGGGGCAACTTACAATATTGGTGGTCATAACGAAATGACTAATCTAGATGTTGTTAAACTTATATGTGCCACTTTAGACCGAAAAGTATCTATCAAGCCATCAGGTATATCTCAATTTTCAGACCTAATAAAGTTTGTAGCAGACCGACCTGGGCACGATGTTCGCTATGCAATTGACGCGACAAAAATTGAAACTGATTTAGGCTGGGTACCCCAAGAAACATTTGAGACAGGTATTGAGAAAACCATTCAATGGTACCTTGATAACCTAGATTGGTGTTCACGTGTGCAGTCTGGCGTTTACCAAAGAGAGCGATTAGGAGCATAAAATGAAGGGAATTATTTTAGCCGGTGGTAGTGGGACGCGTTTACACCCCATTACCCAAGGGGTATCTAAACAGCTTTTACCAGTATACGACAAACCTATGATTTACTACCCGATTTCAGTGTTGATGTTGGCTGGTATTAAAGAGATTTTAATTATTACAACACCAGAAGATCAATCTCAGTATAAAAAGCTATTGGGAGATGGTAGTAATTTTGGTGTGGTACTTTCGTATGAAATACAAGCTAAGCCTGAAGGGTTAGCACAGGCGTTTACCATTGGCGCTGATTTTGTTGGTAAAGATAATGTCTGTCTAATCTTGGGTGATAATGTATTTTATGGTTCAAGCTTTTCACCTAAGTTGTTGAATGCGGCTAAATTAGAGACCGGTGCTAAGGTTTTTGCCTATCAGGTTAATGATCCAGAACGTTTTGGTGTTGTAGAAGTTGATGATAACTTTAATGCCTTATCTATCGAAGAAAAGCCTGTCGAACCAAAATCAAACTATGCAGTCACTGGGCTGTATTTTTACGATAACTCTGTTTTGGATATAGCTAAAAATATCAAACCTTCATCTAGAGGGGAGCTAGAGATCACATCGATTAACGAAGTATACCTTTCTAGAAAGCAGCTATCTGTAGAAGTATTAGGCCGTGGTTTTGCTTGGTTAGATACGGGGACACATGACAGCTTGATGGAGGCATCGCAATTTGTGCACACAATTGAGAAACGTCAAGGTTTTAAGATTGCTTGTTTACAAGAAATTGCATATATCAATGGCTGGATTGATAAACCCTTTTTGTTAGAGCAAGCTAAGGCTTTACATAAAACAGAGTACGGTCAATATTTGATAAAAGTTGCAGAAGGGCATAATTAATGACTGAGCTCATTAAAAATTCACATGATCTTGCATCAGAGAAAAGCTCCACAACGATAGATTTGGTTGATTTATGGTTGCTTTTATGGGCAAGAAAATGGTTCATTATTATTTTTTCAATAGCAGGTTCTGGGCTAGGTTTAGGATATTCTTTAAGCTTGCCAAATATTTATTCTTCATCCGCTTTGTTGGCACCACAAGATAGTCAAAATACGAGTGGACTAGGTGCGTTGGGTAGTAATTTAGGCGGGATAGCGAGTCTTGCAGGGGTTAATTTGGGCGGTTCTGGAAGCGATGTTGCGCTTCATATTGAAGTATTAAAGTCGAAAGACTTTCTGTATCCGTTTTTCGAAAAGTATGATGTCGCTAAAGTGTTATTTGCTGTTAGAGAATATGATAAAAATACGGGAAAACAAATTGTTGACTCTTTAATATACCATGACGGTAAGTGGTTACAAAACCCAGAAACAGGTAAGTCATTTAAACCGACTGATTTTGACGTTTATGAAAGGTTTATCAAAATATTTAATGTTAAACATAATCGTACCTCTGACCTTGTACTTGTGAGTATTGATAGTATAGACCCTATGCAAGCTAAAGTTTGGGTCAGTGGTATGGTCGATGAAATTAATGACTTATTAAGATTGCGGGAACTATCCGAACGGTCAAAAAGCATTAATTATTTAAACACTCAGTTAGAAAAAACTAACGTAGCACAAATGAAAGCCGTTTTTTATGGCATTATTGAAGAGCAAACTAAACAAATGTTATTAGCCGAAGTTAGAAATGACTTCGCATTTAAAGTTATCGAAAGTCCAGTCGTTGCGGAAAGAAAAGTATCCCCGCGTCGAGCTGTTATTTGTATTTTAGCTGCCATTTTTTCATTGTTGCTCGCATGTGGTTTAGTTATTTTCCGGTACTTTTTTGTCCAGTTATCAAAAGTTGATAAAGATTAAATATGTCCATCGCCGAACAAATTTCAGAGTTTAAGTGTTCATATAAATTACTCTTTAGTATGCGTTTGGTTTTCATATTATTGTTATTTAGCTGGCTTTTTCTTCCTGTATTGCTTTGGCTTTCTCTGGTCGTAATTTATGCAAATACGAGCACAGAAGACAACGGCAATGGTGCCCTTGGCCTGTTGGTTATGTTTTCTTTGTCTATGCTCGTCGCTTCTCGATATGTTGGCTTTTTATGGGGGGGCGCAGATGATATGCCAACGTATTTTATGGCATATGAGAGATATAATAGCTTTTCATCGATGATGGTTACATCATTGTTGTATGGCAAGCATGCTGATTTTTTATTCTCTTTTTTAAGCTGGGTAATCGCGATGCTTTCTGAGCAGCATTTATTTATATACTACTTTTTATGTATATTTTTATCCTATATGTTTATTTGGAAGTTTTGCAAAGTTGTTGGTACCCCATACCCATTATTATGTTTTTTACTAATTGTCTTATTTTACAAATTGTTTCAAGCGCAATGGCATCTAATTCGAGCTGCAATAGCAATACCAATTTTACTCTGTGGTATTTGGAAAGCGAAAGAAAACTTTAAAGTTGGTTTGCTTGTTTTTATTATTGGTGCGTTGTTTCATTTCTCGACCTTTATTTTGTTATTACCATTATTTCTTTTTAATAATAAATTATCAAATAGGTTTAGCTTCATTCAATTTTCTCAGTCTTTAATTGCTTTTATAGTTGGACTTTTTTTATTTATATTATTTGTTTTTTTGCTGAGTGGGTTTGTTGATAATTACATGATAAATAAAGTGTTGACTCGTTTAGTTATTGAACCTAACTTTTCTAAGCTACCATCTTTAGTTTTCTTTATTTTTGTTTCGATTTTTTCCATAGGTGCTTATATTAGAGATGGCAATGAGAGTCAGAGAATGCTATTTAACATAGGTCTCTATTTTAACGTAATAGGGTGTTTGGCGATATTCTTTATTGGAGAGGAGCTACATAGAATAATTTTGCCTATGTATATTATCTATGCTCCATTGTTAATAATGTCTTTAGGTGTTTTTTCTCCCTCGTCAGTACCATTTATGTTTTTGTTAACAATAAAGTCTTTTGTCTTGCTATCATTTTCTTACGTTATTTATATTAATGAGAGTGAATTTTTTTATAAATTAGATAGTAAAAGGCACCCTATAGAGCTTAAGGGGATTGATTACTTAAGCTCATTTAAAAAGTATTTTAGTGAAGATATTGAATATTATAATGGTTATAGAAATAAATAAGGTGCGATTTTGAGCGAAGCTATCAGTATTATTATTCCTACATATCGCCGAGCTGAACAATTGCTTTCGGCGATTGATAGTGTGAGAAAGCAAACGTTCAAAAACTGGAAAGTAATTGTCGTGGACGATAATCATGATGATGAGTTCAGAGCAAGCACTGCTCAGATCATGGCACAGTATGAGTCAGATTCACAGATCGATTATATCCAGCATATTACGAACCAAGGTGCTTGTAAAGCAAGAAATACAGGGTGGCAATATGCTCAAGGCCAATATATCGCATTCTTAGATGATGATGATGTGTGGGATGAAACTAAACTAGAAAAGCAAGTGCAGGCATTAGAGCTCCATAATGCAGCTTTTTGTTATACAAATATGTATTTAAGCTACCAAGGTCGTATAAAAGAATTCAAATGCCTGAGTGATAAAGAGATATATAAAGGTTTACTAAAACAAGGGTTTGGAGTGTGTACGTCCGCCTTATTGTTTACGAGAGAAGCGATTGAAAAAGTAAATGGGTTTGATGATTCTTTACCTAGCATGCAAGATTATGACCTTTTACTTCGTGTAGCGAAGTGCCATGCAGGGATTCTTCTCGAAGAGCCTTTACTGACATATCAACTCGCAGATGATGGGATCTCTTGTAACCCCAAATCGAAAGCACTGGGTCATAGGGGCATAATTGAAAAACATAAATCGGCGTTTTTATCTTTGAAGCTTTTTGATGGATTATCTCGTCAGTATGAAAGCTTGGCAGATTTTGAGTTGAGAAGAGGGAATCGCTTAATTAGTGTGCGAATTTATACAAAAGCGCTTCAGTATAAGAAATTTAACATGAGAGTGTATGTAAAATGTCTTCTTGGGCTTTTATTAGGTAAATGGCCTTTAGAAACATTTTTGCAAGCGAGACAGAGGAAAACCTCGTCGTCACTTAATAACACAGTGGAGTAATATCGTGCGAGGGCTTTATTTAAACACGGATTTATCGGCTATTCCGAAGAGTGTTAAGTTTAGTGAAATACACAGTGAACGATATGTGTGTAAGCATCATAATGTTGAGATTGTGTACTGTCCTAAAACTTGGCCAAATGGTCCTTCCTGTCAATTAGAGCATCATAGGTTGTTAGTTGCTGGTTGGTTTATATTTAGAGGCGAAAAAAACAATTTATCATCTTTGTTACTTGCACTGGTAAGTAACGGCACCGACGTTTTAAAAGAAATTGAAGCCGGTTCTTTTGTATTATTATGGGATGATAGTCAAACTCTCACTGTTATTAATGACCCATTTGGCTTATCTACCCACTTTGTTGATTTGAAAGCGTCAAAACTTCGTATATCGCCTTCAGTGGCAACCCTAGTTACAAAGTTGCATGAAAGGGATGAAGTAATGGCTGGTGTTTTAAAAGCTAAGCAGCATTTATTCGGCAACTTCACACTGTTTAAAGGTATTGAACGTGTACCTCCTGCATCCATTTTGAAGGGAAAGGATAAGCATAAATATACAAACCTACTAGAACACTATGGCGAGAATGATTTAGGAGAAGTTGGAAGTTGTATCGAAAGACTATCTAGTCGCTGGCACCCAGACGAAAAACTACTACCTATCAGTAGTGGACTGGATTCAAGGTTAATATTGGCGTTTGGCAAATATAATAATGGTTTTACATATGGGCCTGAATCAAGTCCTGAAATTTTGATTACGGATAAATTTAAACGTTGCTTTAAACACTATGAGTCCTACGAATTCGATCAAATTCCAACGCTAGAGAATGAGCAAGCCATTATAGATGAAATGGCATTTGGCACACTTGTCCCAATTCCTAATTTACTCAATAATTACGTCTATGTTGCGAATAAGTTTACCTGTGCGACTGCCTTTTTTGATGGGTATTTGGGAGACGTTTTTCAAAGAGCCACCTTTTTGACATTTAAAGGACTTAAAGGTGAATTACTGAAGTTATTCCCTATGATGTACTCGATAACTTCGTTTTCATCTGATACTTTGCTAAAGGCTCGCTATAATGGTATCAATAATGAAGCATTACAACGATTAATCGCTGATTATCATGAGAAAACCGAAGGACTAAACTTAGATGATTACCAAAAAGTAACCTATTATGAGTTTTTATATGGTCGTGGTGGTCGTTATGCCATATTTGGCAGTAATATTTTAGCAGCGCAAGTATTTTCGGTTGTTTCTCCTTTCGCAAGTCGAAGGGTGTTTGCGAGTTATATTAAGCAAAACTATGCAGACGCAGTTGAGTACAAATTGTTGAAAAAAGTTTGGCAGCGAGCGGACAAACTTTTTAAAAATACAAAAGTGGAATCTGGTTATTCACCAATGTGTAATCCCATATTAATACCGCCTATGCAGCTTATTTATCGGATATTATTCCATTTGATCCCATCGCGAGCTAATTATGGCGTTAAAGTATCACGAGCAAATAGGAAAAAAGGGAAATCATGAAGCGGGTCTTGTTTTTATCTAATATGGGCCCATCAAAAGAAAAACCTAACTCAGGGCGGTTTGTAAAAAACCAATATGATTTTTTACAGGAAAAAGGTAATTATGAGATTGAGTATTTTTATTTGTCTCAAGATGTAAAACGAGGCTTACTTAAATTATTAAGGTACCCTCTTTTTGCAATTAGATTTTTATTAAAATATGTATTTGGGAAAAAAATTGACATCATACATGTGCACTTTTTCTTTCCTACGGTGTTCTTAGCGATTGCTTATAAGCTATTTAGAAACCCACGAGTAGCGATTATTTCAACATTCCATGGCAGTGATGTTTATCACTATAGCCCTCCAAACTGGAGTTACCGTTTCGCTTGTCGTTTTGTTAATCACGCGATATTCGTCAGTAAAAGCTTGAAGAATAGATTTGTGGAAAATATAGAGTTTACGGGTTCTACGTCTATATTAAGTGCTGGAATTTTACCTATTTTCATGATGAATAGGGAAGTAGTGAAAAAGTATGACTTTGTATTTGTCGGTCATATGAACTTCAACAAAGGTGTAGATAGATTACAAAAAATAACAAATAAACAGCTGAAAATAGCGATTGTCGGAGAGCAGGATACTTCACAGCCGATACTACGGGATGGTAATATAGCGTTCGATTTTTTAGGCGTATTAGAACCATCAGCATTAACTGAAGTTTATAACCAATCCAAATTCTTTATTAACTTATCGCGTAATGAGTCTTTTGGTCTTGTTATTGCTGAGGCAATGAGTTGTGGCTTACCTGTTATTGCTACAGATACCGATGGTGCAAGAGAGCAAGTTAAACATGATCATAATGGCTTTTTGTTGTGTAATGATGACAATTGGCTTAATGCACACGGGGCTCAGAAACTACAAGAGTGTTTGCTATTGTCTGATTCAGATTATAGAAGATTAAGCTTTTCAGCGATAGAATCAGCACAAAAATATAAACTAGACAGCATAGCCTGCGAAGTCGAAAAAATTTACAAACTACATACTTGAAAGGTACTTTAATTGTTAATTAATAAACAAGCAACTATTCGTGAAATCCCGGTATCGGCCTTTGCTTCAATCGAAGAGTTAATAGAAAATGCTATTATCGAAAACGGAGAGGTTGTTCCTGGTGTTGCTGTTGCGATTAACCCTGAAAAAATAATGATAGCAGAAAGTGACTCGGAAACTAAAAAAGTATTACTTAAATCTACGTTACGTTATGCTGATGGTATTGGTATAAGTTACGCTATGTCTAAAAAGTTAGGTGAAGATGTTGCTCGCATCCCCGGGTGTGAATTGTGGTTAAAATTAATGAAGGCGTCAGTTGAACACTACCTGCCTGTATATCTTTTAGGTGCCTCTCCTGAAGTTGTTACCAAAACCAGACTTGCACTTGAGGAACTTGGGGTCAATGTGGTTGGGGCTCAAGATGGTTACTTTAAAGATGAGGGCACTGTAATTAATGAGATCGCTAAATCTGGTGCAAAAATAGTTACAGTTGCTTTGGGCTCACCAAAACAAGAAAAGTTTATTTTTAAATGCAGAGAGGTACTTCCAACAGCTTTTTTTATGGGAGTCGGTGGGACATATGATGTATTTATAGGCAATGTTAATCGTGCCCCCCAGATGTGGATAAAGCTTAATTTAGAGTGGCTCTATCGGCTACTCAGCCAGCCAAGTAGACTTTTTAGACAAGGTAAATTATTAAAGTTTATCTATTATTATTTGGTAGGAAAAATTTGATATTAATAGCAGTTGTATTTTGAAGTAATTGTGAGTATCCAAGTTTAAGTAATATTTTAATAATTTATATAAGAGTACAGTAATGTCAATAGAGACGGTTTCAGTTATCGGGTTAGGTTATATTGGGTTGCCAACAGCTGCAGTTATTGCATCAAGAGGTATAAATGTGATCGGTGTAGATGTAAACCCAGATACTGTAAATACGATTAATAATGGTGATGTTCATATTGTCGAGCCTGATTTAGACATTGTTGTGCGCAGTACAGTCCAAGCAAAAAAGCTGCAGGCGACAACTGAAGTGGCTGGTGCTGATGCTTTTATGGTAGCAGTACCAACTCCATTTAAAGACGACTATAAAGCCGACTTAAGCTTTATAAAACAAGCGGCTCAATCAATCTCCGTTGTCCTAAAAAAAGGCGATTTAGTTATTCTTGAGTCAACATCTCCCGTTGGTGCCACTGAGCAAATGGCTGAGTGGTTGGCTGAATTGCGCCCAGATTTAACGTTTCCTCAAAGTGCGGGGGATGATGCTGACATTAATATTGCGCATTGCCCTGAGCGAGTATTACCGGGACATGTATTACGCGAGCTTGTCGAAAACGATAGAGTTATTGGTGGTATGTCATCTACCTGCTCTCAAAAAGCAAAAGCATTGTATAAGACATTTGTGGTAGGAGATTGCTTAGTTACCAATGCAAGAACGGCAGAAATGGCTAAGCTCACAGAAAATTCGTTTAGAGATGTAAACATCGCTTTTGCCAATGAACTGTCTATGATTTGTGATGAATTAAGTATTGATGTTTGGGAGCTTATAAAGCTTGCAAATCGTCATCCTAGGGTCAATATTTTGAACCCTGGGCCAGGTGTTGGTGGTCACTGTATTGCAGTTGACCCATGGTTTATTGTGAGCAGCGCACCTGAAAAAGCGAAGTTAATTCGACAAGCTAGAGAAGTCAATGACAGTAAGCCTCGCTATGTATTAGAGCAAATCGTTGAAGCGGCTGATCAATTTAAGAAGCCAGTCATTGCATGTTTAGGCATTGCTTTTAAAGCGGATATTGATGACTTGAGAGAAAGCCCCGCGCTTGATATTACGCAGTTACTTTGCGCCTATCCAGATTATCGGATTTTAGTTGTTGAACCGAATATTGAACAGTTGCCAGACTCTTTACGCAAAGATAATGTTGAGCTTTGTAGCATTGAAGTTGCTTTAGAAGAGGCTAACACGCTGGCTGTCTTGGTTGATCATGCTGAATTTAAAGAAATTCCAGCTGATTTGATTGCGAAAAAAGTGATTATCGATAGTCGCGGTATTTTTTAGTAGTAAAGGTGTTTTTTGAAAGTATTAACTGTATTTGGCACTCGCCCTGAAGCGATAAAAATGGCACCGTTGGTGAAAAAACTGCGTGCTCATAGTGAGATTGAAGATAGAGTCTGTGTTACGGCTCAGCACAGAGAAATGTTAGACCAAGTATTAGAGTTGTTTGAGATTAAGCCAGACTACGATCTCAACATCATGAAAGCGGGTCAGGACCTTTATGATATCACCGCGAAAATTTTATTAGGGTTAAGGGAGGTTATTGAAGACTTTAAACCTGATTGGATATTCGTGCATGGCGATACAACAACGACAATCGCTGCGTCAATGGCGGCTTTTTATGGAAAGGTAAAAATTGGCCATGTTGAAGCTGGGCTTCGAACCGGTGATTTACAAAGCCCTTGGCCCGAAGAGGCTAATCGTACGTTGACGGGTAAGCTTGCTAATTTACACTTTGCACCGACGAAAGCATCAAAAAGCAATTTATTAGCAGAAGGTGTTGCAGAGAGTAACGTTGTTATCACTGGAAATACTGTGATAGATGCGTTACTTGATGTAAAAGACGGTGTTTTGGCTAATGATTTAATTCAACAACAGCTAAGTAGTCAGTTTAAAAGCTTTATTAATGACCCTTTTGTGTTGATCACAGGGCATAGGCGAGAAAGTTTTGGCTGCGGTTTTGAGCGGATCTGTAAAGCAATACATGATTTGGCATTAAAATATCCAAATTATAACTTTGTATACCCGGTGCACCTAAATCCAAATGTGAAGGAGCCTGTAAATAGGCTACTGTCAGGGTTGGATAATGTGATATTAGTAACCCCTCAAGATTACTTACCATTTGTTTATTTGATGGATAAATCTGAACTGATCCTAACTGATTCAGGAGGGGTCCAAGAAGAAGCCCCATCGCTTGGTAAACCTGTATTGGTTATGCGGGATACAACGGAGCGCCCCGAAGCAGTTGAAGCTGGTACTGTAAAGTTAGTAGGAACTGACATAGATAAAATAGTTTCATCAGTTTCTGAATTAATTGATGATAGTGATGCTTATCAATTGATGAGTGTTGCGCATAACCCGTATGGGGATGGTTTAGCATGTGAACGCATTATTAATGCATTACTAGAGCAGGGAAAAAGGAATAGATAGTGATTAAAATCTCAGTAGCAGGAACAGGGTATGTTGGGTTATCAAATGCACTTTTATTGGCGCAGCACAATCGTGTAGTAGCATGTGATATTGATGATAAAAAAGTACAGCTATTAAATGATAAGCAATCACCTATTGTTGATAGTGAAATCAGTGCGTTTTTAGCCAAAGATGACATACAGTTTGAGGCTACCACGGATAAAGTCGCTGCATACACAGACAGTGATTTTATTATTATATCAACACCAACTGACTACGATCCTGAAACGAACTACTTCGATACCTCATCGGTAGAGTCAGTACTGACCGACATTAAAGCAATATCACCCAATAGTGTGGTGGTCATAAAGTCAACGGTGCCGGTTGGTTTTACGGCAGATATACAACAACGATACCCTGAATTAACGATATATTTTTCACCTGAATTTTTACGTGAAGGGCGTGCATTACATGATAATTTGTACCCTTCACGTATTGTAGTGGGTGGTAAATCAGCGCAGGCTGAGCAATTTGCTCAGCTATTAAAACAAGGTGCTAAAACGCCAGATGTCGCCATTTTACTCACCGACTCAACTGAAGCTGAAGCGATTAAGCTCTTTTCAAATACTTATTTGGCGATGCGAGTTGCGTATTTTAACGAACTTGATAGCTACGCAGAAGCTCATAACCTTGATAGCCGGCAGATCATCGAAGGGGTAGGGCTTGACCCACGTATTGGTGACCATTATAACAACCCGTCATTTGGTTATGGTGGGTATTGCCTACCAAAAGATACTAAGCAGCTTTTAGCAAATTATGAAGATGTCCCGAATAACCTCATTGGTGCTATTGTTGATGCCAATTCAACGCGCAAAGACTTTATCGCGAATGCAATTTTGGCGAAAAAGCCCAACACTGTGGGCATTTACCGACTTGTGATGAAAACAGGCTCTGACAATTTTAGAGCCTCGGCTATTCAAGGGATCATGAAGCGCTTAAAAGCCAAAGGGGTGACGGTCATTGTGTATGAACCTAGCTACAACGACCCACACTTTTTTAATTCTAAAGTGGTGCATGATTTAGCTGAGCTTAAACGCAGTAGCGATATTATTGTGTCAAACAGAATGGTCGATGAGCTACTTGATGTAAAAGAAAAAGTATATACTCGCGATATATTTGGCAGCGACTGATTGATAGGTTGGTTGAGTGCCAACTAACTTATATAAAATCAGATGTTGGCAATGACACACGAAAAAGTTCTTCCTATTATTATGGCGGGTGGTTCAGGCGAGCGCTTATGGCCGCTTTCTAGGGCGCATTACCCCAAACAGTTTTTATCACTGACGGGCAATGAGCATACCATGCTCCAGCAGACTTTATTGCGTTTGCAAGGTATTGAACATCAGCCCCCGCTTATCATCTGCAATGAAGCTCATCGCTTTATTGCAGCAGAGCAGGTACGGCAATTAAATACTCCCCATAGTGGTATTTTACTTGAACCCGAAGGTAAAAACACCGCGCCAGCCATTGCTTTAGCGGCGTTTACAGCCATGCAAAAAGGGAGCGATCCGTTATTGTTAGTACTTGCTGCCGATCATGCCATTAAAAATGTTTGCGCCTTTCAAACTGTCGTGAAAAGTGCTTTAAAGCACGCAGCGCGTGATAAGTTAGTGACCTTTGGTATTGTCGCTGATAAACCCAAAACCGGTTTTGGCTATATCAAGCAAGGCGCGCCTATTGATGGTGGCTTTGTGATTGAACAATTTATTGAAAAGCCGAATAAATCATTGGCTGAACAGCTCATATCATCAGGCGATTATTGTTGGAATAGTGGCATGTTTTTATTCAGAGCAAGCTGTTATTTAAATGCATTAAAGAATTACCGACCCGATATTTACGATGCTTGTGAAAAAGCAATGTACATTCACAACCATGATTTAGACTTTATTCGGGTTGACCAATCCGCGTTTTTGTCATGCCCGCCGGACTCTATTGATTATGCGGTGATGGAAAAGGCTGACAATGCGGTGGTGATCCCCATGGATGCTGGTTGGAGTGATTTAGGGAGTTTTGAAGCCCTTTGGCAAGACGCTGACAAAGATCGCAATAACAATGCATTACTGGGTGATGTGATTGTTAATAATACCTCAGGCTCTTTAATACAGTCAGACGGTGTATTGGTAACAACTATTGGTGTTAAGGACCTGGTGGTGGTCGCGACGCAAGACGCGGTATTAGTGGCAGATAAACAGTATGCAAGTAATGTAAAAAATATTGTTGAGCGCTTAAAGCAACAGGGGCGCCAAGAAGTCACTGATCACAGAGAAGTGTATCGCCCGTGGGGTAAGTACGATTTAATTGATGTTGGCGAACGTTTTCAAGTAAAACGCATCACAGTGAAACCCGGTGCCAAGTTGAGTAAGCAAATGCATCATCATCGAGCCGAGCATTGGGTGGTGGTATCGGGCACTGCTAAAGTGATAATTGATGATGTTACGCAGTATTTAACCGAAAATGAGTCAGTGTATATTCCCATTACGGCAGTGCACTCTCTTGAGAACCCAGGCAAAGTGGCACTAGAACTTATAGAGGTGCAGTCTGGGGGCTATTTAGGGGAAGATGACATAATACGTTATGAAGATAAATATAACAGGTCATAAAGCGTATGCTTGCAAGTGCTGAGGTAATAAAAAAGAGTACTGTTGTATTTGGTACCAGTGGTGCCCGAGGTTTAGTGAGTAAGTTAACGGCTAATGTATGTGGCGCTTTTACAGCTAATTTTATTACTGTAATGCGCGAGTTTTTTGAATTTGATCAACTAGCAATCGCGATTGATAACAGACCCAGTAGTTACGCAATTGCGCAAGCTTGTGCACAAATATGCGCGCAGTTGAACATTCGGGTTATTTACTATGGTGTAATACCCACTCCAGCAATGGCTTATAGTGCGATGCAAGACAAAACTCCTGCAATTATGGTAACGGGCAGCCATATTCCATTTGATAGAAATGGGCTCAAGTTTTATCGGCCTGACGGTGAAATAACCAAGCAAGACGAGCTGAGTATAGTCACATTCAATACCCTATTTGAGCCGGTTACGCGCTTACCTGAACTTACAACGAGTAAAGTTGCAACTGAGCGATACATTTTACGCTATACGGGTTTATTTGAAGAAAATAACTCAGCAAACCCTGACTCGCTAATTTTAGCGGGTAGGCGCATTGGTATTTATGAGCATTCAAGTGCAGGCCGAGATATTTACCGACAAATATTTAAGCAGCTAGGTGCTACGGTTATATCACTGGGTAGAAGCAATGAGTTTGTACCGATTGATACTGAGGCGGTATCAGCGGGTGATACACGCCGAGCCCTTGACTGGGTTAATGAATATCAGCTTGATGCGCTATTCTCTACTGATGGTGACGGCGACAGGCCATTACTCGCAGATGAGCAAGGCGAATGGTTACGAGGTGATATATTAGGCTTGTTGTGTGCCAAAGCGTTACATATCGACGCGTTAGCTGTGCCCATTAACTGTAACACCGCTATTGAGCTCAGCGGTGCGTTTAATAACGTTATTCGAACAAAAATCGGTTCACCCTATGTCATAGAGGTATTCAATGGCATAGGAAAAGACGAAGCCAATAAAAGTTTGAATACTGACAGCTTAAGCGAAGCTCAATCGGCAAGCTCAGCTTTGCATTGTAGGCAAGGTATGCTTGAGGGTACAGTTTGCGATAAAAAGGGAGCCGCTCAAGCTAATATTGCTGGTTTTGAAGCAAATGGTGGCTTTTTACTAGGCTCGACTTTGCATTACAACGGAAAACTACTCGAAGCTTTACCAACACGCGATGCTTTGCTGCCTGCTTTGATAGTTTTAGCTGATGCAAAGGCCAAACGTTTACCGTTATCGGCACTCGTCGCAGCATTACCCAAACGTTACACCTGCAGTGACCGACTGCAAAACATATCTGCTTTACTGAGTGAGCAGTTGTTAGAAGATGCAAAACAAAACCCACAGGCATTTTTAAAAAAGCTTTTAGTGGGTATAAAAGAACATACAAATACTTCGATTAACGAAGAGGTAAATAGCGCAGAACTAAATAGCATAAAAATAAATACACTTGATGGCCTCAGAATGCATTTCAATAATGATGACTATGTACACATTAGAGCATCAGGCAATGCCCCAGAACTCCGATGCTATGTTGAAGCCAGCTCAAAACAACGAGCACAAAACCTGCTTTCAACAGTCATAAAAAGCTTAAAAAAGACCCTATCGCCGTAGGCGAGGCTTAACGCCTCGCATGTTCTAAGGCTCATGTCTTGCATATATTAAGGCTTTATTCATTGCATTTTTTCAGGTGTCACAACTCACCTTTGGCCATGCGCCTCGCTGGTGTAGGTTTTTACCTATTTCTACAGGCACTACCCCAAAACGCAATATCACTCCTTATCAATACCCTATATTTAAAGGTCAAACCACCGTCATATAATTTACAAAAAGCCTTTTAACACAAGCGAGTAATAAATGCTCGCCTACCGCAAAATTTAAAAATTACCAAAATCACCACCACCCGGCGCCGCCGTAGGCGAGGCTTTATGCCTCGCATGTCTTAAGGTTTTGTACCTCGTATGTCTTAAGGCTCATACCTCATATATCTTCAGGCTTTGCATTTATTCAGGTGACACCTTACCTTTGGCCATACGCCTCGCCGGCTTAGGTTTTTAACTATCCCTTCAGGCATTACCCAAAACTCAATACTCCCTATATTTAAAGGCAAAACCGCTGCTATAGAATTTACAAAAATCAACCAACCACGCTTACAACACGAGCGAGCAATAAATGCTCGCCTACCGCAAAATACACTAATTACTACAATCACATCACCCGGCGCCGCCGTAGGCGAGGCTTTATGCCTCGCATGTTTAAGGCTTTACGCCTCGCATGTTTTAAGGCTTTATGCTTCGCATGTTTTAAGGCTTTACGCCTCGTATTTTTAAACGTCTCGCATATCTTCAGGCTTCACACCCCGCAATATTTCAGGCTCTGCCTACAACGCATTCCAGCCAACATCTAAATCCACTTAAAACGCCACATAACCCCAACAAACAACCCGAACTCTAATCAAATCACATATCATTATTTTAATTTTATGCACACTAGCTCTTTACAACTCAATTTAGCGAACTATAATGTGCGACAAATAAATTGTGTTCTTTTTGGCAGGCTATGGATTGCTGCAATACTCTAAACCTTTTACTACGTGCTAGGCTTAGTTTTACGCCATTTAAAGCAAGGTTGCTTTAAATTCCATATTTCTTCCATATTTTATTGTTTTAATTTACTAAATAAAAAGTAGCGGGTAGATAAAGTTATTTTAATGTTTAATTAACATGTGTGCGGGTAGTGCTTGCGGTCTGTTGGTGCTCGTGTTTTAATTCGGTAGATAACTGTCTTTAAAAAGCTATATGGAATAAAAATGGCTAAATGTTGTATTAAACTTCTTTCATCACTCGCAATTATTTCACTTTCTGGTTGTAATATTATTCCTGGTAGCCACTTTGAAGGGCTAAGTGGTGGGCAAGACTATAATAATGCCCAACAAGAATTAGAGCACGTCAATGTTAAAATGATTGACTCCCACCTTATAAGCAAACAAAAAGAAAACTTACAACAGAGTGCTTTAACAACTCAAAAATTACCCTCTCAAGGTGTTGATGTTACTGGTTATGAATATAAATTGGGCATTGGCGATGTGCTGAGTGTGGGGGTGTGGGATCACCCTGAACTAACTATTCCTGCCGCAGTGCAAAGAACTGCTGAATTTGATGGTTTTAGAGTACAAGCCGATGGTAGCCTGAACTTTGCTTATGCGCCTGGTATTAAGGCCGCAGGCCAAACGGTTAATCAAGTACGCACAGAATTAGTCAAGCGCCTAAGTCGCGTAATAGAAGATCCGCAAGTTGATGTAAAAGTAGTTGGCTTTAAAAGTCAGCGTACTTATGTGACAGGCGAAGTAAATAAACCAGGCGTATACGCCATTACAGAGACACCGTTAACACTTATTGATGCGGTAAGTCAGGCTGGTGGCTTGACAGATAACGCCGACTGGCAGCAAGTGAGCTTCACGCGTGGTGATGTAACCGAAAATATCGAATTAAACGCGTTTTATGCTGCGGGCGACATTTCACAAAATCGCTTATTACAACATGGTGATATTATTCATATATCGCGTAATGACAAACAAAATGTATTTGTACTAGGCGATGTTAAGCGCGCTGGTACCGTGCAAGTAACCCGTTATGGTTTGAATTTAGCGCAAGCACTTAGTGAAACGGGTGGCTTAAACGAAACCACGGCAAACGCTAGTGGTGTGTTTGTATTACGCAAGCGTAATTTTGAGCGCGATGGTGTGCTTGCTGATGTATACCAGCTAGATGCTAAAAGCATTGCTGCACTTGTAATGGCCGAGCAGTTTGAATTACAGCCTAGCGACATCGTGTATGTAACCAGTGCACCACTGGCTCGTTGGAACCGTGTAATTAGCTTATTGTTACCATCGCTTTCTACCGTCGATGCATTACAAGATATCGAAAACCAGTAAGGGCACAATATGTTTGATAGTATTTTAGTGGTCTGCGCTGGTAACATATGCCGCAGCCCCACCGCAGAGTATATTTTAAAAGACAAGTTACAAAATAAAGCTATTCGAGTTTCATCAGCAGGGCTGACCGCGCTTGAAGGTAAAAGTGCCGATGCAACCGCTGTGGAACTAGCACAGCAGCAAAATATAGATATGTTAGCTCATAAAGGCAGGCAGTTAAATTCATCCCTCGTTGCCGAAAACAGTGTGATTTTAGTGATGGAACAGCGGCATTTATCTGACTTATGTCATCGTTACCCACAAGCACGAGGTAAAACTTTTTTGTTAGGCAAGTGGCTTGATGATAAAGAAATACCCGATCCATATCGCCAATCGCGAGAAGCGTTTGAGCATGTGTACGAGTTAATTGAGCGCGCGTGTGGCGCTTGGCAAAAGTATTTATAGGGATTAAAGGTGCGTTTATGAATGCTCAGCCTAATTTTGTTGCAAACCAACAAACAAAACAAGTTAGAGAAACAGCTCAACAAGACTCGCAAGAAATAGATTTAATGGCGCTGTTTGGTGCGCTGCTCGATAGAAAGCTTTTTATTATCTCAGTGACTGCGCTATTTATGCTGGTCGGTATTGCGTATGCACTGTTAAGCACGCCAATATACCAAGCAACGGCCATGATCCAAGTAGAAGAAAAGGGCGGATCAGTCCCTGGTTTTGATGACATGGCTGGCATGTTTGAAAGCACCTCTGCCGCAGTGACTGAAATAGAACTGCTTAAATCACGTAGTATTATTGGTGAAGCAGTTGATGCTTTAAAACTTGATATTGCGATTGGCTATAACCACTTCCCGCTTATTGGCGGGAAGATGTTTCGCTCGTTTTCACCCAGTCAACCTGATGAGCTCGCAGCGCCAAGTTTTGGTGCCGATAGTTATGCTTGGGGCGGTGAACAGTTAGATATCTTTCGATTCGACGTACCTGCGAATGCGATTGGTCAGCAATTTACATTAGTCGCTAAAGGGCAAAATCAACTTGAGCTACTCGATGCGAATGGTAACGTGATTTTAAGTGGTGCAGTCGGTAGCGAGTTAACTAATGGCATGTTTACGCTAATAGTTAAAACGTTAGTCGCAAGAGCTAATACCGAGTTCTTTATTACTAAAAGAGATAGATTAAATACGGTGCTTGATTTACAAGCCGATATTAGTGCAAGTGAAAAAGGCAAAGATTCAGGCATTATAAATTTAAGCTTGCAGCATGCATATTCGGCGTATGCTGAACAAGTACTTGATAAAGTAGCGAGTGTTTATGTACGCAGAAACGTTGAGCGCAATAGTGCTGAAGCGCAAAAGTCATTAGAGTTTTTAAATGTCCAATTACCAGAAGTCAAAAAGCAACTGGAAGAAGCTGAACAGTTATTTAATGAATACCAAGTAAAACGCGAGTCAGTTAATATTTCGTTAGAAACCCAAGCGGTACTTGAGCAAATAGTAAAACTTGATACAAAGCTCCAAGAGCTTGATTTAAAAAGGTTAGAGCTTAGTCGTAAGTTTAAAAGAGAACACCCATCGTACCTTGGGGTTATTGAGCAAATTGATGTAGTTAAAGAGCAAAAGCGTAAGTTGGCAGGCGAAGTACAAGTTTTGCCTGAAACGCAACAAGAGCTGCTGCGTTTAACACGAGATGTTGAAGTCAATAACGAAATTTACACATTATTACTTGCCAAAACCCAAGAGCTTGACATAGTACGCGCAGGCACCGTAGGTAATGTACGTATCATTGATTATGCAGAAGTGAACCGCTCTAAACCCGTTAAACCTAAAAAAGCATTGATCGTGGTTATAGCAACTATGTTAGGCGGTATGCTTGCTGTTGCGATTGTATTGGTGCAAAAAGCAATGCACAAAGGTATTGAGGACCCAAGTGAAATTGAGGCGTTAGGCCTACCAGTATATGCCAGTGTACCTTACTCAGAATACCAGGTTAAACTGACTGGTTTTGCAAGGGCGCGTAAGGGTAAAACCCAAAAAGCTAAGTCAATACTCGCAGTAGATAACCCTGCGGACCTCTCTATTGAAGCATTGCGAAGCCTCAGAACGAGCCTGCACTTTGCCATGATGGAGGCTAAAAATAACATAATTGCCATTTCAGGCCCAAGCCCTGGTGTGGGTAAATCATTTATTTCAGTTAACTTAGCAACTGTTTTAGCGCAAAGTGATAAAAAGGTACTGATTATTGATGCTGATATGCGAAAAGGCTACCTGCAAACACAGTTCGGTATGAAATGGGATAACGGCTTGAGTGACTACTTATCAGGCCGGTTAAGTTTGACTGATGTGACTAAGCCTAGCCAAGTCGCTAATTTAGACGTAATAACCAGAGGCCAAATACCACCAAACCCTTCAGAGCTTTTAATGCATAGCAACTTTAGCAAGTTAGTTGAAGAAGTAAGTAGTAAATATGATTTGGTCATTATAGATACCCCGCCCATTCTTGCGGTAACAGACCCTGCTATTGTCAGTGCACATGCAGGCAGTACACTACTAGTAACGCGCTTTGGTTTAAACCATGTTAAAGAGCTTGAAATAACGCGTAATCGTTTCGAGCAAAATGGTATTGATGTAAAAGGCGTTGTATTTAATGGTGTGGTTAAAAAAGCAAGTAATGCTTATGGGTACTATGGATATTATAACTATGAATACAATAGTGATAAGTAGGCAAATAGTATAGAACTCAATCAGCTTTAACTGTAAAAAAATAGCTTATTGATTAATTTAACCTAATATTCAATTTTTAGAATTAGCCTATTTCTGCTTAGAGGTTCAAAAGATGCAATTACAAGAAAACATGGATGAAATGGCTAGCAAGAAGTGGTTTTTAGTTAGGTGTAAATCTAAACAAGAATCGAGAGCACATTTAAATTTTACGAATCAATGCATTGTATCTTACTATCCAAATGTTGAAGTGGCCAAAATAAGAAAAGGCAAAAGAGCAGTTAAAAATGAAGCGCTTTTTCCTGGGTACATTTTTGTATATTTAGATCCGTCATCACACCTTGCATCCAAAGTGAAAAATACTTTAGGAGTTTATGGTTATGTTACTTATGCAGGGCGACCACAGGTTGTCCCGGATTCTTTAATAGTTGAATTGAAAGAAAAAAGTAAACTTATAATTGATGAGTCAATTCAGATTGGCGCTAAAGTTGTGGTTTGTGATGGTGTGTATAAAAATATCGAAGGTATTTTCATGCAGGCAGAAGGAGATAGGCGTTGTTCTATATTAATTGAACTGCTTAATCAATCTTGCAAACTTCGCTTAGATAATACCAGCGTCGCCTTAATTTAGAATTAATCCGTTTTGTTTAAAATAAAGCAAAAGTGTTCAGGTAAATCATATATTCTTTTAAATTGCTGGTTAGCCGTTAGCCGTTAGCCGTTAGCCGTTAGACATAAGGTACTAACCGTATCTGAAATTAAATTACCGTAGACTGTGAGCAATAACTCGAACTTTGCCTCGTTTTATTGAAACGTCAAAATTATTTATTAGAAAAGTGTTGCTGCAACGCTGTACAAGAAAGTAGGTAGAATATCAGAGCATTGTTTATAAAAAGGCGTACATACACCTGTTGGACAAATGCCTGTTATACAACGCCTTAATTACATGTTTGTTAATTTAAAGTTCCTTTTTTGGTACTTTTTTTAAAGAGAAAACAGTATAAAAGTGAAAAGTCTTAACTGATTGCTTTTAGGAGCCAAACCTAAGGGCGGTAGCGTGTCCAAATGCAGCTTGTTAGCAAGTAATAGCCAGCCAAAAGCGCAAAAGACGGTTTGGTTGCCTATTAGGGCGGTTTTTAAAAAGACAGTAAAATCTAGGTTTTATAAGGAATTGTTTAAAATAGACGGTCTCAAAATGAATAAAAAGTGTCTCAGCATTGGCTGGGATATTCTCGTTAGATTAAACCTCAAAAATTCTATACATCTTCACACTCGTGAGTTGTTCTAAATGATATATTACAAGAGAAAACTATGAAGATCCTCGTCACTGGTGGTGCTGGCTTTATCGGCTCTGCAGTCATTCGTCATATCATAAATAATACATCTGACAGCGTGGTTAACGTTGATAAGCTTACTTACGCAGGTAATTTGGAATCTCTTATCGAAGTGGATTCAAGTGATCGTTATGTCTTTGAGCAAGTCGATATTTGTAATCGAGCAGAACTAGACCGCGTGTTTAAAGTGCACCAACCGGATGCGGTGATGCACCTTGCGGCTGAATCACATGTTGACCGTTCAATCACTGGCCCAGCGGCGTTTATCGAAACCAACATTGTTGGTACATATACGCTACTAGAAGCGACACGCGAATACTGGAACACGCTTGAAGAACGAGCGAAAGCAGAGTTCCGTTTTCATCACATCTCGACTGATGAGGTGTATGGTGACCTCCCGCACCCAGATGAGGTTCCAGAAGGTGCAGAGCTACCAATGTTCCTGGAAACGACATCTTATGAGCCATCCAGCCCATACTCGGCATCAAAAGCATCGAGCGATCACCTTGTTCGTGCATGGTTACGCACCTACGGCCTACCAACTATCGTAACCAACTGCTCGAATAACTACGGCCCGTATCACTTTCCCGAGAAGCTGATTCCACTGGTTATCCTTAATGCGCTAGAAGGTAAAGAGTTACCTATCTACGGTAAAGGCGACCAAATCCGTGACTGGCTATTTGTCGAAGACCACGCCCGCGCGCTCTACAAAGTGGTGAAGGAAGGGAAAGTGGGAGAGACCTACAATATCGGTGGTCACAACGAGAAGAAAAACCTCGAAGTCGTAAACACAATTTGTGAAATCTTAGATACGTTAGTACCGAAAGAGTCAGCGTATGCAGAGCAGATCACCTATGTTCAAGATCGTCCTGGTCACGACCGCCGCTACGCTATTGATTCGAGTAAAATGCAACGTGAACTAGATTGGACGCCAGAAGAGACGTTTGAAACAGGTCTTCGAAAAACAGTGCAATGGTACTTAGATAACGCTAAGTGGTGTCAAAATGTACAAGATGGCAGTTACCAACGTGAACGCTTGGGTGTAGAAACAACTGAATCGAAGGTGAAGAAGTAATGAAAGGTATTGTTCTAGCTGGTGGTTCTGGCACACGTTTATACCCATTAACGCGCGGCGTATCAAAACAACTCTTGCCGATTTATGACAAGCCTATGGTGTTTTACCCGATTTCTACATTAATGCTTGCTGGTATTAAAGATATTTTGATCATCACGACACCAGAAGACAATGCTGGCTTTCAGCGTTTACTTGGTGATGGCTCGGATTTCGGTATTAACCTTGAGTACGCGATTCAGCCAAGCCCAGATGGTCTAGCGCAAGCATTTATTATTGGTGAAGAGTTTATTGGTGATGACAGTGTGTGTTTAGTGCTAGGCGATAACATCTTCTACGGTCAGTCTTTTAGTCGCCAATTAACAAAGGCGAGAGAGTTAACATCGCAAGGTTTATCAACGGTGTTCGGTTACCAAGTGAAAGACCCAGAGCGTTTTGGAGTGGTTGAATTTAATGAAGAGATGAAAGTCGTTTCGATCGAAGAAAAACCAAAAGTACCAAAATCCAACTATGCAGTAACTGGCTTGTATTTCTATGATAACCGCGTGGTGGAAATGGCCAAGCAAGTGAAGCCATCTCATCGTGGTGAATTAGAAATTACCACACTCAATGAAATGTACCTCAATGACGGCTCGTTGAACGTTGAATTATTGGGTCGTGGCTTTGCGTGGTTAGATACAGGGACTCACGAAAGCCTTCATGAAGCCTCATCTTTCGTACAAACGATTGAGAATGTTCAAGGCTTGAAAGTCGCTTGTTTAGAAGAAATCGCATGGCGCAACGGTTGGCTGAGTGATGAGCAAGTATTGACACTGGCTAAGCCGATGATGAAAAACGAATACGGTCAGTATTTGACACGCCTAGTGACTGAAGCTCAGAAAAAGGCAGTAAGCTGATGCGTATCTTAATTACAGGCAGTCATGGCCAAGTTGGCTCGAGTCTAACTGAACAGTTAGCGAAGCATGAGAATACGGAAGTGCTAGCGCTTGATAGAGTGCATCTTGATATCACCAGTCAAGATGCCGTCAATGCTACGGTGGCTGAATTTGAGCCTACCATCATTATTAATGCAGCGGCACATACCGCGGTTGATAAGGCTGAAGAGGAAGTCGACCTTTCTTACGCGATAAACCGTGATGGTCCCAAATACCTCGCACAAGCAGCGCAGAGCGTTGGTGCTGCAATGCTGCATATCTCGACCGATTATGTCTTTGAAGGCAATAAAGCGGGCGAGTATGTAGAAACGGATGCGACAAACCCGCAAGGGGTTTACGGTAAAAGTAAGCTCGCCGGTGAAATCGCTGTTGCTGAAGCATGTGAAAAACACATTATCCTTCGTACAGCATGGGTATTTGGTGAGAGCGGCAATAACTTCGTGAAAACCATGCTGCGTTTAGGTGATAACAGAGTCGCATTGAGTATTGTCGGCGACCAGTTTGGCGGGCCAACTTATGCGGGTGATATTGCGTGTGCATTGATTCAAATAGCGAAGCGAATTAATCAAGGTGATGCTGTTGAGTACGGTGTTTACCATTACTCGGGTTTGCCTCACGTCAGTTGGTTTGACTTTGCTGATGCCATTTTTGATGTTGCGGTTGTACAAGGCGTTCTTGAGAAAAAACCGAGATTAACGAGTATCACCACTGACCAATACCCAACCCCCGCTCAGCGTCCAAGTAATTCTCGTTTAAGTACTGAAAAAATCACGCTAGGTTTGTCGGTTAAAGCGAGTGATTGGAAGGCCGCGTTAAACAATATTCAAGCGTATACGGAATAACAAAATGAAAGTAATCGATACTCGCATTCCTGATGTAAAAATCATAGAACCCAGTGTATTTGGTGATGAGCGTGGTTTCTTTATGGAAACCTGGAATCAAAAACAGTTTGAAGAATTAGTGACGGGTAAGCCGACCCCCTTTGTACAAGATAATCACTCAAAGTCCAAAAAAGGTATTTTAAGAGGACTGCATTACCAAACTGAAAATACCCAAGGTAAGTTAGTTCGCGTTGTTTCTGGTGAAGTGTTTGATGTGGCCGTTGATATTCGCAAAGGTTCGCCAACGTTTGGTCAATGGGTTGGTGAGTATCTATCTGCTGAAAACAAGCGTCAGCTGTGGGTACCGGAAGGCTTTGCTCATGGTTTCTATGTGACGAGTGATGAGGCGGAGTTTGTTTATAAATGCACAGATTATTATAATCCTAGTGCCGAAATTTCGATTAGATGGGATGATTCAGCACTTGCCGTCATGTGGCCTATTGAGTGTGAACCACTACTATCAAATAAAGATTTAAATGCAATTAAATTTAGTGAGTTTTAAAAGTATGTACGATAAGAAATTTGTAATCGAAAAAAGTCAATTGAAAGGCAGTGTTACAGTTAGTGGTGCAAAAAATAGTGTTTTACGTTTGCTTGCAGCATCTATTCTATTCGATAAAAATGTTGAATTGACAAATTATCCAAGCAACCTTTTAGATGTACAGATTCATGAGGATATGTTGCGGTACTTGGGGAAGTCAGTTGTCGTTGATGGTGATAGTGTTGTCATTTCACAAGATAGTGATATTAGTACGAACCTCGAATGGCATGATCGCTCAATCCGAAACACCCTATTGATCCTAGGTGCTTCAGTTGCTAAGTATGGTTACGGTCGTGTACCGCTGCCTGGCGGGTGTAAATTAGGAGAGCGTAAATATGATATTCATGTTCATGTACTTGAATCGCTCGGTGCAAAAATATCTGAAGATGGGGATTATTTAGTAGCTGAATCAAAAGAAAGGCTAAAAGGTTGTGATATTCACCTTCGAATGCGATCTACTGGTGCTACGGAAAATGCTATTCTCGCTGGTTGTTTAGCAAGTGGTATTACACGAATATATAATCCCCATATTCGTCCTGAAATTATCGACTTAATTGATTTTTTGAATAAATCAGGAGCAAATATTAAAGCTTTTGGTCAAGAAAGAATTGAGATTAATGGGGTTAAGTCCCTATCTTCGATTCGTCATTGTGTAATGCCAGACAATATGGAAGCATTAACATGGGTTATTTTGGCAACAATGACGAAAAGTGAAATTAAAATTGAAAACTTCCCTTTTAAAGACCTTGAAATACCATTAATTCATCTTCGAGAGAGCGGAGTTAACTTATACAGATGTAATGATAGCGCTATTGTTGCAGAAGGTGAGTGCTATCCAGTTGAAATTAGCACTGGGCCTTATCCTGGAATTAATTCTGATATGCAACCTTTATTTGCGGCATTTGCATCAATGTGCAATGGTACTAGTCATATTATTGACTTGCGATTCCCTGGTCGTTATGCATATGGCGAAGAGATGAATAAGATGAATATTAATACTGAAATCAATGGTGATCTATTTATCATTAATGGTACCGATAATATTAAAGGTGCAGATGTAAAAGCTCTTGATTTACGAGCTGGTATTGCATTGCTGATGTTAGGCATGGTAGCTGAAGGTAAAACGGTTATTTCTGATTCTTGGCAGATTAAACGTGGTTACAACAATATCCTAAGCAAGTTACATCTATTGGGCGCTAATATTGTAGAGATAGATTAATATATGTTCAAGGTTATAGATAATGTAGACCTTTCTAAGTATTCTAATTGGAAAATTGGAGGGGTTGCAAAAAAACTAATTTACATCAATGATGTTGATGATTATAAAAAAGCTGTATTTTTTTGTGAAAAATATAAACTCAGTCCAGTAATTGTAGGTAACACTACTAATTTACTATTTGATAATGGCTATTTAGATATAGCGCTTCTAAAGTTGACGGACAGATTCAGTTCAATACGTATAGATGATAACCAGATTACAGTTGGATCTAATATTGAATGTCATCGTCTATCTAGATTGGCACAAGTTAATGGATTGAAAGGTCTAGAACATATAGTTGGCATTCCTGCTACGCTTGGAGGGTTAGTCTATATGAACGGAGGAAGTAAACGTACTACTATTAGCTCTAGCATTATATCAGTAACCTCGGTGGACAGTAATGGCCAGGAAATTGTAAGGGAAGCTAATGAATGCTCATTTGAATATCGGAAGAGTATATTTCAAGAGAAGAAAGAGTTAATAACTTCAGTTAAGTTGTCACTTTCTAAAGGAAGCTCATCAAAAATAAGAAGGGAATGCCTATCGATTTTAAGAGATCGTAGGAAAAAATTTCCAAGAAAACTACCTAGTTGTGGTTCGCTTTTCGTTAGCGAACCATCAATGTATAATGAATTTGGTCCTCCAGGTAAAATAATAGAAAGCTTAGGGTTTAAAGGTTCTAAAATTGGTGGAGCTATGGTATCTCCGATACACGCAAATTTTATTGTTAACTTTGGAGGGGCAGTTGCATCTGATGTTGTTAAATTAGTCAATCAAATTAATGAGCGTATTCATAGCGAACATGGCTTTACTTTAAAATCTGAAGGCGTCTTTGTATCATCTAAAGGGGAGTTGATACGTCTAGACGACTTATCAGATGAGAATAGTTTAATATGATAAAAGACACAATGTCTGTATTTTTCATTAAAGTATTTACTATAGCTAGTTCATTTGTTGTAA
This sequence comes from Pseudoalteromonas aurantia, assembly GCF_005886875.1. Classification (GTDB taxonomy): domain Bacteria; phylum Pseudomonadota; class Gammaproteobacteria; order Enterobacterales; family Alteromonadaceae; genus Pseudoalteromonas; species Pseudoalteromonas aurantia_A. The sequence goes on along the minus strand of NZ_PNBY01000009.1, from coordinate 15,954 downwards.
TGGTTATACTAGCTAGAGGGCTTGGAGCTGAAAATAGAGGAATATTTTCGGCTTTACTTGTTGTTCCTCAACTAGTTATAGCTTTAACTGAAGGAGGGATGAGACAGGCGGGTACTTACTTTATAGGAAAAAGAGAAATAAGTGAAAGTAAGGTGCTTGGAGCTTTAATTCTATTTCTTTCTATTGCCTCTATTTTTGGAAGTTTTCTAATATATTTCTCTCTTGATTTTAATTCTTTTGAATTAGGCAAAGAATATTTATTTCCTCTTCTTTTGATATATTTCTTGAATTTGTCTTTAAATTTAATTAAAGGTGTTTATTTAGGGCTGGGTAAAATAAAAAAGTACAATTCTGCAGTTCATATACAGCAGACTATATATATGTCTATTGTATTGTTGCTTTATTTTTACGAGGAACTTACCCTTGAAAATACTTTATTTTCTCTAATCATTGGTTTAATTGTAAGTTTCGTATTAAATTTATATTACTTGGTAAGAAATACAACAGTAATATTAAGTCTAGACTTTTCAACAATGATAATAATGCTTAAAAAAAGCTGGATGTATGCGCTAGTATTTTTCCTTATTCTGTCTAACTATAAGATAGATATTATTTTCCTAACCTCTTGGTCTACTTTAGAACAAGTTGGTATTTATACTATATCGACTCAAATTGCTGATATGCTTTGGCAGCTTCCTGCTGCATTCGTAGTTGTAATAATGTCGAATGCTTCGAGAAGTGTCGAGAATGACAACTGGTATTGTAAAGTTGTTTTCCTAACCAAAATAAACTTATATATTACTTGCTTACTATCTTTTGTTTTTGTTGTTTTTGGCGGTTTTTTTGTAAATATTATCTTCGGCGTAGAGTATGCATACTCATATAATGTTATGTGTTATCTATTACCAGGGGTTATCCTTATGACTCTCTTTAAAACCTTAAACGCTGATTTTGCGGGTAATGGAAAAGCTCATGTTGGTCTGTACATCATGGGGCCAGCAGTTATGATTAATATATTAATGAATTATTTTTTGATTCCCGGTTACGGTGCTATAGGAGCTGCAATATCTTCGAGTATTAGCTATAGTGTTTCTGGTATTATTAGTGTGTTTTTATACAGCCGAATACGTAATGTTCCTGTTGGAAAGATAATTATGATTAGTATGAAAGAAATAAAAGGTAATTATAAGGAGTTGATAAGGTGATTTTCCTTAAAGTTATATGTGGATTTGGAAGTATTGTAGATGTACACCACTGTTATAAAGAACTATGTCTTTCGAAATACCGTGCTTTTAGATATATCAGTAGATGGTATAAAAATATAATGAGGAACAGATATAGTAGTTATATATCACCACATGCTGTTTTAGACCCAAATATAAAGTTCCCTCATCCAACGGGTATTGTTATTGGTGATGGTGTTGTTTGTGCTGACTGTACTATTTATCAGAATGTTACTTTGGGAGCAAAAAAAAGGTTCATTGACCCATCCAATAGAGAGTCTACTTATCCTAAAATCGGAACTGGTACCGTAATATATGCTAGTGCTGTCATTGTTGGAGGTATTTCTATTGGTTCTAATTCTATCGTTGGTGCTAATTCTTTTGTGGATTTTTCTATTCCAGAAAGTACTACGGTAGTTGGTAGTCCAGGAAAGATAATTAGTGGTTGATTATGACTATTTTAAAAAGAAAAGCTAAGTTACAAATAGTTTCGGTCTGGTACAATAGAGAAAACTACGTTGCTGAATCTATTTCTTCAGTCGTTGAACAACTTACTACTGATATGATCCTTACCTTAGTGGATGATGGATCAACTGATGGTACTTTAGCTGAGTTGCAAAAGTTTTCAAAATACTCCAATGTGGAGATTGTAGATAAACCGAACTCTGGTTTTGTCACTTCTATAAAGTTAGCTATATCAGCTAGGGATAGTAATTATATTGCTATCCATGGCGCTGGGGATATTTCATTACCAAATCGATTTAATTTACAGTTAGAACTTTTGGAGTCTACTAAATCTGTCGTTTGTGGCTGTCGTTTTAACAACTCCAATTCAACAAAGCTGTATGGAAAAAAAATAGCAAATGTTAACTACTCCAAGAAAATTATTAAGAGTAACCCATTTTCTCATGGTGAAGTTATGTTTTGTCGTGATGCATATAATCAAGTAGGTGGTTACAGAACTTTCTTTAAATATGCTCAAGATCGAGATTTGTGGTGTCGGTTGTCTACGGTTGGGAATTTTGTATCAGTAGATAAACACCTGTACACGCGATCTGCCAATATGGAGAATAATGTATCAAATGACGTTATTAAAATAATAGAACAACGGTATTACTCTTCTTTTGCATTATATCTTCACAAAGTTGCTATTTCCAACGAATGTTATGATTATTTGGATATTGATTCAGTAGATGCATTAATGTTTTCTTCTAGAGGAGACATTAGAAGAGAACTTATTAAACACTATTTTATTTCTATTAAAAATAATAAACTCGCACCCTCAATTTTTTTACTTCGTCAAATAAAAAAAGAATGTCCTTTTTATCAAGCTTCATTTATTAGTATTTTTCATTATTTTGTATCTAGGCTAATAAAGTGATTTTTTTTATTTTACTGATAGTTAATGTCATCTTAACCATTTACCTTAAGAGTAAGAAGTATACAAGTAGTTTGGTCGTGCCAGTTTTTTATATTATTACGGCCACCTATACTTACTTAGGTGTTTTTTATTTCAACTTTGCAAAAGTGGTTCCTGCAAACTTGTATGAATTGACATCTAATAGATATATTTTAGAAGCCTCTAATGTTTTTTTAATTTTTGTATTTTTCTATCTACTAGGATGTTTATTTTCTCATGTTTTTTTTAATAAAGGCTTAGTAGCTAGCAATAATCAAAATTTATTAAACTCTATTGCTGTTTTTAAAGATAGAGTACCTCAGTCTTTAATGATTTTCATTGCATTATCTGCTCCTATATTATTATTGCTTTCATTTGGAACTGAAGAAGTATTTTCAAGAACTGGATATACATCTGATTCGAGAGTCATGATTGGAATGACATTGTCGAGAATTTTGCTCCCTATATCGTGTATATGTATAGCATTTGTAAAAGGAAATATTTTTCGTTATTCACTATTATTTATCAATTATATCATGTTATTTGGAATAACATCTCGTGCTATGGTGTTTGTCCCTTTCTTTTATTTGTTGGGATGTTTTTTAATTAGTGAGAAATTTGGCTTTAAGCGAACTATTATTTGTATTTTTGTTTCAGTATTTTCATTAGCATTATCCTTGGATTATAGGTTTAACCTTCAACAGGGTATACTACCAAATGTAGAAAGTATATTCCGAGATGGTGTTGATTTTTCCATTGTAGTGTATGGACTAAACTACACACTATCATATTCAGTAATACTTCTTGGATATATGATTCAAACTGTAGATTATGATCTTTCTCTTTTCTTTGCTGCGTTATCACCTTTACCTAGTTTTATATATGATATTAGTAATATTATAAGTGATGCTAAAGTTAGAGCTAACATTCCATATTCCGCTATCGGAGAATTATATTTATCAGGATACTTTTTATTTTTAGTAATATCATTTGGTCTGGGTTGCTTTCTTAATAAATCTGAAATGTATTTTAAGAAAAAGTCAGGTATATTTGTTTTTATAGCATTTGTCTTTATGGCCATGTTTGCATTAATGTCGACACAATATCAACTAAGAGGTGCTTTCAGATTAATATATTACATTTTTTTTATTATGTTATTTTTATCCACCAAAAGAGCATTGTCATCAATAACATTTTACAGATAATTAGATAGGAACCTATGAGTAATAGAATATTTGTTTCGGTCGTATCACATGGACATGGAAGATTAATAGAAAAAATTGGTAGTCTTGAAGCTCTGTCTGGCTCATTTACTACTGTAGTTAAGTTAAACAAAGGTGAGTTTGGGTTTAGAGAATATTTGGAATCAAACTCTATTAGTTACATAGATGAAAATTATTACCAAGGTTTTGGGGAGAATAATAACCAAATATTTAATTACCTTACTCAAGAACACAATATTGATAGGGATGATTATATATTGTTGCTGAATCCCGATGTTAATATTTCAGTGGATGAAGTGACAAAACTACTAGAGTTGGTTATATTAAATAAATATAAAGCTGCTACAGTAAATCTCTTTCGAGATGATGAATTTACTGACTATGATCCTGCCGTTAGAAAATATCCTAAACTTTTTGACTTTATATCCTCTTTTCTGGGCTTTGGTAATCCAACTATTCTAGATAAGTCATCTATAAGTAAAAACACTGTGATCGATTGGTGTGCTGGTTCGTTTATTCTTATTCGTGCAGATTTGTATTCGAGTCTTAGAGGGTTCGATGAGAAATACTTCATGTACTGTGAAGACTTAGATCTTTGCTATCGATTAAAAAATAGTGGTTCTGATCTGATTTTTATACCAAGTGTTAAGGCTATCCATTATGGCAAGCATGGTAGTAGAAATATTTTCTCTAAGCATTTCTATTGGCATGTAAAAAGTATATTTAGGTTTTTGGTATCAACTAAATTTAAAGTTTCAGTTAAATCTAGTGTTGGTGAGATAAAGTAATGGGCAAAAAAACAAATTCAGTTTTGTATATTCATGACTTTCGATTTATTAGAGATCATCAAGGTAATGTATATACAGCAGTTGGAATGCCAGAGCGTTACTTTGATCGATTTTTTGATTCTGGTTATAAGAATGTAATTATATTGTCGAGAAGTATAACATTGTCAAAGGATGAAATAGTTAAATCTGGGTTTACAAAAATAGAAAATAAAAATATTATTCTTTTATGTGATATTAAGACGTATGTATCACTTTTTAGTCCTGCTTTTCTAAAAAAATTACACAATAATGTAAAGCAATATGAACTTACAGTTATAAATTTCCCAAGTGTAATCGGGACGTTTTTTTATTTTATAAATTTTTTTTATAGAAAAAATTATACTATTGAGCTGGCTGCAGGTAAAGAGCAGTTCAAAGGAAAAAGATTGGGTAGTCTAGTTTCTTGCTTGCATGGATTTATTTTCCCTAGGATCATTAGACGCTCCCTTGGTTATATAACAGTCTCCAAATATCTTGCTTCAACGTATCCTCACCCTAATATTGAAATAGCTAGTAATGTCTATATAGATAAGGTTCAAGCTCCTCGCTCGCAACTAGTTAAATTTTCTTCTAAGCGTAAAGCTAAGCTACTTTTTGTTGGTGGCTTGAATAAAAGAAAAGGTTTCGAGACATTACTTAACACAATGGTACTACTGAAGCGAAATTTGGGTGATTTTTTCGAGTTACATGTGGCAGGAGGCCATAGTGATATTGACTATGAGCTAGTTTCAGAGAAGCTTTGTATATCAGATATGGTCTTTTTCCACGGTATCCTAGATTTTTCAGGTTTAGATGCTCTCTATAGGTGCTCTGATATATATGTTCAACCAAGTTTGTCAGAGGGAATACCACGAGCAACCTTGGAGGCGATGTCTTATGGTTTGCCTGTTGTGGCAACAGAGCTCCCCGGTTTTAAGGAGATTCTACCTAGTGAATGTCTTGTTCCTACTTCAGATCCATTGAGTTTATTTCATAAAATAGAAAAAAACCTCTTTGAAAAAGAAGTATATATAAAAAATTCAGAGCGAAATATTATAGTGGCCAGTTCATATCTAAATGATGTATTAGCTCAAAGACGAGTTGAATTTTACAAGAAAATTAAGGGCGAATCTAATGAAAGGGTATAATATAATTGGTCTTTACAATGTCTTAACTTCTTTAATTTACACAAAAATTTGCCACAGAAAAGCTAGATTGATTCGTCTGCCTGTATCAATTAGAGGATCGGAAAACATAGATTTAGGCGAAGGATTAGTCTCTGGAAGATACTGTAGAATCGATGCTCTTTCTAAGAAAAATAGGCAAATATCTTTTGGAAATAATTGTCAGATTAATGACTCAGTTCATATTGCAGCTATAGATAGTATCAATATTGGAGATAATGTACTTATAGCAAGTCGCGTTTTTATTACAGATCATCAGCATGGTTGCTATTCCGGCAATAATATTAGCTTCCCTGAAGAGCTAGCCTCCCAAAGACGATTGTCATCTAAGCCCGTTACCTTAGGAAATAATGTATGGGTAGGTGAAGGAGTTTGCATTCTTCCTGGTGTTAGTATTGGTGATAATAGCATTATTGGGGCTAACTCAGTTGTTACTAAATCATTACCTAAAAATGTTATTGCTTGTGGTAATCCGGTAAAGGTTATCAAAGAGTTTGATGAGCGTTCACAGACCTGGCGATCTTTATGAAAAATGTAAAGATAGCCCTTTCGAGAATCAGAAGTTATTTATTATTTAGTTAAACAGTTGGCTTATTTATGAAAATTGCAATTGCCGGTACCGGCTATGTAGGCTTATCAAATGCGATGCTATTATCACAGCATCATAATGTTATCGCGGTCGATATTATCGAAGAGAAAGTAAAACTACTGAATGATAGAATATCGCCAATCGTCGACGCAGAAATTGAAGATTTCCTGGCGAATAAGTCATTAAACTTCGCCGCGACACTCGATAAAGAATTGGCGTATTCAAATGCTGATTATGTGGTTATTGCTACCCCTACAGATTATGACGTAGAGACCAACTACTTCAATACCTCTTCCGTTGAAGCTGTAATTAAGGACGTGATGGTGATTAACCCAAATGCAGTAATGGTGATTAAGTCTACCATCCCTGTGGGCTATACCGCGCGTATCAAAGAAAAACTGGGTTGTGAAAACCTGATGTTCTCGCCAGAGTTTTTGCGTGAAGGCAAAGCTTTATACGACAACCTGCACCCATCTCGTATTGTGGTAGGTGAGCGTTCGGAACGTGCTCAGGTATTCGCAAACCTACTGTTAGAAGGCGCGGTGAAGAAAGATGTTGAAATCCTGTTTACCGATTCGACTGAAGCGGAAGCGGTAAAACTGTTCTCAAATACTTACTTGGCCCTGCGTGTTGCTTACTTTAATGAACTGGATACTTACGCAGAATCGCATGGCTTAGATACGCGCCAAATCATTGATGGTGTGTGTTTAGACCCACGTATTGGCTCACATTACAACAACCCTTCATTTGGTTACGGCGGTTACTGTTTGCCGAAAGACACCAAACAACTGCGAGCCAACTACTCAGATGTACCGAATAACATTATTGGTGCGATTGTGGATTCGAACACCACACGTAAAGATTTTATTGCCGACTCTATCATCAAACGTAATCCAACGCGTGTCGGAATTTACCGTCTAGTGATGAAGTCAGGCTCTGATAATTTCCGCGCTTCGAGTATTCAAGGCATTATGAAACGCCTTAAAGCAAAAGGCATTGAAGTGGTGGTGTTTGAGCCAGAGCTGAAAGAGAAAGAGTTCTTCCGCTCATTGGTGTTAACGGATTTCGAGCAGTTTAAGTCAAGCTGTGATGTGATTGTGTCTAACCGCATGGCGCAAGAGCTGGCGGATGTACAAGACAAAGTGTACACACGCGATCTATTCGGTTCAGATTAAGGATAAAACTATGAAGTATTTAGTAACAGGCGCAGCGGGTTTTATTGGCAGTGCTGTCGTAGAGCAGCTCACGGCGAAAGGTCATCAAGTGGTTGGTGTTGATAACCTAAATAATTACTACGATGTAGCCTTGAAAGAGGCGCGTCTAGCGCGAGTTCAACATGCCAACTTTAAATTGGTTCAGTTAGATATTGCCGAACGCGATGGTGTAGCTCACCTGTTTGAAGCTGAGCAGTTTGATCAAGTGATTCACTTAGCAGCGCAAGCGGGGGTTCGCTACTCTATTGAAAACCCACATGCGTATGCGGATTCAAACTTAGTCGGTCATTTGAACATTCTGGAAGGGTGCCGTCACAATAAAGTGCAGCACTTAGTGTATGCCTCTTCAAGCTCTGTGTACGGGTTGAATGCTAAAACACCGTTTGCAACGTCAGATTCGGTGGATCACCCCGTTTCATTGTATGCAGCGACTAAGAAGTCGAATGAGCTGATGGCACACAGCTACTCTCATCTGTACGATATTCCAACCACTGGCTTACGCTTCTTTACCGTGTATGGTTCGTGGGGCCGTCCAGATATGGCACCGTTTATCTTCACTAAGAAGATTTTAGACGGTGATACCATTGATATCAATAATAATGGTGACATGTGGCGTGATTTCACTCACGTAAACGATATTGTTGAAGGTGTGGTACGTATTGCGGATGTAGTACCAACGCGTGATAACGACTGGACGGTCGAAGCTGGCTCTCCAGCAACAAGCTCTGCACCTTATGCTGTGTATAACATTGGTCACGGCTCTCCAATTAACTTGATGGATTTTGTCAAAGCGATTGAAGATGAACTGGGTATTGAAGCGAAGAAAAATTTTCGTGAAATGCAACCTGGCGATGTTTACCAAACCTATGCAGATACCCAAGACTTGTTTGCAGCAACGGGCTATACACCTAAGGTCACTGTTAAAGAAGGGGTTGCTGAGTTTGTTGAGTGGTACAAGTTATTTTATAATCAATAATGTTTACTTATGATATTTGAGTAATATGTGCTTTTTTATTTAAAGCACTTTTTCTCTACTTGTATTTAATTCACCCAATAGATAGAGAGCATCGATACAGATAGGCTCACACTCTTCTCATTTCGCGAATAATGAACTAAACTAGTTTTTTAATAAATCTCGCTCATATTTTTAATAAGGATGTGTAAATGTTAGTCGAGCTCGCCTATGTTTTTTTCTTTTCATTCACCACGTTGTTTGTAATGAGAAAAGTGGCTAAAAAGATAGGGTTGGTTGATAAACCAAATGCTAGAAAGCATCACGAAGGTGTTGTGCCGTTAGCTGGTGGTATTTCAGTTTGTATCTCTGTGTCATATTTTTTATATCAACATGTTGAGGTTGCGCCTCAGTTATTTGTACTTTTAGCAAGTTTAGTATTTCTCACCATATTAGGTGCACTTGACGATAAGTTTGATTTAAGTGTTAAGTTACGATTAGCGTTGCAGGCCTGTGTTGCTGTTTTAATGATGCACTTTACAGACTATCGATTAACCTCATTGGGTAACCCATTTGGTTTTGGGTCAATCGACTTACCGTTAATCGGCTATGTTATGACCGTTTTTGCCGTGATAGCGGCAATTAATGCGTTTAATATGGTTGATGGTATAGATGGATTACTAGGTGGGTTGTCTATTGTTACCTTTTCAAGCTTAGCGCTGCTAGGTGTTATTTTTGGTGATGGCTTAACGACGTCTATCTGCTTTATTTTCGTATTCGCGATTATTCCCTATGTTTGTATGAACCTTGGTTTACTCGGCCGTAAAAGAAAGGTGTTTATGGGAGATGCAGGCAGTATGATGATAGGGTTTGCCGTTGTATGGTTACTGTTGTCGGTGAGTCAAGTGACCGAAGCTGGCGCGCACTCGATTCGACCTGTTACCGCACTTTGGTTGATTGCTATTCCACTGATGGATATGGCGGCAATTATGATCCGAAGAGTAAAACGCGGAGACTCACCCTTTAAACCCGATCGTGAACACCTTCATCACATATTTCAAAAGCTTGGCTTTTCTTCTAGGCAAACACTCGTGATTATTGTGTTGATATCTACGTCGCTTGCATTAGTGGGAGTTTTAGGGGAGGTATTTTCTATACCAGAGCCATTGATGTTTTATGGTTTTGTGCTGCTATTCTGGTTATATCATTCAGCGCTATCTAATGTTTATACTTTAGGTAAAGTAGTGAATAACATATTTGGTGTTAACCTTGTGGTTGAAAATGCGAAGTGATATGGCGTTATATTATTGACGAGCAACTTATCCATTTTGTACTGCATTGTTTAACTTATAAACTGAGCTGCTGTTACTTATTTTTATGGTGAGTAGTTACAATTAAGTGAATTATATTTAGCGAGCTGCTTTTTAAAAGCAGCTCGCTTTTTATTTGGCGTGGTGGTTTAGAGGTTACTTAGCGTAGGTTTTATAAGCCTCGCGTAACCTAGGCAGGTGATGCTGAATATAGCTTTCAGACAAGCGGCTTTGATTAAACAGCTCGGTTTCAATTGAGGTGTCGTCAAACGGCAATTTACCCAACCCAAATGCGACGTTGTTATGTGATTCACCTACACGGGTTTGTATACGCTCTCTCCAATTGTTTTTACCTTTTATTACACCGTATGGGGTTGCATAGTCTTTACGAGGGGTTAATGGCACAGTTAAGCCAATACCGACAAATCGGCCTTTGGTGTCGAGGTAATAAACATCGAGTGATGTGTCGCCAAACCAAAACTTACTCGTGAGCTTATAGCCGCTGTCTTTATTGAAAAACTTACCAACGCTTGCTGATAGGCTGATATCGTATTCTGATAAGTTGTATTGGTAGCTGGTGTTGTAAATGGTTTTGTCACCATCAAAATCTTGGTAATCAAAGTAGCCAAGCTTCGCACTGACTTGATGGCGGCCGCTTTCGCTCATCCACATACTTTGATGTTTAAAGCCTAAGTAATCGGTAAAGTCGTAGTAATAACCAATTTGTGTTTGGTTATTAATGTTAAACGGTAACTGCCAATTTTGTTTGTAGGTTAAGCTGGTAAGGCCATCTTTATGCCGAAACCTTGTAAAAGGTTTGTTGTCTTTAAAGTCATCTGACGTGGCAATACCTTGCGTACCGGTAACGTTAATAGAGCCACCTTGCCAAATTGGCACCTCTAACTGCGCTTTTAATGCAAGTGAATAGTCAAGTACACCAAGTTCAGTCGCTACACCTTTTACTATATCAGGGCTTAATGTTAAGCGGGGTGTGTAATAAGGGCTATTCGTCGAGCCAAAATTAACCCAAGTTAGGCCGCCATGCCGTATGTTCACTCGGTTGGTGATGGCTAAGTTAGGCGCACTGCCTGATTGTATAAAGCCTCTGTAATCATCTAACTGGCCAGATATTTGTATTTGCGGTATTTCTAGCTTTTGTAGTACTAAGTTGAAGTTCATACCCGGGTGATTGAAGTGTGCTTGTAAGCGACCAAGTATTAACCCTATTGCGTCTAATTCATTTTGGTTAAATACATGGTTTTCAATAATAACGTGTACACTGGTAAGACTATAACCAACATGAATGTTTTCAAATCCATCGTCAAGCAGCGCGGCTTTAAAGGCCATGGCTGTTTGCTCTAGTTCTGAATCCGTCGCAGCGTGCTTTACTTGCTTTGATTTCAGTAAAGTCGGCTTGTTTTTTAGTTGGGGTGCTTTTGGCCCAGAACTGTTTGAATTAGCAGTGTTTGGTACTATGTGGGTCGTTGATTGAAGTGAAAGCTGTGGTGCCGGCTTTACTGGCCTAAAGCTTTTATGTTCAGGTTTATTTAATTGGTATTTAAAGTTAATACCAAAATAGACATCGTCTTCACTTTGTTTATGGTCGTAATAGTTTGCAGCTAAGCTAATGGCTAGTTGATTGCTTAACCACTTGCTTGGTACATGTAGTTTGAGGCCTGAGCTGGTTGCTTCACCATCGTGTTCAGCAGTTATACTTAACCAGTTTGTTGCATGCCATTGTACACCCGCGAATGCGCCATCTAGTCGGTTTGTTAGGTTATCTGTCGTGCCTGCACCAAGCGTTAAATCAAAGTCCCCTAAGCGTTTGGTTGCAACTGCATAATAGGCTTTATAGTTGTTAGCAGCGCCGCCTATGTCTTGTGCGCCCACTGCCAATGAAAACCAATCGTTAGGAATAAACGGCAACTGATATTTAGCATTGAAAGAAAGGTCGCGAATTTCATAAATACCTTTTTCTCGATCATGAAACATGTTGTTGTGCATGCTATCACTGGCAATTTTACCACCGACTTCTAATCCTTCAAACACACCGGTGTTAATTGTGAAGTTATGCCCATCAACAACATCAGTTCTATATTCAAGTTGATTATTATATTGTGTGTGTAAGCTGCCGAAGTCGGCCACATAAGCATTTGGGATGTTAATTAGCCCTGTATAGCCGTAAAAAGACTGATTATCTTTTGTTGCAGCCATAAGTGGGGTGCTTGCCATCAAGCAAGACCACATTAAAGTGTTGGTTTTTTTGCGCATGAGTCAACCGTGTTGTAGTGTTATTTTGTGTCGCAACAACTCACAATAGAGAGTTTAAATGCGTTAAAATACGATTGTATCGAGGTTAATAAAAAATACCAACGGATTACTGTTGAGATGAGAAAAATATGAGTTTAATAGTAAAGTAGCAACAAAATTTATGATTAATAGCAAGTGTTTATCATATTAGTACCATTTAATATGATCTCGTGTCGTACATAGGTATTATTCTGTTGGATGTTTGCGCTGCATATGCTACATTTGTAACGCTAAAAGTTAAAGCTAGGCCTTGGTTTGTATGAACTTTAGGTAAACTTAAATTAGCAGAAGTTCAGGGAGTGAAAGAAGTCCCTGTTTAACTTTATTAAATTTTAATGTCTAAATTGCCATTAACTGTTGCTATGCATATAGTGATGGTTGAATTTAATGTATTGTTAACAGCGCACTTAAAAGTAGTTGTTAATTTTGAAAGGAACACAAGGACTAACCATGCTTGCTAATAAAAAATCACTTCTCGCTCTATCTGTTGCTTCTGCGCTAACCTTGACAGGTTGTTTCAGTGACGACGACAATAATGTAACTGTACCACCTGTAGAACCAACTGATCCGGTTGTTGTTGCGCCTGATGCACCTGTTGAATTGGGTTTAGTTATTAATGCAAACGTTGTTGATTCAGTAACAACTAACGTTTTAAATGCTAAGTTGTCATTTTTAGAAAATGGTGAAGAAGCAAATAATATTGTAGATGCTAATGGTAACGAATTAAAGGTTGTAGACGCCGCTGATGGTAACGTTGTATTTACTAAAAAAGCAGACTCTGAGATTACTGAAGTGACAGTGAGTGTAACTGCTGACGGTTACATTGGTAAAAGCTTTATAATTGATTTAACGGCTGCTGAAGGTGTTTCATCTGTCGCTGCGCAGTTAGCATTAGTGTCGGCGAATGGCGAGGGTGTTACGACGGTCGCAGAAACTGTTGGTGCTGTTGGCGGTGCTACGTCTACGGCTGTAGAAGCTGCGTCAACTGGTAAGTCAGGCGCTGGTGCAAATATTCCTGCGGGCACTCAGTTATTAGATGCCGCTGGAAATGCAATTTCAGGTGAGCTGGCATTAAGCGTAAGTGGTGCTGATAGTTCATCAAGCGCGGCCGCGGCAATTGTTCCGGCTGGCTTAAATGCTGCGGACGCTGCAAGCACGGCTAAATCTGCCGGTGTGGCAAATATTCTTATGGCTGATGCTAACGGGAATAAAGTAAAAAGCTTTGGTGACAGTGAGATCACTGTAACGATGGCGGTTCCTGCTACTACCATGATAAATGGCGTTGCAATTAAAACGGGTGATACACTTAAGTTGAAGTCGCATAATGAAGACACAGGTGTTTGGTCTGACGAAGAGAATGTAGTGACAATCGGTGACTTGGATGCTGAATCAAATACCTTCACTGGTACATTTCAAACAAACCATTTAACGTTCTTTTCATCTACGGTTGAAATTGAAGCATGTACTTCAGACATTTCAGTAAACTTGTCTGGTGATGCAGTTCCGGCTGGTGGACTATATGTTCAGTTTGCGTCAAGTGATGCATCTGCAAACAGCTTCATAGCTGCAGGTTCAACGTCAACGACATTAATCTCAGCAGATAATGCAAAACGTTCTGGTATCTCAGCAGATGCTACAGCGTCAGTGTCAATTGTTGATGCTAATGGTAATGAGTGGTTTAGCTCAGACGGTGAAGTAGCTGTATGTGGTGCTGTTACAGCAACACTGGTAAACCCTGTAGAGCTAGTTAGCGAAGGTTTTACTGTAATAGCAGCATGTGGTGATGGCCAAACAGTTGACATGAGTAATGCAGTTGTTACTTATGGCTTGGAAGGTAAGGCAAAATCTGTTGCAGCAAGTTCTGGTGGCGGTTCATTTGCACTGGCAGATCTTATTTCACAGAGAACATATCAAATTACAGTTGATGCACGTACTCCGTTAGCCGGTGATACAACTATTGGTACTACAGAAATATTAGCTGATGGTACTGCACAGCAAATTGACTTAAGAGCTGATTGTGGTGACTTAACTGGTGGTAACTAATCTAATTAGTTAGATATTGGTTACAAAAAAAGCCGCTGTAAAGCGGCTTTTTTGTGCGCGATCGAAAATTGATAGATATAAAGTTATAGACGAATAAATAGATTAATATGAATAAGCGAACGATAAACGTTCGCCTACGGGGGTTGGTTTTAATTCGGACGTTGGCGGAGCTTTATGCCGCGCTTTTGAGGTTTAAAGCGAACGATAAACGTTCGTCTACGGTAGGGTAGTTTTATTTGGACGTTGGCGGGGCTTTATGCCGCGCTTTTTTGAATTTAGGGTTTAAGCGAACGGTAAACGTTCGCCTACGGTGGAGTGGTTTTAATTCGGACGTTGGCGGGGCTTTATGCCGCGCTTTTTTGAATTTAGGGTTTAAGCGAACGATAAACGTTCGCCTACGGTGGAGTGGTTTTAATTCGGACGTTGGCGGGGCTTTATGCCGCGCTTTTTTTTGAGGGTTTTAGCGAACGATAAACGCTCGCCTACGGTGGGTTAGTTTTAATTCGGACGTTGACTGGGCTTTACGCCGCGCTTTGAAGGCGAACTAGGCATAGATATTAATTATGCCTATCCAAAAACCTCACCCAGTGTACATTGTTATTGATCACGCGCAGTGGTGCTATCACTTGCTTTAATGCACTCAACGGAAGAGGATCGGCAGTTGTCTCATCTTTTAATCCTAACAAATAGTAAAATGCCGCTTTGTTGGCGCGTTGTAATGCAGCAATGCGAATTTGTTGTTCAAAGTTTAAACGTAAGCTACTGATGGCTGTTTTGTGACCTTGCTGGTCAATAGAAGGTAAATCACACTTTTGTAAATACCCTAAACGTTCACCTTCACCAGAAAACCATATTCTCACTTTTTCGCTATAACGCCCTGACTTACTCGGTAAGTCATAAAGTAAACGTGAATGTTGTGCTTTTTTTACGTGTTCAATATAGCCTTCTAAACCAGCTTGCCATAATGCGGTATGAATCGGAATAAGTCGGTGACGTATTTTTCCGTGTGTTGTAAAGCTAAAGCAGTGCACTCCGTCTTTTTTTATTATGTCTGTGAGGTTGAGGCTGCCAATTTCATCGCTATAAGCACCTGTGTAGTAAGCAATGAGGGGGAGCCAAAAATGCCAATGTTTCGGTTGTTCACGCTTTTGCCGTTCATCGCCATAAATATAGCCATTAAACAAAGTGTGCAGCTCCATGGCTGAAAATGCTCGACGACCTAAATGCGACTTCATGGTGAACTAAATACCTACTTTATACTTAAGTGCCTAGTTTATATTGTATTTGGAGTGTGGAAAAGAGATGTTGTGTTTATGGGGTTAAAAGGTCGTTTTTGCGAGCGGTAAACGTTCGCCTACGGTGGGGTGGTTTTATTTGGACATTGGCGGGGCTTTATGCCGCGCTTTTTTGAATTGAGGGTTTGAGCGAGCGGTAAACGCTCGCCTACGATGGGTTGGTTTTATTTCGGACGTTGGCGGGGCTTTACGCCGCGCTTTTTATTGGGGGTTTAGCGAACGATGAACGTTCGCCTACGATGGTTTGGTTTTAATTCGGACGTTGGCGGGGCTTTATGCCGCGCTTTTTATTGAGGGTTTAAAGCGAGCGATAAACGTTCGCCTACGGTGGTTTTAATTCGGACGTTGGCGGGGCTTTATGCCGCGCTTTTTTTATTGGGGGTTTAAGCGAGCGGTAAACGTTCGC
>NZ_PNBY01000089.1 GCF_005886875.1 Pseudoalteromonas aurantia | reverse complement strand
TTCATGATCTTGCCCTGCCTTAATCATTTAATTTTTGTTATAATTTTGTGTGTTGTTGTTTGCAATATTGGTATAACGTCTCGTTCGAACCAGCTATTTTTCTCTAACCAGTGTCGGTTTCTTGGGCTCGGGTGTGGTAAAGCTATTATGTTTGGTAACTGCGTTTGCCACTGCTTAGTTTGTTCTGTGACGCTTGTAAAGTTTGCAAAATGATACTGTTGTGCATATTGACCAATCACAATAGTTAGTTCGACCTTATTGAAATACTGCAATAATGTTTTACGCCATTTTTGTGCACATATCGGAGGTGGTGGAAGATCGCCACTTTTTCCCTTGCCAGGGTAACAAAATGCCATGGGTACGATGGCGAATATCTTTGGGTTATAAAATACGTCACGGGTGACATTTAACCATGACCTGAGCCTCACACCACTGGCATCGTTAAACGGTTTATTTGTAAGGTGTACATTTTTACTGGGTGCTTGGCCTGCAACGAGGATACGTGCGTTGGTGCTTCCTTGAATAGTTGGGTTCGCGCCTAAAGGTAAGTTGTCATGACATATTTTGCACTGTTTAATTTCATCTAAAATTGTCACATTAATCGTCCGCTTCCTTCATATAACGCGCTCTAAAGTATACTGCTTTTCTCGTATCTGAACGAGGTCTGCGTTATTAATAGGTACAAGTTGGTTATTAATTTCCTTTTGTTTCATTTATATACAAATACAAATGAGAATGACTATCTTTTTTGTATCTGATTTAGCATAATTTATTTTTTTGTATTTTATCCCCTAGGGTTTTATCGTGTTTATATCTCATATAGGTACTTGGTTTAAAAGTGCTCCGTTCTTAGTGTGTTCGCGTTTCTTCGCTGCCATTGTTGGTGGCTATGTTTTTTCTGCAATTGCGGTCTCTTTACTTGCGGCTGTGGTGCCATTACCAAAAACGGATTCTGTATTACTTGCCGTCAGTTTGAGTATTTTAGTTTATGCATGTGTATTCATTTGGGTATTTAGCGTGCGAAAGCTACAAAAAGTATATGGGCTCTTAATATTATTAGGTACATGTCAGGCTGTATTACTTGCATTTATTAAAGGTTGGTTATGAAAGATAGCTTTTTTCGTTCAATGACATGGTTACATACTTGGACAGGTCTTTTAGTATGTTGGTTATTATTTCTTATTTTTTTTGCAGGCACCCTAAGCTTTTTCCGTCATGAAATTACACTGTGGTCACAGCCTGCTATTCACGATGTAGCGCCACAAGAAAATCGAGTGTTGTCACAACAGAGTCAAATTACCTCAGCGTTACAGCATTTAGAGGCTAATGCGGCGGATGCTGAAACTTGGTGGGTTGGCTTACCCTCTGAACGTACTCGCGCGATTGAAGTGTCGTATCAAGATAAAGGGAAAGAGGGGAAGCGCGGTCAATGGCATGATCAGTTTATGGATCCAAATACTGAGGAAACGCTAAACGAATATAGAGATAGCAAAGGTGGACTTTTTTTTTATAGACTTCACTTTAACTTACACTATATGGACCGCACTGTTGCACGTTGGCTAGTATCTTTGGCTAGTTTATTTATGTTGATTGGCTTGATTTCAGGCATCGTGATCCATAAACGCATTTTTAAAGATATGTTTCAGTTTAGAAAAGGAAAAGGTGTACGTACTTGGTTAGATGCACATAACTTGTCATCTGTATTGGCATTGCCATTTCATATTATGATCACCTATACAGGTTTAGTCACTTTGATTTTCATGTTATTTCCCTACCCCGCGATGACGCAATATGAGGAAGGGAGGAAAGCTTTTTTTGCCGATCTAAACCCCGCCAGACAACACGCCGATATTACTGGGAACCAGGTTGAAATGTTACCTATGAAACAACTTGTAGATCAGTTTTATACTAACTGGCCAAACATTGATGTGAAGCGAGTTATTGTCGATCATCCATCAGATGAAACAGCACAACTTAAATTTTATGCTAATACGGGCACCAAAGTACAAGATGAAATGCCCGTATGGATATACAATACAGTCACGGGCGAACTCGTGATGACGGCAAATACTGAGTTGAGTGTCAGTGAAACGCTATATGATGGTATGATAGCGTTACATACGGGACGTTTAGCATTACCCGGTTTACGGTGGTTATTCTTTATGTGTGGTATCGCTGGGTGTGTCATGATAGGTAGTGGTGCTGTTATGTGGGCAAAGCGTATTCGTGAACGTATGAAGGTAGGTAAAACAGCAAGCTTTGGGCTCAGATTGGTAGAAGGCCTTAATTTGGCAACCATTATGGGGTTGCCAGTCGCGACCGCAGCATTTTTCTTTGCTAATCGCTTATTACCGGACAGTTTTACAGGCCGTGCTGAGGCTGAAATCCACCTTTTCTTTTTAGGATGGCTGGGTGTGGCGCTCATGGCTTTGTACAAAGCGGGCACTGCCCAATGGCGTCAGTTAGCACAGTTTAATGCCGTATTATGGCTTTTATTACCTCTTTGTAATGCATTTACAACACAGGGGAATTTAGTAAGTTATATAGTAAAGCAGCAGTGGGTCTTAGCTGGGTTTGATATATTGTGTTTAATCACTGCCGCTGTGTTTTATATTCAAAGCCGCAAACTGGCGAACAAAGACGCTGCAAATCCTGCGATTAGTAGAACATTAAAGGGGCAAGTGGTATGACGCAGCTCCTTGCATTTTTGCTTTGTTTTACCGGTTTTACAGGCTTTGCGTTGGCTAAAAGTAGTCATTATAAAGCCGTATTCGCTGTACGAATTGATACAAAGTTGAGTCGCCGCATACTGATAATGTCGTGGGTTTGTTTATTAGCCAGTGCGGTGGTCAGCATGTGGCACCAATTTGGTTATGGCAGCGTATTATTCTGTGGCTATATGGCTATTTCGGTGATGTGTTTGGCGTTAGTACTAAGCTATCAACCAGCAAAGCTGAGATCACTTATTTACGTACTTCCGACATCATTAATTATAACAAGTATCTTAATGCTAATTTAATGACCTATTTATTAGCGTTTAAGCTTTAATTTACGATTAAATAGATAGCCATCCCCTCATAGATCACAATATTACTAACATAACTTAGTAATATCGTGATCTCTAGCAAGCTTTTTTCTTTTAAGTTAATAAAAATCTGATCTCAACGTATAACTGCAGTACTTACGTTAGTAAAAATCTGATCTAGAAATGTGATTGATACACTTTTAGTTAGTAAAAAATTGATCTGAAAATATTCTATACAAGACAACTAAGAGAATGAGGGCAGATTTTATGTACTAATTATACTTTTCTCCCAGAATTAGTTAGTAAAATAATGATCTGTTTAATAAGGGTTAGTAAAATAACGATCTGGCTTGTACCTAGTTAGTAAAAATATGATCTCATTCATCATTGTTAGTAATATACTGATCTATAGCGGTAAAATATATTCTTGCAGGTCTTATTTTCCATCAAGTTAGTAAAATAGTGAACCGCTACAGATCACTATTTTACTTACTAGATTACTATTTTATCACTCAGCCCACGCTAACTGCATATCCCACACATAACGATGCTCTGGCTTAAGGGGTTGTTGGCTATCATTTACGTGCTCTAATACATTGTGTGCTTTAACTAAAGTAGCATCCCGACCAAATAAGTAGCTCTGTTCTTTGACAATTGATAGATAGGCCTTATTTAAAGCCAGTGCACGCTCAGGAGATGGTGTAATAAGATCATAGAGTGTCGGTGTGGCTTTGACTTTTTCAGTATTAAGTTGGCCATCCTCATTGAACCAGCGCATAAGCATTTCTTGATTTTGCCTAAACTCATCTCCACCGCCAACACGCGCCATATAGGTTAAAAACTCTCCGTCTGTTTCACCTTTATTTGGTACATCTGTCATTGATTTTAAATCGATATAACCCCACCCTTTTTTACCAGTCACTTTACGAGCAAATGAAAATGTTTGGTCATATGTTGAGCCAACCGTTTTGTGACACCCATTACAAAAAGCAAGTTCTTGTTTATGCTGAGGCCTTAATTCTCCTTGCGTATCTTCTATGTAGCCATTGATGGTCCAGCCAAAACTGTTATTGATACCTTGATCTCCGAGATAGAGTGTTTGAGGTAGATTTTCAAATGATTTTTCTTTCGCTTCTCGATAATATGATGTACCAAGTTCCTGTTTAGACTTAAAGTTATGCTTTTTCATATAGCGGACTTCTTTCATACGTGGCGCGTTAAATATGGTGCCGTTACTGTCTACGCCTATGTAGCGAACGGTATGCAAAAACTCGGTGCCTTCTGGATACAGCTGATATGCCAACGGTGAGGTCGCATCGCCAACATAGTGGGGTTGTTTGGTTATATGATTAACGATAGAGAGTTTGCCATCAGAATTTAAATCGCTGCCTACTCGTTGCTCATTGATTGGCGGTGTTGAGATTGTTTCTAATCCTTTTAAAGCAAGCTCTACAAGACTGAGGTTGGCAAGATAAGCGTCTTGGTTATACACGCCTTTCACTTCCCTAAATGCACTTGGCAGCCTGATCATGACATCTCCAGTTGAACCATTCGTAGGCCAAAAGGTACTAGGGAATGGTTTATAGTTGAATGCGACCCAGCCGCTGCCATCCTTAGCAAAGCCCTGGGAGTTAAATGCTTTTTCTGGGTACGCTAAGTTTTTAATGGGGGTGATCTCACCTTGCCATTGTGAGTTGGCTTGCTGTTTTTTGATAAACTCACTGTAATTATCTTGGTTTATCCAATCGAGTATTGTTTTATCTGAAATGCCTTTGATTAAGTCTGTTCGGTCAACAAACAGGTTTTTCCAGTGGTTTTTTACTCCCAGATCTGAAAATTCATAGTCACCCTGTAAATTACCGTCAGCCATTTGATTTGGCCTATTTAGATCCGTACGGTCAGTTTGGTGGCATGCATAACACGGATTATTTACACCGTTTGTTTTGGTATAGCACTGCGGTGGGATCACCGATTCTGCATTGTACGTTTCGTTATGTTCAATATAAGCCAGTGCGGGAATGTCATCTCCTACTTTGTATGGCGGGGCACTGGGTGTTGCGGTATGGGTGTTAGCGTTAAGTTCAGTACCGATGATGATGTTTTCTTCTGAGCAGCCAAGTAACACGGTGATAGATACAGGCAATAGTAATATTAAGAGAAGCTGTTTCATTTTTATGACTTCTATTTTTGTTGCTAAAAAAGCGGCAATGCGATGATTGCCGCTCAGACTAATACAATGTTAACGGTTACTTTGATTGTGGATCATACATCCACAGAGTATTGTTTTTTTGAAAACCATCTTCACCAATCAGGATACGTCCATCACGCATAACAATGACGTTATCTGGTTGAGACAGCTGGTTAACATCACAGCGCTCTGCGCCGGTTAAACTTGAACGGTATGTACCACCCATAACGACAGGCTCAATACGTGTCAGGTTGTAGCTACTGTCTATGCTTGCGCGATAAACACCGCCACAGTCCTTTACACGAGCAGATAATTGTATATCGCCTTCACCATCAGTCATGGTGCTGTCTAAATCAGCAATGCCAATATACATATAAGCTTTTTCTACAATTTCATCCGCGATAACATCCTGACCCGTAATTGCTTCTAGTACACGGTCATGGTTTATGCTGATCCCTTCTAGTTTACGCCACTCTGCCGTTGCGCCTTTTAAGCGAGCTGCTTGGCGAGACTCTAAGAATGCTACTCGATCATCCATAGGCTTACCCGCTGTAATGGGACCACCACCTTGTGCAACGGTTGGGTAGGTCGCTTTACCATCAACCCATGCTTGTACATCAGCGACAGATAGGTAGCTTGTTTGTCCCTCTACGTAATCTGCACTGGTAACGTCATCATATTGTGCAATCCAAGTTTCTATTTGGGCATTGGTATTGGATGCTAATTCAACCCATTCAATATCAAATCCGGTGACTGCTGGGTCATTAAGGCCGGCATCTTGTGTTAACTTAGCGCCATATAATGTACCTGAGCTTAGGTCTTCAGGTTGATCGGCAATGAATTTAAATAGCACACCGCCGGTATCATCTTGCGATGAGTATACGGTGCGACGGTCAGGCATAACCACTGAGTTTTCGTGCTCATAACGACCAATAGTAAAGTGTTTAACTACATCGGGTGTATCTGTTGCTGGGTTTTGTACCTCAGCGATATAGCCGTAGCGGTAAGGATTTGGGAACTCTGGCGCAAGGAATTGTCGGAAGTTCTCTAAACGAGAACTGACATCTGTGGGCTTATTCCAAGCAGGGTTTGTTGTGGTATCTACTTTTGAGTCAACGATCCACTCCTCAGAGGTGAGCGGTGTCCCCCAAGGTGATACGGAGCCAAAGCAATTTGCAGCCGTCCCTTTTACTGAATCAAAATCAACCATCATGGCTTCTTCTACAGACCAAGTGCCATTGGTTGCTTTACTCATTTTTAAGCGACTCATGCCCCCTGGGTAGTCTTCCCAGTTAGTAAATAAGTAACCTGAGTTGTCACCTGCAGGAACAAAGCCATTAAAGTCAGGCATGTTATTTTTAATTATTTCTTGTTTTGAACTGATCCCGTATATTACCCCTAATCCGCCAGGTAGACCTTGTTCATTTAATTGCGCGAAGGTGTCGCCAGTTTGACCTAAAATCTGATATTGGCCTACCGCAGAGACTACGGTTTGTTGTTCTAGGGCTGAATCACTGTGTGGTACCGCAGAGCTGACAATATTTCTAGGTAAGTCATTGAAGTTCACACCACTTAATACACCAACGGTCCCTGTGTGATAAGTTTTTTGGTTAAAACTATCAACTTCAGTGTTGGCATCATTGGGATGTTGGATATTGAAAAATAGATCACCTTGTCGTGTTAAATGTAACCCCGTTACCTCCGCTCCTGCAGGCACGGTTGCAATACGGATCAAACCAGAACCGCCGTTTACACCGCTCTTTCCTGTGGTACCATCAGCACCATTTTGGCCATTAGCGCCGTTTTGGCCATCACTGCCGTTTGTGCCGTTGATACCCGCATCGCCTTGTTCGCCCGCAGGGCCAGCAGCACCAGTGGCACCATCGTTGCCATTACAGGCGGTTAAAGCAAGTGCGACGGCACTTGCTAGTAGAGAATATGCTACTCGATTCATCAGTTACTCCAGGTTGCTATCATTGTTGTTTTTAAAACAGACAACAGTGTTGCGTGGACCGGTTACAAGTACCTGACAATAATATTAATTTTTTCAGACAGTTATAAGACTGCCTTGTTGAGGCGAGGTGTTCGGGGCTTCACTGTCAAGGGGCTTTACAGTAAAGCGTTAAGGTGTTTTTGTATCATTATGCGTCATGAATATGAGCGCGTCGGTGTCAAAGCCATAACGCGTGGCTGTGGCAATAAAGTGGGTTAGACGTTGTTCAGAGACAAAAGGCGTCCTTGAAAGCAGCCATAAATAGTCCTTGTTGTAGCTAGTAACGTAGGCATATTGATAGTTTTCTTTATCTAGTTCAAAAATAACGTACGATCCATAAAAAGGGCCAAAGAAAGACACTTTTAAATGGCCGTTTGGTTTATCTCCGACAAATTTGGCTTTGCCAATGGCTTGTTTCCAGTTGTTCTCTTCATTGACATAACCCCTGTTTATTACTTCTACATAGCCATCAGGTTTCAATGTATAGTTTGCGGTTACACTGCTCATCCCTCGTTCAAAACGATGGTCTAATCGAGCGATCTCGTACCACTTCCCTTGATATTTTTCGATGTCGAGCTCGGGAACCGGTTTTATTCCTTCAGCTATGCCTGTGCATCCAGTGATAAATAAGATACATACAAACGTCATAATTCTGTGCATGGTGTAATGCCTACGGTCAAAATGTTTAATTAATTCAAATTATAGAGCGTTACGATTACAATGGTCACCAAGATCATTATTTTACCTACCAATTCTACCAGAGGTTTTACTATGCAAATTTGGGTTGATGCAGATGCTTGTCCTACGCCAATAAAAGAAATTATTTTTCGTGCAGCACAGCGAACGCAAACACAAACAACACTTGTGGCAAATCATGCAATGCGAGTACCTGCAACTCAATTTGTGACGTTACTACGGGTTAATCAAGGGTTTGATATTGCAGACAATGAAATCGTAAAGCGGGTACAACCAGGCGATATCGTTATCACCTCAGATATTCCCCTAGCTGCTGAAGTGGTTGAGCTCAAAGTACATGCGATTAATCCCCGAGGTGAAGAATATACGGAGCATAATATTAAATCGATTCTCAATATGCGTGATTTCATGGATACAATGCGCAGCAGCGGTGTTGAAATGAGTGGAGGCCCTGCAAAGCTGTCAGCAACTGATAAACAAGCGTTTGGTAATGCGCTAGACCGTATTTTACAACGTGCTAAATCATGAAAATACTAACTCAAGGTTTTGGCGCTGACACGGGGTTAATTGCTGTTTATATTGAGCGTCCTCCCCCCATGTCCGAATATTATAATTTAAATAAAATACAGGCACTTATTGGTGGTGAAATTAACGCGATTAATATGGCATCTGGAAATGGGTGGCGTAAAGTGTTCAATGTTTATGCTAAGTTCATTGCGCAGCTAAATCATAGAGATCATAATTTTACTAAGTATGATGTATGGCAAAAATATCGTGATAATTGTTTATTACAGCAGCATAGTCAGGAAGCTTTGTTGTTTAGCCCTCCTAAGATTGGTGAGAAACTCTACAAATATCAAGTTGTTGCAGGGAGAACGTATGCCAAAAAGTTATTACGAGATCATATTTTTACTAACACACTAGAATGGCTAGATGACGAGTTTGCAGTCGATAGAACCTTAAACTTAGTGGTGTGTCCGTACTTTGACTACCGACAGCTAAGTAATATTAAAATTAGTAAATTATGTGGCATTTTACATAGCCTTGACTAACCTCACACTAACAAGGTTGGTATAAGAGTTAAGTAAGGATGAAGGTTTTAGTCGTCGATGATATGCCACTGATGCGGCATGTTCTAATCAATATGTTACGCAAGTTGAAATACACAGATATAACAGAAGCGACTGATGGCATGCAGGCTGTCTCTTATTTGAAAAAACAAAAGTATGATCTGTTAGTGACGGATTTGAACATGCCAAAAATGGATGGCACCATGTTGATAGATAGAGTAAAACACGAGCTTGCTTGTCATAAGATGGCTATTTTGGTGGTGACGTGTGAAGACAATCGCCATACGTTGCTAAAGCTGATTTCCGCCAGAGTTGATGGGATAATAGTGAAGCCGTTTTGCTTAAAAACTTTAGAAAAACAGCTTCAGTGTATTGCTACAAAGCGTGGCAAACAATCCCTGAAAAGCCAAGTGCTTTGAAATAGTGATGAGGGTTTGAAAATCTTGATATTTCAAGTAATTCAGCCAAGCGTATGCGATTAAGTGGGTAAAACTCATGACTCAAGTTATGACGCATACGCTGCTCTCCTATTTCCGTTAGCCCCAATGTACGACACATTGCCAGTTGAGCTTCACGTTCAAATTTGGTTTCAGGCACAACTAAATCAGCTATAAAGAGCGTCCCTGATGGCACCATGTTACGTCGGATTGAGTGTAGTAATGTGTCTTTACTCCCGTTGTCGGGTAAAAAATGCATTACCAGTAAACACAATGCCGCATCAACGGGTGTATCTAATGTGGTGAGTTCACCATAATGAAACGTAACACGAGATAGCAGACTATGGTCGGTAAATTGTGCTTCTGCTATATCGAGCATATCAGCAGAGATATCTTGGGCAATAAAGTGCCAACTTTCATTTATACTGGCTAGTTCTATGATATCTCGACCGCTTCCCGCACCAACGACTAAAATAATAGAATCATCAGGGAGCAAAGTGAGTAACTGTGCGCCAGTGAGCTGGTGTAGCAGCTCATACCCAGGCACTAACTTTGTAATTTTTGCATCATAATTTACAGCTTCATCACCTTGAAAGTGCGGCATACATTATCCTTTTACCGTAAGGCTTGAATAGCCACCGGGTTGCTTTTTAACTTGTATTTGCGTCGCTACGCGTTCGGTCATTTCACTTACGTGTGAAATGACTCCTACTTTGCGCCCTTGTGCTTGTAGAGAGTCTAGCGCATCTAGCGCGACACTCAATGTTTCTGGATCTAAAGTACCAAAGCCTTCGTCAATAAAGAGCGAACCAATGTGTACTTTGTTCGAAGATAAAGAAGCAAGTCCCAATGCCAAGGCTAGAGACACTAAAAATGACTCGCCACCAGATAAGGTATTCACAGAGCGTTGCTCGTCAGCCATATCTTTATCAATAATGGCAATATCAAGTGAGTGGCCAATCACCGTTAACTTGTAGCGTTTTGATAGGCTTTGAAGATGCTGATTTGCATATTGTAATAATATTTTTAAGGTCTGCGTTTGGGCAATGTTACGTAACTTTTTCCCTGTGGCATCGCCTAGTAGTTTGTCGAGTAAATACCAGTGTTCGTAATCTGCCTGTAGGGCAGACAGCTGTGTTTGTTTTTCTTGTAATTGCGCCACATTCCTTTCGTGCTGGGTCAGCAAAGTATTACATTCAAGCCACAGCGTTTGAGTCGCTTGCTGTTGTTGATTTAGTCTATCAAGGCTTGCGTTAAGTTCAGTGACAGACCGAACAGTCATCGCATGTGCTTGATGCTGAGTATATTCAGCTTGCAGGTGTGCCAAAGTCGCTTGTATTTGATCATGCTGTGTTGTTAGTTGCTTGTGCTGTGCATGCAATGCCAAAAAGTGCGTTTGGTCTTGGGATAAAATTGAGTCGATTAACTCAGCGTCTAACTGCGGGAAGACTTGCTGTTGCTGCGACAGCCACTGTACAAAGCGCTGTTCCACGGTTTCAGTTTGCTGGTCGATTTGGCTCAGTTGCCGCTGCAAATTGGCTTGTTTCAAGGTTTTTTCTTGCAGAGCATGGGTAAGCGTTGCAAGCACACTTTTTATTTCAACGACTTGTTGCTGCGCATTATCTACGGCCAATTGCAAAGCTTGTTGCCACTGTTCAGGTGTTTGCTCAAGGGGCAGCAATAATGCGCGTGCTTGATCAAGTTGCAGTGCACTGGCAGCTAAGGTATCAACGCGATGCTGTGCATTTACACCTTGCTGCGTTTGCTCTGCATGCTGCGCTAAAATGACATCTAATGCATTGTGCGTATTTTGTTGCGATGTGGTTAGGAGGTTCAGAGAGTGCTCAACATGTTGTAGCTGTTCAATGCGTACTGTGAGAGATAACCGCGCTTGGTGATTTTGTTCTGAAAAAAGTGACCACCAATCCTCATCATTAAAAAGCTGCTGGGCTTGTTGCTCAATGTCGTAGATATCTTGGTTTAACTGTGTTAACTGGTGGTTACAATGTTGTGTTGTGTGCTGGTGTTGTTGTAAAGCTTGTTCGGTATTTTTCAGCTCAGTTTGAACTGCTTGCAATGCGGTTTGAGCATGTTGAAACTGTTGCCACGTATCCTGTTGTTGGGCTGATAGCGCACTATATTGTGTTAGCTGTGCTTGCAATGATGTTATTTGGCTATGGCACTGCTCATCAGATAAAGTAGCAACTTCGCCCAATTCATTTAACTGTGTGTTTAATTGCTGCGATTTGAGCTCTAGTTGCGCTTGCTGCTGCAACGTGACTTGTAGTTGGACATTAGCGGCTTCGAGTGTACTCAAGTGCTCAGTATAACGCGTTTGAGCTTGTTGTAATGCTTGCTCTGCTTGCGCTTTTTGCACTTTAAAGTCATCGAGCAAATTTTGCCAATGTTCATCGATATGCTCTACGCCGTAGGGATGCGCTGTTGCGCCACAGACGACACACTCTTTTCCTGGCTGAAGCGCACTGCGTAAGGCACTAATATTTTCACTGGCTCTCAGTTGTACTTGGCTATAATTATCCTGAGTGAGTGCTACACGCTGTTTTGCTAACTCGGTTTGTTGCTCAGTATCTTTTAGTTGTAGCGTTAAGCTGTGCTGTTGGTGGCGAGTTTTATCTAATTCTACCTGTAATTGAGTTAACTCAGTATCGACATTACGCAGTGATTCTTTGCACGCTAACCCGCTCTGCAACGCAAAACGGCGCTGTTGAATGGCTTCATAGTCAAGCTGAGCAATCTCTTGTTTTAGGGCGTTTAATTGTGTCTCAATCTGTAAACTGTGTTGCTGCTGTTTGTCGACTTGCAGTGTGAGCGGTGCACACAGTTCAGCAAGCTGAGTGACTTGTTGAGTCGCTGCTTGGCGTTCATCGCTGAGCGTAGTTCGTTGAGTCGCTAATTGTTCTAACTTCAATAGCAATGCACTGAGGTGTTGCCAATGTGGCAAAGCAGCCATACCCTGAGGATCGCTATTTAATGTGTCACGCAATTGTGTGGCTTTGGCATTATCGTCCGACAAGTTTTTCTGCAGGGCTTGCTGCTCTGCTCCTGTTTTATCGAGCGTACCTTGTATTGTCTCAACCTCGCGCTGTGCATTGTCTAATTGGGTTTTGTTTGCGGTGCGGTTTGTATCAAGTGTTCTCACTTGAATAATACTTGGCTGTTGTTGTTCAAAGGTTGCTTTAGCTTGTGATTCGATAGCAATGAAGTCGCGTTGCTGGGCTTCTTTTTTTCTGATCTCTTCAGTGAGATCCTCCTTATTAAGCTGCGCATGCTCTAAAGTACATTCTTTGTGTTGTAATATGAGCTGCTTGGCTTGAGCCCTATTATCTGAGATTTGCGCTACAACGGTTGCCAATTGTGCCAACTCAAATTCTGCTGATTGTGTTGAAAGCTGCTCTGCAACATGATTTAACTGCGTGGTATGATCTTGTACTTTGCTTTGTATAGCTTGGCCAGTTTGCAGCCAGTTTTTTTGCTGTTCTATGTGCTTTTGCTGTTGCTTATACTCTTCTAATGCTGCGTGATGTTGCTTATTTTGTATCGTAATTTCATTAAGCTCCTCATCACTTAACAACGAATAGGCCTCTAAGCTCAAACGCAATTGCGCTAATTCGACTTTTTTATTTTTATGTAGCTCGAATATTGTCTGTCCGATGCGGCTAAATTTATCAGTCCCCGTTAAACACTCTAACAGTTGTGCCCTTTCATCACTGCTGGCTTTTAAAAAGGCTGAAAATTCATGCTGAGCAAGCAGTACAGCGCGAGTGAATTGCTCAAAGTTTAAGCCAATAAGCTGCTCTGTGCACTTTACTGCGGCTGATTTTTGGGCAATGAGTGTCTCATCAGCTAAAGCGTATATTTCGTGTTCGGCTACTTTAAGCCGGCCATCTACTTTGTTGCGTGCTCGTGCGACCTTCCAGCACGCTTTGTAGCGTTGATTGTCTTGTCCGATAAATAGCACTTCGGCGCTGCCTTGTGCACATCCTCGGCGTAATAAATTACGAGGGTCATTCAGCTTTATTTCGTCACCATTAAAGGCAACCGTATTTTTTAAATCGTTTTTAAGGCGAGCGGTCTTTGCATATAACGCTAAGCAAATGGCATCGAGCAAGGTGCTTTTTCCTGCGCCCGTATCGCCGGTAATAGCAAATAAACCACTTTGTTGCAGTGGTGTTTGCTCAAAATCAATTGTTGCCTGGGTGATGGATGCGAGATTGGTCAGCGTGACGCTAATGAGCTTCATGATTGGTCTACCTCATCCAATGTAGTGAGTACGTGAGCTAAGCACTGTTGTATTGCGTCGGGCACTTGCTCAGTGCTCCCCATGTGGTGTTTAAATGCCAAATCGAGTAACTGAGCGGGATCGAGCTGCTCCACACTGCCCAAATCGTCAAACTGTGCTTGTTGATCATGATCGGCATTGGGTCGCACACGTTCAATACCGCAAAAAAGCACATGCTTGCCAGCTAACGCTGCATCTATTTTTGCGCGAAACTGGCTGTCTGTTTCTGTAGCGTTTAGCCGCAAGCGTACATAAAGAGGTGGGGTATCTTGCTCGCTCGGTAGCTGGCTTATTAACTCGCACAGTTCATCAAGGGTGGCACTGCCTTTTTCGGGCAATAAGCACACATCTTGATAGCGTGGTACCAGTAACGGTATTACAGACGTGCAGGTTTGGGCATTAAATTGCACTATGAGTACCTGATGTTGATAGTGCCGTTCTGAAAACGACATGGGCATTGGCGTGCCGCAATATCGTATGAATTCGCTTTTTGCGACGCGTTGTGATTTGTGTAAATGACCCAGTGCGACGTAATCTGCATGGTCTGAAAATATAGAGGCGTTGATAGAGTCAAACCCACCTATCGCGATATTGCGCTCTGAATCACTGGAGATATCCCCGCCTTTGGCATGCAGGTGTCCCATAACCAATAAAGGGCCTTGCTTAATCGACAGTGCATGGGAAATACTCTGGTGATAGGCTGCATTAACCCCTTGCTGATAAGCATCTGGAAGCTGGTTATCAAGTGTTAAATCGCCAGCGCGTAAAAAGGGCATTGCGACAACCGTTAAAGGGCCCTGCTCGCTTGCTATGGATAACACAACCTCCTCAGGTGCATGTTTGTTATATCTGCCAACAACTTGGGTATCAAACGCTTGCAATAGGGGTTTGGCTGTTTCGATGCGATTTGCTGAGTCATGATTACCGGCGATGATCACGACTTGCAAAGCTGGCCGGCTCGCTTTGGCATGTTTAATGAAAGTGTATAGTTGTTGCTCTGCGTAGGCTGGAGGAGTTGCAGTATGGTATATATCCCCTGCAATCACCAATAAATCAATTGCTTGCTCAGCAAGTGTGTCGCAAAGCCAAGAGAGAAAAGCGTTATGCTCTTGTGTCCGGTTATGTTCATAAAATTGCTGACCAAGGTGCCAGTCGGAGGTGTGCAGTACTTTCATTAAGCGTCCCTATACTCATCAAGACGCTAATATAGCATTGCAAAGCAGATTTGTTTAACGGGTTATCTGTAACGAAGCAAAAATAATGATTGGTAAAACAAGCAATAACAATAAAGTAGGTGTTTTAAAAAACCTATTTTGTTTTGCCTGTTGCCTTTTTAATGCAGATTTTTCATTACACGCAGCGATTTTATCTACATAAAAGTAGCCTTCATCTAAATATTGCTTGCAGTTTTGCTCATCTGCAGGGATGGCAACTAATTTTTCTTGTTTTTTTAGGATGTAAAAATCCATACTGCTCACCACTTGTCTATGACTAAACGGGTATAAATTACAGAGCAAAACTGACGCCAAGTTTTTAGGCCTTATTTTCTCTGAAATAAAAAAGAGCGCGATTTTAAAGATAAATTGGTCCAAATATCAATACTTTTTTTGCCCTTTCTTTATTTATTTCAAAAATGAGCATAATAACTTTCAAAAATATCACAATGGCACGCCTTTGAATGCTTTAATTAACCCAGTAAAGTCGAGTTTTTAAACGGTTTCACTTGTACTTTAGTCTGAAGTAATTAATCACAGCTGAATAGCGTGTTATTTTCCATGTTTCTGTTATTGTTACATTATCTCATTAGCTGTAATAAAATTAGACTGTTTGCTAAGCGTTTTATTTGCTAGATTAGCTAAATCGGCCATCAAATAAGCAAGTCGTTACTGCTTGGGTATGAACGGCGATTTGTACGTTTATTTTGATGTTTTAACAGGCA
This sequence comes from Pseudoalteromonas aurantia, assembly GCF_005886875.1. GTDB lineage: Bacteria > Pseudomonadota > Gammaproteobacteria > Enterobacterales > Alteromonadaceae > Pseudoalteromonas > Pseudoalteromonas aurantia_A. Next base: position 114,169 of record NZ_PNBY01000089.1, on the reverse strand, counting down.
TGTTTAAGGAAGCTATTTTGATATCCTCACGGCAGCACAATTCAGTAAATAAAAAATCTGCAATAAAGCGAGGCCGTTGCACAGTGCTCATTGGGGCTTTTTTACTGTGGTTGCCACTCAATGGTCATGCTCACCAATTAAAAACGGCACTCAGCACAGTCGTTGTGAATGAGACCAGTAGCGAGTTAGAGTTGACACATCGTTACTACTTACATGATGTGGAACACGCCGTGGCACATTTATTTGGCGATGAAGCAGATATATTCTCCGATCGGGCTGCGCAAAATAAATTTGCAGAGTATGTCCATGCGCATATTAGGTTAAAGCAGCCGAATGGTCAGCTATTAACGTTACGCAATGCTGGGGCGCGTATTCATAATCCATTTTTCTTTGTTTATCAGCAGTCAACCTTACCTGATGATACCGCCCGGTTAAGTATGCAAAATACAGTGCTACGAGATGTGTGGTGTGCGCAAGTCAATATGGTGAATTTTAAAGTGCACAATGCGACGCGTTCATTACATTTCAATGGTAATGACGATTGGTTGTCGGTTAACCTTGAGCCCTAGCTCGCGGCTAATTGAATTCTGTCTTACCACTGTTATAAATTCGAGTCAAAAGGCCAAATCACGGTCTAAAAAAACAGACCTAAAAGATCAACAGCCCTAGTCAAATCGAACGAATATGTGGTGAGAAAATTTCATTGTTAGGTGATCTTTGCAAGCTAGGATATCGTAAACTAGAGTTATATTTAGACACGCTTTTTGGGCAAGGAAACCATGGAACATGTAACGGCAATGCAACGAAATATTAAAGCAGTGATCCAACCACAAATTAAGGGCGTGATTTTCGACCTAGACGGCACGCTGGTCAGCTCTTCACTCGATTTTTCAATTATCAAAGCACAAGTTGGGTGTCCACACGACCAAGACTTATTAACATACATAGAGCACTTGCCGTCAGCCTACATGCGCGAGGAAGCCATGCATATCGTACATCAGCATGAGCTAATGGATGCTCAGCATTCACAGGTACTGCCCGGTGTTCAAGAAAGTTTAGAGCAGCTTCATCATTTGGGTATCCCAATGGCCATTGTGACGCGAAATTATGGAAAAGCGGCAGAGCTTAAATTGAAGCAATGCGCTATATCGATTTCACATTTGATCACGCGAGATGATGCTCCTGCAAAGCCAGATCCAACCGCTTTGCTAGATATTGCGAAGCAATGGGGCTTTAATGCAAAGCACTGTATTTATGTGGGCGACTACCTTTACGATATTCAAGCAGCGCATAATGCGAGTATGCGAGCCTGTTTTTATGCCCCAGATGATGTACCAACCTATGCCACCGAGGCACAATACATTTTACGGCATTTTAATGAGTTACCAGAGCTCATTTTAGCCCATCGTTAATTTTATCGTCGGACAAAGTTACATCCGCTCTAGCTCATTTGACTCAGTCTTGTTAAAATCTTGGCAATTTAATTTATAAAACGAGAATTAAGATGGGCAGAGCATTTGAAGTCCGCAAGAACGCCATGGCAAAAACGGCGGCGGCAAAAACCAAAGTAAACTCAAAATATGGTAAAGAAATTTACGTTGTCGCGAAAAATGGTGGCTCTGATCCAGACACAAACCAGTCTTTACGTCGTTTAATAGAAAAAGCGAAAAAAGATCAAGTTCCAGCGCATGTTATTGATAAAGCGCTAGAAAAAGCAGCTGGTGGTGCGGGTGAAGACTATTCACCAGCACGCTATGAAGGCTATGGCCCAGGCAATTGTATGGTCATTGTGGATTGTTTAACTGACAACCCTAATCGTACGATAAAAGACGTGCGTTTACCGTTTACAAAAACAGATTCAAAGATCGGCAGTCCAGGTTGTGTCGCGCATATGTTTGACCACTTTTCTATACTTGGTTTTGCTGGTGACGACGATGAAGCGGTTTTAGAAGCGCTTATGATGGCAGATGTTGATGTAACTGATGTGGAAGTTGAAGACGGAAAAGTCTCAGTGTTTGCCCCTCATACAGAATATTTCAAAGCGAAAACAGCCCTTACTGAGGCATTCCCTGAAATCAACTTTGAAGTAGACGAGATCACTTTTGTTCCGCAGACCCAAGTTGAAATAACGAATGAAGATGATATCGCAAATTTCGAAAAGTTCATGGGTATGCTTGAAGATTGTGATGACGTACAAAATGTTTATCACAATGCGATTGTAAATGCATAATTGCAGTTAGTTAAATACGAAAAACCGAGCTCAATTAGCTCGGTTTTTTTATGGCTTATGGAGTAGTTAATAGAGTGTGCAACAACGTGCGTTAGAGTCTTTTTCTGGCTATTTAGCGCGCTCTTACTGTTATTGTCGCAATCGAGTGTAAAGGGGCTTTACGCCATTGAACTTGAAGAAGCGGCTTTATTTAATAAACCTCTGATCTCTTTGACTAGCGAGATACTGGCTTCATTATCACCGTGCACACATAAAGTATCGGCCATTAAAGGTAACTCATTGCCTGAGCTAGTTTGTACACTGTGCTGATTAATAAGTTGCGTTACTTGCGCCAGTAGAGCAGGAATATCATGAACTGCATTGGCTTCACTGCGAGGGCTTAGCAGTCCTTCATCGGTATACAAACGGTCTGCAAATGCTTCAAATAGCAAAGCAACACCATATTCCTGTGCGAGTTTTCGATGTTCATTTTGTTTAGCAGTAGCGAGCATCATTAATTTTAAATCGCTTGGGTAAGTAGCAATAGCCTCTAAAACCACATTTAAAATGGTGCTATCGCGCATCATATCGTTGTAAAGCGCACCATGGGGCTTTATATACTTGAGTGTTAAATGTTGTACTTTTGCCATGCCTTCTAGGGCTGAAATTTGGTAGTGTAAGCAGTTGATGAGCTCTGCCGGTTGCATTTGCATTGAGCGTCGTCCAAAGCCTTGTTTATCGGGGTAACTAGGATGTGCGCCAATCATGACATTATGCTTTTTTGCTAATTGCAGCGTTGCAGCGATGACATCAGGGTCTCCACCGTGAAAGCCACAGGCAATATTGGCACAATCGATTTCGGCCATCACTTTATGGTCAAGCCCCATAGTCCACGCACCAAAGCTTTCACCTAAGTCACAATTTAACAGCATGCTCTTACCTTATTTTATTGCCAAGCTCACATCTTGCTGATCGGTTACCAACAAGTGTTCAGGGCTGTTAATAATACACAATTTTGGGGCTATTTTGGTAATAGCGAGTTGGGCTGTCATGTTAGATGTCCAAAATACCGGTATTTTTTTGTCTGTGACTTCTATGGGTTCACCAAATGCCGGCTTAGCTAAATCAAAAATACCAATATCTGCAGGTTCACCAAAGTGCACGGGAATACCATGAGGTGAGCGATTAATAGCCCCTACTTGTACCGCTTTTACAATTTCATCAGGCCTAAATGCGCGCATACTGACGACATTAAACCCTGAAAAAATGCCTGCCGACTGACAAGGCAACGTTGAAATGTATAAGGGCAAGCCATGTAGAGGGTTGATTGAAGTGTGTTTTAATCCAGCACAATCGAGTGCATAGTCATAGCTCAGGTAACTGGCTAAAGCGAATGCGACCAAATCAGACTGCCAGATAGGCGAGATATCATTGACATCCTCTATTAATTGGCCTTGCTTGAACACGCGATAGCGAGGGAGGTCAGTACGAATGTCGATGTCTGTCCCTAGGGTATCTAGGGTATAAGATCCGGGTGCTGGGCTATAGGCCATCAGCGAACATGCATCTGAGTTTAAATGACAGAATTGCAAAAAATCATAGGCGTATTCTTTTGGTAGAATAATAATATTGCACTGTGTAAAACCAGGCACAAAGCCAATAGTGGGGCCAGAATAGTCACCTTCTCGGATCATTTTTCGTATCGCATGTGGTGCGGTTAATGACGCCGATGGATCCATAATTAAGGCCCCTAAAAGTGTTATTTAGGCAGCGGCACCGTGACAGGTAATTTACCATGTGCAACGTCAAGGCCCAATATGACCCGAGCAAGCGCGGTGAATGCAGGGCCAGCTACCTGATTTTTATTGTCGATATCAATATTATAGGCATAGCTTGCTAAAATTGCGTCACTGAGTCGTTCATAGTCTGTAATTTCATAGGGAGCACGTAAGCTAATGAACAGTAAAGGCTTTTGTAACTGTTTGGCATACTCAAGCTGCGCGCGAAGTGCTTTTGGTTGCTCATGGCGAGATAAGCTGTGTGCTGATATCTTTGTAATGTCATCCATTCCGCCAATCTCGACTGCACTTTGCTGCGGACTCGCGTGGGCGGCAATTACCACATCGGCGTCTTTAATGGTATTTTTGCTCAGTTTGGTATCAAACCCCTGTAAGCTGCTACATGTAATAGTAAACGCATTATCACTTAAGTTTTGTAATGCTTGTTCTAAAGCAATACATTTGCGCGTATCTGGCATGATCAGGTGAAGGCGCTTGAGTCGCAGAGACTTATTAGCGGGTTTGATTGGTAGCAATTGATTATTTTTTACTTGCGTGATGGCGGCGAGTGCTAAATCAGCTTCTAGCTTACGATGACTCGGGTTACCAAGCGTTGCATGAGCAATATTGACAGATAACGTTGAAGGCTGGCTTAGAAAGCGCTGTTTTAACACTGCAATGCGCTGTGCTGACTCTGCTAACTCATTTTTATCTAATGTATTTGTGTTCACTGCATTAACGAGTCTAGTGAACAGCTTATCAAGCTTTTTTATATCATCAGTTGTTCTGATCGCAATTGGCATCAGCGCAATATCAACGCCAGCTTTAAATGTTTCAATGACGGCTGTCTCAGGGTCAAAAAAATCGCTTATGCCCGCCATATCAAGCGCGTCTGTGACAACCACACCTTGGTAGTTCAGCTCTGTACGAAGCAAGTCATGCATGATCGCCCGAGACATCGTTGCCGGTTTGAGCATTTTTTCCCCTTCTTTATTTTCAAGTAAGGAGTCATCAAGCGCAGGGTATTGAATGTGTGCCGTCATGATCATGCCTGGGGCATGTTTATCAATAATATATTTAAATGGCGCTAAATCATTTTGCCAAATCGTCTTTTTATCATGATCAACCCGAGGTAAGCCGGTATGGCTATCAACATGGGTGTCGCCATGCCCTGGAAAGTGTTTTAGCGCAGAAATAACCTGCTCATTTTCAAATGCCACCACTTGCGCAGCCCCGAGTTTCGCGACTTCATCCGGGTTTTCTGAAAAAGAGCGTACATTGATAACGGGGTTGGCTGCATTCATATTTACGTCTACAGTGGGTGCAAAATTGACGTTAATTCCCAAGCTATTAAGTTCTTTACCAATTACTTTAGCGACTTGGGTCGCATAGTAAGTACCCTGTTTTGGATAAGTTGCACCAATACTCATGTTGCCAGTAAAAGAGGTAGCGACTTCTCTATTAATTCTGGCAACTCGTCCCCCTTCTTGATCAATGGCGATAAACAAAGGTTGCGTAGCGGCATTTTGTAAAGCAGTGTTTAATGTGACAATTTGAGCGGTATCTTGTACATTTTCGGCAAATAAAATAACGCCGCCAATATGATATTTGGTGATCGCGTTTGCCAGTTCTTGAGGCAGTTTAGTCATTGGGCTGCGACACGCTGTACTGTTACCAGTTTCACAGTAGTAGCGAAAGTCGAGCATAAGCTTTTGGCCTAGCTGTTGGGTGACGGATTTGTTTGCGACTGCAAGATGATTAAATGCCATAGCGAATACGATACCTAAAGGGTTTAAAATTTTTGTGATTGCCATACTAAACTTATCAAAGACATCAGATGATTAGGCGCTAATTTAGCATTGATATGACAGGGTATATAGCAAAAATAATCGCATGACTATTTGACCCTTGCTGTCATTAATGGGTGATGAATGATCTGTGTTACGACATACTGCTTTGTAAAGGTAGTTCAATGGTTAAAATGCAGCCTGTTCTTGAGGGGTTATTTTCCAAAGATAGCCGGCCCTGGTGGGCTTCAATGATTTGTCGGCACAATACCAACCCAATCCCCGATCCTTGCGCCTTTGTACTGTAAAAAGGTACGAATAGGTTTTCAGCATTATTGACTCCCAACCCATTGTCAGTAAGAGTGATATGTATTTTTTTCGGGGTCTGATAACAGTGAATATCTATGTGTGTTTGTGTCTCTGTTGGCGTGGCTTCACAAGCATTTTTAAATACATTGATCAGCACTTGTTCAAACTGAATTACATCAATGTTTAGTGTGATATTGCAGCTTGCTGAGATATCACTGCGTATTTCTGGAAACAGGGTAGTACATTTTTTTAGTAGTGATGACAAAACACAAGGTGCTAAAGTAGGAGCTGGCAGTTTTGCAATTTGCTGATACCCTTCAATAAAAGTACCTAGCCCAGATGCCCGTTTTTCTATTAATTGCAGGCTACTAATAAGCTGGTTTTGTTGTGGGTATGGGCGCTGTTTGCCAATGACTTTGCATAACGTTTGACTGATTGAGCTGATGGGTGACAAAGAATTATTGATTTCATGGCTTATTACACGGATAAGGTGTTGCCATGCATGCTGTTGTTCGGTGCGAAGTATCGTGTGTACATTACTAATAAGTAATAGCTTCTTAGTCTGGCCACTGTCTTTGTACTGCTCAACCTGTAAGCTAAATTTGGTAAGCTGATCATGGGCTTTAAGTTCAATTATTTTGCGCGCCCCACACTTAAGTGATTTTGCAATATGCAGTGACTTTGGAAGCGATGCTTGTGCATAAGAAATACTCTGGCCAAACAGATGTTCCGCGGCTGGGTTATAGAGGGTAATACAATGGTGCTTATCCAGTGCCAAAATAGCAATATCAATGTGTTCTAATATGGTTTGTACCAAAAGCTGACTTTCTACAGATTGCCAACGTTGTTTGCTGAGGCGCTCAGCAAGTTGATTAATTGTATTGGTAAGAGGCGATACGCCATGTTCGTTGGGAAAGCGCCGAGCACGCAAACTATAATCACCACAAATGAGTGCTTCGAGTAAGTTTGCTTGGCTTTTCGATTGATAGGTTAAGCGTTGTTTTATTTGTTGTGTTGTCCAGAGCACCAGCAAACTGCTTAATACACCGATAAGTAATATGAGCCACTGTGATATATCAAACACTAGCAGCGATATAATAAGTAAGCCCATGAGTATCAGGTTTGAAATCAGTGACAGGCGTGCAATATTACTTTCTATGCTGCGTTGTTTTGGCATGTTGCGCTCCCTTTAATCGTTGTTTGCTTTAGAGAGCCGTCTGTAAAACGTGCTTCTGCTTAACCCCAATGATGTGGCCGCGGCAACCGCATCACCATCAAAATAAGCGAGTCGGCTTTTTAAAATTTCATGTTCTAATTCTTCCAGTGGACGTAACGTGTCGTCATTATTTGGTATAGGCGTTATAGTTCGACTGTGTGTGGGTAAGTTCAAATCAGCTACTGTTACCGTCGGCTGCTGACCTAAAATATGTGCTCGCTCTATAACATGACTCAGCTCCCGCACATTACCTGGCCAACCATACTTTAACAGTGCTTGTTTGGCCTTGTTATCTAGTTCAACCGCAGGCCCTTTATATTTTTCGATGGCTTTGTGTAAAAACTTCCTAGCCAGTGGAATAATATCGAGTTGGCGTTCGCGTAAAGGGGGTATACAAACCTCTATGGTATTGATGCGATAGAGTAAATCTTGCCTAAAGGCCCCATCAGATACAGCCTGTTTCAAATCAGCATTGGTGGCACATATGAGCCTTATATCAGCATGTTGGGTTTTGCTAGCCCCGACTTTTTCAAATTGCCTTTCTTCTAATACACGCAGTAGTTTTCCTTGCTGAGAAAGCGGCGTATTAGCGACCTCGTCTAAAAATAAGCTGCTTTTTTCAGCCAGTTCAAAGCGCCCTATTCGATGGTTTTTGGCATCGGTGAATGCCCCTTTAACATGGCCGAACATTTCACTTTCAAAGAGATTGTCGGCAACTGCGCCCATATTAACACTTATCATCGGCAGTGTTTTTCTGCTTGATTGCGCATGTAAATATCGCGCAAACATACTCTTACCAGTGCCATTTTCTCCTGTGATTAATACATCTATGTCACTGAGAGCAACTCGGTTGAGTGTATTGAGTACATGCTGTATGGCGGGTGAGTCAGACACCATCAAATCACTATCATCTATTTGTTGATTCAATAGCGCATTGCATTCGCGAAGTTTACGCGCGTTTAATGTGGTATTTGCTAGGGCGAGTTGATTCGTTATGATGCTTAATAGTCGTTCATTTTCCCATGGCTTTTTAATAAAATCATTGGCGCCATTTTGCATCGCTTGTACTGCAACCTCAACGCTACCCCAGCCAGTCATTACCAGTACAGGTAAGTGTTCATAAAGTTGTTTTATGCTTTTCAGTAACGATAAACCTTCAGCTCCTGAAGTGGTATCAAGTGAAAAGTTAAGGTCGATTATGACGAGATCAAATTCACATTGCCTAAGTTGTATGAGTGTGTCTGCTGGGGTAAGCACCGTTGTGGCAACATGACCTGCTTCAAGTAGCATCAGGCTAAGCGCATGAAGTATGCCCTCATCGTCATCTGCAATTAAAATTGATGCGCTCATAACTGACCTAACTTTAATAAAATCATAATCATATCATTGTATACAAAATTGATATCCACCACACGAATAAATCAAACCTATTGTGGAGAAGGGCCACTTAGTACGTCAAAAAAAGCGGCCAATTAGTTGGTTCTATACTGTGTACTTGTGATTACTGATAGTGAAGTGCATGAGAGGGCTCCATGTCCAGCGAGCGTTTTGTCGGCATGTACGTAGCGATAAGCACGACTCCCGCAAGCCCCACCGAGAGTATGCCGGCTATGCTTAATAACTCCAACGGGCTAACATTTAATGTCGTAGACATTGCAAATCCTAACGCAATGCCAATACCAAGACCGGGTATGAGTCCCCACAAGAGCTGCTTGGTACTTGAGTACATAAACTCACGCATAATATGATGCTCATTGGCTCCTAGAGCACGCTTTACCCCCATTTCTTGCAAACGCTGGGCAATGGTATTACTCATTACGCCATAAATTCCGCATCCAGCGAGGACAAACGATGCCAAGCCAAATAAACCCAGTATGTTGCTGACGAACGCAAGTGGTGCCATATGTCGAGCCAGGGCAGTGTTGTATAGTTCAACATGATAGATGGCAAGCTGTGGGTCGATGGTGTGTACGGCTTGGCGCAATGTATTGGCAGTTGGTGTTATTTTGCCATTGATACGCGTTGCTATGACCATTGAGTCTCTTGGTGTTTGGCTATAGGGTTGAAATATCGATGGCATACTCGCTTCAATGCGGTTAGGTCGTGTCTGTATGGTGTGTTCAACCACTCCAACAATCGTTGCCCATTGTAAGGTGTTGGTGCTGTCATTGACCACCCGAACACGCTTGCCAATAGGTTGCTCAGTATGCATCAATTGCGTTACAAATGATTGCGTGACAATCACGGTGTGTGTGTTCGGCTGGTCGTCGGCATGATTAAAATATCTGCCTGCTATTAACCCTATTTCTAAGTGTTTAAGAGATCCCGCACTGACTGCAATATGGTTGACCCGAGGATAACTCGCTTTACCCTGTTGGATATATTCTTTGCCTTCAACGGCGATACTCGGTCTATGGCTTATCATACCGGGCAAGGCTGATGCGATGATCAATTGTTTAAATTGGGGCGCAGTGGCTAAACTGGCTTTAAGGGTGTTAACGAACGCCACTTTACGCTCAGCCGTATCGTATTGGTTATCAGGCAACTGCAGCCTACTGACCATGACATTGTCAATATTGGCACCATAATTGGCTTCTGTTGCCTTTTTACTTGCAATGATGATCACGGCGGCGACGAGTAAAATAGTGATAGATAAAAATATTTCGCCTATGACTAGGAGTGTGTTGAGTCGACCGGCATTTTTACCTAGCGCACCACGTGTGCCATCGCGTAGTACGGCATTAAAGTCGCCATTAACGCTTTTTAAGGCAGGGAGTAATCCGGTGATCAAAATGGTGGCAAGTAAAAAAGCGAAAAACAACTTTAAAGTGTAAGCATCGATGCCAAACTGCCACCAAAATGGCGGGCGATCAGTATAAAATTGGTTGGTAATAACTTGTGTTACTTCAAGGCCCCAGCCAATCATGCATAGACCGATAAAACCACCGACAGAGCAAATGATAATACTCTCCCAAAGCAGCTGGCTAATTAACCGCCCTTTTGGCGCGCCCAGTGCGACACGAATTGCGGTTTCATGGCTGCGTTCTACCGCGCGTGACAAGAGTAAGTTACCTACATTCACCGAGGCCAATATTAAGATTAAAACTGCCGCAATATGCATGGTGTAAGCAACTGCCATACCACCATCAGCACTGATCATATTTGGCGTGAGCGCATAAGCCCCGATGCCATTGTTAGCAGTGGGGTAACGCGCTTCTAGTCGCTGCATGATAAGTTTTAATTGTTGATCAAGCTCTGTTATAGGTGTGTCTTCATCTCTCAGTAGTAACCCCCTTACTTGGGCGTTTGCTTCGCGTGATACTTGCTCTACATTGTCGCGTAGTGGCCGCCATAAATCAGCGTTGTACGGAAAGAAATAGCCTTTAGGCATAACACCGATGATTTGATGTGGTTCATTATTAATGCGCAGAGATTGGTTTAAAATAGTCGCTTGGCCGGCAAACATATTTTGCCAAAGTTCATAACCTATCACCACCACGCGAGGTGCTCCAACTTTGTCTTCAGCTTCGCTAAAGGTACGGCCAAGAATCGGCTGGGTCTGTGTGAAAGAGAAAATATTTGCTCGGCTGTCGGTGGCCTCTACTCTGCGAGTTCCATCTTGCTTAGATACAGTGACTGTTTGGTTTCTATAAGCGCTTAATGTACTAACCCCCGTTAAGTTCTGCTTAATTTCGTGATAATCATGAAGGTTCAACATCCCTTGGATCCGACTGCCATTTTGTGAAGTGAATACTTGTATAAACCGCTCCCCGCCTTCAAACGGCATGGGTTTAAATAGCATGACATTCATGAAAGAAAATAAATAAACACTGAGACCAATGCCACTTGCCATCACGAGTATGGCCAGTGCACTAAAACCGGGCTTTTTAGCCAAACCCCGTAGCGTGTATTTTATATCACTGTAAATATGCATGTTATATCCCTCAGGCGTTGACTGCTTCATTATTTAGCGTTGTTGGCTGATCTAGTACGATGCGCCCATCAAGTACTTTAATGTTACGCTGAGCACGTTGGGCTGAACGAGGGTCGTGTGTCACCATACAAATGGTAGCGCCATCGCGATGAAGGTCATCAAGCAGCTGTAAAACATCATGGGCATTTTTTGAGTCAAGGTTACCGGTAGGTTCATCTGCAAGGATCAGCTTTGGGTCGCCAGCAATGGCTCTTGCAATGGCCACACGCTGCTGTTGGCCACCCGATAGCTGAGAGGGGTAATGGCTCACACGGTGCAGCATATTAACTTTTTTTAGGGCATTAGTGACCTTGTCTTTACGTTGTGATTTGTTTAAGTCAGTACGATACGTCAAAGGTAACTCTACGTTTTCTTCAACGGTTAAATCACTAATTAAATTAAATGATTGAAAAATATACCCGATTTCTCTATTTCGGATCCGAGCACGCTCTGTTTTATTGATATTACTTACCAAGTGATCTGCTAAGTGATAGTGCCCGTCTGTAGCGGTATCAAGTAAACCGAGCACCGATAACAAGGTTGATTTTCCTGATCCTGAGGGACCTGATATTGCTATGTATTCTTGTTTTGCGACTTCTAAAGAAATTTTGTTTAACGCGTGAGTTTCTATATCATCAGCGAAAAATACTTTACTCATGTTGTCGAGTTTTATGATTAAATCAGACATAAGGGTTCCTAATTAATGCTAAATGTTGGGTAGCTATCGAAGCGGCTTGGATCAGAGATAATGATGGTGTCGCCCTCTTCCAATCCATTGATTATTTGTATATGACTTGTAGAACCCTGCCCTACTTCTACCTTGACTCTGCGGGCAAGTCCACCGTCAGGATCCAATTTATAAAAGCTGGTGGCCGTTTGGCTTTGTGAAAATAGCGGTCGAGAGACAAACAGGGTGTTTTCTAGTTTGGCGACTTGAATATCTGCTTCAACACTCAAGTCAGGTCTGGCGTCTGCAGGGAGAGGGTCGCTAAATGTAATATCTACTTGCACATTACCTTGTGTCACCGCGGGGTTAATGCGAGACACACTGCCCATGAACAGACTATTTTGCGTATTAATGCGCACTGTTTGACCAATTTTAACTTGCTGGATTTGAATTTCTGGAACCTGTATTTCACCAATTAGTGCTTTGTGATCCGCTAATTTAACAAGGTTACTGCCAGTGGTAACATGTTGGCCAACCTCAATCGGCACCGTTAAAATAATGCTATCCATGCTGGCTTTTATCTGTAAGTCATCGACTTGTGATTGTATTTGTGCGACTTGGTTCTTAATTTGATTGAGCCTTGCAAAGCGAGCTTGTTGATTGGCTTGATGGGTTTTTTCTGTTTCTGAGAGTAATTCTTTAGATGCTAAATAACCTTGTTCAGCTTGATCTAACGTGATCTTAGCGCGTTGAAAGTCGAGCTTAGAGACCGCACCCGTTGCGATCAACTCCTGATGTGCTTGGTACTCATTTTGAGCACCTTGTAAGGCGAGCTTATCACGCAATATTGTTGACTTGAGCTGTTTGATACGAGAGCTATCGCTGACCTTTTCGGCCATCAGTTGTGCTTCAATGGCTGATAGTTCCCACTGAGCTTCTGTAAGGCTTTGCTTGAGACGAGGGTTGCTAAGCAAAACAATTAACTCACCCTGTTTCACATGATTGCCCGCTTTTAGGTATTGCTGGGCTACTTTTGCATCGCCGCCTGCGGATAGCCACTCCACTTTATCTGGTGCCAAAATGCCATTCCCGCGCACTGATACAGTAAAGTTGCCCTTTTGCACTTTACTCATGACGAGTTCAGAGGCTGAAAGCGTCACTTCTGAGCGCCCATACTGCCATACCTGTTTGATTGCCACAGCAACGCCGAGTAACACAATGAGCGCAATAACATAGAAGGGCAGTTTGCTTGCTCGTTGCGTGTTTACTTTTATATCCATGTAATTTTCATCTTAGTTTTGCGAGTTATGCCATCCTGTTAGCAGCATACGTGCCAATTCTCAAGCTGTTGAATTTTATGTGTTTTATATTTTTTTGCGTACGAGTTGTCTCAATTTTGGGACTGCCGTTGAGATTATTCTTATAAATGAGATTTGTCTGTCGTTAGTATAATCATTTGCTAAATGAGAGCAGGGCATATCGCGTTTTGTAATCTTGTGTAATCGATATTTATTCGTATTTGACTACACTCGTTACCTAGTTGCCCTACTTGGCTTTAATGTGTGGGGTATACATTGGCATCAAGTCATCTATGAATAGATAAGGAAACACCATGTCTGAACAGTACACGTATAAAATTTACCCGCCTCTTGGCGTTGCGCGGGTAGGTAATGGCCCTGCTCAGCCTGAAACGGCTATTTTTACTCCCGAAATACCTTGGCAGCACCTTTACGATACCAGTGTTGAATATTTAGTGACGTTAGGCGACATAAAAGCGCTAGTCGATAGAGTGTTTGCAACCCAGTTGCATGATCGCATTATTGAATTAGAGGGGAGTGTGATCGCGAATTTGTTAGCGTCGCCAGCGGTTAAACTATCAGATGATCATCAAAGCCAGCTAACGACGCTTTTGAGCGAGTGTGAGCTGAGTAAAATGTTGACTAAAATTGAGCTAGAACATCAGCTTGATGATGTTGCACTGCCGATGCAAGTGGTTGATTTTTCATTATCAGACTTGGCGAAAGACATTGTCATTGCCGTGCTTGCAGAGAAATACTTAGGCGCGGTTAAAAAGCAAGCGCAGCGCTTTTATGTGTACAAATGTGATGCACAAGGTAACCCCATTGAACAAGTGACTTTAGCTGAGGGCGACGCGTTAACATGGCAGGTGAGTGTCGCGAATAAAAAAGCATTTTGGTACGACTATAACAATGCCTTAGATTTATCTTTGGTGTCTGAAGGAACTGGTAACTTAGCTAAAAATGTCAGCCTAGAAAAGCTAGCTCCTGCGCAAACCGCGAAACGACGTAACCCAAATGTATTGGGTAATAAATTACGACAGCAATTGGTTATTCGCAGCAGTGGCAGCGTATCAAGTAATAATAAAAACAGTGTTAAACTCAGTGGTAAATTTCCTGCGAATGAAGCAGATCCTGCACATCGTTTAACGAATATATTTGATATGACAGAACGTCATACTGTGTTGCAAGGCTCGATCAGTTGCACAAACACGGGGGTGTTGTCGTTTTTTGCCGGCGATGGTATTTCAAAAGCAATGACGCCTTCTTCGCTTAATACCGACTTTGCTGATAATTCTAATTGGTATGATGATATTTGTGATGGTCAAGTGAGCGCTATCTTGACGTTGAGCAATGGCGATGTGGTTAATATTGATCAAGCAGATAACAGTGCTTGGATTGCAACAGCCCCGCCTGATTTTGCCCCACAAATAGAGCCGCTCGTCACTTTGTACGATATGGTGTGCGGTGCACAAATTAAAGAAGCTCAGTTAAACCAAATCACCACACAATTTAGTGATGTGTTTCCTATTTTATATCGTTTATATCGGATGCAATGGGTTAATCAGGCCGACTTCTCAGACAACCAAGTTAATACACGTTTGGGGGAGTTGAGTAATCAAAATGAATTTGCACAACTGCTTGATAGCAGTACTGCAACAAATGAATTACGCAAAGAAATTTTTAAGCAATTTAGAAACCCCATGTTTGATGGAGCGATAGATAAGCAAGACCCAGGTCAAACCGACAGTGAATGGATAAACACCAGCCGAATTATTCCCAGTAAAGACACCACAGATATTAAAGGTCGTAAAGCAACCCATGAATTACAATTGCCGTTTTACCCGAATGACGGGGTAGACTACCCAGGCAGCCCAATGCAGTGGTTTGCAATTCCGCCGTTTATGTATCAGCACTTGCTTAACTGGGCACAAGGCGACTTTACGGTGACTGAAGAAGAGCAAGCTCATGCTCAAACGATTGATTCATTAGCTCATTTTTATATCAACACCTTTGCAGAATCAGAACATCCAGCTTTGTTATCAGCACGTGCTGCATTGGATGCGCTGTATGGCGGTGGATTCCACCCAGGCGTTGAGCTGACATGGCCGATGCGCCATGATCATATTTACAAAACGAACGAGAGAAAGTCAGGGGTAAACGAGGCAATCAGTTTACTTGGGCTAAGTGAATTTAGACTAAAACAAGCAGCTGATGCATCGAACATGTATCAAGATTTTGGTCATGTCATTCAAGTTTCAGATGTGGAAAAGTCGACGGTAGAAGGCACTGATGCAAGCTGGTTCTGGGAAAATACTCCTGGGGATTTAACCAAGTGGATGGGTATTCCTTGGCAGTCAGATGCAGCAAGTTGCCAAGCGGTTTATACGCCAGAGGACTTTCCAATACCGGCATGGTGGGCGGCAAACTTACCCGTACATATCGTGCCTTTGGCGCGTTATAACAAATTTAAAGACAGCAAAAATGCCGATACAGCAACCCCCAATGGCTTTGACCACACTGTTGCACAAGGTATGAGTGAAGCGTCGTTTAATCAATTAAGGTTAGAGCAATATGCACAGCGATTAGATTGGCTGCACACTGCTGATTTAGGTTTTGTGGGTTATCACGCGGAAGGGGGCTATACCAACGGGTTAGTTCAAATGGTCACGCAATGGAAAAATATGGGCATGGTCATGGCCAGACCGGTAGAACAAGATACCAGTACGGGTATTCCAGAAGTGGTTTATGTGGCGTATAGCAAAGCGGATAAAAACTAGAATGCAGGTTGGCGCTCGAAAGAGCGCCATGCTTGGTGAGAGACTGTATGATAAAAACATTTGATTGTGCCCTAATTGGCATGGGAATAAGTGGTGTATTATTGGCACGTAAATTAGCGAGCATGGGGTTGCACGTGGCCGTTTTCCATGATGATAAACCAATCAAAACCAGCTTTGCAGAAAGTTTGCCTGCATCAATTAATCCTTTGCTGGCACGGTTAGGCTTGCATCCGTATTTACACCATAGCGCGCACTTTCCATGTTCTGGCACTTATTCATCATGGGGGTCTGTAGTGCTGAAACAGCCTGATGTTGAGCGTGCATTGCAGCAAAAGCCGGGTTGGAAAGTCGATAAATCGTATTTAATATCTCAGCTAGTAGAGGATTTACCAGAAGCCGTGGTGATGTTTGGTAAAGTCTCGGGACTTGAACAGCAGCGCGCGTACTGGCAGATTAGTAGTAAAAATCACATGGGTGAGGCTGTTCAAGTGTCAGCGCGTTTTGTTGCAGATGCCAGCGGCCGACAAGGATATTTACCCCGGGCACTGAACATTCCTCGTCATTACTTTGATAAATTAATGGCCTTTGTGGTGAATGTGCCAAGTGTAAAAATAGCCCAATTACAGCATCCTGTGCTTGTAGAGGCGCAGCAGCACTGCTGGTCATTGGTTTCGCAGGTAAGTGAAAAAAGCACCATGCTGGCTATTTTTAGCAATCAAACTTCACCAGATTTTGAGCGTTATAGCGCATTTGAGAATTGGTACGAAGTCAGCGAAAAATCTATTTACTTTAAACAGTTTATTAAAAAAAATATTCACGTTCCAGTCCGCAAAGTTAATGCGAGCAGTCATATTTGTAGCCAGCTAACAGGTCGCAATTGGCTAATGCTTGGCGACGCAGCGATGTCATTTGATCCATTGTCATCACATGGAATGACAACCGCCATGTATATGGCAGATAAAGCAGGAGAGGCAATAGCGCAATACTTTTCAGGGAAAAGCCAAGGGCTGGATGATTACTCTGAGCAAATGACCTCGATTTATAATACCTACTTAAATGAATTGGTTGAACGTTACAATGGGGAGCAACGTTGGAGCAGTGAACCATTTTGGCAAAGTAAGCAGAGCATAAATGTGTCAAATGAATGTGCTTTGGTTTACTAACGCTGTGCGTTTTTTATTTGAGGATCCTGACCTGCGTCAGGAAGACGACGGGGTATATTGACGTCTTCGCTTATTTTGTCTCCCTGAATTCATTTCAGGGTCCATGCTGCCCATATCAATGAATGAGCGCTGCTTGCCAATGATGCCTTAACGTTCTCCTTGCACTTCAAACTCGTCATACACTAATAAGGCTTTACCATCAGTTTGCACTTGCCAGTGCTCTTTGTGCACAACACCAAAGGCTTTGTTCATTTGCCAGCGAGAGGTGAGTAAAAATCCATCGTTTCCTTCTGGGTGCCAAATAACGTCACTGTACTGCACATTATTAAACCCTTGGTCGATAATTTTTTGCCATAGCGCCTGTATTTGCTCTGTGCCTTTGAATGTGCCAAATGGTTTGGCAACCATCGTACAGTCTTTGTGGTATTGCGCAGCACATCCCTGCGCATCTTGGTTATTGAATGCGGTTTGCCATTGTAAAATGCCCGCTTTACATGCTTCAAATACAGTTTGTGGTGCCATACTCTTCTATCTCGATTGTTTACTTGCTGCAAAGTTTAGCGTTATGCTTTGATAAGAAAAACAAAGTTAATAGAACAGACTGTTTAGCTAGGTAGAACAATATGAAAAAATTACGGCATATGACTGTATTTATGCACATTGTAGAGGCGGGATCAATCACCAAAGCGGCTGAGAAAATGGCACTGTCAAAATCCGTTTTGAGTCTGCATTTAAAACAACTTGAAAGCGAATTGGCAACCACACTATTAAAACGTACGACGCGTCGTCAGTCGTTAACGCCATCGGGCGAACGCTTTTATGCCCATTGTGTGAAAATGCATCAAGTTTCTGAACAAGCGTGGGAGGAGATCATGGCGCAGCAAGCAGAACCTGCGGGCAAGTTAACGGTAACAGCGCCACACGCATTAATGGATACATTGGTTGTTCCTGCTTTAAAAGATGCTTTTTTACATTGCCCTAATGTACAGCTTTGTTTGATATGCCAAGATAATCAACTCGCTCTGATGCATCATGATATTGATTTAGCTATTCGAGTTGGTGACAGCAAAGACAGCCATTATAAACAACGCCGGCTTGGTTCATTGACAGATGTATTATGCAAAGCCACGGGGAGTGATGTGGATATAGATTCCGTCGCGTATATTGCTAATCACTGGCAAGGGACCCATATTAAACATACGCTAATGCGTAACGGAGCCGAATCGCAACGGTTAAGTTTTGACGCAACTCATATCACAGATACGATTTCTCAAACGGCGTCTTTAATTTCTGCGGGGTTTGGCATTGGGTTGGTCCCAAATGTGCTTTTGGCGCAGTACCCTAATTTAGCGCCTGTATTTACAGACCAATCGCTTGCCCCAGCCACAGTTTTTACAGTTCACCCATATCAAGGGACGGTGCCCATGAGTGTGAAATTGGCGCAAGCAGCTATTCAGGCACAATTTGATACGCTTTTGATAAGCGCTGAGAAATAACAAACATATGAACGTCATGAAAGCATCGTACATTTATTATTGAGCACACATTTTCCGCAATAAAGTGAGCCGCTTGAACCAAAGAACAAACAAGCTTATAAATATTATTGTGTTTCTTTGTACAAAAAAGTATCCAGCGATTGGGAAAGCACTTAACACATGGGCTACACGTCGCTATGCACGACGGTAGCTTTGACGCATTGTTTAATGCACATCCCATCACGAAAGATGCAATTCAAAAAGGGCATTTCACTAAACGTAAACTTTTAAAGCTACGTAACCCCACCATGAGTATTCGCACCAGAGATACATTAAGTTGGCTGAAAGTGCCACTGATGTTGCTAAAGACTATCCAAATATGCTGGCATGGCAAACGCAGGTTGAAGGCCTCCCCGATTTTATGGCTGTGACCTAAATTTTTAAGCTGTGGCTAATAGCTTTATGCCAACCCACACGATACACCTCAACAAGTCTCAGCGTTAAGCTCGATATATAGCCAGCCAGGCCTATATTACTTCACCTTGCTTGGTAAAAGCCACAATATGTTAATTAATGGTTTTTTCTGTTTATTCCTTTTTTTAATTCATCAAATGGTATGTTTTTATGAATATTATTCGCAAAGTATTGCATCTTTGCTATTAATTAATTATTACCAATTTATACAATTTATCATATGAACCTAACTGTTACGTGGAGAATTTTTGGTGGCTTCGCGGTTGTATTGTTCTTATCCATAATACTATTCGCTGTTTCTATTTTTGGTATTATGAATATTGGTAAAGGAATACAGCAAGTCTCGACTGAGAGTGTACCAACCTTAATAGAAGGCGCGGCTTTATCTGAAAGTGTGCTCGCGACTGAGTTGAACTTAATATTATTATTGGGTACTGAGCGCCGAAGTCAGGCGACTGCGATTAAAGCAGATTTTGATACTCGGTACAATGAGAACCAAAGTAGTTTGAGGGCGCTAGGATCCCAGTTGGAAAACCTACCCGAATTATCTGCATTATTTGTTGAGGTTGAAAAAACGAACGCTGCACTGTATGAAATTGCGTTGCCAAGTGTCAGAGACTATTTGGCCACATTACAGCAAATTGAAAAAACCAGTGAATTAGCGCGTGAGTTTGGCGATATGGGTGATGAAAGCTTGAGTTACGCCTACGACTTGGAAGCCATGGCAGAGCAAGATGATGTTATAAATGATCTGGCTGAGTTTGTTTCACTTATTGAAACATCTGTTGATGCCGCAAACGCAGCGCTGCGTTCAGCCATTGTGTTTGAAGTGCTGAGTGTGCAGTCTGAATTGAATGGCTCGGCGAGTGAAATTGCAACGCTCTTCAATAAAATTAAAGGGGCCACTGAATTACAAGGTAGCGACGAATTAGTTGCAATGAGCCAAAACCTAGCCAGTTTCAAGTCTGCATTGATCGGTAATGACAGCGCCATTGCGTCGAAGGTCACGGTACTAAAGCACTTAACGAAAGTAAAAAAAGAGTTTGAAAAAGCAGGGCAATACGCGGGTGATACACGTAAACTCATTAATGAACTCAATGATAAAATAATTATTTATACTGAAACAGTACAAGCGGGTGCAGAAGAGTCAGTTAGTCACAATCAGTTAATTATTTCTACGCTTGCTGGGCTTATTATTGTTTTGTCATTACTCGTGTCCTATTTTGTGACGAATTCAATTAAGGTGCCGCTGGCAAAAGCGGTTGAACAAATTCAAAGTGCCGCTACAGGCGATATGACAGTTCAGTTTGTAAAAGTACAAGAAGATGAGCTGGGCGATATGGCCGATAGTATGCAGCAGCTTGTGAATAGTTTACGTCACACCTTGAATGAAATATCTGACAACTCTCAACTGCTTGCCAGTACAGCAGAGCAAACCAGTGTGATTGCCGACCAAAGTTTTAACAGCGCTAACGAACAAAGCTCACAAATGCAGGCAATGAGTACGTCTATTACAGAGATGACCGAAACAGTGGCATCGGTGGCATCGAGTATTCATAGTACGCTTGAAGAAGTTGAGAAAGCCAGTACTGAAGCCGAGCAAGGTGAATTAGTGTTACTTAAAAATGTAGATAGCATTTCTGAACTGGGTAAAACCATAGAAGGGTCTGCAAATGTTATTCAACAATTGAATAATGACACGGTCAGTATTAGCTCGGTGCTGGCTGAAATTAAAGGCATTGCAGAACAAACTAACTTATTAGCTTTGAATGCTGCGATTGAAGCCGCGCGCGCAGGAGAGCAGGGCAGAGGTTTTGCTGTGGTAGCTGATGAAGTACGTTCATTAGCAAGCCGTACGCAAGAGTCTACGCAAGAGATTCAATCAGCCATCGAGCATCTAGTCAGTGGTGCACAGCAAGCCGTTGACAGTATGACTAGCTCGCAACAAGCGTCAAGAGAGTGCGTTGATGGTATTAACAGTGTGAAAAATATGCTGCATTCTATTGTGGAAAGCATTCAGACTATTCGTGATATGAGCCAACAAATAGCCGCTGCATCTGAACAGCAAACAGTGGCCGCGCAAACGCAGCTAGATAGTGTATATAGCATTTGTGATATTACCGACATGACTACCAGTCAAGCCAAGGAAAACCAACAGGCGAGTCAAAAACTTGCACAAATGGCCGAAACCCAGCGTGAGTTATTAACTAAGTTTAAAACCTAGTGACTAAGAATTTAGTTACTCTACTAAATCGTCTAATTTGCTTGAGAGGAGCATTATATGAAATTGAAAATTGCTAGTTTATTTGTGGCATTTTTTGCCTACTTTCTCATGGAAGTTGCTATTGCTGGTACTTGTGAAATTCAGTACACCAGGACGTCTTGCCCTGGGAAAGAAAAAATTAGTTATAAAAAGTGCAAAGGTAAACAAAGTTGTTCTAAATTTAAAGAGGCTAGCACGGCGGCAGAGTGCGGCGCAATGGCGGTTAAGTCGTGCAAGAATAAGCGCTTAACAGTAACTAAAATGAAGGTGATTAATGCGATTTTTGATGGCGGTAAAATTACCGCGTCAAATGGCAGTGATGACTTTTGTACAGTATATGAAAAAGTGAGTGAAGAATTTAATAAATGTGGTGGCTAGGGCTGCATCATTTATAAAATAAGCGTTACTAAGTTCGATCAATTAAGTAAAAGTATAATGGCTATTGGAGTCGCTCTCAATAGCCATTTTTTTATTTGACGGCTAAACAACTCAATATGAATAGCCCTGATTTTTTAAACAAAGCCTTTGTACCTAGGTATTTTACTGGAGTGATGTAAATAATAAACCGCACTTTCAATCAAGCATTTTTAATACGCAGTTTGCGATACTGCCCTAAGCCAGTTTCTTAGAATGAGCAATGCAATCATGAACCATATTTTACCGCTTCATCGCAGCATTAGGCGTGTATGCGATTATATAGACCATAATCTTGATGAGCCGATGGATGTGAAACACTTAAGTGAAGTTGCTGCCTTGTCGAAATATCACTTTCATCGCGTGTTTGTTGCTAGTACTAATATTACCGTAAGTAAATACATACTGCTGGCCAGATTGAAGCGTGCATCATTTGAGCTTGCTTTTGAAACCGATATTAAAATTATAGACATCGCCCTTAAGGCGGGCTTTGATAGTGCTGAAGTATTTTCCCGCGCGTTTAAACGTACATTTAGTCAAACTCCGTCCGAATTTAGAAAGCAACCTCAATGGCCAACATGGCATCGTGTACTTGAACAGACAGCACATAAGCAAATAGAAAACACACTCAACGAAGACATTGTGACATTTCCTAAAACTCAGGTTGCAGTGCTTGAACACCGAGGTGCGCCTGAACGGGTGTATGAAACAGCAGGGGAATTTGTGAATTGGCGTAAATCAAGCGGGTTGTCGCCGATCCGTTCAAGCCTTACATTTGGTCTACCTAATGGAGATCCGAGTACGATGCCAGCGAGTGAGTTTAGGTTTAAAATAGCGGGGTCAGTCAAAACACCCATACCGAGTAATGACTTTGGTGTGCTCAATGCAGAGATCCCCGCTATGCGGTGTGCCAAGGTAACACATCATGGTAGCCATAATACGCTTGAGCAAACTATTTATCTGTTTTATCAGCATTGGCTTGTGCAGAGTGATGAGCAACCAGCTGCTCACCCCTGCTTTTTTCAATACTTAAACCTGATCCACGAAGTAGATGAATGTGATTTACGCACAGACGTATTTTTACCACTTTGTTGATAAGCGGTAAAAATACGGCAGGGTCTATACCAGTCAATTTAAGGGTTTGGCTGTGTGTAAAACCCCTTTACAAAATGGCAAAGCGCTAAGGCGTTGATAGTATTTTACCAAATTTGGAAATTCAGCGAGTAAGTTGAGATCACCTGGCAACTGCATATGATAACCAAGTATGGGTAAAATGATGGCATCGGCTAAAGAAAACTGCTCGGTGATTAAAAAGTCACGCTCAGCGAGTTGAGTATTGATTGTTTGCAAAGTGTTCAAAACAGCCGGCTGCGCATTTTTAAGCTTTTCAAAATTAAGCTCTCCGTTAGGGCCGCTCGGATTTTTAATTTCGATGATATAGTCAGTGATCAGCGCACGAAAAGCATAAATAGACAGCATACTGGCCCATGTATCTATGTGAGCGTGTTTTTGTGGGTCAACATCAAATACCGTTGTACTAAGCGCGGCATAAAGCCCCGCCAACGAAGTTTAGGTGATGAGTGACCGTGCAGCGCGAAGAAGTGAGGTCATGGATGACCGATGTAACCCAGCTCCATAGATGAATTATTTTCGCTGTAGTGGCTGTTTTATGGATCCTGAATTAAGTTGAAGGAGACGAGGACTTGGAGTATTTTCATGGACCTTGAATCAAGTTCAGGAAGACGAAAGGGGGTCGCGTTGTGTATGTGCGTGGCATGAAGCTTTGCCAACGATTGGGCCCCCACAAAAATTCGTCTTTCTGACATAGCTCAGAATCCATGGTTTTAAAGTGTTTGCTTGCTCCGTTTAGCTTAATCCATGCAGGTAATGATTGATGTAACCCAGCTCCAAGGATGAATTATTTACGCTGTAGTGGATTTTATATGGACCCTGAATCAAGTTCAGGGAGACGATAGCGTGAAACTTGCCATGTGCGCGGCATGAAGCTTTGCCAACGAGTACGGGCATATGAATCTTGTCTTTCTGACGCAGGTCAGAATCTATTGTTTTATTGAATTATTATTCCGGTATGCGTTTTGCTTGTATTTAATGCAGATGCTTTGCAAAGGATATGTAAAATGAAAATCGCTAACCAAGCTTATGATTATGCTCAATATCAAGTTAAATCACCTGCGGCACCTGACGTGCAAAAAAGCGAAGAGAGTGCACCGCTTGAGGCGGCAGCAGCGGAAAAGGAAAGCCAGCAACAGTATGACTTTTCTAATATGACACTGAAAGAGTTGTCTTCTGCGTCACACGCTTTGTATGAAGACGGAACGTTGTCTTTAGGTCAGCATGCGGTGTTGTCTCTGAATTATGGTGCAACAAAAAATGGCTTGAATCAGGCAAGTGGTGAGGTGTCTTTGGCGCAGCTGCAATCGGCAGAGAGCACTAAAATTGACGTGATCGCACTGCAAAAAGAGCGCTTGCAAACCCAGATGCAAAATGGAGCGTCGAGCACGCAAATACAATTTTCAAAAACGTTGATAAGTACTTTAGAAAGCTATCAATATGGTGGCGGTGGTCGCTTTCATGCGAGCGCTTAATTAGGGGGGGCTGTGTGAATGCGCCCTATTATTGATCATGTTATTTCATCACAACAGTATTTTGCAGCGCAAATTTTCCGTGTTTGCCTGAGGTGATGCGGTCTGCCGTTTTAGTGGGATCGGTATGATGCTTTCTTACATAGCTTGCCAATTTTGGTATTGAGGTGTCTTGCTTGGTATCTGTGCTGGTACTAACCGCGGAATGAGTGGTGCAACGATGCTGTTGAGAATGCATAAAAAACCAAATGTGTCTTCGTCTCTGTGCCATTCTTTTCATTGTGCAAACCCTTTGCATGATCTGTTTTATTGAGCATTTACAGCGCTTTTTATAAGCACGCTGAACACGCCATTTAATGGTTATTTAATAGCATATAAGTGCACCGCCGTCACAGTATTTTGTATGAATTATTCTCTACCAAATGATGTAGCCAGCTTATGATACTGGCTTTTGTAATAGGGTGTCTGTAGGTAACGTGACTTCGATTAAGGTACTTTAATTGAGCTCGCTAGAACATTTTACAGTGCCCTTAAAGTGTTGATGCACAATGTTATAAGCAATGCTTAAGCCAAGGCCAATTGCACCGTACTCTATGGAAATGTTACAGAAAGGGTCAACTATTTTGTCGATGCGCTCGGGTGAAATTCCTTGGCCACTTTCTTGACAGCGAATAATAAGGCGTTGGTCACTAATTGTAGTAACTGTATAAAGCAAATGAGGGGGAATTATAAAGGCTCACCTGCTTATTGCTGCTTTTATCATAGTGACATTTGTCACGGTACGTTTATGACATATGCAACAGGCGCCTCGTCACGTCATTCGGTAAAGTACATCCTATCAGCAGCGAACAACTAATAACTAATAGGATTTATTATGAATACTTTTACTCGTTTAACAACCGCAATGATCACTTTATCTAGTATGGCACTTTCAGCACAGGCTGCGCAGCTTAATATTAATTTAAATAATGTCAAAGAAAATCAGGGCACAATTAAGGTTGCTATCTATGATTCAGCCAAAGGTATGAAGCAATATCAAGCATTTGAAGTACTTGAACAAAAAGCAGATGCTGCGCAGCTCACTTTTACAGTGATGGATTTAGCGCATGGAGATTACGCGGTGATGGTGTATCAAGATCTCAATGGTGATGGAAAGCTAGGGCGAAACTTAATGGGGATCCCGAACGAACCTTACGGATTTAGCAATAACCCGCGTTTAATGGGCCCGCCTAAGTTTGCTCAGTTAGCGGTTAACGTGAGCGACACGCATATCAATACCAATATTGAACTACGTTAATTTAGTGATTACTGCCCGATAGGAGAACCTCATGGATCGTCGTCAATTTTTAAATGCCGCATTATCATCAACGCTTGCCTCTACTGTTGCATCAACAGCAATGGGATTTAGCCCATCAAGTGTGGCATCTTCGGTTTTATCTAATAAAGGGCAGCGGTCATTAAGTCCCTATGCAAAAAAGTTCAATGATAAACTCAGTGAACATAGTCGTTTGAGATGTTATGAGGGGATCAAAAACGATATTCCAGCACATTTTCAACCCTGGCACGGTAAGCTTCCAGAGCAGCTAGTAGGTCATGACTTATATCGAAATGGGCCGGCGCTGCGCGCTCGGGGCAATGAGCGATATCAGCACTTTTTCGATGGTGATGGTATGGTTAATCACTTTGGGCTATCGCAGCAGGGCATGACACACAAGGGCAAATTTGTCCGTACGCAAAAATTTATGGAAGAGCATGCCGCCAATCAGTTTTTATATTCAGGCACTGGTACACGCTTTGAAAACGTAGCACTACCAACCAGCGCGCAAAGTGTAAGTCAAGCAAATACGGCGTTACTGCCCATTCAGGGCGAGTTGTGGGCTATGTGGGAAGCGGCATCGCCATATCGGGTTGATCGTTCGTCACTCGATACGCTTGGGCAAGTTAAGTTTAATGATGCTCTTGATGGTGTGCCTTTTTCTGCGCATCCCCATCATGATAAAGACGGCAGTATTTGGAACTTTGGTAACATTTCTTATTCTGGCAAGCCCACAATGGTGCTGTATCATTTACATGCGAATGGTGCGCTGCGCGAGTTTAAATTGATTGAGCTATCGCAAAGTAGCTATATTCATGATTTTGCTATTACAGATAAATATTTGGTGTTTTATTTGTCACCTTTGGTTTTGGATCGGTTATCGGATGTTTATGTTGAGTCTTTTAAATGGCAGCCACATCTAGGCGGTGAGTTACTGGTGATTGATAAAAATATATTGACGGCGTCGCACCGTATTCCTTTTGAGCCAGGGTTTATCTTTCATTTTGGCAACAGTTGGCAGCAAGGTAATAACTTGGTATTAAACACGTGTTGGTATGACGATGCGTATGTATACCATACTGGCATGGCCGATTTAATAGGAGAGAAGAAAAGCAATAAAAAAGCCAATGCCAGTCAAATCATCATTGATTTAACGGCGCAGCGTGCGAAATTAGTGCGCACGTCACGTGATATGGAATTTCCAATGTTTGATACACGTTACGCACAGCAAAAAAGTGAGTGGCAAACGGGTGTCACAACGGGGTCACAAGGGACGCGCTCGCAGTTTAACGCGGTAGGACGGTACAATCAGGATAAAGATATATTTGAACGGTTTGATTTTGGGCTTGATGTGATGGTTGAAGAGCCATTGTTTGTTGCCAAAGACAATGCCACGCGTGAAGGTCAGGGGTATTTAATAAATAGTTATATTAACTTTGTAAAGGGGTCTACTGGTGTGGCTGTCTTTGATGCAGAGCGCATTCCTGATGGGCCAATTGCTTACGCAGATTTGCCATATCATTTACCTTTGGGTTTACATGGGACATTTATTTAATGAACTTGGGTAAGTGATATCATTATGTAGCTTTATGATTGTGCGGTTTGTTATCGGCGGATTATGATCTACGGAGTGTGCTTGCAAAGCTGGTGGAATACATGCCGTTTAGGTGCTCTTAGTTATGCGGTCGGCACGCATTCAGTGTTACTTTATTGGTTTTTGGGTCTTTTCGCTTTATTTTTGCCTGCATTTTTAGCTTGGTACATCGCTAAGTCAGCAACCCGAATTAAGTCTTGAGCAGAATTGGCATCATCAGGGTAGACGGCTATGCCAATACTCGCGGTTACATGGGCGCTTTTATTGTTTGTACTGTAGCTGAAGTCTACTTTTTGCAAGATGCGATTTGCTATCTCTAAATAGTCACTGCTGTGCGTGATAGGTGTTAGCACAACAATAAATTCATCGCCGCCTAGGCGAGCGACTAAATCACTCGCTCTGATGCTTTCTTGCAGCTTTTGCGCCGTTTTTATTAATAAAGCGTCACCTTCTGTATGGCCTAAATTGTCATTGACTGTTTTAAAGCCATCTAGGTCAATAAATAACAGGGCCAGTTTATTGTGTTTTAGAGCGCATTGTTTAACCATTTCAGATAAATACTGGGTCCCATATTGCCGAGACGGCAACCCGGTTAACGGGTCGTGATTGGCCAGATACATTAACTGCTTTTGAAATTTATCTCGCTCGATGGCATTTTTTTTAAAAATATTGAGCGCTTTCGCCATATAGCCCACTTCATCTTGGCGCTCAGGTACACCAATATTTACCGTGAGGTCATTATCGGCCAACTGATTCATAATATGGGTCATATTGACTATGGGGCGAGCTATGTTGGCAGATAACAAATAACCAAATAGCAGGATCACACTGATCACAATACCTGTGCTAATAAATAAAAAGTAATTCATGTTATAAATTGGCTGCATGATCTCACGCTCGTCCACTTCTGCTGCAATCATCCATCTTAGCTGTGCAAAGTTAAATGGCGCGTATGCAGAGTAAACGGATATGCCTCTATAATCTGTAATAATATGAACACCGGAGTGACCTGCCAGTGCCATGTCAACTGAGGGGGTATCAACATGGGTCTTTAATATACTTTCTCCGGTAAAAAAGCGAGAATCACTGCGCATGAGCTTATCTGGACCAACAATATATGTTTCACCTGATTTACCCATTCCTGCCGTCACTTGCATCACGGTATTAAGCGGAGAGATGGGCATTTGAAAAATGAGTACACCAATGACAACATTATCTATGTTTGTTATTCGAGTACCAATAAACCCAGCAGGCTCGTTGTTACTAGGCGGGTATAATTGAAAGTCTTCAAAGATGATTTTACTCGGTTGGGTAGTGTTCATGATAGCAATAAATGTACTGGCTAAATGCGTGTGTGCCCATTCCCCCGTCAAAATGTTAGTGGCAAAGTCTCGTTCTTTTGCAACGGTATACACTAAGTTCCCTCGCGTATCGAAAAGAAACAAGTCGTGATAGTAATTTAGGGTCGTCAGGTTAAGAAAGGTGGGGTGATATTGTGCGTGGACTTGATCATAACGAGTATCGTTTTTGGCCTGTAAAAAAGCACTTTTTTGCCCATCTGCATAAGGGTTTTGCTCAACATAGGCGCGTTGCAATTGCTCGGTTGGCGCATGTCCCAACTCATTCCATGACAGAGAAAATGCGGAAAGAGCGTTTCTGATTGCGGGGCTTTGTGCATGGAAAAGCACATCATTGCTTATGTCATCAAAATAGTGACGCAACGTAGCTTTGCGTGACTCTAGTAATGAAAATAATTTATCTTGCGCTGCTGTTTTTAGCTCGTCAGAGGTATTTATATAGGCGATTACCCCTGTCACTAATGCAGATAAAAGCGCAAAACTGATCATAACAAACGGGAGCTTTTTAGTGATGTTTAAATTTTCTAGCACTTAAGCCTCATATAATGACTCTCTTTATAATTACATTAGCATCCTAGTTAAAATTGTGCTTAGATTTTTATGTTTTTGATACGCTGAGAGTCTCTTTAGGTAGTGTTTAATGTCAGTATGCCGTTAGCATGATCCTGTAGAGGAGGCGCGTAAATGATTGACTCGTTGTCGGGTGAACATACCTAAAGGGTGTTTTGTCATTTTATGCATAAGCATTGTAAGGTGCTTTTGGAACAAGGTTCTTGAACATGTAAAGGGGCTTTACATGCCAGCTCACTGTCAAAGTATGCTTACCTTAAATGTACTTTTACCTAAAGCGTACCTAGCGCGTGATTGACTTATTTTATCGCGAGCTTGCCATGATATGCCTGATAATAGGCATCAACAAATTCTGGGCTGGTATTGTTGTTTCGGTGGTGAGCAACAATTCGGTTATACACAGTTTTTTTCTGATTTTAAGAATTCAATGAACTCTTTTTCAACATCTGCCATATTTTGCAGCGCAAGGCCACGATGTGGCGAGGCTACCACGTTTTATGGTGAAATCTTTTTTAGACAGTGGTCAGTTGATGACTATTTTTACTGAGTTTATTACGCCCTTTTTAGAAGTTTCGTTGGTGTATGCACAAGCGCGGTTAACAAACCCTGTATTGAATGCATTCATTTTATTAAGCACAGTGCCGGTGACTAAAAATACGCTAACACCGTGCTAATTAGGTGAGAAATTATAGACGGTGCTATGAGAGGTTGAGTGTGCGGTCAACTCCAACTTGCGCAATGAACGTGGGGTCGTGACTGATTAATAATAAAGCGCCATTGTATCGACTGAGCGCATCTGCTAGATGTTGTTTGCTGGCGGCGTCTAGGTGGTTATCGGGTTCGTCGAGTAACAGTATGGGCCGTTTTGGCTGGTGGCTCACAATGAGCATGGCTAATTTCATTTTTTGACCACCACTTATTTTGTCGGCCGTTATGTACACTTGCTCTGCTTTAAAGCCAATGCCAGCGAGCTGTGTGCGAGCCTCGCAGGTAGACAGTGTCGGGCAAAAATCGTTTACGTTGTCTAATACGCTACGGTTAAGCGCAAGCAGTTGATAATGTTGGTCGAGGCAAAAAACTGCTGAATTAAGCTGTAATGTACCGGATATGGCTTCTGCTTTACGTTGTAATATAGTGAAGAGCGTTGTTTTACCTGTGCCATTTCCTCCGCTGATATGC
Organism: Pseudoalteromonas aurantia; assembly: GCF_005886875.1. Classification (GTDB taxonomy): domain Bacteria; phylum Pseudomonadota; class Gammaproteobacteria; order Enterobacterales; family Alteromonadaceae; genus Pseudoalteromonas; species Pseudoalteromonas aurantia_A. The sequence continues at coordinate 83,744 of NZ_PNBY01000089.1, read as the reverse complement.
CATTTTTCTCCTTCACATACAACGAGGTCTATGGCGGTATTTGTACCATAAGGTAAGGTAAGTTGCAGAGCGCGTACGATGGCTTTTTTATTATGACTAGCCTGTGTTTGTAGCGAAAAATGTGTGTGCTCGGGTTGGATCTGTTTAGCCAGTAAGGTATTGGTTGTGCCTGACAACTTAATCTGCTGTTGTTGCACACTGGTTTTTTGGCGTTTACTGTTGGCGGTAGCTTGGTCTTTTTTGGCATCTAATAATACTTTAGCTTGGCTACCTCGCTTGCGCAGAGCCTTACCTTTTGCAGCACGTTGTTGTGCTTTCTCCTGGTTTTTTTGTGTTTCTAATTGGAGTTTACGTTGTTGTTTTTTTACGTGACTAATTTGTTGTGCTAACGCCTGTGAGGCACGTTTTTTGGCGGCTATAAAGTCGTCATAATTACCTGAAAACGTGTTTAGGCCATGGGGTGTAAGCTCATAAATATAGGGGATGTGTTTTAGTAGTTGTGGATCATGGCTAACAATTAAGAGCGGTCCATTAAAGGCATCGATTTGTTCATTAAGCCATTGTTTAGCGTGTAAGTCTAAATGGTTTGAGGGTTCATCTAAAATAAGCGCTGAGTAATTTGCATTGAACAGCTGCCAGAGCTTTAAACGGGCAAGTTGGCCGCCGCTGAGTGTATTGCAGTGTTGCCAGTAGTCAGAGGGGATGTTGAGTGCAGAAAGCTGCGCGCTTAAGTGCTGCGCTAAAAGCCAGTTGTCTCCTACTGCAGCAAAATCATCGGGATCGCAGCTGCCATTGGCAATGGCTTCTAGGGCTAATAAGGGAGTTGATAATCCCAAATAAGCTGCGATGCTGAGTGTTGAGTTTGGGGAAACTTCTTCATGTTGTTGATCAAAGTACCCTATATTTTTATGGCAGGTGATACTACCTTGCGTGGGTGAAAGTTTGCCTCGAATGAGGTTGATAAGCACTGACTTACCAACGCCATTACGCCCGATAAGCGCCGAACGGTGAGCGTTTAAACTCCAAGATAGGTTATTAAAAAGCTGCTCACCGTGAGCTAGATTAAAGCTGATAGTGTGAATTTGAAATATCGGCATCTATTGCCTCCTGAAATAAAACAGGCGCAGTGAGGTAGCCAAAATGCTAAGTGCAGCGTGCATGCCACACAAAAATATGAAAGGTATAGAGCCACGCCCACTAACCCTGTAGATCCAAAAAAAGAATGAAAATTCGGATAACAGGACTTAGTTGTTCATGACGGCGCATACTCCACAATAAAAAGTGGGTAATAGTGTAAAGGGTTTTTCAAGGTCATTTCAAGGGGGAGATGAGAGAATAGGTAGCTTATGTTCAATATACGTTAGCCAAAAAATCAGCAGGTTGCGTGGGTAAACACAGTGATAATCTACCCACAGCTTGGATCTGTAATTTAATTGCGTGTTTATGATTAACGGCTTAAGTCGCCAGACACACTGCCTTTGATATTGTCGATATTCACATCACCTGGGCCTGCGTCTGCAATATGTAGGCTGCCAGCGCCATTAATATAAATATCACCAGCCCCATCGTCTATAGTTACTTTACCTGACACTTGTTCAATAGAAATACTGCCACTGTGATCTTCAATATCAACATTTTTACTGGTGTGTGCAATCGTTAAATCACCGCTATCGTCATCAATTTTTATGTTGCCAAGTGCATTTTTAATTTCAAGGCTACCAGAGCCATCTTCGATGGTTATTTCACCACGGGTGTCACGCACGGTTAAGTCGCCAGAGTCATCGACAATATTGATATCTCCTTGCGCATTTTTGATGAATAAGCCGCCAGAACCGTCGGTGATATTAACCGTCTGTACACCATAAATTTCAATGTCTCCAGAACCATCATCTATATTGATATTTCCACCTTCATTGATGTCAATGTCGCCAGAGCTGTCGCTGATGCTGATGTGTTGAGCACCATTAACCGTAATATCACCCGAGCCATCTTCAATCTTAATTTGGTTTTTCATACGCTGTATGTTGATATCGCCAGACTCATCTTCAATGTCTAAAATTAAACTTTCAGGCACTGTGATAGCCAGATTAATACGGGGACTTTGGCCACCCACCACCCATACATTACCGCTGCGTGATGCCGTTTTTGCGACTAATTTAGCAGTGTCACCTGAGCTGTCTAAGGTCAAGGTGTATTCTGAGTTTTCAAAGGTATAAATATCAGCATTTACTTTTATATCGGTCGCTTTTGGTGAACCAATAATGGTTAATGAACCTGCTTCTAAGTTGGCGTTCAGCGTGGTTAATTGTGTCGCATCTAATACCAATTGCTGCTCTGTGTGTTGATCTGCATGTGCTGCCGAACCACCAACGTGGACAATACAGCCGCTTAACATGAGTGCTGCGCATATTGGAGTAAGTAGTTTCATCATTGTGTTGTTCCTAGAATTTTTATACTTTTATTTGCTCATACTATAGCAACCATGATGCCAAAATTTAAGTCTCTGTAAAATATAGAGTTATTTTCGGTTTGGAAATTCAGTAATGATAAAATTGACCAATAAGTTGTGTTTTTGATAGCAATGTTAAACATTTTGACTCATGTTATTTTTAACGAGCCTATGTGCTTATAACACGCATTTTAAGGCATACTACACGGTGTGCTCGTTGAGCCATAGACTTCATACTTCGTACATATTGTTTTGCTAGTTTTTAAGTACATCATATTTAAGGTCTTTATTATGAAAAAAAGCATTCAATCTTACGTATTACTTGGCGCGTCTTTTATGGCTTTATCTGTGCAAGCACAAGACCTTTATGATGTAAAAGAAGCAATCCCGTCATTAGTGACTGATATTCGTTACTTTGGCACCGATAATTTTGTGGGTACCCGTATCACCGGTTATGCAGCCCCTAAGTGTCTATTATCGCTTAGAGCGCTCGCAGCACTCAAAGTGGCGCAAACATCGGTGCAGCAGTTTGGGCTCAGCCTAAAAGTATATGATTGCTATAGACCACAAAGCGCGGTAGATCATTTTGTATCATGGGCTAAAGATTTAGGTGATATAAAAAATAAAGCAAAATTCTATCCTGATGTCGATAAGTCTCAGCTATTTAAATTAGGGTATATTGCTGCCAAATCAGGTCATTCACGAGGTAGCACATTGGATGTTACTTTAATTGACGCGCGTTCAGGGACTGAGCTTGATATGGGCACAACCTGGGATTATTTCTCGCCATTGTCTTGGCCTGCTTCGACTAAAGTTAGCTTACAGCAGCGTGCAAATCGTATGCTGTTAGCGAAAGTGATGCTTAATGCTGGCTTTAAAGGGTTAAAAGAAGAATGGTGGCACTTTACTTTAAACAATGAACCTTTTAAAGCGCAGTACTTTGATGTAGAGATCACGGATAAATAGAGAACGATATGTTTAAGGAGCTTGTCAATCGGGTTGGCAATATCTTGACAACAGAGCAATTTAAGCGAAAAACCGTGTTTTTATATCATAATCTATTACAGGCTCCCCGAAAGCACATGCTTAAAGGTTTACCCTTTGAATTAAAGTCCTATTTAGAACTGGTAGAGCTAACCGACCGATGTATGCGAGCAGATAAGCGAGGCGCTATAAGCCTAATCAACTCACCAATTCTAGACAGATTCAACATCGCCCCAGAGAACTGGCAAAAACTCACCACGCAATTTACCAAAGTATTCCATGGTGCAGTAGGGCGTCCTCAAAAGCTTGAAAATTATTGTGCGAGCCTAGAAATAAAACGGCGGGCTAATTACAAGCAGTGTGAAAAGTTACTGGCTTAATTTTTGTACCATCAAGATAATCTCTAGATACCCAAAACATCATAGCGTGGCGGCTTAGCCGTGCCTTATTGCTGCGTATGAGTTTAGTTTCTCCTATCTTTGAGCTTATCGCACATGTCGTTAATCCAATTTTACAAATAAGGCGATATTTTAGATTGAACTTTACTTGCTTATTGGCTTTAGTTTTTTGAATGGGTGTCATTGTTTCCCCCCTGTTATGAATAAGTTGTTTTCTGAGGTATCCATCTCCACGTTTAGTAATTGTGCCTAAATGATTTGTTTCATCAGACGCATATTGCCTAGGCGTAAGGCCAAGCCAGACACTAAAGTCTTTCGCACTTTTAAATACTTGGCCTTTATCGATGCTGGCGCTGAATGCGGAGGCAATAATAGGGCCAATCCCTGGAATTGATTGCATAATTTCTGCACTGGTGTTGTGGGTGTTAGTTTGATTTTAGCTTTTTGAATTCGGAATTGTTTCCCCCCTGTTTCTAGGAGTCACTGTTTCAACTGTTTCCTCCAGTTTCCCTTCTTGATGAAACAGATCAATCACTTAAAGTAACGCATTAAAATTGGGTACAGGCTCTCTGTTTTCTGCCACAGGCGTGTTGTTGCCACTGAATGAAAATCAAAGCTAGATTGTTAATTACAGTTGGTTGTTGACTGTTTGTTTTTTAGTTGTTAATTTTTTGGTTGTGGTGCCTATGTATAAAGGACCTTCCAAAATGGATGAGCCAGCTTGTATGATAACGTAAACATATCATCATGATTCCGCATTGTAATAATTAAACAAGGAAAAATTTGTGAATTCAATTACTGTAGCTATTTTCGATGTTGACAATGAGGGTGTTTTAGCTGGGCCTCAGAATAAATCAGCTCGGGTTATTCATGCGATTTTAAAAGCTGAGACCAACATAGAGACAATAATCGTAACTGGAAAAAAGTTACGGCAAAGTAGGCTTGACGGTGTCAATGTTTTTATGATCCCGGGTGGCGGAGTAATGTTGTATCAACAATGGGCTCTTGGAGTTCGAGGTAGAAAAATTGTTCGTGACTTCGTTCGCCAAGGAGGAGGGTACTTTGGTATTTGTTCAGGGGCGTTTCTTGCTACGAATGCTCGTTTTGGGTGGCTTGCCCTAGTCGATGTAAAGCTGCATGACATGAAACACCAAAACCGAGGTGGCGGTTTAATAAGTGTAAAGTTGAACGCGGATCATGCAGAAGAAGTTTTTTCGTCTCAATGGGTACTAAAAGACACGCTCCCGATGCTCTACTGGCAAGGTCCTCTTATGGTTGACCAAACCGGTGGTAAATTAACAGAGTCAAAGCGCAAAGCAGGCTTTGGCATAATAAAAGAAGTTGCTTCTTTCTCGTCAGTGATAGCACCTGAAGACTCAGAGAACGAACGTATTCGCTTCCCTGAGTATTTTAGCGATGAACATATGAGCGGGCATGCTGCATGCATTCAAACAACCTATGGAAAAGGGCGTGTTTTTGTATCTAGCCCTCACCTAGAGTTACCAGCAGAAAATCGAGGCATGATCCCAGAAATTATACGCTGGACTGCGCAGGTTGAAACACTATGTGAAGCCCTGTGACTCTATTTTAGTTTGGAAAAATAACATTTATAGTGGCAGTTGTTTATTGATTTCATTCGCTGCATCAAGAAGTCAAAGAGCATGTCTGAAAAAGTAATAAATGACATCCAATCAAAAATTTTATCGAAAATGTCATGTTAAAAAACGAGCAGAAAGTTTCATATCGTTCTTTCAACCGTTTTTAAATTTTTGAATTTACACTCAGCGCGTAATAATTATGTGCGCATGTTTGTTGACTTTCTATTAGCGTTATATGGTGTTCACCCGTCTTAACAGACTCTTTCAGATTGCTCATACAAAAATGATTACTCTATTGACTACACCTGTAATCGATCGTAGTCTGAGCTTTCTAAATAAATACGGTTTAAGAGGGCTTTTTCATGGTGAGATTTATTGCATTAAGTGTTGTTATAGGGATGTGTTCTTTTAGCGTGTTAGCGCAGACGCTTAAGTTCGACACCGTTTCACAGTGCCATAACTCACTGAGTGAACCTGGTATGGTGGTGAGATTAGAACAATCTGACAAACTGATTTATAGTGGTGCAATTGGTATTGCAGATTTAAAAACGATGAGGCAGCTTCAAGTCGATGATGTTTTTCAGATCGGTTCAATTACTAAAACATTTACAGCAGCTGCAATATTCAAGCTATTGGAAAGTAATAAACTGTCGTTAAAAGACCCTGTAGGCAAGTTTATTCCTAATATTAATCCTCATTATAAACATCTAATATTAGAGCATATTTTAAGTCACACGTCGGGCTTACCAGATTACTTGGATGATCCCACTGTACATAAAGTCTGGGATGAGTATGCGTCGATTGAAGATGTTATTAACAGAATAACGAAAAAACCTGTTCAGTCTAATCCCACAGAGGAATATTCTTACTCAAATCTAGGCTATATTCTGTTAGGAAAAGTGATAGAAGTGGCATCAGGGCTACCTTACTCAGCCTACTTAGAGGAAGTATTTTTTAAGCCATTACAGATGAAAAACACATTTGTTATGACCAAAGGTTTGAGCGTAGGAAATGTTCAGGGTTATACAACGCGCGATCCTGCTGCAAAACAGTATATTAAAGCGGAAAAACTAATATCGCGCTCATGGAAAGTTGATCGCAGCTGGATCTACTCTTCGGGGGCTATTGCTTCAACGCTTGCTGATATGAGCCGGTGGAATAAAGCTTTATCGTCAGGAGAAGTAATTACACTTCAAAACTTTACTCTAATGGCGACTAAAACGCGATTGAATAGTGGTAAATACATCAAATATGGGCTGGGATTAAATATACAGCCATTAGCTACAGTAGATAGTTTAAGTCATGAAGGAATGGTGCCAGGGTTCCTTTCATGGAATGTTTCTTTTCCTGAGCATAATTTATTTGCTACTGCATTTAGTAATGCTGACACAAAACATCCTGGCCCGATGTTACTCGATATGATTGCACTTCAGCTAAAGTTATCACCTGAACCACTAATTGATTCACAAAAGGTTAAGCAATTAGCTCAAAAATTGGTTGGTCGTTATCAGTCTTCAAGTTCCAAAGTGTTAACTATTTCTCTTGAGGGTAATACATTGTACGCCCAGTATGGAGATGACACTAAACGTAAGATTATTCCCCGAGAAGATAGTTCTTTTTCTAATGAATGCACTGAAAATTATTTTCAACTACGAGAAAACGCTGGAAAGAGTGAAATAGTACCTATTTACTTGTATCAGGGTGAGCAAGAAGCTTTGATTAAGTTATAATTACGAAGCTGATGGATTTACCTCACTGATAAATTTACTATTTTAAATGTGGTTATTATATGACAAGTGTTGATGTGTAAAGCCGCCTAATGCGATAAGCCCCTGAGCTAAAAGTAACGCGGCTTCACTCGCAGTGTGTCAGGCATTATCTTTGTACTTTTTATGCGGCTAAACTCATAACAAAGGCCTTGTACCTTTATTGGTATAATCTAGAACTGTTAGGATAAAAAGTATACGTAAGCGGTTTTTCATATGCTCAGTATCTACTTACGTTTTTAACATGAATAGGGTATGGTGAATGAATCAAGCTGTTAAATATCGATTTGATGAATATCCGAAAGAAGCAAAAATTCACTTGGTTGCACTGCGTCACTTGATTTTAACGGTGGCCACATCTTTGGAGTTAGGTGAAGTTGAAGAGTCACTAAAGTGGGGTGAGCCCAGTTATAGCGTAAAAACAGGCAGTCCAATTCGTCTAGATTGGAAGTTGAAGTCTCCTGAGCATTATTATCTGTTTTTCAATTGTAACACTAAGCTGGTTGACACGTTTAGAGAGCTGTACGGTGACTCATTAGCGTTTCAAGGCGCTAGGGCAATTCAACTTACTTTATCAAACCCACTTCCTGAGTTGGTGCTTACGCACTGCATAGAACTCGCTCTAACTTACCAGCAGCGCAAGCATTTGCCATTGTTAGGGGCTTGAACCTCTATTATATCGTTGCATTGTGGGGGGTTATTATATCAATGAGCTTATAAGACTAAGGCAATTTTAGATTGTGTTCTATAAATGAAATTGATGGTGTTATATTGGGATAACAACTGCACATTAAGTACAGTTGTTATGTTGGCTGGCGAGTAATATAAACTTTGAATTTGGGCTTTTCAAAGTAAAGTTTTAAGCCCTTTGTAATCCGGTACTTTTATATTTTATCCACCCGACTCTGGAAACATTTCCTCAATTTTTAATCCAGAAAGTTTTTTTATTGAATTGAGCAGATAATAAAAAGCAATAAAAAACACGATCATGGTCGGCACTGCGATGATTGGGTAGCTTAACGCAGTCATACGGCCCAACTCATTATTATAGGCCTCAGTACCCGCGGGGCTCACCACAATTATTTTTGCGAGCACGTAATTCAATACAGACGATAAAAAGAAAGAACCCGCCAAAATGTTTGATGCAACGATTTGTACTTTTGGCAGTTTATTTAAGTTTCCTTTTGCTTCTAAGGCCTGTTCAATACGATCTATATCCATGGTATTGGGGTTAAATAGCAGGGTTTTCAGCAATGGATATTTTGTGTATTGGCTAACAATAATGGCGGTGCCTATTAAGCCTGGGATCAATGCTTCTTTGATTGCGATATATTTTACATCCAATTCTAATAAGCTGATCCCACCGGTGAGTAATACCGATACGATCCCAAGTCCGGATAGAAAACTAAATTTCCCCGTTTTTTTCAACTCCCAACAGCCAAATAGAATTGGAAAGGCCAAAGCGACGATGACGCCCAATGTAGGGCCTAAATGCATTTCCCCTGAAAAGCGAGTCAAAATGACCACAGGAATAATAATATTAAACAGAAGCTGGCTAAAAACGCCAGTTGGTTTATTTTGTTTTTGTGCCACTGCAATCTCTAAATAAGTAACGTATACATAGTGCTGAGTGTACGGTAGATGATAGAGACAAGCCAAGTAGTTTAGATTGTTTACTTTGAATACGCAGTTAAACAACGTTGAGGTAAGATTTGACGGTCTTCAAATACACCCCGTGTAATACTCAACAATAGGAAATCTACAAGGTTGTTAACATTGCAATGCTGCTAAACAGGATTTTAAGCTCTGCTGCTGCTCTACGGTCACTTTTTGTAGGACTTCTTTTGCCCAGTCGGGGAGTTCAGGGTTTAATTGGTAATAAATCCATTTGCCTTTACGGCTAGAGACCACCAAATTACATTTTCTTAATTCGGCCAGATGACGTGAGATTTTAGGTTGGCTTAAATTTAAACAGCATTGTATATCACACACACACAGTGACTCTTTTAAGCTGATCAACATCAATGTTTTTAGCCGAGTTTCATCTGCTAAACATTTAAAAAATATCAATGGTTCCATTGGGTAAAGTGATTGATTAAGGATTAATAATGCACTTATACCGCTGACTGCTCATATCTGTCAAATCATATGTGACTTTACATATATGTTAAATCGTATATGATAAAACATATATGAAAAATCGAATGTGTTTTTTGATAAAGAGAGAACCGCCGTTATGAACAAAGATTTGTTGTTACAAAAGATCTTAAATATTAAAGAAACTGAGCTTGCTGCATTAACTGGTAAAGAATTACGCGTACCTGAATTACATGAAAAGCCAAAAATACTTTTGCTCTATGGCTCATTAAGAGAAGGGTCGTATAGTCGCAAGGTGATTGAAGAAGCCGAGCTATTACTCAGAGAAATGGGAGCTGAAACATTCATATTTCATCCAGAAGGATTGCCGCTACATAGCACGACCGAAGGTGCACAACACCCTAAGGTGCAAGAATTAAGAGAGCGGGTAACTTGGTCTGATGGTATGGTGTGGTGCTCCCCTGAGATCCATGGCAGCATGTCGAGTGTGATGAAAACACAAATAGACTGGATCCCTTTGTCTATAAATGCAATACGGCCCACGCAAGGCAAAACCTTGGCTATCATGCAGGTGTCAGGTGGATCCCAGTCTTTTAATGCGCTCAACCAATTGCGGGTGCTTGGCCGTTGGATGCGTATGTTTACCATACCGAACCAATCATCAGTCGCTAAAGTGTATCAAGAATTTGATGAACAGGGACGTATGCGAGAGTCGTCTTACTATGAGCGTATTGTTGATGTAATGGAAGAGCTGATGAAGTTTACATTGCTTACTCGTGACAATAAGCAGTATTTAACTGACCGATATTCTGAGCGAGTACAAAAAAGCAATAAGTTGGCAGAAGTATTAAAAAACGAAAACATTAGTGAGTGATGGATAAGGTTAGTATATTCATTAACAGGGTTTAGTTTACTAAACGTTTGTGGGCCGTTATGAAATTGAAATGCATGATTTTGTACTCATGGCCTCCCACTTTTCAAAAGGAATGTGATTTGAATTTACTCGCTAAAGTGAGTGCTATAGGGGCGCTTAGTATACAGTGATTAGCATGTTCAGAGAGTGCCCAACAGGCAGCCCCTGATTTTAAACCCCATAATATGATTAAGTAATTTAGTACACAAAATAGCCCCTTAGTCTTCACAGATGTAGCGTATAATAATTTTTTGACGTTAATTACATTTTCCCGCTGTTATTGCAAAATTAGTTGAGGGGTTTAGCTGATATGTTAGCGATGCGGTTTTTAGAGTTAAAAGTGAAACGTTGCGTAAGCATGATATTACTTGCCCTAAGGTAGAGCAAAAGCAACCGGTATATGCTTCTCGCTTTTTGATTGATGGGCTGAAAGTTAATGGATCAGCAAAGTGTATAACATAAATCCGAACCTTTGGTGGTTCAGCGTTCCAAATCCCTGTTCATGCAATATCGCTGTTAACTATCCATCCAAATGCAGTGTTTCTTGTGCCTAAAATACTCTTTCAGGATAATGCAGAACCTCTTAAACTCGCCATTGGTGGTTGGAATCAGGGAACTGTAATGGAAGTGGGTAAAGGGCGTGTCGCTCTATTTACAGAGGGTATGATGTTTTCGTCGCAACGTAACCTTAAAACAAATAAGGTACATGGCCTGAGGTCTTACGGCGCCGAGCAAAATGCACGGTTTTTACTTAATGTGATGAATTGTTTTTTTCATGTATTTGCATGAAAGGCACGTTTTTTTTATATGATTGCTTTAAAAAGCCAACTTAATTCATATTTAAGTAATTATTAATTGACTCTTTTTACGTCAAGACTCACTCTGCAAATCTTTTATTTACATATGTTTACATTAATAAAGGGTAATTATTGAGTAACGTGATTTAGCATCGTACTATAGCGCCGAAAACAATAATGAATATTAAATGGAGTAAAAATGTTCAAGAAATTAGGCGTCAGCGTTATTGCAACATTATTTTTTGCTGGGTGTAGTTCTGTGCCTTTAGAGCCGACAGAAATATCGAATAAAGCAAAACAATATGATGCACCAAAAGAGGGTATGGCTGGGCTTTATATCTACCGTGATTCAATGTTGGGTTCGGCACTAAAAAAAGATGTATGGGTTAATGATAACTGTGTCGGTGAAACTGCACCAAAAGTATTTTTCTATACAGAAGTTGAAGGTGGGAAAAAGCATAAGCTATCGACAGAGTCGGAGTTTTCACCTAATGATTTGTTTTTAGAAACTGAGGCTGGAAAACACTACTTTGTTGAACAATATATAAAAATGGGTGTGATGGTTGGTGGTGCAAACCTAGAGCTTGTTTCTGAAGATAAAGGAAAAAAAGCGATTAAACCATTGAAGTTAGCAATTCAAGGTACCTGTAGTAAGTAAGACGAAATAATTTTTTCTTTTATTTGAAAGTTAGTGCTCAACTAACTTTCTGACTTCCCCAATTTGTTTCCAAATATACGATTTCTGATAAGAGTCACTTTGTTGAAATATTGACTCGCTATAGCTAACTGTATGGTTCACAATAGGTAAAGGAACAATTTCCCTGCTCAGATAGGTGAACTTTTATGCAAAAAAACATACTGCGTTTAGCTGCCCTTATTCATATTGTCATTTTTTTAATAGCATGTCAGTCCACATTGAATTTACAATCAGCTAAAGAAATCAAGAAGCTAACAGAGCAGATCCAAAAGAATCCACATGATGTTGCAGTGATCGCTGAAGGTATTAATAAAAGTCAGCAGTCTATAAATCAGGATATGGCGAAGATACAGCGTTTATTTGGCAACTTAGAGGCAATCATTGAGCAAGTATGGGGTAAATCAAATAAAGAGTTACCCAGTAATACCCGTTATGTGAAGTACTCGAATGATTATGAAGCACGAGCAATTGTCGATTTCGTTCAGGGCTCAGTAACCATTGAAACGATTGCGACGGAGAATATAAAGTCTAAGCTCTCTCAGGCAATATTTGAAACATTATTAACCTCAGATGATCCCAGTCAAACAGATATATTCTCCAGCCAATCGCCAACATTATCAGGTGAGCCATTTTTATACCCGCAAGTACGTGATCAAGACGGGCAAGTGGTGCGCTATGAATGGCGGGCAAAGCGCTATGCAAGTTATTTGGTGGCCAATAATTTAACGACCTTACTTCAAAATGGTCGAAAAATGACACAAGTGACGTTTAACTTAGTGACGGATCACAAGCATCTAAGGCACTTAAAATACAGTGATGCGGTATTGGCGTCGGCTAAAAAATACAATATTTCACCAGCACTGATTTATGCTGTTATTGAAACTGAAAGTGCCTTTAATCCGTATGCGGTGAGTCATGCAAATGCGTACGGATTAATGCAAGTTGTGCCCGCAACGGCGGGGCGCGATGTTTACAAATTGGAGAAAAATCGTGCTGGGCAACCCACTAAATCTACCCTTATGAGCCCCCAGCAAAACATTGATATTGGCACTGCCTATTTAAAAATACTCAATACCCGTTATTTAGTCGGAGTGAAGCATCAACTGAGCCGCGAATACACCATTATTTCAGCATATAATGGCGGTGCGGGAAATGTGTTTAAAACTTACCACCCAAGCCGCACTACAGCGGTCAAAAAAATTAATCAACAATCACCAGCTAGCGTGTATAAACAGCTGCGTTATGATCATCCTCGCGATGAGTCGCGTCGTTATCTTGAAAAGGTGACTAAAGCGAAGCAAAAGTATTTATAGTGCATTCTTCGTTTTAGTTATTGATGGGCAGAACGTTAGGTATTGCTAATATAATTATGATGTATGCCGCTTTCATTAGGTACGTTGTAAATACGATATGAAAGCAGGCAAATTTGTCTTGTTTTTATCACAAGAGCGTTTTAATCACAAGGCAACCACCGTGGTGAGGAAGGGGGTGCTTTAATGCGTCTTTATATCGGTCAACGACGATAACCACATAATACTGCGTACCCCAACCATTGGAAATGAATCACTGTGGCCCGCTGCGTCAATCACCGCGGTTTGTAGCTTCAAGCTGTTATCATTTCTTTTTTGTAATACATCAATAAACTCATTTACGTGATCTGCAAGCTTTGACTCTAATGCACCGTAAGAAATAAACACATTGGCATTAAGGTGTGTGTGGTTGTTACTAAGCTTTGTAAGTAGTGGTATATCACCGCGCAGTGCTGGGCTACCCAAGATGTAGTTTTTGAAAGTATCAGGGTGCGCCGTTAATATGTATGCCCCAAACAATCCTCCCAATGAAAAACCAAAGTAGGTGCGGTTGCTTGGGTCAGCAGCGTAGTTTTTTTCTATGTATTGAAACACGGTGTTTCTTATAAACGCTAAGTGGGTACTGGCTTGACCATATTGATATTTTGCTTGTCTTGCAGCATTACTCGATTCATTAATTGAATAATCACGAACACGACTAGCGCTCACTCCCCGTTTTTTGAGCGCGCCAGTGGTGTTCGTTTGCCATGAGATCCCAACTAAAATAGTCTCGTTTAATATGAAGTTGCTTGCGCTTGAGAGTAAGCTAACATGCATGGGGGCATCGGTGTAATAAACCACAGGATAAGGCTTTTTGGCGTTTTTGTTATATCCATCAGGTAAAGTAATTAAAAGTTCGTACTGACGCGCTAACTGAGTATCATTAATAGGCACTATGTGGGTGTTGGGTAAATGAAACTCTTTTGCTTGAGCGACTGAAATAATTAACAGGGTTACTAGATAGCTCAACACAAGGATAAAGTGTTTTTGTATGGTCATGATGGTGTTTCCTTTTTATCTATTATTTTAATGAATACTTTTTGACTCAATGTTGAACTTGACTGTATAGGCAAAAATATGGAAAAACCTGATGTTGTGCTGATTTATAAATGATATATCGATAATTTAAATTAATAATATATTTATCATATGTTTATAAGCCTAATTTTGGGATGTTCAAACGGTATGGTAGGATGGTTTTTCATTTAAATAGCGTATTAATTTATATTATTCACCTTTGGAAAGCGTAGATATGTCTGTTCAATATTGGGTAGGTGATTTTTTTATCGACCTCTCTCGAAATCAAGTTACCTATGATCACCAAACTCAAACAGTGCCGCCTAAGGCTTTAGCTGTACTCACGTGCCTTGCTAAAAATGTTAACCAAGTGGTGAGCCAAGATGAGTTACTGACCGCAGTATGGCCTGATACCATTGTTACGCCAAATACGTTACAAAGGAGTATTGCACAATTAAGAAAAGTATTAAGTGCCAACCTTGAATCGAAGGCATATATTAAAACGCATGCCAAGCAAGGATACAGTTTGGAGTGCGAGGTACGTTGGCAAGCAAATATCACGACTCCCAAACTAACAAAGCGCAGTAAGCAATCAGCTAATGAAACACACGCACTTGCTGGGGGAAAAGAGCGGCAAAAAGGTAACAGATCTTGGCGCCATATTTTTGCTGGTTTTATGTTAACTCTTTTGTTTGGGGTAGGCATTGGCTTGAACAGTATGGGTTACTTCAATGGCTCTAAACCTTTTGAATTTGAGGTAAAAGAGCTACGCTCATTGACCGCAACAGATAATAAAGAATATGGTGGTGTGTATTCAGCGGATGGTCAATATGTCATATTTCAGCGTTACCCTGAAAAACTATGTCGCAGTAGTATTTGGGCCAAGCATCTTGAAACTGGGCGTGAAACCCCGCTCATGGATAAATTAGGCACGTATGGTGAGCATAGCCTGTCTGATGATGGCAAACAGCTTATTTATATTGAAGCCAACGACTGCACAACACCCGTCACCCAAAAGCAGTGTTATACATTACAGCGTCTTGATGTTGCAAAGGCATTTGAGGGGCATAATCAACCGACACAAATCATGGAGTGTAAAAATACCAAAATAATCAAACCGACATGGTTGAATGACGATCAAGTGTTACTGATGCAGCTGACTGATAAACGTTGGAAGCTGATCTTATATTCAGTCTCTGGCAATGAAAGTCAGACTATTTATGATGTGCTTGATGGCCGTTTCATTGATTATGATTACTCCGGTAAAGATAACTTAATCGCATTAATTGTACTGAGAAATGATCACCAGCGTTATTTAGATATAGTCAGGCCAAGTGGTGAACTCGTATCGAGTCAGCCCGTTGAAAACATACCTGAAATATCACCTTATCGACGCATTTCACCTAATTTTACCCCTGATGATGAGCAGCTTATTTTTAGCACTGGCCGACAGTTATTTGGCCTTACCTTTGATGGCCAAGTGTCGAATATTAGTATTCCATTAGACACTTCCATTAGTACGCCTACTTTTCATCTAAATGGCCAGCGCGCATTAGTGGTAAAGGGGTTTTATGATAGTGATATTGCGATGATGGCGTTATCAAATGTACACGCTGAGAATTATGTTACCCTCGACCGTTCAACTCAATTTGAACACGCAGCGCAGTTTCAGCCTGGTGGAGATTTAATCGCTTTTCAGTCGAATCGTTCGGGGGAGGCTCAAATATGGCTGTATGATGGTAAAGGCTCACAAAAGCTCAGTAATTTTCCAAAAGACAGCTATTTTAATGGCATTCATTGGGCGCAAGATGGACAGAGTGTGTTAGTGAATGTGAATTCTGAGTTATTCAGGGTGTTATTAGATGGCAGCCAAAAGCGTATACCGATGAATGACCCTATTCGAGAGTTGTTTCAGTGGAACAGTAAAGATGACAGTGCATTGGGGCTAGTCAATATTGATGGGCAGCCTATGCTTGTTGCGCTTAATTTGAGAAATTCAGCTTATACAATAGTGAGTGAAAAAAGCGTCAAATGGGCACAAAAAAGTGAGGATGGACGTGTTATTTACACGGATCTACTCGACCGTTTTTGGATAACAGGCTCGGTTGAAGATACCTTAATTCCGCCCTTGATGTCTCAAGGCAGTGATAAGCGATTCGTGATCACACATAATGTAATTTATGGGGTAAATGAAGCATCACAGTTGTGGTCTTATGATTTGAACTCGACAGAATTTCAAGTGTTAGGTGCTGTGCCAAAAACCATAGACTATTTAACCGATGTAAATCATACGAATGTGTTGTTTAGCAATCATGTTGCGTCAAAAAAATCGCTGGCTGAGTTAGTGTTGGCAGCTAATTAGCGTTATCAACATATCATCAGCTAGTTTATAAAGTGAGTGTTATTGTTGGGTAATGATATCGCACAGCTTATTTAAGAGTAAAAAGCAAAGTAAACATCGCGCGGTCAGCTGAGCATAAAAAAGGAAACTCAATGAATAATGTAAACACGCACAGATATGATATTGCTCAGTTGGGCGCGCCAGTATTAAGACAGCCCGCGTCTAAAGTAGAGGATATTCTCTCGGATGAGTGTCAGCAATTAATTACCACCATGCTGCTTGTGGTATCAAAAGCGGGTGGTGTGGGAATTGCAGCTCCACAAATACATCATAGTAAACGCATCTTTATTATGTGTTCAAAGCCGAATGCGCGATATCCAGATGCACCTTTAATGGAACCCACCGCTATCATCAATCCAGAGGTTCTATCGTATTCAAAAGAAAAAGTAAAAGGGTGGGAAGGCTGCTTAAGTGTGCCCAGTATGCGTGGCTTAGTACCTAGACATACTGCAATTACCGTTAAATACTTTGACCAACAGGGTAATGAGCAACATAAAACTTTTCATGATTTTGTCGCTCGCATTTTTCAGCATGAACTGGATCACTTAAATGGGCTGACGTTTATTGACCAATTAGAGTCAACGCAAGATTTAATCAGTGAAAGTGAATGGTATAAGCAGTTTGCAAATAGGTAATTCAAATTAACTCCACCTTGCAATTATAGTTGCAAGAGGTGATACCTATTACCCTTGTAAATACTAAAAGTTATATCATGAGCGCCAATCAATGCTGACTGGCGCTCTATGTATTTACAGACTTATTTTTGCTTACGGCGGCGAAGTGCTGCAAAAGGTATTGCAAACAGCGCAAGCCAAGCAAAAGCGCCCGAAGATTCTGAAGATGAATCTGTTGATGCTGTTGCTATGGGTTGCTCTGTGGTTTTCTCAGGTACATCTTCGATGTTAATGGTTATTTCCGCAGCGGCTGATGTATTGCCTAAACTATCAGTCGCGACGACCATCAGCGTCGCAGTATTATTGCCAAGCTCGTAGTCTAAATCAGTTGGCTCGGTGACAATGATTTCTCCTTTTTCATTTACCTCAAAAGCTGAATGCGACGAAGAGGTAAGTTCATATGAGATTCCGTCTAATGTATTTTTTATTGGCAAAGTTTAGGCCGTGAGTAACCTTAAAATAGCAAGATGATTCAATCTTTTTAAACCTTTTATGACTGTAATTGAGTGTAATTTAAATCATTATTTAATCGTGTGACAATATATCTACTGTGACACATTTTAGAAGCTTAGCTATGGAACGCCGCACCTTTTTAAAATCAACCTCAGCGCTTTGTTCGGCGGGGTTACTGGGTTTATCAGCTCATGCTCAAGAGCAAAAAAATAATACTCATGTTGACCAAATGGCACAACGACTGTCGGTTGCTGCCTTACGTAAATTAAATATCGTTTTTCCTAGTATGGTGGTTATTACGCCAACAGGAGAGACGGTTGAGGTTCAGCTAAAGCCGCGAATAATTCGTCGTTACGCACACTCTATTTATGTATATTTTGAACAGGTGAAAGAAATTAGTATTTTTACGTTGCAAGGCGAGAGTGCGGGTAAAATTCATTTACCAGATACGATGGAGGGTATTAAAGACTTTGCCATTGATCATGCGCTTCAATCAGTACATATATTAGAATATGGTAAACATAGCATTACAACCCTTGATTTTTATGGCCAGACTGTAGCAAGTATTGGCGAATTCGGGACTGAATTAATGCACGATCTCAATGGACCAAAAAGCTTGACGGTCGATGAGCAAAGTAATGTTCACGTTCTGACCAGTAGTGATAATATTATACGTGTTTATGCTGCAAATGGTGTGTATGTGTCTTCATATAACCATATTGGCCGACATATAGGACATATTAGGCAAATAGATGGTTATAAGGTGATCAGCGGTGTCGGTGGTAAATTTAATGACACAGTGACGGTGCTATCGGGTCATTAAGCTGTATAAGTTGTAGTGATAAAGCATCATGCATTCCATTGTGTATGATGCTTTTGGCCGTGTGCTTATATTTTTTCTGCTAACAGCTTTCGCCAACCAACCACATTTGCCGGGCCTGTACGGCGAATAATAAAGTTTCTTACTAACCGCCCTATAAAGCTTTGCCCTAACCTTGCAAACTTTATAATTTTATTTGATTCTTGAACTGTCCAAGCGACTCGTGCACTGCGGGCTTGTTGATAGTTTGCCAGTGCTTGCTGTAAATCTAGTGTGTTATCAGTAAGTTGTTCAGCCAAACAGTTTACATCTTCTAAAGACATACCTGCGCCTTGCTGCAAACTAGGTGGGCAACCATGTAGGGCATCACCAATTAATACCACATTGTTATAAACAGACTCTGTTTTAGCAACACTTTTTAGGCCACCTCGAACAATATCTTTATTGTCAGGCATGTTGTCTAGGCAATGTTTTATGGGCGCTGCATAGTTGGCAAATATGGCATTTAACGCGGTTTTAACAGGCATCGCATAGTATTGCCCTGTAGGGTCGATAACGTGACCATAGCAGTACACTTCTTCATTACTAATGGGGTAAATCATAAATAATGAGGTGTTACCTACGTAGTACACAGGTTGAAAGTCTTGTGAAGGCTTTTGGGTGATAAATCGCCAATTGGTCACGGTATGCTTTAGTAACGGCGTGTCAGGTTGGATAATTTCCCTAACTTGTGAGTTAATCCCATCTGCGGCGACCACTAAATCGTAGTGCTGAGAGTGCCCGTTATTGAACGTCACGGTAGCACCTTCATCGGTGTGTTCAATATCGGTCAGGCAAGTATCGAGCGTTATTTCTTTGGCGATGTCTTTTCTGAGTATATTCATTAGTGCATCGCGCTTTAGAGCGACGAAGGGCGCTTTATTTAATGGGGCATCATTAAGCGACGCTTTAGCGAGTGTTTTGCCATTCGATAGCGCATACTCAATTTGCTCTACTTGATGTGCGCATGCCATAACTTGGTCAACTAAGTCTAGCTTTTTAAGCTCAATCATTGCGTTGGCAGGCAAACAGATGGCGGCGCCTTCATTGGTTAAAGTAGGCGACTTTTCAATAATATCAACTTGATGTCTCTGTGCTTTTAAACGACGAAATAAGGCACTTCCAGCGATCCCAGCACCAACAATCAATATACGTATATTTTCCAATTTACTCATAACCTCAATAAAAAGATCAATGTTAAAGCGTTTACTAAAGACTTTTTTGATAACAACTGAGTTGGAAAGTACCATCGTTTTGAGTTGCGAGTAAAGAGAGAGCGTGTTCTACATTCAGTTAGACTAAATATTGTGTTTTTGATTGGCGAGTATGTAACACGTTTTTTATATCAAGCTGTTTGGTTTCATTAGACGCTTTGATACAAATGCCCTCATGTTCGAGTAACCATAATTTACGTTCTATCCCCCCTGCATACCCTGTTAACTTACCAGTGCTGGCTACAACACGATGGCAAGGCACAATGATACTGATTGGGTTTCTGCCATTGGCACCACCAACGGCTTGCGATCCTTTCGGGCGATTAACTTGTTTGGCAATATCTAAATAAGAACGAGTTTCGCCAAAAGGTATGCTGTTTAAGCAATGCCACACTTGCTGTTGAAAATCGGTACCTACTGGGTCAAGTGGAATGGTAAAAGTACTGCGTAAACCATCAAAGTACTCAGCGAGTTGTTTAATACACATATGAGTAATTTTATTAGGGTTCGCCTCGTTGACCTGGTCGCCACAAAATATGACGTGTCTTAGGCCTTTTTCAGATGATACGCACTCGATTGTACCGAGCGGGGTGTTTAAGTAATCAACGAACATCACTCTGGTTCCTCAAAGAAATCTATTAACAGAGCTTATCATACTCGAATTTGTCAGGTGGTTCTGGCCGCAATTCGCACTCACTGTCAGCAAGTGTTCTGGATAAAAGTAGAACAATGAGGCGTTGTTGCAATTAATAAGTAACGCAAGACATAAGCCCATCTTAAATCGTATGTTATTTACACACAATGTAAACGAATGTAAAAATAATACCGTTCCAACTTGTTTATTATAGGTTTCAATTGTATCTAAAATGTGTTTATTTTGTTTTTGCTAATAATGACAGTCTTGCTTTTTACATTGGTAGTAGAAGATTACTTATGCATTTATCATATTTAAGTTAATTTTATCAGTATCTTAAGTTTGTGTTTTTAGCTTTCTATTTGTTAATTTTTTCCGCTGCTTTTTGTTGTAAATTCAATTTGAGTAATTAATTTAATTTTAATAAATAATTCATAATACATTATTATAGTCCCAGCCTATTTTGTGAATGGGCTTTTTTGTATAAAAAGTAAGCTAATAAATCTCGATTTTAATAACTTTATTAAAACCAAAGAGATAAAATACACACACGGGAATATTATGTCTAATTACACACGCGCTTACAGGCGATTGCGATATTTAAAACGCAGTATAATTGCCGGGGTATGTGCGAACCTTGTTATGGGTCAAGCGACAGCCAATGTTATTTTTACTGAGTATGTTGAAGGAGGTGGTAGTAACAAAGCACTAGAAATCACCAATGTTGGCGTATCTAGCGTCGATTTAACTCAGGTTTCAATTGCATTAACCACCAATGGTAAAGTTCATGCTGATGTTACGCCTATTGTACTCTCTGGTACTTTAGCTGCAGGAAGCAGTTATGTATTGACCAATGGTGGCGCGGTCGATGCGCTTAAAGCGTTCAGTAATACAACCAGTAATGCGACTAGCTTCAATGGTAATGACGCGTTAACGCTATTTTTAAATGGCAAAGTGGTTGATAGCTTTGGGCAAGTGGGTACAGATCCGGGTAAAAGCTGGGGCAGTGGCGAGACGAGCACACTCGATAGAACATTACGTCGTAAAACAGGCATTATTGTGGGAGATACGATCTATGATGACGCGTTTATCCCATCTAATGAGTGGGTCGGTTTTGCTAAAGATACCTTTGATGGTTTAGGCTGCTCTGGGGTCGCGGCATGTGGTGGAGATGGTAATATACCTTCTAAAATTAGTGGGGCTGCCAAAACAGTTGTTAATGCCGGTACCCGCTATGACTTTACGCCAAGTGTGACCAACCTTGATAACGACTCCCTTATTTTTACGATTGAAAATAAACCTGAATGGGCTGAATTTGATACAACAACAGGTCAGCTTTCAGGAGACATAACAGCTGCTGATATTGGTAGCCATACTGGTATTGTGATAACTGTCAATGATGGGACTGCTTCTGATGCGCTGGCATCTTTTTCTATTTTGGTCAGGCCTGCTAGTACGAACGATGTACCACAAATCACCGGCACGCCAGCATTGTCGATTCAAGCAACTCGGTCTTACAGCTTTGCGCCAAAAGCGACGGATGTTGAAAACGATACACTGACTTTTACAATTAATAATAAACCCAGTTGGGCTGTGTTTGATACAAAAACCGGTCAATTAAGTGGTGCGCCAAATGAAGTACATGTTGGGGTGTATGCTGATGTTACCATCTCTGTTTCTGATGGACACAATACTGCGCAAAGTCTGCCGTCGTTCTCTATTACGGTGACAGACAAGCCAGGCAGTAATTATGATTACAGCCAATACTATGCCTCAGCAATTGGCAAAACTGATACAGAACTTGAGCAGGCGTTAGCCCTGATCGCACGTCAAGGTCAGCAGCAAATGACCTATTCGCAGGTATGGGACGCACTTAAGTACTCAGATGAAGATCCACAAAACTCAGAGAATGTGATTTTGTTTTACTCTGGTCGCAGCCAAGCCAAAAATACCAATGGTGGCGGAACAACACAGTGGAACCGAGAGCACAGCTGGCCAAAGTCTCATGGTTTTCCTGAACAGAATCAATATGGTTACACTGATATACATCATTTACGCCCTACCAATGTAAAAGTAAATTCTGCGCGTAGTAATAAAGATTATGATGAGGGGGGGGCTCCGGTAAGTGGAGCGCCTGGTAACTTTACTGATGATGACTCGTTTGAGCCACGTGATGCAGTCAAAGGTGATGCAGCGCGTATGATGTTTTACATGGCCGTACGCTACGATGGTACTGACGGCAACATGCCTGATTTAGAACTGGTTAACACGGTAAGTGGCAGTAAGTCACCAACGTTAGGTGTCCTATGTAATTTAATGCAGTGGCATCGTCAGGATCCTATCGATACCCTAGAGCGTGATCGCCATCAACGCATAGTAGAACAGCAGGGCAACCGTAATCCGTTTGTCGATAATGGCGAGTTTGCTGAATTGTTGTTTGGGAAAACCTGTCCAAAAATAGGTCCGACAGCGCCAGTTATTGGCGGCTCCCCGGTACTTAGCATCGGTGCTGGCAGTGCCTATCGCTTTGTGCCGTCAGCAAGCGACGTGAATCGTGATACGTTAGCGTTTTCCGTGGTGAATAAACCAACATGGGCTGAGTTTAATAGCGTCACGGGTGCATTGACTGGGACGCCTGAAATAGCTGATGTTACGACATATCGTGATATTCAAATCTCTGTGAGCGATGGTGTATTCAGTACGAGTTTGGCGGCGTTTAATATTGACGTGGTTGACCCAAAAACCATTAAGCATCCCCCCACACTGTCAGGCGTACCGAGTACGGGTGTATTAATTAATCAAACATACCGTTTTGTGCCTACAGCCCATGACAGTGACAACGATAGTTTAACCTTTAGCATTGTTAATAAACCAAGCTGGGCTGCATTTAATACCAGTACGGGTGAGCTGTCAGGCACGCCAACGACTTCGGACAAAGGGAGTTATAACGGGATTGTTATCAGTGTGACTGATGGCAATACTACAGCGGTTGAACTTGCGCCTTTTTCAATTTTAGTCAGTAATGATACGCCGGTAAATAATGTCATTTTTACCGAATATATTGAAGGCAGCAGCAATAACAAAGCGATTGAGATCACTAACTTCTCGGGGGAGAGCCTAGATTTAAGTCGCGTTAAAATAGTGCTTGCGGACAATGGTAAACCACTTGCAACCGAAGGGCTACGCTCGCAAATCTTATCAGGGGTATTAGCCGATAAAGCAAGCTATGTGATTGCCAATAGTGGTGCCAATGAAGAGATAAAGGGGCGTCAAAATAGCACCAGTACGGTGACTTATTTTAATGGTGACGATACTTTGGTGCTTATGGTTGATGAGAAAGTCACCGATGTGTTTGGTCAATTAGGGACAGATCCAGGCAGTAGCTGGGGCTCAGGCGAGACATCAACAAAAGATAAAACGCTACGACGCAAAGCGGGTATTACAGCCGGTGATGTAAACGGCGAAGATGTATTTAACCCAAGCGCACAATGGCAAGGCTTTGCTAAAAACCTTGCTGATGGCTTGGGGTGCAGTGGTACGGCAGCATGTGGTTCTAGCGGCACATCACCGGTTGAACTGGGCAAATGTGGTGATAGCGCGACTTTAATCAGTGCCATTCAAGGCGCGAAGAGTACAAGCCCACTGGTTGATAAAAGTGTCGTGGTAGAAGGTATTGTGGTGGCAAGCTATCAAGGTGCAGGCCAGCATGGTGGCTTTTTTGTACAAGAAGAAGACACACAAAAAGATGATAATACAGCCACTTCTGAAGGCATATTTGTGGCGCATACAGCCACAGAGGTTACGGTGGGCCAGCAAGTTCGTTTTACAGCGAAAGTGGCTGAAAAATACGGTTTAACGCAACTTAATGACGCTGCAAACATAACCACATGTGCCACCAATGTATTGACGAAGGTAACGCCAACGCAGGTTAATTTACCGTTTGCGGAAAACTTTATGCAAGAGTCTTTAGAAGGGATGTGGGTCACGCTGCCTCAAAAGCTACATGTCACTTTGAGTCATAACTTCACAAAGTATGGAGAGATATTATTATCTAACGGCATGCGTGTGCAACCGACCAATAAATACCGTAAGGGCGACCCAAAGCGTCAAGCACTCGCAGATTTGAACGCTCGAAATGTACTATTGATAGACGACGATTCTACACAACGCAATCCAGAAAGCATTAGCTACTACCCGCAATTTAGTGCAGACAAACCGCTTCGTTCAGGGGCGCAGGTTTCAGGCTTTAGTGGTGTGATCCATTACGGGTTCGGCAAGTATAAGTTACTGCCAACCACTGTGCCTCAATTTGATAATGTAAATGCACGGCGCGGCAAACCTTTTGCCCGAAAATCATCACCACATATTCGTGTCGCAAGCTTTAATGTTTTGAACTATTTCCTTGATTTTAAAGGGAGAGGTGCCAATAACGAAAAAGAATTTAAGCGTCAACGCAGCAAAATTATCCGGGCTATTACAGCCATGGATGCGGATGTTGTGGGCTTAATGGAAATAGAAAATAGTGGGTTTGGTCGTAGCAGTGCGATTCAAAACTTGATTGATGGGTTAAACGAGCGCGATCAGCAACACACTTGGCAATTTGTTAATCCGAAATTAGACAAAGTCGGCTCTGATGCGGTTACCGTTGGGATTATTTATCGTAGTAATAGAGTACAGCCGGTTGGTGTACCACAGGTGATAACTGACGCGCCATTTGATGAACAAACCAAAGCACATCGCCCGCCAATGATGCAGAGCTTTATGCCAATCACTGGTGGTAAAGAAATAAAAGTGATTGTGAACCACTTCCGCTCGAAAGGGGGCTCTTGTGGCGCAGATATGGATGATGATGTGCAAGGCGCATGTAATGGCCAGCGTGTATTGGCATCAAAAACATTACTTAAAAGCCTCGGTAAAACGGCAAAGTTGAATGCCCCAGATCTGAAATCGCGCAGTGCAATGAGCACTGAGGTATATAGTAATGATGAACCAATATTTGCCATTTTAGGAGACTTTAATGCCTACGCCTATGAAGAGCCTATGCTAGAGTTTTATAACGCAGGGTTTACTAATGTAAATTTAGCCAAAGGCACGGGCGAAAATTATTCATATTATTACTCCGGGGTGGCTGGAAGTTTAGACCACTTATTAACGGCAAATACTTCAGTGGATAGCGTTGCGCAAGTGATGCACTGGCACATTAACGCTGATGAAGCGACGGCGCTTGATTACAATACTGAGGATAAAACTGAAGCTCAACAAGCCAAGTGGTTTGGTGAAACACCGTATCGTTCATCTGATCATGACCCTGTGATTGCAGACTTTGATTTAGCGGCTGTAGTATTACCAGTAAACCAAGCACCGATTGCGAATGATGATACCGCTGAAACGGTGCAAGGTGAGTCGGTTAATATTAATGTATTAGCTAATGACCAAGACCCAGAAGGCAATACGCTTTTTATTACCTCTGCAACGCTCTCTAATGAGGTGGGTTCGGTGAGTTGGTCTGGGGCAAATATATTATTTACGCCAAATGCAGACTTTGTGGGAGAGGCCTCGATAAACTATGCGATCAACGATGGTGCCAATGGCACTGCGATTGCAACAGTAACAGTGACTGTTACCGCCAAGGATCAAGCGCCAGTAGCAAAAGATGATGCCGCGACCACCAATGAAGATAACGCCGTCACAGTATCTGTTATTGACAATGATATCGATGAAAACACCGCCGCATTGAAAATTAGTGCGGCGACGATTATGTCAGGAAAAGGCGTTGTGACACATACCGCTTCAACACTGACTTACACGCCGAGCGCTCACTTTAATGGGGTTGCGACGCTAAGTTACACCATTGAAGACTCTCAAGGTGCCACGTCGAGTGCTATTGCCAAGATTACCGTACTGCCCGTGAATGATGCACCAGTGTTAAATAACGACACAGCACTTGCCTCTGCGCGTAGTGCAACAACAATCGATGTACTAAGCAATGATTCTGATATCGATAATGACACATTAAATATTGTTTCTGCGTCGGCTGATGTGGGTGCAGTTAGCATCAGTAATAACACCCTTATTTATCAAGCGCCTCAACTTAACACTGGCAGTGCAGCACTTACCTATACAATAAGTGATGGCACGGTGACTGGCGCTGCCACAGTGCATGTCACTATTAATACTAAAAATGTATCACCTATCGCCCATGATGATACTTTTGAACTTGATAGCAATGAAGATTCTGTACTTATTGACGTATTAGAGAACGACCTTGATGCTGACAATGATGTATTGACCTTAATTGCGGTAAGTACAGACGCGGGGTCTGTGATGGTTGTTGACAATACCATTCGTTTTACCACGACTGATACATTCCAAGGCCACGCACAGGTGCGTTACGCTATTGCAGATGGATTCGGCGGGCGTGACGAAGGGTTATTGGAAATAAAGCAACAGCAAGGTTCAGCACCGACGATCACCGTACCAAACCCAATAACGGTTAACGCAACCGGGCAATTTACCCAAGTAGACTTGGGCGTTGCAACTGCGATAAATGTGGCTGGTGAGGCTATTGCTGTTACGCGTGAAGGAAGTGAACATTTACCTTCAGGGTTTAACAGAGTTTACTGGCAAGCATGTAGTAATGAGGTGTGTGATAAAGTCGCCCAGCAAGTAAACGTTAAACCTTTGGTTGGTTTTTCATCGCCAAGCCAAGTGGTACTTGAAGGCAATAAAGCGGTGATCTCTGTGGTACTAAGTGGTACACATTTTGAGTACCCAGTAACACTTGGGTACTCAATCAGTGGTACGGCAAGCACCGATGACTTCGCTTCACCAAGTGGTGAACTGGTGATCGCACAAGGGACACACGGACAGATTGAAATTGACGTGTTGAGTGATACGTTAGCCGACAGTGGTGAATCAATCGTGTTGACTTTGCAAAGTGATGAGCAAAACTTAAGTAAGCAAACGAATCATGAAATTGTGATATCTGAATTAAACCTTGCTCCGGTTGTGACGCTAAGTGCGACGCAAGCGGATCAACTGCGTACCACTATGTCGCAGCAAGATGGCGATATTCTGATACATGCGGCGGTAACTGACCAAAATCCTGATGATTCATATACCATAAACTGGCAACTACCGGATGGGGTAGTTAATAGTACTTCACAGTCGAATGAGCTGAGTATTGACCCGCAAACACTTGTACCGGGTATGTATCAATTGAGTGCGACTGTGACTGATGAAGAGGGATTACAAGATACGCAAAATGTGTATTTTAAATTAGTTGCAGTTACGCCAACCCTTGATGAAACGAAAGACACCGATGGCGATTTGCTCAATGATGCATTGGAAGGATTTGCTGATGATGATGGTGACGGCATTGCCAATTACTTAGATCCAATTGATAGCCAGTGTAACGTTTTACCAACTCAAAAAAATGAGTGGCGTACTGGATTAATAGAAGTCGAAACCGGTGTGTGTATGTCGTTAGGCAGCGCCAGTTTAGGGGCTGCCAATGCGCGACTGAATGAAGAGCAGATCGCAAACTCAGCGCATTTAAGCTTAGATACTGGCATGAAAAATCAAGGCGGGATTTTCGATTTCGTTGTGACTACTGCCAGTGGGGTGTCGAGCGTTAAGGTTGTGTTACCTCAACAGTCTGCAATCCCAGCCAATGCACAGTATCGTAAATTCTTGCCAGAGCAAGGGTGGATCACCTTCGTTGAAGAAAATGGCAATGAATTACACTCTGCTATGGGGCAACAAGGGCATTGTCCTGCTATAGATGATCCGAGCTGGCAATCTGGTTTAATCGAAGGGGCTTGGTGTGTACGGTTGACCCTAGTAGATGGTGGTCAATATGATGCAGACGGTTTAAAGAACGGCAAAATTGTCGACCCAGGTGGTGTGAGCGTTGCGGTGAGCGATAATCAGGCACCTGTTGCGGTAGATGATACGATGATTATGTCACAAAATACGCAAGCGGTCGTATCGGTGCTAAATAACGACACCGACGCTGATAATGATGCCTTGTACGTCATTAGTGCGTATGCAGAGTTCGGGCGCGTACATATAAACAGTGACTCGACGTTGTTGTATGACAGTGCCGCAGACTTTGTTGGTAGCGACCGGATTGCGTATACCATCAGTGATGGTCAAGGTGAGACTGCCAACGCGTATGTCACAGTGACCATATCTGCCACGGTGAATGAAGAAAATCACGCGCCAATTGCACACAATGATAGCGCGACCGTGTTTAATGATGAAAGCAGTGTGATTGATGTATTAAAAAATGACACAGACCCCAATAATGACGCATTGTCTTTGTTAAGTGCCGTGGCCAGTTCTGGCGCGGTATCAGTTGAGGCAGAGCAATTAGTGTATCAACCGGTTATAGGCAGTGAAGGCCAAGTGACGATTAGTTACATTGTGGCTGACGAACACGGTATGCAAAGCACAGGTAATGTTGACGTGACGGTTAAAGCCAGAGCGGCAGTGGAGTCGAATAATGCAACACAATCGTCTAGCGGCGGTAGCTTCCCAGTGCTGATATATTTGTTGTTAGTACCTGCCTTGGTACGACGAGTAAGACGCTAACCAAAACATAAGTTATTAAATATAAACCCTTATTAGGATCAACTAATAAGGGTTTTTTTATGTTTAGAATGTCGTGCTTTTTTATCGATACATGGGCCTAAATGACGTGTAGCTGAATTGACATATGGATCCTAAATCAAGTTCAGGGAGACGAAGGGTTGAATTTTCTTACTAACGTCTAGCCTTTATATGCGCGGCGTAAAGCCCCGCCAACAGCTAATATGAAACGCAATGCTGGCCCCATACTCCGTCTTACTGACGCAGGTCAGAATCCATTTTGTTTAGGAAGAGTATGGGGCTAAATGACGTGTAGCTGAAATGATATGTGAACACTGAAACCAGTTCAGGGAGACGAAGGGTTGAATTTTCTTACCAACGTCTAACCTTTATATGCGCGGTGTAAAGCCCCGCCAACAGTTAAGATTATACGCAATGCTGGCCCCATACTCCGTCTTTCTGACGCAGGTCAGAATCCATTTTGTTTAGGAAGAGGATGGGGCTAAATGACGTGTAGCTGAATTGACTTGTGGACCCTGAAACAAGTTCAGGGAGACGAAATTGGTTTAATTTACTTACTAACTTCTAACCTTTATATGCGTGGCATAAAGCCTCGCCAACGAGTTTAGGTGAAATGGAGTACTCCGTCTTTCTGACGCAGGTCAGAATCCATTATTTTTTAGAAAGCAGATGGGTTAAATGACACGAATTTGAATTGTTATGTGGACCCTGAATCAAGTTCAGGGAGACGAAGGGTTGAATTTTCTTACTAATGTCTAGCCTTTATATGCGCGGTATAAAGCCCCGCCAACAGCTAAGATTATACGCAATACTGGCCCCATACACCGTCTTTTAGGTAATTAGAATCGTTATTTAGGCGAGACTTGTTCCGAAAAAGTTTAAATATTCAATCGCACGGCTTTTAAGCATTTTACGGCAAGGTTGAGTAGCTGGTTATTTCGGGGTTCAAAACTAAAAGTACGCAGTGGAATTTTTTGCAGCCACACTTAGTAGAGAGTTTTGCCATATATTTATCATCTATTCGCACGTTTTTTAGCTTCTAAATTGTCATTTATCTCATCGTCAAGTCACACTCTCTTGTTGAACCTTTACACTAGTTTACATTGGATCACATGCACTTTACTTTGTATTTGATAGATTGAATGCAGTTTCAATCTTGTTAGAAATTATAAGATTGATAGACCAATGAATTGATATACAGTGCCTAAAGTCAAAGTAATGTACTGATACATGCACAACCAGCCATTTTGGATATAGGTAGGCGCCATCCTGCCTTTGGAAAGTTTAAGGATATAAAATGAATAAAATTACCTTATCAATCTTTTTGTTAATCGCCTCTATAACTATGGCAAGTCATTCAAGTGCTAATGAATCGCTTAGTGACTTTCAGGGGCCATGGTTTGGCCAGAAAACTCCAGGCGTGGTGGCTGAGTTGTTTGCACCCGATATGGTGTCAGTTGAGGGGCGTTATGAGTTTGGTATTTCATTTTCGCCAGACTTAACTGCAATGTATTTTACCACGTTAGACATAATAGAAGGCGTGGACACAAACCCACAAATTTACTATTCCACACTTGAAAATAAGCGATGGACAAAACCCAAAAAGGCTAATTTCACCAAAGGTAAAATGACCTATGAATTACTGCCTTATGCAAGCCTAAATGATAACAGAATTTACTTTACTGGCCGTAAACCAGACTCCAAAGGATCTGGTGTGTGGTATGTCACTCGCACTGAAAGTGGTTTTAGTGAAGCGCAAAGATATGAATTGCCGTATAACACAGGCCGGTTATCTGATATGAATCAAGGACGAAATGGAGACTTAGTTTTCACCAATATGTCAGAGCGGAAAATGTATTACGCAAAAAATGACAAGGGTAACTTTCTTGTGCCTAAGCCAATGGACATTGAATTTGGTATTCATGGCTTTATGTCAACTACAAACGATTACTTATTAGTAAATGCGCGAAATACAGATGATGAACAAAGAAAAGATCACGATATATTTATTTACTTTAAAGAAAAAGACGGCTCATGGTCAAAACCGATTAATATGGGTCCAGCAGTAAATACTAAGCACACAGAAACGGCGCCGAGAATTACACCAGATGGTCAGTTTTTATTCTTTGGGCGCTATAACGAACCCAGTGGTGCGTCTAATCTTTATTGGGTGAGTACACAGGTGATCACCCAATTAAAACAGCAGTATTTTAACAAGTAAGTACCTGTGTTGTAGGGTAAACGACGAGGCGCAGGGTGATTGAGCAAACTATCATTATTGGATTGTACGTAAGTTTGTTTTCAAAACATTTTCTATTCCAAAACCCTTATCTAAACCGGGGGTTAAATAATTGCCCTAAAGCCTTTGGACAAGGCTTTAGGCTTAAAAATAATAAGCATAGGGGCTTGGTATCTCATTATGGGGTGGTTTTTGTTAAACTATTAATAGTTTTATTACCATAGGTGTTATCGCTATAATTGAGACAGTTTTGCCAATTAATGCCACTCTTTTTGAGTAGGGGTAATTGGTGTCCATACCAAAAAGCGGTCTTAGGATTTTAACATTCGATACAATAAAGCAGAGTATTGCGCACACCAAAAATGTCCCTAATAAAATAATGAAGGCTTCAAGCCAAGGGCCTAGTTTTAACGTACTTAAGCTGTAAGCAAGAGCGATAATGACGCTTTGGTGGAAAATATAAAATGGGAAAACAACCGTGTTTAGGTTTGTCAGTAGCTTGGAGGGGCGTTTCAAAAAACGTGTGGCTAATGCCAGTATTGCCAATACACCCAGCAAGCTTTGAGCCGTGTATATCATATTCATGCTCACAAGTTGCCAGTGAAGACTACTGCTACTGAGCCAAATCGCTTGGTAGCCATAAACAATTATTATGTATGTGAAGGCGAATAACCCAAGTAGCCATTGCCAATATCGGCATAACTGAGTAAAAAACGTTGTGTGATGTACCAATAAAAAGCCATATAACAAAAATACAAACCCCATAGGGTAACGATATGTTTCGTTTGGCCAAGTTAACTTAAGGACCCATAGAGGGAGCAATAGCCCTAAGCAAACGAAAATAAACGGTTGTTTTAAACAATATTGAATAAATTTTTGCAGCCAATTGCTCCGTAAAATTGGTAATACGACCAGTATCCAGAGAGTAAATTGCCAAAGTGAGCGCAGATACCAAAGATGATTGACATCAACGTGGGGCCAAATACCTGCTTGGTATTGTGTGAATAAAGGGTGGGATAAATCTAAAAAAGCATTATAAAACTCGACGTAATTCATTGATAGCCCGACTTCCTGTTGCATTTGCGCATATAGCTGAATCGGTACGACAATCCACACTCCTACAAGCAAAGGCAACAAGATTTTAATCGAGCGATTGAGTAGCACGTGTGTCATTGGTGTTTTTTGTAAAATGCTACTTAATGCTGCGCCAGAAATAAACCAAATTACCCCCATTCGCCATGGTGATAGCAATAACATCCAGCTTTCGATATGGGTATTTATGTGCGAACTTTTAAAATGATAACCCCAATTTTGAGCGTACAACATGCCGGTGTGGTAAAAAATCAATAAGCCAAAGGCAAGGACTCGAAGCCAATCTAGCTCAACCATACGCTCTGTTGTTTGCAATGAAAATATTGATGATTGCCACAATGCTATGATGCGCTTTAGCATAAATAACCCTATAAAATGGTGTGATTAGATGTGTATAGCTTTTCTTAATTTGAGGTGGGTTCATATTAATATGTGCTTAAAAAACAGCTACTAGGGATAAGCGGAGGAATACAGGGATAAACAACTTGGGGTAAACTCAGTTAATTGATAGTCTGGAGAACCATCAAACAAATAAGGTTATGTCACGATGCGTTCACCACACTTTTTACAGTATTCGAATCTTTATGGTGTGTGTTTTTTAGCTGCGTATATTTTCATTAATAACACCATTAATGCCACGTCAGATATTATGGAAGCGCAACGGTTGAATAACCTGCTGTTTGAATGGTGGGAACCATTTATTTGGGAATATAGTAGTGCACTGGGGACATTGGCGCTTGTACCGAGTATTGTATATTTACTGACAGCTTATCCATTTAACTTTCAGGCAATGGGTCGCTCACTGTCAGTCTATTTGCTAGCATCTATTATATTTAGTGTGTTGCATGTCAGTATAATGGTTGGCATTAGGGAGCTTGTGTATTGGAGTAAAAATCGTGATTATGATTTTGGCTTATTGTGGTATGAGTTCTTATACGAGTACCGTAAAGATTTATTGAGCTTTGCTTTTCTGATTGTAGTGATAAAAGGTTATCAATATTTTATGGCTCAACTCAAAGGTGAGGCTCGAGTGTTGCAAAGCGCCGAAGAGTCAGTGCAGCCGCAATTTGAACGCTTGCTAGTGAGAAAGTTAGGCAAAGAGTTTATTATTAAAGTGAGTGAGATTGAGTGGATAGAGTCTTCAGGGAATTACGTTAATTTACATATTAATGGGCGAGTTTATCCGCTCAGAACAACGTTAACCAAGCTCAGTGAGCAACTCATTTCTCAGGGGTTTTGTCGGGTTCATCGTAGTTATGCAGTTCGGTTAGATGCCATTTGTTCGATCATGCCAATACACAGTGGAGATAGCGAAATCACCCTGAAAAATGGTAAAAAAATAAATCTATCAAGACGTTACAAAGAGCAGTTTAAATCACTCCTATTGATTGACAGCTAATTTTTATATTAATGCAAGCTTAGCCTCACATTAGGGGCTTCAGGCTAATTGATGTTTTAAAAAAGGGGCGGGAACAATTTAAAAAATAAATTTAACTATACATCAATTACTTATTTTTTGTTTTGCAACTTCAAAGCGCGCTTTGCGTGTTCTTAGTACTTAGTTGAGTGATGAATTTGATTAATAAGAAAAACTTATAAGGTTAACAGTTCGTCGCTCTGACTCGTTGAACAATTTAAAAATGTGGTTTTAAATTATCTCTAAGCGCTGTATGGCCAATAGAAGCAAGCTTTGATTCCATGGGCGCTATTGATTCGGGAGTATGAACACAGTCTTGAAGCGCAATAAGTAGTATACCAAGTAAAATTCTCTGTATTTTATTCACCTCAATAATTGTTTAGCCAGTTTATTAAGTACTTATACTAACGCGATTTCACACAGGTAAAGTACGTTTTGTGCTGGTTTTAGTGAAGTAACACGTTGATTAAACTAACACAGTACAGTCGCTAACGTCACAAAAATGCACACCATATGGTTAAATTTATGTAGGGTGCTTGTACCTAGTAGTGCATGTGCTCTGCACCTTAAATAGGGATTTATGTATTTTTTGTTGTAAAAAACAGTATAGATTTGATCCGTGCATACTCTTTGCACATTTACTTTCTAAATTTCTTATCATCACCGTGGTAATAACTGTGCTTATTGCCAAGACTTATTGGGTTGCATCTAAAGAGAGTAAATCATGACAAGACAAAGGTTATTAGGGTTGATGCTAGTATCTTCGGGCATGCTAAGTGGGTGCGGGGGAGGGAGTGATAGCGATTCAGTGACAACGCCAAATACGGATGATGGCAACAGTGTGGTGGTGAGTAATTCAGCACCAGTGGCAAACGCGGGTAGTGAGCAATCGGTTTCTGTGGGGGCCGTTGTGACATTGAGTAGCAGTCAAAGCCAAGATGCTGATGGAGATACACTCTCATTTGAATGGCAGTTTATTACAAAGCCAGCGTCAAGCCAGTCTAGCTTAGCCAATGCCACAAGCAGTAACACGACGTTCACGCCAGATATTGCTGGGCAATATACTGTGGGTCTCGTTGTGAATGATGGCACGGTTAATTCAAGCCAAGATACAGTGACGGTGAATGCGTCCGCAGTCAATCAAATGCCTATTGCGAATGCGGGTAGCGATCAACAAGTAGTACCAGGCACAGAGGTAACGTTATCGGGGGCTGCAAGTCAAGATCCTGATGGTGATACGTTGAGTTACCAATGGCTGTTTGTGTCTAAACCCAATGGCAGTAATGCGGCGCTAACAGATGCACAATTGGTGAATGCAAAGTTCACGGCTGACGTTGCAGGTAATTATGAGCTGGGGTTAACGGTCAGTGATGGGCAAACTGAATCAACCCAAGATAAAATGACAGTGGTGGCACAAGCATCGACCACGAACCAAGCACCTATTGCCAATGCTGGTAGCGACCAAACAGTGCGTGTTGCGGATGTGGTAACCGTATCCGGTTCGCTCAGTAGTGATGCTGATAATGACACACTTAGTTATACTTGGAGTGTTGTGAGTAAGCCCTCACAAAGTAACACTGTACTTTCAAGTAGCACGTCAGAATCTGTGCAGCTAACGCCAGATTCCGCAGGTACTTATCAGCTTTCTTTGGTTGTCAATGACGGTAAAATGAACTCTGTGGCAGATATGATCACGATAACCGCAGAGGCACAAGCTGGCGCACCTACTGCCAGTGCTGGCGATGACCAAAGTGTTATTGTTGGTGACTTTGTCGCGCTCAGTGGCAGCCAAAGTAGCGGTGAAGGCTTAACGTATCAATGGCAGTTGGTGAGCAAACCCGACAACAGTAGTGCACAGCTTAATAATAAGGCGCAAGTGAGTGCGGAGTTTAACGCAGATATTGCAGGGGTGTTTGAGCTAAGCTTAACTGTAACCTCTGGTACTTTATCAGCAACAGATACACTGAAGGTGACGGCAAGTAATACTAGTGTGGATATCACAGATAAGATATTCACTAACGAGGCCGTCAGTTGTCGTAATTACGAAGGCAGTTATTTCTCGAACGTCAGTGACATTAAAAGAGCGGCTGATTTTACGGGCGATGTGATGCTGACGGTGAATAACAGTACGTGTACCATTACGATGAACTCTATTCCAAATCATGACTTTAATGATGAGACTGCGTCTTTTGCTACCAATGCTTCAGAGCAAAACTTAGTGTATAACGTACCAATTACGCCTACATTGGCCAGTTCAATAACGGCACAAGGTATCGGGACTACAGAGGGCGTTTTACTCAATGGCGTGACGCTCGATTTACTACCCGCTGCATGCTACGACGTGGGGAGTGAGCCGATTGGACAAGAAAAAATAGGCTGTGGTGCAGACCAAAATGATAACCCTTGGCGATATGATCCTATGTCATCTTTGAATGCATTTGGTACTGACTCACACAATGCGCATACTCAGCCTTCTGGTAAGTATCATTATCATGGCAACCCTGTTGCTATGTTCAACCAAACGTGTGGTAGTCGCTCATCTGCCGTGATTGGTTTTGCAGCCGATGGGTACCCAATATATGGGAGTTGTTTTAAAGACTCAAATACGGGCATTATTCGTAAAGCAACCTCAAGTTACGTACTTAAAAATAATGGAGGCGCACGTCAAGCTGTATCTGGATACACTACACCTGTTGGTGGCACTGGTGCGGTGGCAAGCAGTAATTATGATGGACAGTTTAGAGGAGACTGGGAATATCAAGCTAATCAAGGTGATTTAGATGAGTGTAATGGTATGACCGTCGATGGCCAGTATGGCTACTATATTACCGATACTTTCCCATGGGTACTAGGCTGTTTTAAAGGCAACCTTGATACTAGTTTTACCGCAGGGCCGCAAAACTTGCAGCGTAGAAGTCATAGTCATGGTGATGCGGGGGAACACCGTCATTAACCATCCGTAACGCTCTTTGTGGAAGTCAATGTTGTTAGGCCTCCACAACGGGCATTGGTAAGATCTGAGTATGTTGATCCCTAAGCAGGACAAAGTTTAGGTAAAATAGTTAAACCCAATCGCATTCCATATCCAAAATACATAGATAAAACTTAAGCAGCCCAGTGTAAAAAGCCAATAATGTATTTTATAAAATAAAGGCAGGCAGCTAAGGCGCGATATCACTGGCAAGTAGCTCACCTTAGCCAAGGTCGTTAGCGCAATGACCATCAGTAAACTCAATAGTAGTTTTACCTCAATCGTAGGGAAGTTTACAAGAAAGTCATAATCATCAACTGCTAAAACAACATTCATAAAAATAAAACCCAACACAGCCGTTAATATCATTCCGGCGGAACAACATGCCAATAGCTCAGCTCTGCTCAGTGTATTACTTTTAAAGCGTCGCATAGCGCTGAGTAATAAAGTCGACATCGACAATAATGAAGCGAGCGCCAAAGCCAAATAAAAGCACAACGGGCTTTGTAAAAAACTCACTCGTTCATAATCACCAGCGTACATACTCGCTGAAAAGCGGTCGATATTCCCCGAGTCATCGTGATAAAAATAAAACACTGGGGCCGCTTTAGATACTCCTTGAAAGACGTTTTCTTTAAGCCGTTTAAGGATTAGTTGGTGCCCTGAATTGGTCATGACGAGCTCACCTTGCTTATTTATCGAGATAGAGGTCGGTCCATTTAACGCTGATAGTTTTTCTAATTGGGTATATGAACGGCGCGTTGTTAGATACGTTCCCGTGTAGTCTTCTAGGTGCCGTTGAGTTATTTTTTCACTTAAAAACTGACTGTAGGAGTGTGTTTGAGTCTGTTTTTCTGCCTTAAATTCTGCCGGGGAGGGGGTTAGCTGATGTCGATAGTATTTGTTAACGATTGCAGTAGCTAAGAAGAGCACTAATTGAGATTGCGGCTCAACCGCGTTGGTTGAAATAAAAACACCCAATTGCAACTCAGGGAACATAACCATATTAGATGAAAATGTAAGGGTTTCACCTGAATGATGATGTTGTTGATAGCCTTTAAAGGTGTCATTAAACATACCATGTGTAATGCCTGTTGCTAATGACCTATCGTTGTAAAGCCGTTGCTTCATTTGCTCGTGAGTCTCTCGGTTAACTAAACGATTGTTATTACTCATTAGCGCACGCATATAAAGCGCCATATCATGTGCGGTTGAAGACGCTGCTCCTGCTCCGGCAATATGCCCCGCTAATTCGAAAGCTTTGGCGATATTTTGGCCTTTTGAATTTCGAAAATACCCTGTGGCAAGGTGATTTTCTAATACCGACTGCATAGACGTGGAGGCTATGATATTTTTTATCGGCTCTCGTAATGTTGTATAACCCATCCCTAGCGGGGAAAATATAGCCTTATCCATATACGTCGCTAAGTTCATCCCAGACTGCAACTCCACGAGATAGCCAAGCAAAGCAAAGCCATAGTTTGAATAAGAGACCAAGTGACCGGGTGGCCAAATTCTTTGGGGCATATGCGTTGCCAAATATTGTTCAGTACTCAAAATTTCTAACGGGTTTTGCACAAACAAGTTACCAGCATCGGCCTGTTCAAAACCCGCACGATGACTGAGTAAAGCGCGGATCGTAATGGGGTCATTAAATGTGTTAGGGATTTTAAACGCGCTAAGGTAGTCGTTGATATCAGTATCCAATGCGAGCTTTCCTTGCTCTGCTAATTGCATAATCGCAATGGCGGTCATTGTTTTGGTGATAGATGCTATGCGAAACAGCGTGTTATTAGGGTCCACCTTTATTTGGCTATTTAGATCAGCAAAGCCGTAGCCTTTTAACATGACAATTTTGTCATCTTTAACGATAGACACAGCCACCCCGGGTAAATTGTGCCGTGCAATTTCTGTGTTTATTAAATAATCGACATATTTTTGTAACCCTTTTAACTCTTGTATTTTTGAACGGGGCTTTAACGGGTTTTGTCTATTTGATTTGTCATTGTTAGGAACGATCTGACCACAACATACGGGGTGATCACTGGCACATACAGGCTGATTTAACCCTATGCAGATAACTAGCATTAAACTAAGGCGCTTCAACATCAAAATAAGATCAGTCCAGAGTATGTTCATTGTGAATCCTTTTTATTTATCCTAGTTAATCTCAGGTTTGGGTAAGGGTTTTGGAATAGAAAATGTCTTGAAAACAAACTGACGTATAATCCAAGGATGATATTTCGCTCAATATCAAGGCGCTTTTATGCAGTAATAGCGGGTTATTGTAAATAAAAGCAGCGCCAAGAGTGAGAAAAATAGCTTTACTGGGCAAATTCGCTTATCCAGAGCTGAGGTTAGTTATATTACCTATGGCCAATATAAATGGCTATTGTCAATTTCGCTTAATAATCATCTATTAACACGGAGTAAATTGACTAACAAACGGTCTAAACTTCATCTGTTTTTTTATTTACTCTCAAATATAAAATTGTCATAAATCTGGCACCAATTTGCCACTTTATTTTAGCTTAAATGTCTTTTTCACCTTCTATAGTAGTGTTTCTAAAAACGATAAATGAGAAAGGGATTATGAAAACAAAATTACTGCAATTGGCGGTTTTATGCGGTACTTCTGCACTATTTACAGGATGTTCTGATTCAAATAATGACATAGAAGTTATCACACCAGTGCCAGCGCCAGCTCAGGGCACACAAATTGAACTACGCCTTTTAGAAACCACAGATTTACATGCTAACTTGCTGAATTACAATTATTTTGCGGATAAGCAAGACGATAAAGTAGGGCTAGTGAAAACGGCCGCTTTAATCCATCAAGCGCGTGCACAAGCAACCAACTCAGTGTTGGTAGACAATGGTGATTTGATCCAAGGGAGCCCGTTAGGGGATTACATGGCCAAAGTTAAAAACTTAGCCGAAGGCGATGTGCACCCTGTTTATAAAGCCATGAATACCTTGGATTATGATGTAGCAAATATTGGTAATCATGAATTTAATTTTGGCATTGAGTTTTTAAAAGAGGCGATTGATGACGCGAATTTCCCTTATATCTCGGCTAACGTATTTGTAGACGATGGTGATGATGATGAAACGAATGACGTGCCTTTATTCTCACCCTACCTTATTCAAGACAAAACATTTACAGACACTCAAGGCAATAGTCACACAGTCAAAGTTGGTTTTATTGGTTTTGTGCCGCCACAGATCATGCAGTGGGACAAAGCGAATTTACAAGGCAAAGTGATTGCAAAAGATATTGTGGCAATGGCAAAAAAATATGTGCCCGAAATGAAGCATAAAGGCGCTGATATTGTAATTGCCATTCCGCACTCAGGGCTTGAGGTGGCTGAGCATAAAAAAATGGAAGAAAATGCCAGCTATCACTTGTCTAAAGTGACTGGTATTGATGCCATTTTGTTTGGTCATGCGCATGCGAACTTTCCCGGCAGCCGTTATGAAGGTATGGCAGATAAAGGCATTGATATAGAAAAAGGCACGGTCAATGGGGTAGCTGCGGTGATGCCTGGGTTTTGGGGTAATCATTTAGGAGTAATTGATCTGACCTTGCAGTACAACGCGGGTCAATGGCAAGTTACAGACTCTCAATCTTCACTTCAGGCAATTTATGAGACAGGTGATAATCGCCAAACGATTGCCTTGGTTGACAATGACCCAGAAGTCGAAGCCGCGGTCACTCATGAGCACACGCAAACACGCACATGGGTCAATGAGCCTTTTGCAAAAGTAACCGGTTCAGTGAATAGCTTTTTTGCCCTAGTTAATGACGATCCGTCGATACAAATCGTGACGGATGCACAAACTTGGTATACCCAAAAAATTGTACAGGGCACTGAGCTTGCAGATTTACCAATATTGTCTGCAGGCGCACCATTTAGAGCGGGTCGAGGCGGAGCAGATGATTACACCTCGATTGCACAAGGTGACATCGCGTATCGTAACGTGGCTGATTTATATATTTACCCGAATGTACTGAAAGTCCTCAAGCTTAATGGCGCCGAAGTCAAGGAATGGCTTGAGATGTCTGCGGGGCAGTTTAACCAAGTTGATAGCCAAAATGCCCAGACTCAGTCATTGATAAACTCTGCTTTTCCGTCATATAACTTTGATGTGATTGACGGTGTTACCTACCAGATTGATGTTGCGCAACCAGCGCGTTATGACAGTAAAGGTGTCAAAGTGTCTGATGGTGAACGCATTGTGTCATTACAATATCAGGGTAAAGATGTGACCGCAGCGCAGCAGTTTTTAGTGGCAACCAATAATTACCGTGCGTCTGGTGGTGGTAACTTCCCAAACATTGGGGCAGATAAAATTGTTATTGATTCACCCAATGAAAACCGTCAAGTAGTAGCCGATTATATTGCTTATCAAAGTGAACAAAATGCCGGTAAAGGACTTGATCCGTCAGCAGATATGAACTGGGGATTTGCGCCAAATAGCCATGCTGACATTCAGTTTATTAGCTCTAATAGCGACGATGCTAAAACGTACAGTCAGCAATTTGGTCATATTCAAGCGTTAAACAAAACCAATCCTGACGGCTTTGCTTTGTATCGCTTGGACTTAACTCAACCTAACTA
This sequence comes from Pseudoalteromonas aurantia, assembly GCF_005886875.1. Taxonomy (GTDB): domain Bacteria; phylum Pseudomonadota; class Gammaproteobacteria; order Enterobacterales; family Alteromonadaceae; genus Pseudoalteromonas; species Pseudoalteromonas aurantia_A. The sequence continues at coordinate 42,490 of NZ_PNBY01000089.1, read as the reverse complement.
GCCAATTTACTTAAGAGCAAGCGCAATGCCTGCTCTTTCGTTCACGTACGTTGCTTATATAACGAGCGTGAGCATTTTCATTACACATACACTCAACGGGAATTGAATTATGATCAGTATAAATAAAACAACGCTGGCAATGGTGTTTGGCGCAGGCTTATTTGCACAGGTAAATAGCGTGTCGGCCGCCGCCTACGACTGGAATAATGTCGTGCCAGTTAAAACGCCATCAGCGAGTAATAATAATGGTAAAACAGTCTATTTTGATGTGTCGCATGGTGGCGTAGAGGGCAATGCAGACTGGGTTATTGATGGGGCATTTTCTGACTTTGCCGATGCGTTAGTACAACAAGGGTATACGGTAAAAGAATACCGAGGTATCGATTTAAATAATGATGGCGCGATCCGCTTTTATGACGACCGTACTGGCAATGGTGCGCAAAACGAAGCCATTATTACTTATGACGCGATCAAAGGTTCTGATGTATTCGTGTTAGCGGAGACCAATCGTCCTTTTACAATGTCAGAACAAGCAGCGCTAGAGCAATATATCGCCGCAGGTAAAGGTATATTTTTTGTCGCTGATCATTATGATGCAGACCGCAACCTGAATACGTGGGATGCCACTGAAGTATTTAACGGTTATAACCGCTCTGACTTAAGTAAATATAACTTAGGCGGAGAATATGGCGATTGGCGTAACCCAAAGTCAGCTAATGCGGGGTGGTTAGTTGAGAATTTTGGGATTCGTTTTCGTTTTAACGGCGTTGATTATAAGCAAGGGGTAAGTGGTGTAGAGCCAAGTGCACAGACAGAGGGTATTACACAAGGCGTACAACCTATATTGATGGCGGCCGGCGCGACGCTGGCGGTTGTTGATGCACAAAAAGCCAAGGGCTTGGTGTATTTTTCAGAGTCAGATAACCCAGTTAAATGGAAACACGCTAAAGATCAAGGGCTGTATTTTGGTGGTAAAGCGGAAGGTCCTTATGTAGCAATCGCTAAATCGGGTGCTGGTAAAGCCGCCTTTATTGGCGATTCATCACCGATTGAAGATGCCAGTCCTAAGTACCGTCGCCAAGACTCAGGCAGTACTAAGCGTACTTACCCAGGCTGGACTGATGCAGGCAATGCGGCAACACTTGCGGTGAATATTATTGACTGGCTAGCCACGCCGGAGAGTTACCAGTATTTTGATAACCAAAACGGCCATAACAGCGGTTTTGTAACGCCGAGCCCTATGGCTGCGCAAGAAATGAGTGATCCGAATAATGGTCAGCCATGGGGGACGCCTGCAAGCGGTTTTAATCCCTGGGATACAGATACATACAAAAATAATTCATTTAATGCGCCTTTTGGTGATACCAACACGAACCCAGATCCAGACCCTGATCCAACGCCAACACCTGGCGGCACAATTTCGGTAACTGATGCGCTCGCTACAGCACAAGGGCAACCAGTTGTTGTTATAGGTAAAGTCACAGCCGCAGTTAATGGCATTTATGGTCTGCAGTTAAATGATTTAACGGCGCAAGCAAGCCATATATTTGTAAAACTAGAAAGCGCGCAACGTGCTGATTTTAATCCTCAGTTAAACCCTGCGATTTTAAACCAGAATATTATTGTAACCGGGATGCGTAATCGCTATATGGGTGACGCAGGTATTCGTTATGTCAGCGATATTAAAATTGCACCGACGGCGTTATCTGTTGAGCAAGCATTGGCGTCATCGACGGGAGAGGTGATTGAAGTAACTGGGCGTATTAAGTCTGCGTTAAATGGTATCTATGCCTTGGTACTCGAAGACAGTAACAATGCGAATTTTACCATTAATATTAAACTTGAAAGCAACCAGCGTAACGACTTTAGCCCACAGTTGAACCCAGAGTTACTGAATGCGACTTTAACTGTTAAAGGCGTACGTGACAGCTATATGAGTCAGCCTGGTGTTCGCCAAGTGTCACAATTGAGCGTATCGGGTGGCAGTACCAATGAGCCAGCCCCTGGCTCAGACTCTTCAGTAGCTGAAGTACTTGCTATGAGTAATGGTGAGCCGGTAACAGTGGTTGGGGTGATCACCCGTGCTGTAAATGGTAAATATGCGTTAGAGCTACGTGATGATAATAACACACAGGATACGGTGTATATTAAATTGGAGTCGTCGCAACGTAACAGGTATAGCCCACAATTGAATTCTAATGTGATCGGTAAACGATTACGTGTTGAAGGGATCAAAAATAACTATATGAGCCATGCTGGCGTGCGCAATGTCAGTCGTTTGACCTTATTAAACTGAGGTGTTGGTAACCCTTAGCTTATCTTCAATTTAATCACATAAGGCAGCGTGCAAAACGTACGGTGCCTTTAATCTCTCTGAGTTTTTTCATTTATACGACGATTAGTGATTCACTGTGTCGCATTTATGGCTTTTTATGTAGTTAGTCATAATGTGAGATATTCTGTTTTTAAGCCACAAGGGACCTGAGTCAGACATGTCATTATGCTGAGCCTCATCAATTTTTATTACACAGCTTGGGTATTGCTTTTGCTCAATGTTAGAGGGTAGTACCCCAGGATCGGCTGAAAAATCACTGGCGCGAATAGAGAGCACCTTGATGGCTTTTGATCTGGGAAGTGGGACTCTTCGGTGATCGAGTGTAATGAGTTCTTTAACATAGCTTGGTGATTCATTTGCCAATAACGCAGAGATATCTCCCCCATTAGAGTGCCCAACGAGTAATAAATTATTAAAGTCATAACTGGTTAATTGTTTCTCGAGGGTTTTTTTAACAAACTTTAATGTTTTAACCCCACGTTGCCAATTCTCTAAGCGAGTTTGATATAAGTTGCCAGTGATGGAAAGGGGTGGATCGGTTTTTAATTCATGACGTATAGCAATGCTTAAATACCCTCTGTTATTTAATAGCTCGCTTATAAAGGTATAGTCATTGTGAGGTACTCCGTATCCAGCGCTAATAAACGCAACTGAACACTGACTTTGATTGGTGCATTGTACTGATGTGTTCGCTGGCTCAGAAATAGAAATGGGAATGGTGCGAGCTCGCTCTTTATCGTAAAGATTTTTTGGCTGTGCTGACACATGATGTGCAGTAATTATAAACATAAATATGGATAATAACTTATACATGTACATGTTTTCTATTTTCTCTCTATTTTTAATATTAGTTTACTTTTCACTTAACTTTATAGGGGGATGGTTTAATTAATTTTATTATCTTAAAATTTTTTCCATAAATATAGGTTTTTGTGATTTCTGACGTTTTATGAATTTTTACATGTTTTCTTGTGCATTAATTGTTTTCAATATTTTTTACAAAATAGAAATGTTAGGTTATTGCAGTTCTATTTTTGAACAGTTTACTTATGGTTTAACTAGGTAAATAAACAACATGAAAGGAATAACAATGAAAATGATGACTAAAAAACCATTAATGGCAGTTGCGATGTTACTGTTATCTGTTAGTGCTACCTCAGCTATCGCGGCGGCGTGTAGTTCTAATTGTGCACAGTGGGCTGCACAAAAACGTAGTCAAATATGTGCTGCACAAAATGGTGGATCAGCCTGTGGTAGCAGTGTGCCTTTATACAATTACTTGTATCATCAGTGCCAACAAGGCAATTGTAACGCGAGCTAAGGTAGTATAGCTTTATCTCGAAGTTAAATAGGTGATGACTTTAAATGAATTACCTATTTTAGTCTATTTACTGAGCAATTCTATGTTAAAAGTTGAGCATCGTTTTATAATACCCTTCTAATGCCGGTGGAACTGAAATATAGGGATTTTCTGAATGGCCAACACCAGCACTGTAGCTATATTCCCAAGTAATATTATTCGGTGCACGTTGCTCTAATGCTAAAAGCAGTCCTTTGAATGACCCTGTGATAATCTCGTTTTCAAGACCACCTAAACTCAAAAAAAGGTACTTTGGACTGCCATGAATATTGGCTATATGTTGAGTAAACTCTTTAACTACGACTGAGTCGTCATACCAAGCGGCTGGACTGAAAGCAAAGTAGCCTGAAAATAACTCCGGTTTGGTGATCATGGTATAAAGTACAAAGCTCCCACCTGCGGAAAAGCCACTTAATACCCTGTTGTTATTGACTGCATAATTACTTTCTAAATACGGCAGTAGCTCAGTTTCAATAAATGATAAAAACAGGTTGGCTTGACCAAAAATAGCAGGGTCATTATCAGTTACTGGCCGAGCTTCAATGCTGACGTCTTGACGCGCAAAAGGCGGTACTAAGTCCCTATTACGCGTGTTTTGCCAAAACTGGTTGGGAATTGAAACCAATATTGAATCTTGCATTTTTTGTCTATTGGACAAGTCGGTAATAACGTTATCCCAGCGGGTAAGGTTAAAGTTACCATCAGATTTTATGATAAGCGGGTAGCTTTTTGTATCATCATAATTGTTAGGTAAGCGTATGAAGATTTTACGGCTTTCGCTCAATACTTTTGAGTCGAGCGTAATATCAATATAGGGTGAGGTATATGCTTGTTGATACTTAAAATAAAGGGTAAAGAGTGCACAGCTAATCAGTATGAGTAGGGAAATAAGAATGTAGGGTCGAGATAGGTTAAATTGCATCGTCGGTGCCTTTATTTTTAAAGTTTTAGGTTAAATCCAGCTTATTAATCCAGTAACTAGCATACCCGATAAACCAACCAGTGACAGTGCAAACGAAATACTGCGTGCAAGGTGCACATTACAATAGTAAAAACACATATGCGTTATTCTAGCGAAACAGTATACCCCTGAGAAAAGAGCCAACCAATCAGCATTAGCTTGTGAAAAAACGGCAAAAAGAAGCAGCAAAATATAAATACTAATACTCTCATTGGTATTTGCATGTGCTCTGACTGCTCGAAACACAAAGCGAGTATGATCAGGCTCTACGGGATGCCCTGCTTGGTGCTTGTGTAAAAACAAAGCAATATCAGCAATAATAAGTTGCAGCAGAAATAGCCCCGCGAGTATGCCGACCATGAAAATGGAAGTGTGATAATGCGCTAGAATGTCTATCATACCAACAATGCATCCTTTAGTTTTTTTAGGTACATTAACTGAGTTACCTTGCGATTTCCAGTGTTCTGACAGTATGCTCTTGCTTGATAAGCAAGAGCAATGTTTTGCGTGAGCAGGTTAATTTTCAATAAACGTCCATGTATCGGCTCCATCGAAATGGCGTATTTTGACGTCGTTGATTAGCTTCTTTGACACCATTTTAAAGTTTACCGCCATTCTTTGTGGGTTCCCTGTTTTTGTTGGTGTGTAGTGAGTTGTGCAGCCGCACAGAGGGCAATGGTGAAACTCAATATATTTATCACCGTGGGAATACGAAGTTGTATTTTCAGCGACGGCTTTGACGGTAATATTACTCGGCTGGGTGAAGCCCCACAGTGTTCCTAGTTTATGGAAATTGAAAAATTACATGATGTAAGAGCGTTCACTGGTGCATCAAATGTTGCCGTAATATTGCTGCAATGGCATTGCGCGGTATAAGGCATCGTTGATAGTGCGTTAATGATTGTTTTTTCTTATTATTAGATGCGCTGTATCGTATTGGTAAAATGGACTGGCGGCAATACTTCGGGCAGCTCGCTGTCGAGCATATCTATTACACTTTGATAACCATATTTTGGCTGCCATTGTAAATCCTTCTGCGCTAAAGCTGAGTCATAGACACGGTCTAGTGTGTTAGGCAAAGGCCAATGCCGTTGTGCAAATGCCTTTGCTAGATCAGGTGCCTTTTTTTGGAGCATATCACCCGCATTATGAAAAAGCGCAATGCAGTCATCTCGATCAAAAGGTGTATGGCCAGAAATAATATAGGTTCTAAAACCTGTTAACCGAGCTGAGATGGCACATGCGTGTGCGTGTGCCACATCACGCACATCAATGCCGCGTGTTAAGCGAAAAACACTCATGAAGTTAGCAGGTTCGGGAAAGCATCTGGACATACGCAAAACGGTAATGGGTAGATTAAATAACTGAGAAATACGCTTGAGCTTATTTTCAGCTTCAATTTTTGAAGTATGGTAAATCGTTTTTGGTTGTGGCTTAGTGTGTTCATTAACCCAACCAGCCTGCCCTTGAGGGGTCGAGGCCAAGCCATACAGTGCTGTCGTGCTGGTAAACACAAAATGTTTAATATTTTGCTTTATACCTTCTAATACAAGTTGCTCTGTGGCATTTATATTGGTTTGAATAAAGTCTTGTTCCGTCGCTAGTCCAACGTGCGGTGCGTGCAAAGCGGCGCTATGAATAATGGCATCAACGCCTTTCAGGGCGTGTATTATTTTGGGTGTATCTCGAATATCTGCAACAATATTGACCGTAGAGCATGGAATAGTATCAACCCCAATCACATCATGGTGTTGCATTAATTTGATATAAATGGCTCTGCCAACACGCCCAGCAGATCCGGTGATCAGTATTTTCACGGTAGCCTTTGTTCTTATATACATCCATCGCAAAACATCACGACTGACCTAGAGGATTGGCAGTTATACACTGCCTTTTTATAAATATCCAGTCAGTAACTGACGCTGCTGCATTACTCTATATCAATAACGGCTTTGTCGTAACCGTTATGACAAACAGACACACCAAGCAGATTTATTGGTAGGCACCCCGAATGCTGAGTTTGATGCAGGTTCACATCAAATAGAAAGGCTAACGACCTGTTCAGATCCAACTGGCTTTTTACTAAGTAACCTCAGCTCTGGATAAGCGAATTTTTCCAATAAAGCCATTTTACACACTCTTGGCGTTGCTTTCATTTGTAATAGCCCGTTATTACTGCATAAAAGCGCCTTGATATTGCACAAAATATTATCATTGGATTGTACGTAAGTTTGTTTTCAAAACATTTTCTATTCCAAAACCCTTATTCAAATCTGAGGTTAAGTAGTTAATAAGTTGCCGTAATGGCAATCATATTTGCTTAGCCTATCAAGCACAAAAATCGCACATCCTAAAATGTGCGATTTTCTCTTATCGATAGTAACCGTAAAGCTTATTCCGTTAACTTGATGGTATGCACGGTCTTGCCGACTGTCCTTTTAGTTTCATGTGCCTTGGCCATAGAGAACTCTCTCATCGTCACATAAGCCTTAATGTCAGATGAAATAATCAATAACGTTGGGATCAGTACCAAACAAATAACAGTGGCAAATAATAATCCATATGCCAGTGACACTGCCGCTGGGATTAAGTATTGCGCTTGCTCGGAGGTTTCATTGAGGAGCGGCAATAAGCCCATAAAGGTGGTAATCGTAGTTAGGAAAATAGCCCTAAAACGATCCTGACAAGCTTGTCGAACTGCATCGATTTTATTGTCTAATTCATGGCATAGCTGATTGTAGCGATTGACGATTAATAAGCTATCATTGACGACTACGCCAGACAATGTGAGCATACCGAGCCAAGAGTATAAGCTAACGGCGAGACCTAGCCAAACATGCCCTAGTACCGCTCCAACTAAACCAAAAGGTACTGAAAATACAATCAGTAAAGGTTGATCATAGCGTTTTAATGGAATAGCTAACAGTACATAAATCAGGGCAATAGCTACGGTAAATGCAACGCCTAAACCTTTTGTAGACTCGACACTTTGCTCAAGCTCTCCGGCACGATTGATCCCTGCATTCGGGTATTTGGATTGAATCTGACTCGCATAGATTTCCTCTAGTTTTGTATATAACAATTCTGGAGAGATGACGGCCTTATCCACATCAATTTTCAATGAACGTGTAAGTTCACCATTAAAGCGTGTGAGGGTGTTATTAACCGTTTTTGTTTCTACATCTGCGATGGCTGACAGTGGGATCGGTTGACCCTTGTCATTGTATATATACAATGAATTAAGATCTGAGCGAGAATCGCGTAATTGTTGGTGTAAGGTCAAATACATTTTTACGCGGTGTTCGTCGCGGTAGAATCGATCCAGTTCTAAACCACCATATGCAGTTGAAAGTTGCTCTGAGAGCATGCGGTGCGTAATGCCAAACAGTTGCGCTTCAGGTTTGAGCGTAAAACTGAGTTGAGGCATCGTTGATAAGTTCTCTTCAAAGACGTTGTTAACCCCTTCTTGTTTGAGTAACCATTGCTTTGCTGATTTACTAATTTCATTTAGCGTGTCGATATCTGGGTGGTTTAGTCGAATGTAAGTACCGGCACTGGTACCATCCAAGGAAACAGTAACCTCTACACTCTGAATAGCTTCAATGTCTAGTAGCGCTTTACGCCATGTGTTTGCTACTTGCTTTAGGTTGACATTTGGTCGCATGTCGCGACTAATTGGCTCTGCGAACACCACTATATTGCCTTGCTCAAAGGTGACCGTCATCGCTTTTTCTATCACATTCCCATTAATTTGATGTTGTTTACGATATTGCTCGTTAATTTGTGCTCTAACTGACTTGACCTGTGTTTCGGCTTTTTGTAGTAATGATAGAGGGACATTTTGTTCTAGATTGAGTTCTAAGATAATTAAATCACTGGGAACATCAGGAAACATAACGCTACGGATTGTACCATTTTGCAAACTGCCTAAAATGCCTAATACCAAGGTGAAAAAAGTAATTAGACAAACATAGCGGTATTTTAAACACGTATTCAATATTGGACGATAAACTCTGTATGCCAGTAGATCTAATAACTTGCGAGGATATATGGTTAATTTACGGGTAAAAGATTTAGGGTCTTTGTCGAATTTTAGTGAGCGCAAGTGTGCGGGTAATATAAACTTAGATTCAATTAATGAAAATAGTAAGGCAACGATAACGACCCAGGCAAACCCGGCAAATAAACGACCTGTTTCTGACGGGAAGCGTGTCATTGGGAGCAGCGCTGCTACAGTGGTCAATACACCGAAAATAGTAGGTAATGCAACACGTTCAGTCCCCTTAATGGTCGACTCCAAAGAAATACCATGTTTTTCTTTATAACTGTATATACTTTCACCAACAACGACCGCATCGTCCACTAAAATACCTAAGACAAGAATAAAGCCAAAGGTTGTAATTTCATTAATAGTGTATTGAAAGCCCAGTTCGCCAAGTACGATGAATGTACCTGCAATGGCTACGGGTAGCCCCATAGCAACCCAAAAAGCTAAGCGCATATTTAAGAATAAGGTCAGAATGATAAAAACCAGAATGAAACCTTGTATGGCATTGTCTTCCAGTAGATCTAAGCGTTCTTGTACATAGTTAGCAGCGTTAAACCAGACAGTGATCTTTAAGTTGCTAGGTAAAGTCGCATTGATTTCTTCAACGGCTTGTTCGGTTTGCTTTGAGATTTCCAAAACATCGCTGGTTGCCGACATCTTTACTGCAAACCCCATCGTGGGCTTATTGTTAAAGGTTACGTTGGAGTCATGTTCAGTGATATCGTCTTTGATATCAGCAATATCAGAAAGGTAAATCACATGACCTTGCTCTGTTACTTTAACTACTATGCTTGAGAGCATTTTTTCTGTTTCAGCAACATGATCTGAATAGAGCAGATATTTCCCGTTAGAGGTTTTTAATATACCACTTTTAGCCCGCACAGATTGTTGTCTGATTGCTAATGAGATATCGTCAAAACTGAGTCCATATTGGCGCATTCGGTACGGGTCAATTTGAATATACACGGCGTATGAATGCGCACCGTATTCTTCAATTTTTTGTATTGCAGGGTAGCTTAATAATTTTTGCTTTACGCTTTCCCCTGCTTTTATTAGGCTATCAGAATCTGTATCGCCATAGAGCTGCACGAGTAATGCATCAAAGACTAAAGCTTCTTGAATTATTTGAGGGCGCTCGGCTAGCACGGGCCAATCATAGATACTGTCAACACTGGATTTTACATCAGCCATTAAACGGTTCATGTCATAATCGAGTTGTTTAACTATCGTCACGGTTAAACTGTTTTGCCCAGCAACACTATTAATGGATTTAATACCACTGATCCCCTCTAAAGCTCTATCGACTTTTTGGCCAATTTCACGGTCAACTTGATCGGCGGTCTTGCCTTCATAATAAGTAGAGATCACTAACGTATTAGAGGGCAGCTTAGGGATGATTTCTTTTCGCATATTGCTGGCACTTAATAGCCCACCAAGTAGCAAAAACATCATTAACAAATTAGAGGCTATTGGGTGACGAATAAACCATTGGATCATAACGCCTCCTTCGTAGGCGTAGGTAATTTTACTGCTAATTCCATACCTTGGCTCAGGTAGCCTCGAGGAAACTGAACAGCACGCATGAGTTCATTATTTGGCATTGGGAAATACACCATGCCATTGTTCAGTGTAAACTCTTCTAATTTATGACGGTGTGTTCTATTGTCATCATCCACTAACCAAATTTCATACTTTTCAGTCAACGCAGACTCGGGCAATGCATAAGTTTGTTTCCAACGGGTATGAGGAAGTTGCACATAAACGTTTTCACCAAACATAGGCAGACTATTGTGTTGACTATCAATAACAACATATAAAGTACGTTGCTGGTTTTCGCTAAAGTGACTCACACCAGATACAGTGCCTTGCCAGGATGTTTGCTTATTTAAGCTGAATACGTCTATCTTTTTGTTAAGTAAAGGCGTTTCTAGCTTGTCAAAATCAGCAATATTAATGGGGACTCTTATTTCTCTTTCAGCCTTGGGTAAAGCAGATGCAATACTGCTTCCAGCTGCGACATATTCCCCTAAATTGGCTTTTATTTCCACGAGTTCACCATCAAACGGCAGTAAAATGGTTGTGCGTTTTAAGTCGACTTCGGCTTGTTGTATCTGTAATTTTGCAAGTTTTAACTGACTTTGTGCAGATTGAACCACTAAGCTTTTGGCATCATACTGAGTTTGTGCATTTTTGAGATTGGTTTTTGCTTCTAGTAATTGTGATTGTGCGTTGGCCAGTGCTACTTGGTAGGGAAGAGGGTCTATATGTAGCAATGGACTGTGTTGCTCTAGTAGCTGGCCGCGTCGAAATGAGCTCGTTACTGAAATAATGCGTCCAGATACATCACTCATTAATTCGGTCATTTTTAGTGGCTCAACATACCCTAAACGCATTGATTTTGGTAGCTGAGCAACCGGTTTCATATCAACAATAGACGCGACGTGTAGGTTAGGTCCAACGCTTTTTGTTGGTGCTGGGATGTTAGCTTGCTCCGCTTTTTCTAGCTCGTCTAACACTACCAGTAATAAAAACAATGCAATTGTTGTAGCAATTGCTTGTCTTACTCTTAAACTTGAAAATATTCGTTTCATAGCAAGCTCCAAAAACGATACTACTGTAAATTAATAAAGATTTGTGCCAATTGGCTCCTAAATGTGAACTTACTTTGTGTAAAAGTTGGAGATTGATTTTGTGCTAAATCTACCCCACTGACCGCTAGCTTTTCTTTTGGCGCGCCCAAGAAGTTTTCGTCGAGAGTTTTATTCTTGTTTTCATCATGATAGGCAAAAATTGCATAATCACCATGTGTGAGTTTTTCGAACTTACACACTGATTTTTTTTCGGTAATAATTTTTCGACATATCGCCACTGGGGTTTCTTTTGAATTAAATTGTGCTTCGTTATTCATCAATGTGACTTGTATTTCACCATCGTCGTTTTTGGCTGAGTTTATCATTACTTCGAGTACTCCTTCAGGTTCTACCTGAGGGTTACTAGTTACAGTGAAGGGAGCAAGCATAGCGCAAAGTAAAGTTGCACGAATCAACATGGGTCATTCCTTGTTTGAGATAGATTCAATGTTTATCGAGCATAATACGATTAAGGAGTGGTAAGTTCAGTAAGCCTTTGTAAACGCTTTTGCAATCAAATAAAGGCTTATTAGTTAGGGATACCAAACTCAAATATGGGTAGTTTTACGTAATATAAGTAGTTTCTGAAGAGGAGGGGGTATGTGAAAATGTAGTCTTTAATGTAGATAATGAAATACAGCACCAATATGTATAGGGAGAGAAAGTATCTATTAGAACCCTCTCCCAAAAAATGTCAATTAACAGACTTATTAAAAACGGTAAATAAACCCTACTGATGCGCCATAACCAAAGTCTTTATCGTTATCGACAAGTGGGCTGTTTTTCACTTCATCATCTAGTGAGTAGGCGCTGATTTCACTGAATAAAATAACGCTATCAGTGAGTTTGTAATCGAATGAAAGCGCACCACCAAAGGTTGAGGCTGATTCTGCTGTGTAAGCTGCCCGAGTTGCCGTGGCTTCTTTTTGTTTCACGCCATAATAGTACGTTATTAGATCTTCACTTTGCCAGCGCCAGAATACACTCGGTGTGATTGTTAACGCTTGTCCTTCAATTGGGAATGCCCAAATTGCTGAAAATTCATTACCTTCAGATTGATCACTAATATCTGTCAGCCATTCGACTGAAACAAAGCCTATTTCTTGTGAATAATAGTTTACACTTGCGCCAAGGTCGACACCTATATCTCTGTCATCCATACCTTTGAATGTTGTATTGTCTTCTGCTTGATATCCTTGCAGTCTAAGTGCGCCAATTGCACTTGCCCACATGTTGCTATTAAATTGAACGTGATACTCGGCACGCGTTGGGGAGATGCTAAAGTTCTCGCCTTCGTACATTAAAACAGGAAGTACATAAACTTCCGTATCTATGTCTTTGTATTCGGTAGACCCATTGAATAAGCCCAATCCAACCCCAAAGTTGCCTGCTGCTTGAGCTTTGTCTGCTGCACCTAACAAAAGTGCCGAAGTAAGTGTAAGTGTATATAAATGCTTTTTCATTTTGGCTTTCCTTTTAATCCAAATTTTTTCACAGAGATAACTCTTGACTAGCACGGTTGCGATTAATCATTAGAGCTGTTTATTCACAGTAAAAACGTCCTTTACCACTGAAAAGTCGCTGTGCAGTTGCTTTGTAATACGGTGGACCAATTGCTCAAAAGTCTCATTCTTTGTCATTGACATTTTGCTAATGAGTGCCTGTTGTATTTACAGGGGTTACGATACTGAGTGCGAAAATACAATTCAGTAAGTGATTGTAAGGAGCTGTAGTTTCTTTATACAGCTGCGTATATCATATGTATACCCAATAACGGTAAACATGTTATTTATCATTTATTTACGATGTTTTTGTGAATATTTTCATATTTATTAGAAACAGCCATTTATAGGTATTTTATTATTAATAGTGCAATAAATTGGTGTTAAGTTTTTGTTTTTTAAATGTTATTTTGTGTTAAGTTGTTTTTTAATAGATTTTAACAATTTTAAACATTTGTCAAACACGATGACGGGAACTTATAAGCACGTTGTTGTTTGAGGTATATAGGTTGATGCAAGAATGATTTTAATCGTGCTGTGAACGATTTTGAGGCACTTTTATTTATTAGGGGTCGCGCAGAGAAGCTTCTGTAAGTTATATGCGTTTGACGGAAACCAAGCAATTGCGCTGTTCGTATTTATAATAGTTTAGGGAATTTGAACAATGAACGTGTGGCATGATTTTTCTTTAATAGCCAAGCAATACAGCTCAAATGTAGCAATAGAATACGGTTCTTTGACATATGCTTACCAACAGCTCGATCTCGCTGTCAAACGTTTGCAGAGTTTGGTCAAAAATAAGTTAAGACTAACTCAAATTGAGTTAGGTATAGACCAGCCACAACGAGTTGCTGTTTATATAGACAAATCACCATTGTGGGTAACTAGTTTGCTCATGACGCAAAAAGCAGGGCATATTTTCATTCCCATTGATCCAAATTGGCCAGTAAAGCGCACTCAATTAATTTTGAGTCAGGCTCAACCTCACGTTGTTATATGTAGTGATAATCCCCCTATTAATTTAGTAGACGCTGAGTTAGTTTTAGTCATTGATGAAAGTATTCTTGACCACTCTGCGGGCTGTAATGAAGATGACAGTGACAGTGACAGTGAGCAAGCTGGATATTTATATTTTACATCGGGTTCGACCGGAACACCTAAAGGCATTTTAGGTCGCACAGATTCTTTAGCACATTTTATTCGTTGGCAAACCGATTTTGTGAAAATCACTGAGCGAGATAAGAGCAGTATGCTTACATCGGTGGGTTTTGATCCCGTGCTTCGAGATACGCTATTACCATTATGCAATGGTGCCACACTTGTCATACCTATTGATCCAGAGATTTTGTTGAGTCCTGAGCAAACGTTACAGTTTTTGGCTCGATCAGGTATTACCTTGGTGCACCAAGTCCCTTCGATTGTAGAGTTGTGGCTACAGCAACCAAAGCTGGATATTAAAAACGGGTTGAAGCGGGTACGTGCGCTGATGTTAGCTGGTGAGAAATTACGACCAGAATTAGTGACGGATATTTATTCTTTGGCACCTACATCATTGACGCTGTACAACTTTTATGGGCCGACCGAAACAACTTTGGCTCGGTTTTGCTATTGCGTCCCCAACCTCATATTGAGTGAACTACAAGCGATGGGTGCAACTGTACCTGTTGGTCAGCCGATCACTGATAGTCGTTTTATGCTTAAACATGATGATGCACTTTCCAATAGCGGCGAGGTGTTTATAGAAACTAAACATAGCTCAGCAGGTTATTGGGACGCAGAAAGCCTTCAAGCATTGGCTTTTCCACTCTCGCCAGATGGTTATAGTAAGTATGCTACAGGAGATCACGGAACGATTAATCATAAGGGGGATTTAGTAATACTTGGGCGTTTAGATAAACAGATTAAGATCAACGGTCAACGTATAGAGTTGACTGAAATTGAGTTGGTTTGTGAGCGATTACTCGGTGTTGATAAAGCAATTGTTACCTATCATCAATCCGATCAAGGTAATCATTATATTTGTGCACACCTAGTGGCAAAAGCGACCCTGGATATCGAGACTGTGAATGAACAGTTCATTGAGCAATTGCCACCGTACATGATCCCCTCCAAAGTTTTTTTACATACTGATTTTATGCTTTTACCCAATGGTAAAGTAGATCGAATGAGGCTACTTCAGTTGGCTAAGGGAGAAGTATCATGCACTGACGTTGTTTTACTACGCGCTTTGGATTCGAATGATGATACTCAATTGTGGCCAGCAGATAACCATATTGCGCGAATTATTGAAGATATATGGCAGTCTACTTTTGAGCAAAGTACATTTTCAGCCTCCACCTCTGCGTTTGCCTTAGGCGGATCATCTTTACAGTTGGTTTCAGTATTGGCGCAATTGAAAACGCTTACCGGAGTTGCTGTTCCTTACTTTGAGTTTGCTACTAAACCAGTCGCAGCTCATCTATTGAACTTGTGCGAACAGTATAAGCATGTTGACGTTAATATCTCGCAAAGCAAGGCGCAAGATGTATTGGCATTAACACTGGCACAACAAGGTTTAGTATTTACACAGCAATTGTATCCGCAACAGCCACTTTACAATATGCCCTATGCGATTGTATTTGAGGGGGCCGTAGATGTACAAAAGCTCACTGGTGCATTACATGATGTGTCTGAGTTGTACGAGCTTGATAGAGCGATTGACTTAAATGCTCAGCGTTGGCGGAAAGGGTCTATACCTATTATAGAAATAATGGATGTTGAGGACGTTGCAGATGCTGAAACTACCTTGCAAATATGGGCTAGAGAAGTATTTGATTTGTGCGAGGGACCATTATTAAAGGTAATGGTTGTAAAAAGTATGTCGCACTGGCAGCTGGCAGTATGTGCTCACCATTTGTTAATGGATGCAGATAGGTTTTTATTAATCGTAGAAAACTTACTCGCATCATACCATGGAACCTCATGGGTAGACGCGCCAACTAGAGCAAATAATACTCATTTACTAGCAAGTCACTCAGTGGCTCAATCCTATTGGCAACAGCGTTTACAATGTGTATCAACAGAGTTAGATCTGACAGGTATGCAGTATAATTGTTCATCATTTTCTGGTGGATTACTTGAATTCTCATTATCTCCAGAGCTTACTAAATCGTTACTTGTGTTGGCACAACAGCAACAAATCTCTGTAAATAGTCTGCTATTTACTGCATTTCAAACCTTTTTATTTAAGTATTCTTGTCAATCACAGATTGTAACGGGACTCCCTTTTAAGCTTTCATCCGATCTTCAGGAAAGCTTTAATGTAAATTTATTGCCGATCGTAACTGAATTTGATGAGCAGCAGTCATTCGTAGAGTTGCTTAGAAACGTAGCGCAAGATATTCAAGTCGCTATTCATCATGGAAAATATCCTTTTTCTAGTATGGTAAGCGACTTAAATTTACAAGGGACTCTTGGCTACCATCCAGTTTTTCAAAGCCTGTTTGCGTATCATGAAAGTAATGTTCCTGTTACTTATACTCACGACGGCTTAAAACGCATAGATAGTCAAATTGCACGATATAGCTTAAGTGTCGATATGTGGTTACACGAAGGTCAATTTCAAGGTTTGTTTGAGTATGGTCATATTGCCTTTGATGATTATCAAGCGCAGCAATTGGTTACGCATTTTAGCCAGCTCTTAGAGCATATTATTGTTCGGCCCACAGTATTATTATCGCAGCTGAGCATGTTAAATGAGGAAGAGCATCAGCAACTTCATGATCTGGCTAGGGTTGCTGGAGATATGCCAAAAATTCATACTATTGATGGAATGATCGAGGCCCAAGCTAGATTAACTCCAACTTTGGCAGCTGTGACCTACCAATCATGTATTATTAGTTACAGTGAGTTAGAGGCACGCGCCCAGCAATGGTCAAAGCAGCTTTATCACTTGGGTGTTAGGCCTAAAACAAGGGTTGGCCTGAGTATTTCACGCTCAATAGAATTGGTTGTCGGCTTTTATGCCATATTAAAACTTGGCGCAGTCTACGTGCCTCTTGACCCAGATTACCCCACGCAACGTCGAGAATTTATCATTGAAGACACGCAAATGCGTTTTCTATTGTGTGAAACACAAGTTGTAAGTCAGTACCAATCGATGGGTGTAAAGTGTCTGGCATTTAATGATGAGGGAGATATTTTTCAAGCCGATGCTAAGCCCTCTCTGGTGACTGAAGGTGTAAATACTAATCCAAGTGATGTGTCAGAACATTCAGGCCAAGATGTAGCTTACGTTATTTATACATCAGGCTCGACTGGCAAGCCTAAAGGCGTTGAAGTTCCTCATATTGGTGTATGTAATTTGGCGTATGGCGAGGTGGATTTTTTAGATATGAAGCCTGGCAGTCGCGTCTTGCAATTTGCTTCATTTAGCTTTGACACCTCAATTTGGGAAATCGTAATGACCCTATGTTCGGGAGGGGTACTGGTGATGGCTGATAAACTGGCTATTTTACCAGGGCCAGACTTGGCCAATACCTTGCTAGAGCAGCGAATTAGCCATGTGACATTGCCAGCCTCATCATTGGCAGCATTGCCCTATCAAGAATATCCCGATTTGAGTGTCCTCATCACTGCGGGTGAAGCATGTGCGGTTGATCTGTTAGAGTTATGGGGAAAAGGGCGTCGTTTCGTTAATTCTTATGGGCCCACAGAAGCGTCGGTGAGTGCGAGTAATGCCGAGTTGCAGTGGGATGGAGGTGTTGTCCATATTGGTCGCCCGCTACCTAATGTACAAACTTGGATTTTAGATAGTGCTCAAAAATTAAGGCCTATCGGCTTACCCGGTGAATTGTATGTGGGGGGCATTGGGGTTGCTAAAGGTTATTTGAATCGTCCAGAACTGACCGCAGAAAAGTTTGTAGCAGACCCTTTTTCGCCAAACAGTAATGCAAAAATGTATCGCACGGGAGATTTGGTCAGATTAAATAAAGAGGGGCAATTAGAGTTTTTAGGCCGTATTGATGAGCAGGTAAAAGTACGAGGTTACCGTATTGAGCCGAGTGAAATCGAAACCGTCTTAAGGCAAAGTGATCAAGTCATTGATGCGAAAGTTGTCGTTAAGTCAGTACAGTCTATTTCTATGTTGGTTGCGTATGTGAGTATTGGCGAACGTGACGTTGATGAGCTTATACTTCGTGGTTATTTGGCTGAACGGTTGCCAAGTTACATGCAAGTTGATCGTTTTGTGGCCATAAAAGACTTCCCTCGATTACCTAATAATAAAATTAATGTCAAAGCATTGCCCGATCCACAAGTACAAACTTCGCATATACATCAGTTGGATAGTGATGATGTTGTTGCGGTTGAAATAGGGAAAACTTGGCAGCAGTTTTTGGTTGTTGAGTGTATGACTCAAAACGATAACTTCTTCAATTTAGGAGGCAATTCTTTACTTGCGGTTGCGATGATGCGGGTGTTAAGTAAAACCTTTTCTCTTGACCTTGGGGTTAGTGAATTGTTTCGGTATCCCACTGTGCGCGAATTGGCACTGTATATTAAACAGCAGCAATTAGAAGCGCCAGAGCAAGTTGAAGTTACGAGTATTCAAGTCATGGAGAACACTTGGTACCCTATGACAGCCTCTCAGCAGCGTTTGTATTACCTTCAACAACTTGAAGAAAAATCAACTAGTTATAACTTGGTTTTTTGTGATCTTTTTAAAGGTGAATTACAAACTAGTGAGCTCTATAAAGCGCTTCATTTGACATTATTCCGACATGGGGGGTTGCGATGTGAGTTTAGGCAATCGAGTGTAGGGCTTGAGCAGCGCATAGTGGATAATGCCTTACAGTTAAAACAAATCGACTATTCAGCGAATGCTGAGCACTTCGAAGATTACTGTGAGCACTTTAGCCACACACTTCGCCGCCAAGTATGGGATCTCAATGATGGAGTTCCATTAAATATTACTTTGATCACAGATCATAAAGTACATCACGCCGTTATTTTAGGCTGCCATCATATTATGGTTGATCAAGAAGCAATTATACGTTTTCGTACTGAGTGGCACAGCAAGTACTTGCAATTATGTAATACTCAATCTGGTCAACCTAATCCCCTCACTGATAGTGACGTTGATTATCAGATTGTTAAACATGCGCTTTATCAGCAAAAAAGCAGGTCTTCTCTTGCATGGAAAAACAGTATTGATTTTTGGCAAAGTCAGTTACTAGATTCACAAACACAGCTGAATTTACCTATTGCAAAAAAATCACAGGCAATAGCAGAGGTATCGACAACAGCGCAATACGTCGGTAAAGCAGTTCAAAGCTGGGTTCTGGAGCGGTCAAAAGAACTGCAATGCTCAGAATTCAATTGTTGGTTTGGACTATTCTATGCGTTCTTGTATAGATACTGTGGCGCACAAAAAGATATTACTTTGTTGCTTCCTATCCTTGGTCTTTCTGCCCAAGAAGATTATGTGGGCCTGCGTTTAAATACATTAGCACTTCGACAGCGAATAGATGGTCAGCAAACGATAAATCATTTTATTACACAAACGCGTAAGCATTTCTTAGATGCAACACGTCATGGTCAAATACCATTTGATGAAGTTGTGGATTCATTAGAGTGGGGGGGAGACAAAACGCCAGAGGTAATGTTTGTTTATAAAGATATGCCAACTGAACAAGATTTGGCAGGTGTGCAGTGTCAAACGACGTTATTTGACAGCCAACAGGCCAAATTTCCTCTGACTTTATTTGTGGAATCGGATCAACAAGCACACGGTGCTAATTGCAAATGGGAATATGATAGCAGCCGCCTGAGTGTGATTAATATGCAACGGATCCAAGCTGCATGGCATATATTTTTAACGCAATTAAGTCAATTAGATAGTGGTAATACTGTGTTGGCTGATATAGCAATTGATAATCATACTTACCTACCGCCAACGTTTCTTACCGAACAGCCTCTTTCGTGTAATTGGCTTAGAGAAAAATTGCAAAATGCAGAGCACAAGTATGCGAATCAAATGGCGCTTATTCAAGGCGATGTGCAATTAACTTACTTACAAGCCCATCAGCAGAGTAATAAAATTGCCAATTGGTTACAAGAGCAGATCCCAAATCCAAGAAAGCAACCTCGATGTTTGATTTTACAACAGCACAGTCCAATGTTGGTAGTGAGTATCATGGCAGCGGTGAAAGCTGGGTGGTGCTATATCCCAATCGATCCGACTTATCCGTCCGCGAGAGTTATGCATATTATTGAAGATGCATCGCCGGATGTCATTTTGACGGATAAACAAAGTGCAGTTGAATTTGAATTTGATGAGCAAGTTCCAGCGTTGGAAGTTGACCACGGTCAAGTGCCATGGCTGTACCATAGCGAAAATGTACCAGATGTCGCTAATGCCTCTGCTGCATATATTATTTATACATCGGGATCGACTGGCAGGCCCAAAGGCGTAGAAGTGGGCTTATCTAGTTTAGCTCACTATCTGGATTTTGCGCAGACCACGTACTTACCGGAACACTTAGAAGGCGGTATGATTTTGCATAGCTCGGTCGGGTTTGATGCAACAGTCACCAGCTTGTTTTTACCCTGGCTGACGGGGCGACCTTTATACATCGTTGATCCATCCAAACCTCTTGAGTCCTTGTGTGAATTGTTCGCCACACGCCATTACAGTGCAGTGAAGATAGCTCCTGCGCATTTAGATGTATTGCGCCAACACGTTCCAATGGCGCACTTAGGCAATGTTACTCATTTGATTATTGGAGGCGATGCACTGCATCATGGCGCACTGGATTCTTGGCGTCATACAGATGTTAGTGTATTCAATGAGTATGGACCCACAGAAGCGACGGTTGGCTGCAGTGTTTATCAATTTAAACCGAAAGATGTGGCCATCGGTGGTGTTACGCCTATCGGTCAAGCTATTGCTGGGACGGAGCTTTTGGTGCTTGATGAAGATAATAAGATGGTACCTAAAGGGGTCATTGGTGAGCTTTATATTGCTGGGTTTAGTTTAGCAAATGGTTATATTAACCTGCCTAATGAGACTGCTCAGAAGTATAGAAAACACCCTTTTGATTCAACTAGGCGTATTTATCAAAGTGGTGATTTGGTGAAATATAACCAAGATGACCAGTTAGTATACTTAAGCCGCAAGGATAATCAGGTTAAGCTTGCCGGACATCGTATTGAATTACCTGAGATAGAAGCGTGTGCGCTAGAAGTTGGTGTGATAACTGAAGCGATTGCTTTAATAAAAACAAACAATCAAGGCAATGAAATTCTGGCATTATATTATGTGTGTAGCGAGGATTTTTCTGAGCAACAACTGCGTGTAGAGCTCAATACGCTATTGCCTCACTATATGATCCCCGCACAATTATGTGAGGTGTCTGTGATGCCTCTAACTTATAACGGCAAAGTTGACCGTATTGCATTGGCGTCTATTGAGCCCCGATTAAGTTGTTTTTCACACGAGGTATCAAGTAACCCAATAATAAAAATGCTTCGTGATATCTGGCAAGAGGTTCTAAAGCAGGAAGAAATCTCTATTGATGATAATTTCTTTTCCCTTGGCGGAGACTCGATTGTTAGTTTACAAATCATTTTTAAAGCACGTGAGCAAGGGTTAAAGATAACGCCAAGAATGATGTTAACACATCAAAGTATTGCACAGTTGGCGACGGTTGTAACACGCGAGACGCAGCAGCAATTTGTCCAGCATGAAGGCGATTTTGTTATAACGCCAATTATACAATGGGCTTTACACTATAACTCACCGAACATCCATCATGTGAATCAATCTCGTATTCTTATTCTCCCAAATAATTACGATAGCACATTGTTGCGTGAGTCTTTGCTCAGTGTGATAAACCACCATGGCATGTTACGTCTTAAGATGCAGCAAAAAGGGCAGCAATGGCATGCTCAAATTACACCGCCTTTGACCCAAGTATCACTGAATGACTGTGATATGGTAAATGAAGAGTGCTTTGATAGCTGGCTAAAAACATCCCAAAGTAGTTTAGATTTAACCCAACAGCCATGGCTCGCAAAGCTGTTTACACGCGAAGATAATCAACCACGTTTATTATGGGTGATGCATCATAATGTGGTTGATCATGTGTCGTGGCAAATTATTTTAGATGACCTCAATACCGCATATCAGCAATTGCAAGCGGGTAAGCAAGTGCAATTAGCCGGTGCAACAAGTGATTATTTAACTTGGTCTCAGTGGTGTCAGGAACACTGCTTGGCAAATATGGCAGGTATACCTTCCATGAGTACACCTTGCTTACCCCTTTATGAAGGTAAAGTGGATACTCAGTGTTTGGTGGGTGACACCCAAGTTATGCTGCAAACCGTGAACGTAGATTTGTATCGTGAGCTGGAAAGTTGCACGCTTGCGCAAAATACGCAACAAGTTTTGTTGTTAAGTGCTATGGCTCAAGCTTTGAGAGAATGGGCGGCAATCGAACAAGTCGTTATTGCCCATGAAACTCATGGGAGAACGGTAGAGGGCATAGATATAAGCCGCACTGTTGGTTGGTTTACTCATTTTAACTCTGTTGCAATTAATACATCGGCATCTTTGTTAGAGACCCTGCATGTGAGCCACCAACAAATATTAGCAACGCAGCAACTTGCTAGTGTAGATCGGGCTATTGATATAAGTTCGCTTGAAAAGTCGCATGTATGCGTTAACTTTTTAGGTAAATCCTCTGTTTATGATAATGAGCAAGTCATTAGATTAGACCCCAAACTGTTATTGGCACATCAAATAGGAGAACAAAATCACCGAGGCTTTGTACTTACGTTAGACATAGAAGCTACAGAGCAAGGGTTAAGTCTATATTGGTATCATGCACAATTTGGTGATAGCGCAAAGCGTGTTAAAGCGTTAGCGAGTCGCTTTGAGGCTAATTTGAAATCGCTGGTTATGCTGTTGCAGGAAGAGCAGAGCATGCTTTTTTTGAACGTGTGTGACCCACGTGCCGATATCACCCTCTCGCAATTTTTACAGCTAAACAAAACAGCACAAACCCAGCACATACTGCCAGCTAACAGTCTACAGCAAGCCATGGTGTTCCATAGTGAGCATCACGATACAGGCCATTTTTATCACGAACAATTGTGCTTTAATCTACCGCAGGCTCAACCTAGAGAACAAATGTTGTATAAGCAATGTTGGCAGCAGTTAGTTGAGATTCACCCTATGCTAAGAGCAAGGTTTATGAGAGGCGTCAATGATAGCCCTTTAATTGTCGTCGATACTCAAGTAAAAGTTGAATGGCAAGCGGTGAATATTAGCAGTGATAAACAAATAGAGGCATTACTTAAAGAAGATAAAATACGTGGGTTTAGCTTAGAGCAAGGCCCATTACATAGAGTATATTGGATAGAACAAGGCGAGAAGATTTCGATGCTGTTCGTGCATCACCATAGTATTTTGGATGGTTGGTCTATCAGTCTGCTGTTTGAGCAATTCACCGCTCTACTTAATAAAAAGCCAATAGCGTCAGTCAATTATGACTTATGTGCGGACAAGCCCCATTTCAAGCTGGTTGAAGCCTTTTGGGCTGAGCAGCTCACAGATTTTGCACACAGTAAATTGCCTTTAGAGACACTGTCTATCATCGAGCAGGCTGAGGGTAAAGTTGGGTGTTACATAAGCGAATTTTTACGTCTCAGCAAGTCTGAAACAGATGCTTTAAAAGCGTTTTCGCGTAGTGCCAGCGTGTCAATAAATACGGTTTTGCAGGCAGCATGGGCGTTAGTGTTACAACGTCAACAGGGGCACAAAACGGTCTGTTTTGGTGTCACTCATGCGGGTCGTCAGCCTGAGCGTGGACGACTTCAACAATCGGTGGGCCTTTTTATTGAAACTTTGCCGTTGCCAATTACTTATCAAGGGCAAACATTGATTTGTGACTGGTTAGAGTATATTCAGTCGCAAATGGGGTTAATACAAAATCAAGCTGCGGATCTTGCTGAGTTGAAAGTCATCGCTGGTTTATCGGGTGATAGTCGATTATTTGATTCCCTGATGGTATTTGAAAATTATCCACATGAGTCTTCCCCAAGCCATTTTGTTTTTGATTTTGCTATTGAAAAAACTGAAACACCATTGACGTTAGTAATAAGTGAGCACGATGGTTTGGTGTTTAAATTTAATTACCATAGCCCCACAGAGTACGGTCAAGTACAACTTGAAGGGCTTATAGGTCAATTTCACACCGTACTGAATCAGATGTCGGACGGTAATCTAAACCTACCTATATCTCGTTTTCATACTGTGCCAGATACACAGAGAGTGACCTTACTTGAAACTTGGCAAGGCAAATATGAACCACAGCCTTGTGAGGACTTTCTAACATCCTTTGAACGTATGGTAGTCGACTATCCAGATCTTATTGCTATTACAGCACCTGATAAATCATTAACTTATCGGGAGCTATGTGAAAGGAGTGAGCAATTAGCCAGTTCACTGCTTGAGCAAGGTATTTCTCTTGGGGAGTATGTTGGAATATGCTTTAACGCTCATAGTGATTTATTAGTTGCTATTATCGGTGTTATGCGCGCTGGCGCTGCATATATTCCCATTGAACCAAGTTATCCAGTTCAGCGTAAGCAATATATGCTTAAGCAAGCGAGTGCTCGATTCTTACTCAGTGATGAAGTACGACAAGACTGGGCAACTCAGATAGATATAGCTACTTACCAGGTAACTCAACTAATAACTAAACCACATCCGCGCCCCGAAGTATGGCCACATTTAACGCATAAATCCCCTTGTTATGCGATCTATACTTCGGGGTCGACGGGCCAACCAAAAGGAGTGGCGATCAACCATGGGGCATTAATGAATTACGTTAGCCATTGCCAGCGTCAATATCATTATCCTGTAAGTGGCAAAGTACCAGTGACAACCTCTATTAGTTTTGATGCCACAGTTACGACCTTACTTGCGCCTTTGGCTTGTGGTAGTGAAATCGTGTTGTTCAATCAGGATGAGCAACTTATGGAGCTTGCGAAGGGTTTGCAAACAGGGCGCTTCTGTTTAGCGAAGTTGACGCCTGTACATCTTGATTTAATTTATCAAGAATTAGGCAGTCAATTTAAAGCTAATATTCATACACTGATCGTCGGAGGTGAAGCGCTGCACCAAGCAGCATGCAAACCATGGCTTGAAAGTAAGGTACGCATAATTAATGAATACGGGCCGACAGAAGCGACTGTTGGGTGCTGTATTTATGACGTGCCTGAGAATGAATCGCTCGCAGATGTACCGATAGGCCATGCAATTCAAAATACTCAGCTGTATGTACTTGATGAAAATTTATGTTTACTACCAATCGGCGCAGAAGGAGAGTTGTACATTGGTGGCTTAGGATTAGCGCAAGGCTATGTGAATCAACCAAATTTAACCAACGAGCGTTTTTTTGACCATCCATTTAATGAAGGTGAAAAGCTCTATAAAACGGGCGATATAGCCTATTTTGACCACAGTGGACGGCTACATTATCGAGGCCGCTGTGATGACCAAGTGAAAGTGAGAGGCCATCGTATTGAGCTCAGTGATATTGAGCTAAACATTTTAAACCACAATGGTGTAGCGCATGCCGCAGTTGTATTACAGCAAGGAAATAAAGAAGGTAATGCTCGAACTCGGATAGTTGCTTTTGTTGTTCCTGAGGTGAATGCAATAGATTGGATTTCATTAAAAGCGAGTTTGCAGCATACGCTGGCTCAAAGTCTACCGGATTTCATGCGCCCAGATATATGGCAAGAAATAGATCATTTAACACTGACAGCCAACGGAAAAGTTGACCGAAAGGCGCTGCTCTCGAAGTTACAACATCAGCCAGTGACATTTTCACCTCCAGATACGCAAACTGAGAAAGCGCTAGCTGTGATTTGGCAAGAGCAATTGCAAGTTCAGCAGGTTGGCCAGCAATGTAGTTTCTTTGACTTGGGTGGGCATTCGTTGAAAGCAAGCCAGATACTGGCACGTGTACAAAAAGAATTCAAAGTGAAAGTGCCTTTGTCTGCATTCTTACGAATGCCAACGCTCAGTGCTGTAGCGAGTGTAATAGATAAAGCACCCAAAATAAGCACATCAAGTATTAAGGTAAGTTCACGTAGAAAGCGTCAATAAAGGCGAACAAGGATAATAACTAAGTTTTTGCTTTAAGTAGCAGTGATGAGGATAACACAATGACTGAACAACTTTCTTTTCCGGTTTCAATGGCCCAACAAGGTATGTGGCTCAGTGAAACATTGTTTTCTGGTACAGGCCATAACCATGTATGCCAGGGATTTTTGATTGATAAGTCAGTTCAAAATGAGCTGCTTGAAAAGGCAATGTCGCTTATCGTGGCGCAGCAAGAGTCGCTGCGTACTATTTTTAAGTTTCAACAAGGTGAAGTTAAACAATACATCTTACAGGATCTTGACTGGGGTATTGAGCAGTTTGGTTGCGCAAAGCATGAAGAGAGCGAGTTGGTGCAGCGCTTAACTCGAGAAAAGTTTAGTTTGTCAACTGCGCCGTTGTTTCGAGTGATCCGTCTCGTGCAGCCAGAACAGGACAAGTTATTATTTATTTTTCATCATATTATTACAGATGGTGTTTCTGCCGAGATATTTAAACGTGAATTATGGCAAAACTATCAGGTGCTTGCGCAGGGGGGCACACCTGAATTAGTCGAGCTTGAGCTACAGTACGGTGATTATGCCGAATGGCAAGTTGAGCAGCTCGGTGAAGAGCAGGCTGAACAGCAATTAAACTATTGGCGTGATAAATTGGCCAATGTAACACCATGTACTTTTCCTGCAGATAAAGTTCGACCTGCGGTACCAAGTTTTCAAGGAAGGCAACTGGAAATTGCTTTACCAGCGGATGTGGTCGAGGGTGTAAATACGCTGGCAAAGCAGCAGTTAACCAGTACGTTTAACGTCTATTTAAGTGCGTTTAAGGTATTAATTTGTCGCTATGCACGCCAAGAAGATATTACCGTAGGTTCGCCTATTGCTGGGCGCGATTTAGCTGAACTTGACCCGATTATTGGCTATTTTGTCAATACGGTGGTTTATCGTACGCAATGTAATTTATCACACAGTTTTAATACCTATCTTGACCAAGTAAAAAATACGGTACTGGACGCATGGGAATATCAGCAACTGCCTTTTGCCAAGTTAGTGAGTGAGACTTATGGGGAGCGCAGTCTAGAGACATCGCCATTTTTTCAACTGATGTTTGCTTACTATCGCCATGATGCTCAAACTGATGCGGATATGTCACTGCAGGGCGTAAAAAATTGGCAAGTGCATAATGAGACCAGCAAGTTTGATTTGACATTATCACTTGAAGATAGTTTAAATAGTGTGTCAATGGCGCTGGAGTACAGTACTGAATTATTTGACCCGCAAACTGTTAAGCGTATTGCTGCATCATATACGCAGTTATTAACGTCTATTGTGAGAGAGCCATCCATTCCTCTTTATCAGCTACCCTTGTTGAATAATGATGCAAAGGCATTGCAAATTGCGAGGTTTTCTTCAGCATCAGTCCCACACCTACCTCAATCTAGCAGTGTTTGTGCAAAGTTTGAGCATATAGTGGCACGCTTTGGCGACAACGAAGCGGTGTTGGATGGCATGAGCTCACTGACATATAAACAATTGAATAAACAGGCCAACCAGCTTGCTCATTATTTGCTTACAGTCAAGCCAACTCTTGGGCAGGGAAGCAAAGTTGCCGTTGCTTTATCTCCTAGCGTAAATACTATGGTGACTATTCTAGCTGTATTGAAAGTAGGTGCAGCGTATGTCCCAATAGATCCTACTGCAGGGCAGCAACGCTTAGAATATATTTTAGATGATGCGAGTGTTGATGTCGTGATTGGCAACCAAGGTAGCCTGTCATTATTTGCGCAGCGGGGTCTCCAATTAGTTTGTTTAGATACTGATGCTGGGAGTATTTTTAACTGTGATGATAGTAACTTAAATATATCTATTGAGCCTGCTGATCAGGCATATATGATCTATACCTCGGGTTCAACAGGAAAACCCAAAGGTGTGATCACCACTCATCATAATGTACTCAGATTGTTTAGTGCGACGGACCACTGGTTTGAATTTAATAGTCACGATGTGTGGAGTTTGTTCCATTCTTGCGTGTTTGACTTTTCTGTATGGGAAATGTGGGGCGCATTATTATATGGGGCTAAATTAGTTGTTATCCCTAAAGAAGTGTCTCGTGCACCGGATGTATTTGCACAATGGGTTGAAAAATATCAGATTACGGTTTTAAATCAGACACCTTCAGCATTCAAACAGTATGCGGCTGTGGGGCAGCCTTATCATTTACGTTATGTCATTTTTGGTGGTGAAGCATTAGATATTCCTTCCGTATCACATTGGTTTGAACAGCACTCAGAAAAGCAGACAAAGCTTATTAATATGTACGGGATCACGGAAACAACGGTACATGTTACTTATCAAGAGTTATCAGCAGAATTGCTCGCTAATCGTATCGCAGCACCGATCGGCGAAGCAATTCCTGATTTATCTATGTATATTCTTGACCAGTGGCTACAGCCCGTCCCTGATGGCATGACTGGTGAACTATTTATATCGGGTGACGGTGTTGCACAGGGGTACCATAATCGTGCCGAGTTAACCGCGGATCGTTTTTTAGAAAATCCATTTAACAAACGCCAACCAACTTTGTATCGGTCAGGGGATTTAGTCAAAGTCGATAATCAAGGTGAGCTCATTTACCAAGGTCGCGCTGATCACCAAGTTAAGATCCGAGGGTTCAGAATAGAATTGGGTGAAATAGAAAGTGCTTTATTAGGGTGTGACCTGATTAATGAGGCCTTAGTATTAAGTTATGATGCGTCGCAGCATGGCGCTCAATTAGTGGCTTATGTTGTATGTGAGCAACTTAACGTACAAGCATTGCGTGACCAACTAGCCAAAACTTTGCCTGAGTATATGGTACCCGCTATTTTTATGCCATTGGAAGAATTCCCATTAACCATCAATGGAAAAATTGACCGTCAGGCTCTCCCTGAGCCAAAAGTAGACAGAAGTATACTTGCGGATGAGTTTATTGCACCAAGTTCAGCCATCGAAGTGGCAATTACTAAAATTTGGCAGCAAGTATTGAATACAGATACAGTCAGTGTGAGTGATAACTTTTTTGCACTCGGTGGCGATTCATTGCGTGCCGTACAGGTAAACGAGTTGCTGGAGCAGCAAGGGATTGTATTGCCTCTGGAACAAATCTTTAAGACACAGAGCATAGCTACATTGGCTGAGTATGTTAGTCATAATGATGCAGACTCTATGGGGGTAGTAAAACAGGTTTCTGCTTTTAGTATGATCAGTGACGTGCAGAGGGCAGTGTTACCTGATGATGTGATAGATGCTTACCCACTAAGTGGTATGCAAGCGGGGATGTTTTACCACATGATGTTGGCACCCGATTCGAATATCTATCATTGCACAGGAACCTCCCATATTTGTTTAGATCATAAGCTCAATCAAGTATTGTTTAACGAAGCTGTACAGGAGCTGGTGGCACATCATGAAATATTGCGCACCGGTTTTGATCTGCATAATGCTTTCCAACCTATTCAATGTGTACATGAACACGCTGTGCTTCCTGTTGAATTTACAGATATTTCAGCCTTGAATGAAGAGCAACAAGAAGCTGAGGTTTTGGCACTTATCGAGCAAGAAAAAGCCTCACCATTTGATTTGACTCAACCAACACTACTGCGTTTTTTCATACAAAGCCGTAGTGAAACGAGCTTCCAATTTACTATGACAGAGTGCCATCCTATTTTTGATGGTTGGAGTTATCACTCTCTTATTGTTGACGTATTTAACTTATACGCAGAAAAAATGGGTCGTCGCGCCAAGACTGCGTTACCTGAGCTAAACTGGCGTTATTCAGATTTTGTTGCAACAGAAAAGGCCACCATTAGTAATCCACAAAGTATTTCTTTTTGGCAGAACTATTTAGCAGATTTTCAACCGCTTACACTGCCACTGCAAAGCGATGCTATGTGTGAATCAAAGCAGCTTCGTGCGGTACATTTACGTATTGAAAATAACGTGTATACCGGTTTAAAAACACTCATGAAAAAAGCGAATGTACCACTGAAAAGCATATTGCTTGCTGGTCACATTAAGGTAATGAGTTTGGTGAGTGACCAGCACGATATTCTTACCGGGATCCCTACTAATGGTCGTTATGAAGGAAAAGGTGGTGATAAACAATATGGTTTGTTTATTAATACCTTGCCTTTTAGACAAAAACTCAATGATGGTTCATGGCAAACGCTTATTCAGCATACTTTTGCGCTTGAATGTGACCTTATTCCACATCGCCGTTTTCCTTTGGCAGAAGTACAGCGTTTGGTTGGCCGTGAGAAGGCTTTGCTTGAAGATGTGTTGTTTAACTATATGGATTTTCATGTATACGAGGCGCTATGCCCGGAGCTGGGGTTGTCTGTAAAAGATAATCTGCGTACAGATCAAGTTCACGAAGGCACTAACTTTGCTTTAACCGTCCACTTTCAGCATTTGACTTTGTCTTCTGGGCTAAAAGCCAATGATGTGTCTATACAATTGGATTATGACAACGATTTATTGACCCGAGATCAAGTTGTAGCACTCGGCGAGTTATATTTAGCGGTTTTTGAACAGATGGCACAAAACCCGCAAACTGAGCATCAATTGTTTACGCATGGTGCGCTAGTAGCGGCACAATGTAGGAATGATAATGTCGAGTGTGGCGCAGTTTCAGCGCCAGCGAGCGTGGTTTTTGAAGCGAATAGTGAGCAGGAGGAAACCACACAAATTGACAAAGCATTAATCCAAGGAGTGCGAGAAACGTGGCAAACATTACTGCAAAGTAATGTGAGTGACTCAGATAACTTCTTTGATGCAGGTGGCCACTCGTTATTGTTTTTACCACTGCTAACTCAGCTCAAGGCACTTCCTGAACAGCGAGAAGTAAGCGAATTAGTCACAATTGCACTCGGGGAAATCACCACTTTAGATTTGATAAATTACCCATCTATTGAGCAGTTTTGCAAATTTATCTGTGGTACTCAATCAACTCAGCTACCACTGAATAGTAGCAAACTTAAAAGCAAACAAGATGCGCGAGCTCGAATGCTCAAATTAAGAAACCGGCAAGGAAAAAGGGCATAGTATGGATACGGTGACAGGGCTTGAAGTTGCAATTGTTGGTATGGCTGCACGCGTACCTGGCGCTAACTCTTTAGGTGAGTATTGGGATAACTTATTAGCAGGAAAAGATATACTAGAAATGCAGAAGCAGTGTTACCCGCAGCAAAGGGGTAACTTAGGTGGGGTATTGGACAATGTGCATGGGTTTGACGCTAGCTTTTTTGACATAGCAGCCCGAGAGGCGTGTTTGATGGATCCCCAGCTTCGTCATAGTTTAGAAATTAGCTGGCAGGCATTGGAAGATGCTGGGGTGATCAATCAGCGCAGTGATGTGCCTATTGGTGTGTATGCAGGCGCGCCGACGAGTGCTTACTTAACGCATGGGGTTAGCAATAAAGATCGCTTAGATAGTGCAATAGAAATTGACGAGTTAATTCATCATAATGCCCAGGAGTTATTTGCCAGTAAGTTAGCCTATCAACTTGGCTTAAATGGTCCGGCTTTGTCGTTAACAACAGGGTGCTCGACATCATTTGTATTGCTGCACTATGCTTGCTTAGCACTTAACGGAGGGGATTGTGAAGCGGCGTTAGTGGTAGCAAGTCGTATAGGTTATCCTCATTACGAAGGGTATGCATCTACGCCGGGAGGCCCACTGAGCCCTGATGGGATATGTCGACCGTTTGCAGAGCAAGCCACAGGAATGGTGCCTGGTAGTGGCTCATTAGCAGTAGTATTAAAGCGGTATGAAGATGCATTGGCAGATGGTGACCGAATTTACTCTGTGATCAGAGGCAGTGCGCTTAATAATGATGGAAGAGATAAACTCGGTTATGCAGCACCATCAGTGAATGGTCAAGCAAATGTAGCCGTTGCTGCAATGCTCAATGCTGATGTTGAAGCAAGTGAAATCGCGTATGTTGAGGCGCATGGCACGGGTACCAAGTTGGGTGATGGGATTGAGCTTCGAGCTCTACAGCAGGCATATATGCCAGCTGTAGGTAGTCAGACTATCACCATTGGTTCGGTAAAAGGCAATATTGGCCATTTGGATGCAGCATCTGGATTAGCCAGTCTTGTGAAAGTAAGTTTGATGTTACATCATCGAACACTGCTACCCATGATTAATTGTGAAGAGCCATTGGCACAACTAACTTCGCCAGAGAGTCCCTTTTGTATTCAGCGTGAAGCGACCTCTTGGCCAGAATCGAAGCCGTTGATTGCTGGTCTGAATATTTTCGGTATTGGTGGGACTAATGGTCATGTTGTACTTCAATCTCATGAGTCGGCCCCACTTCGGGTATCGAATGCTCAAAAGCAAGTGCTATTCATTAGTGGTAAAGATCCTCAGGCCGTGTTGCGAAATCGCGACGAGCTATGTGCCTGGTTGAAAAGCAACCCTAGATATAATGCAAATCAGCTGAGTTGGACCTTGTATAACTGTAAAGTTGCAATGCCTTATCGGGCGATTATGAGCATCTCCTCGAACAATGATGTTCAAGTTCTTAAAACAATTAATAAAAAAGATGTAATTAAAGCTGATGGCGAACAAATTGTTTCGATACGAACACTATCTCAAACGGAAATAGTTGCTTGGCAGCATTTAGTTGAGCGGGATGAAGCATTGAGTCTTCTCTTTAAAAAGCACCTGTCTGTACTTTCACCGCAATTGGCAACGTTATGTAGCTCACAATCTCTATCTCATGAACTACGCATCAAACTGGATGAAAGCGTTCAGTTAACGACCCAGTTTAACCACGCAGTATGGCTGAGTTTACTCTCTAGATTATCACAGCTTGGTATTAAGTTTAGCAAGCTGCATGCATCTGGCGCTTTGTTTATCACCATTGCGCAGTGGGTTGGTCTTTTAACACCTACTCAGGCTCTATCTCTATTGAAGCAGCACACAATTTCAGATGTAGCACAATTGCCCGCTAGTTGTTCTACCAGCCTATTCTATAATGGTTCAAATGACGTTATTACAGCAAACGATTGGCAAACAAATACATTTTGGCAAACCTTGTTTGGGAAAGAGCCTGAAGACCCATTAGCTAAATTTGAGCAGTGCCCGTTATGCATTAAAACGGATATTTCTTTAATAGTTGGGGAATTATGGCAGCATGGGTTCTGCTTTGATAGTGAACGCTATTTTAGACAGCGCTTTGCACCGATGTCAATTCCGGGCTATGCATTTTCGAAAACCAGTTATAAGTTGCCATTACACAAACACCAAAGTACCCAATGGCTGCAACAGCTCTGGCTGAAAAGTGACGCAGAGCCACAAGAAAATCAGCAAATAATTGTACTTATGCCAAAAGGTAAAGCCGCACGTAAAATGCGCAGTTGTTTTGACCCAGCTGATAAGGCTGTCTGGTACGTGCACACGGCCAGTAAATTTGAAGCAGAGAATGATAACACTTTTTTTGCTGATTTAACTCAAATCGAACACTTAAACTCAATCGAGCAGCATGTGAAAACTTGCGTTAAATCATCGATTACTTGGGTAGATGCAAGATTAAACTTGTTTGAGAGCAAGCCTGAAGGTTTGATTAATATGATGCTTGATTACGGGCTTCGAGATAGTTGGCAAATACTCGATAAGTATTTAAAGAAGCGGGCAGAGCAGTGGGAACTGCTCTATATCACTCAAAGCCATCTTTCTTGGAAAACGAGTAATCAATTAGGTCACTGTATACTCGATTATGTTACAGCTCAATATCAAGACTTATCGCTTGATGCCCCGCCTCATACGCTTTTATGTGAGTTGGAAAAAGTGAACGTTAAGCGACAAGCTGCACCTATATCAAGTTCAGTCCTAACGCATGTATCTAAGAGTAAAGCGCGACAATTTAAAATAATGCATAAGCAATTGTTTCGTTTATCTCATACTCGGTCAAATTTGATAGGCAATACCAACATAAGGTTTTCTAAAATCTCACTGCTCGGAATCGAGCGTCCAAATGGGGTTACTGTTGCATCAGAGTTACCGGCTTTGTGTGATCAAATCGTGGTTATTCTACCCTTTGGGTTTCCAGAAAAACAGAGTTGGTCGCAGTGGTTACAAGCGCATGTAGAAAATAACTTGTATAGTCAGATCATCTTGCTTTTTGATCGTTGGCACCAAGAAGGGATTGAGTTTACATGGCATATTCGCAAGCATAAGCAAGCACTTTATAAATGCTCTAAGTTGCTCGGCAGTGATATGTGTATTAACTTGATTACAACCGAATCAGGAATTAGCCAACCCGAAAATTTGCTTGAGCAACAAGCATTGAATGAGGAGTTCACTCAGTTGTTGAGTAAATTGGCGCAGTGCACCCCTTTACTTAGTGCAATGGTACTATTACAGGGGCCATGTACAGCAAGCTTAACGAATAGTGCTCAATGGTGGCATAGAGGGTTAGACCAGTACACGTTTGCCAGTGCTGTATTTGCTAATCATGAATTAAATGTTCAAGCGCTTTCAGAGTATCTAAGTGTATTGTCTCAACCTGTTCATCAACTGCTTATTGATGAAGCGTTACTGAGTGAAGGGTTATCAAATAAACTGAGTGAGCAGTCTTTACAGCAAGAGCAACAAGGTTATGCAGCCCGCCCAGCGTTGGATATTCCATATGAAGCACCAAAAACTACGTTAGAGCAGCAAGTTACACAAGTTTGGCAGAGCTATTTTTATTTATCTCAGATTGGCCGTAATGATGACTTTTTCATGCTGCACGGGCACTCTTTGTTAGCGCTTAAAATTATTAATCGTATAAATGATATGTTCGCTACGAAGCTGACACTGCAAAATATACTCGAAAGACCAAGTATCGCAAAGTTGAGCAAATTAGTGTTGGCACATACATCAGCTAAAAGTGATGGAGTGACATCATGAAGATCCGTATTGATAATAATAGACAAAAGATCCCCTTAACGAATGGACAAATGAGTTTTTGGTATATTTATCAATTGACAAAGGAAACTGCGAATCATTTCTTGCCCTATGAATTTGATGGTCCGCTGCAAACGGAGCATCTTGAAAAAGTGCTAAATACACTGCTACAAGATAATGAAATACTTAGAGTATCGGTGAGTGATTGGTGTGCGATTCAATACGTATGCCCTTACGAGTATTTTCACCTCCCCTACGTTGATTTAAGTCGCTTCAGTGACAGTGCGATAGCGACTGCTATGGGAGAGTTATTTTTAAAGTATTGTGCTCCTAATTTTGACTTGATGAGACCGCCATTACTTCGAGCCTGCCTAGTGAAACTAGCGCCACAGAAACATTTACTTATGTTGATTACGCCGCACTTCGCAATGGATGGTGCAGCGCTTCATCAATTAGACATTGAGTTGCGCACTTTGTATAAAAAAGCCTTGCAGGGAAAGCCACTAAGAACGACCGGTAAGCTTAGTTTGGCAAGTTATATCTCACAAGAGCAGGTTAAAAAAAACACACAAAGTGAAAGTGCAGAACAATTTTGGTTGAAGCAACTAGAAGGGATTGAGCATACTTATTTTGACCAATCATTATTAGATATAAGTAATTGCTGTAGGCGAGGCGTTTTTATCCCGCTTAGTCAGCCGCAGTTAAACCTGATTGGACGCTGGTGTTCAGAATATCAATTGACTCAGCAAATGGTGTTTTTGGCGTTATTCGCAAAAGTAATATCAAAAGTAACAGGTAACACTAGCCTTTGCCTTACAACCGTTCAAGAGAACCGAGATATCGATGGGGCGAGAGAGTTATTTGGGGCGTTACTGACTTCGCTTCCCATTCCTATACGAAATTTAGATACACAGCCTTTTGACGAACTTTTTGCGCAAGTAAAAAAAACAACGTTGGCTGTTTATGAATATCGACATGTATCTTGGAGTACTCCGTTATCTATTCTCGGAGAAAATAAAATACAAAACCGTCCTTGGTGGTTAGAAGTACTCACTGCTTTCAGTGGTACTTATCATTTTATGAGTCAAGAATCCGGTCTATCACCTCTCGCACTGAAAGACTTTGCTACCATTGCAGCAGCTGACATTGAAGATAATAAGAACGTTAAGCTTTTAGGTCCCCAATGCCGAGCCATGACCATTAACGTTAACATGCTACCATCTTTTTATGAGCCAAAAAACCAATTCAATGAAGCGTTAGATCTTGATCAGGAAACTTGCCAGATAACCCTTCAGCGACAATTAGATTTTCCATTACCCCCAGATGAAAGTGAATGGGAAAAAGATGTTTTAAATTTCTATATTGAAAATCACGCAGTGAAAGGTCCAGGTATTCGTGTATCGCATCAATGCCTCACATCAGACGCAGAGCAGTTGCTAAAAGAAGAGTTTGAGGGGGTACTTGAAGTTGAACTGTCAGATGGTGACCACAAGTTTGCATCTGGTATTTGAGTACATTAAATCCCCATTAGTAAGACATTGTAAGGAGGAGACCAAATTGGTCTAGATTTGATTGACCTACAATGGGGAAAATTTATACTCAAAGTGTAGAAAAGAACACCAATCACATAGGTGTGTTCATGAATATTTACTGGTGAGAATATATCAATGCATCCGATAATTAAAAGTGCAATAGGACTTTTTATCGTTTTATTTGTTGCTGTTGTTTGGTTTTCTAATTATGAACGACAAGCGGTAGAAATTATCAATCAGGAAAACGTTTTATTCGGGTCGCTCGTAACGCCTAAACGAAAGAGTAATGAACTACTTCCCGTGGTTATTTTTGTGCATGGTGATGGGCCAATGTCCAGCGGTAGCTACGGCTATTACGAGCCACTTTGGCAGGCACTCGCCAATGAAGGGGTCGCCTCTTTATCTTGGGATAAACAGGGAATAGGCGGTTCACAAGGTCATTGGCTAGATCAAACTATGGCGCAGCGAGCCGATGAAATCAGTGCCGCCATTGATTGGGTAGAAAACCAGCCAAACCTAGATCCTGAGCGAATTGGAGTGATCGGCTTTTCTCAAGCAGGTTGGGTCTTACCTAAAGTGTTGGCGAATGATAGCAGGTTGAAATACGCGATAATGGTATCTACAGCGGTTAATTGGCAGCAACAAGGTCATTATCAAACTTTACAGCGTTTAACATCGGTAGGCCAAGAGGGAGAGCAACTTCGAGAGAATCTGGAGTATAACGCTACACTGGATGGCTTACTTAATGAGCAGGTGCCATATAACACATATAAACAGTTTACTGAGAGTCGTCAGCCAGAAAGCTACGGTGGTGGGGTTCTGAGTAAAAAGCGTTATGAGTTTGTCGTAAACAATATGGATGTTGATGCTCGAAATGAGCTATCTGGAGTTATTCAGCCAGTGTTGGCTTTATTTGGTGATTCGGATGACGTAGTTGATGTTAAGAATAGTATTAGACATTACGAGGAAGAGCTTTCAGGTTTATTCCGTTATAAGGTTTATGAAAATGCTGACCATGGCTTATTTAAAAATGAATACTTTTCAGATATTCGCCGTGATTCGATATGGTTTGGCATAAAAATGAATTGGCTCGGTGCAGATGCGATGGCAGACAGCTTCATAGAGGATGTGACGGGATTCGTGAAAACGCATACTCAGTTGTATATTGAAGAGGTGAATATCAATGCAAAATGAATTTACAACTTGGTATGAAAAGCAACGTGAAGATTTGTTGTGGGGTATGTTTGTCTCTTGTCTATTAGAAGTGCTTGCTATCTTTGCTGTGATGCTTTTACTCACTCCTTATTTTGAAACGCTCAACATATTTTGGTATGGATTCTTTTTCTTATTCATTCCTTTTTATATATTTTCTGAGGCGTCATTGGCGTTAGCAAAATTAAGGTGTATTGCGCAAGCAGGGCATACTCAGTTCAGTGATATTATCGTTTCATCAATAAGTGATAAACCTATTTTTCATCAATGGCAATGTGTCAGCACTCGAGCACTTTTAGTGACATTGTTCGCCGCAGCTGGATGCGCGATGGCATATTTTTATAGCTCAAAGACTATGTTGGTGATGTTATTACTCGCCTTACTAACTGGGATGGTTATTTTTATAGGGAGCGCACTTGTATTTGAACGTTATGCAAAAGCACTCGTTGCAGGTTCATTTCAACAGGGCAGAGATCCTAAACCGTTAAGCGAGTCTGAAACTGTTGACTTTTTAGTGACATATCATTTGTTGCCTTGGTTAATATTTGCTACCTGTGTGTTTGGATTGCTGATGAGTAAGTATTATTTAGGTTATGTCGGAGAGGTTGGGGAAATTAGTCTGTCTAGTCTTGCCGCATATAGCTATGCTAGTTTCTCCTTTGTTGGTTTTTGGTGTTGCCACAACGTATTACAATCGATTCAAGTCGATATGAAATTGCAGCCAATGTTTTTGTCAGGCACAGATAAGTTCACCTATTCAGAATTAACCGGCATGATCTTTGGTATCGGGTTTATCGCGTGGTTAGCGTTGTTTTTTATAGGCTTTTTTGTCCCAGTAATAAGCAGTGGGATATGGCTAATTTTAATCGCGGTAAGTACTATTATATTTGCAGCTATTGTCGGGATCCTGGCGGCTGTACTTTTTGCCTATCACAAGCTTCAGCAGTCGTTACTTTCGCCTGTAAGTTCTTGTTCAAATTCATATAAAAGATCAGTATAGAAAATGGGGTTATTAGAGACCCTTTAAAAAATGCGTATATGACATTTTTAATGAAAGAATGACAGGGGTCGTTTTAATTTGAGTATTACAGTGTGTGACCATTTGGTTTAGATGCTCAGTGACAATGACGGTGTTTGATTCATAAGCAGGTATGCTTGGGTTCATAATAGGTGTTTTATGTAGTTTGATTTATCGGTGTTTTGGAGTGAATTGTGAAGCATTAGCAGTTGTATAGGTGATATTGACCTAAGATAGCCAAAGTTAGTGATACTACCTCACAATAGGATCATGCATTACGCAATAAAGTAAGGGAATATAGATGCAACAAGAAGGGAATGAATTGACGAATTTAGGCGGTAAGAACTCTGTAGTGTTCAGTCGTTGGAGCCTCTATATTGCGGTGTTTGGTTTGATTGGTGCGTTGGTCCTAATGCTCGATAGCGCACCGTATGAAAATATTACTCAAGATTTTACGACAGATCATTCAAATCGTTCAGGCGCGCTTATTATGCCTACAAAGGTGTCCTCACCCAGAGGGCTCATGATTTTTGTACATGGCGATGGAGCCATGGGGCGCAGTGCTTTTGGTTATTACTATCCTTTATGGCAGCGGCTTGCAAAAGAGGGTATAGCATCTTATTCGTGGGATAAAGCAGGTGTAGGTGGTTCTGAGGGCAATTGGCTTGAGCAAAATATGCAAAGTCGTGCTAATGAAATACTTGATGTAGTTATTATGCTTAGGAAGCAGCCACGGTTTAAAGATATTCCAATTGGACTCATAGGGTTTTCACAGGCAGGGTGGGTAATGCCTAAAGCGCTGAAAGAGTCTTCAGAACTTTCCTTTGCTGTTTTTGTTTCAACACCCATAAACTGGCTAAAACAGAGCGAGTTTTTAACACAAACACGATTAAAAAGGGCAGGCATCACTGGTAAATCTAAATCAGAAAAAATGAAGCATGCACAAGATGTGTCGAAATTGATTGCTGAAGGGGCGAAATATGATACGTATTTAGACTTTTTAGAACGTACTGCACCAAACGCAGTAGAGTCGGCAATGAACAAGTCGCGTTACCAATTTGTGCAAAAAAATATCAATGTAGACTCAGAGCTTGAGTTAAGAGAAATACATCAGCCGTTGTTTGTCGCATTCGGTAACCACGATGTGAATATTAACGTCGCCAATAATGCAGCACACTTTGAACGGATATTTACACAAAACCCTGCCCAACTAAAGCTAAAAACATACCAAAATGCAGATCATACATTACTTAAAAATAGTGAATTTGGCCACTTGACACCGTCTCTTTGGTGGCTAATTAAAGTGTCTTTATGGGAAGAGGATGGTTTTTCTGAGCGATTTGTAGATGATGTTATGTCGTGGCTAAACCTTCAAATTACAAAATTGTCACAACACGCTCAATAGGTCAAAGGAGCATAAAAATGAATCAAATTTTAGATCTTATAAAAGCTCAATCTCCAAGATACCTACTGAGAATATTGATGCTGAGTGTATTTGAAGTCGTTGTCATTGTATTGTTATTTTTTCTCACTAAGCCTTATTTTGCGTCGTATCAGGTTTTTTGGTATCTGCTTTGTCTAATTATGGTACCCGCTTGTGCTTGTTCGGTTGCAGTAAATGGTTTAACTAAAATTGCTTCACAGGTGATGGTGCAAGCAAAGCACTTAAATATAACTATTACTGATACTAACAATGAAAAACTTGTGACATCAGCATGGCAATATATTAGCTGGAAGAAGGTGCTAGTGATGGTGTCTTGTGGCGTATTAATTGCGCTATGTTATAGCGAAAGTGCAAAGAGCTTTACTGATTTGCTTGTATTGTTCATTGCTATCATCATCGCTACTTTCGCGTGTGCAAACTGGGTGATCATTAATGCATCAGTACCTATGTCTGTTGCCGTGTATAAATCGTACCTAGTACGTAGGCGAGTGTCTAATGACACAAAAACAATTGATCATTGTATTCGCTTTCACTTGCTACCTTGGGCAGGTATTGCATCAGCGACACTCCTTACTTTTTTTGTGAAATACTATTTGGGTTTGGCAGATGAAAGCGGTTATGTAGAAACGGGTTATGTTATTGGTAGTAGTTACATTTCAGGTGTATTTGTTGCTGTTTGGCTGTGGCTTGAAGTGGGACAGATGGCTCGGTTGGATCATATTCTAGGGCGTATACATTTGGCTGGTATTGGACATGTTACGGGATCAGAAGCCTTTAGCTTAATTATGTTTGTGCCAATTGGGCTAGTAATGTTTTTAGCTGCTTTTAACGGTTTTTTTGATATAGAGAGTTATCGATATCAAACGGCAATAATAATGAGTGTGTTATTAACATTGCTGTGTGCGCTAACGGGAGTAAGTGTTGCAATATTAAAGTTATGCGCCAGTCGAACTTTGAAAAAACAGCCATTAAAAGAAGTAGTAGACAGGTAATGAAAAAGGAAACTCAACGTCTACGCGTTAACTACTTAGACAATTTGCGTGCTTATATTATGTTACTCGGTGTCGTAATCCATGTTGCTATGTTGCAAATGGTGTCTGAGACACCACAAAAGCTGCGTGAAAGTGGCTTGAGCGAGTGGGCTGATATGCTGGTTTTTGGAATACATAGTTTTAGAATGCCATTATTTTTTATTCTGTCAGGGTTCTTTTTAGCAGCGATTTTGAAGCGCAAAGGATTAAAGGCAACGCTAAAGTCGCGCTTACTAAGGATTGGTGGACCTCTTTTGATCTTTTCGCCGTTAATGTCCTTTTTACTGGCATTCATCATTTTGGAATACTTACAGGTAATGCAAGTCAATGGGGTTTATGTTGATCCAGAGTGGCTTGCTAAAGCGCAGGAGTATCAGTTCAATTTTGCGCATTTGTGGTTTTTATATTATTTACTACTTTGCCATATAATCATACTCCCGTTTGTTTATAAGCTCACATCAAGCAAAGTTCACCTCTTAAAAAAGTTAAGGTATTGGGTTGGTCACCCCTCAATGGTATTTTTTTATACCTTACTCATTGCGTATTTAGATAGCTTTTATGATAAAGGCATGATCCCAGCTGAAGGTCACCTCACACCTAATTTCTTACAGTTATTCCATTATCTTCCCTATTTCGCTTTTGGTTTTTTTATTTTTAAATATAGATGTATATGGCTTAAACACTACCAGCGTTGCTGGGGTCGTTATACTCTTTTAGGTTGCTGTATGATGTTTGCAACTTTGGTGGCGATAGAGCCATTTCTCAATGATGCAGGTGAGCAATTTGATAATTTTATCGTGGCTTATTGTTATGGCCTTTGGGGGTGGTGTTGGAGTTTTGCATTGTGTGGGTTTTTTAAGCAGTGGATCAATGGTTATCAACCTTGGCTTAGATATTTATCAGACAGTGCTTATTGGGTTTATATTATCCATTTGCCAATAATACTCTTGATCAGTCACGCTATTTACGATTATACGTGGCATTTTTATATAAAAATGTTAGTTAATATTGCAATCACATCTATTGTATCAGTTATTAGTTATCAGTTACTCGTACGATATACTTGGCTGGGCCAGCTATTTAATGGGAAGCGTATGACGCCAAAGTGGCGTCGGGTGACAACCAAAAAATATGAACAAATTTAGTGACGATTGGGGACGATAAATTCTCAGCTTAATTTTCTATATAGCTTGTGTGTTATTTTACTGTGATGATGACCTATTTTGGTATTCATATATCTAGCAATTGACTGTTCTTTGTCAGACTTGAACGTTTTGCTTTTGGTCGTAATATCTAAGGTGCTCAATTCATGATGTACCTGTACCTGTACCTG
>NZ_PNBY01000088.1 GCF_005886875.1 Pseudoalteromonas aurantia | reverse complement strand
TCGGGCGCTGCTGCAACATCTAAGTCAGTGTCAGTAAGCTCAGGCTCATCTTCATCAACTAACGCACCTAATTCATCTGCTTCTTCGACCAAATCGTTGATATTGTCAGCCTCAAACTCTTCTTCTAAAGAAGGCGCTTCCATTTCTAGTTCAGCCTGATCCAATAAGCCATCGATATCATCAATATCAAATTCATTTTCAGATGATAAAGCCTCCTCTTCAGAGCCCGCTTCGTCAATCAGACCATCGATATCATCAACATCAAACTCTTCTGCTAATGATGACCCTTGTACTTGAGGTGCCGCTTCATCAATCAATCCATCGATATCATCACTATCTAACTCTTCTTCTAATGATGACGCTTGTGCTTGAGGTGCCGCTTCATCAATCAAACCATCGATATCATCAATATCAAATTCATCTTCAGATGATAAGGCCTCCTCTTCTGAGCCCGCTTCGTCAATCAAACCTTCGATATCATCTATATCAAATTCATCTTCAGATGATAAGGCTTCCTCTTCAGAGCCCGCTTCGTCAATCAAACCGTCGATATCATCTATGTCAAATTCATCTTCAGATGATAAGACCTCCTCTTCAGAGCCCGCTTCGTCAATCAAACCATCGATATCATCTATATCAAATTCATCTTCCGATGAGGTATCGTCAGACTCCGTCGCAACTTCGTCCAATAACCCATCAATATCATCGATATCGAAATCTTCCACTTCACTTTTCGCATCACTGCTGCCAGCTTCATCTAGCAAGCTATCGATATCATCCAGATCTAAATTGTCTGACGATTCAACAGTTTCTTGCCCGTTGGACTCTAACAGGGAGTCAACATCAGGTTCACTCGACGTCTCATCTAAAATTGAATCTATATCTACATCTTCTTGTGAGTCTTCAGCGAGTTCTTCACTTAAAGCAGCTAGCGCATCATCACTGATATCAAGTTCATCGTCATTACTATCATCAACACTTGATACTTCGTTGAATAGATCGTCAATGTCTCCGTCATTTAAAATATCACCGGAGTCTTGCTCTATATCCAATGCAACTTCATCACCTAATCCATCTGGTTCATCAAAGTTTTGTTGTAAGAAGTCATCGAGATCATCGCCACTATCAAGCCCATCATTTTCATCATCAAATACAATGTCGTCACTGAGTAAACCATCGAGCTCATCTTGATCTAATGTGTCATTTCCCTCTTCAAAAGCATCATTTCCCAACGAGTCAAACATGATGTCATCATCTTCCGGTAACATATCGTCATCGAGCTGGACACCTTCATCAATTGGTTCCGGTGCGGCGGCTGGTGCTATATCGAGGTCAAGAGGATCAGCGGCAACCGGGGCTTGAGGTAGGAAGTCATCTTCTCCACTACCATCAGTGGCTTCATCTTTATTACGTTTTTTCAAGAAAAAGACAACACCACCAATTGCAAGTAAGGCTGGTAATATTGACATCAATAACAACATAAACGGGTTAGACATCAGTGATTCACCGCTCATACCCGAATCTTGCTGCTTTTGCACTGCTTGTTCTGCTAATAATTCGTTTTGTAAATCGATCAGTGACTTAAGCTGTTGTTGTATTTGGCTATCTTGACCCAATTGCTGCTGAACATTTTTCAATTCATCTGAGATATCGCCGAGTTTTTGCTTAAGTTTATTATTTTCTTTAAGAATATCTTCAACATTACGAACTGAGCTTTTAAATTGATTTTGTAGTTCTAATAACTTGGAATCCTGATCCATTTGCAAAGATTTGAGTCTATTTGCTAATTCGACTTTTGCCTCTTCTACATCAACTTTTCGCGCTTGAGTCACTTTTTTCTGGGCTTGCTCAATCGTGCCATTATCAAGCATGCCATTTTTCTTCATTTCCCATAACGCATCATCTTGATCCGACTTTTGCTTCGCAAACACGGGATTTTCTTTACGCATTTCA
The DNA here is from genome assembly GCF_005886875.1 of Pseudoalteromonas aurantia. GTDB lineage: Bacteria > Pseudomonadota > Gammaproteobacteria > Enterobacterales > Alteromonadaceae > Pseudoalteromonas > Pseudoalteromonas aurantia_A. The sequence goes on along the minus strand of NZ_PNBY01000088.1, from coordinate 5,918 downwards.
CCTAAGGTCGGAATACGCAAATAAGCACCATCACGCATATGGTTGAGGTTTTTATCTAAGAAAGCATCTGGATTTTTTGTATAAAATGCACTCATGACTTGATAAATAGTCACGGACTCGTCGTTGCGCACCTTTTTAGCAATACGCCATAAAGTGTCGGAAGGTTTTATTGGCCCTATAGTTCGGCCTTGCATGCCATAATCTGCGCCTTTAGGCCCTTTAATTTGAGCAGCCTCTTGCGTAAAAACTGGCATAGTGATCAATGCAGACGCAAAGATACAAAAAAAGACAAAACCGCGCATGTTGATCCTTTCTGTACATTGTTCAGCATCTCGCCAAACATTTTAATAATGCTAAAGGTAGCTTTTGCAAGCTCTATTCCAATTGCAAACTATAAACCAGTTGTCTACGAATATCCATTGCAACGTATTGAAATTTAACATGCTTATAATAGTTTATGATGAGAGAGAAAACTACTTAGTTTTCAAAAGGTCAAATCTTTGGCGTAAAATTACACTATGGAGGATAAAAGCTGCCGCTCAGCAGCTTTATGCTAATAAGCTAATGAATTACATATAATTTTCTATCAACTCTTCAGCTATCTGTACGCTATTAGTGGCAGCACCTTTACGCGTATTATCCGATACAACCCACAAATTTAAACCATGAGGATGCGAAATATCCTGACGTAAACGGCCAACATAGACTGTGTCGTTACCACTGGCATCACTCACAGGCGTTGGATAATCTTGCTCATCTTCAATAAATTCAACGCCAGGGGCTTCATTAAGCAATTGTTTTATATGCTCAATATCATGTGGCATGCGTGTTTCTAAATGAATAGATTCAGCATGACCAAAAAATACAGGTACCCTTACAGCGGTAGGGTTAACCAATACACTGCTATCACCCAATATTTTTTGCGTTTCCCACACCATTTTCATTTCTTCTTTAGTATAGCCATTTTCTTGGAAAGTATCGATTTGTGGGATAACGTTAAACGCAATCTGCTTGGTAAATATAGTATTTTCCATCGGACGAGCATTCATTAAATTAGCCGTTTGCTTAGCTAATTCATCAACGGCTTCTTTACCCGCACCTGACACAGCCTGATAGGTAGATACATTAATTCTATCTATACCATATGCATCATATATTGGCTTTAAAGCAACCATCATTTGGATAGTTGAGCAGTTTGGGTTCGCAATAATATTTCGATTACGAAAATCGGCTAAACTGTCTTTATTAACTTCAGGCACTATCAACGGCACATCAAAGTCATATCTAAAATGTGATGTATTATCGATCACCACACAACCCGCTTCAGCCGCGATTGGAGCATATTTTTCTGACACGCTACCGCCTGCTGAAAATAGACCTATGTGTGCCTGAGAGAAATCAAACTTTTCAACATCAATGACTTCAATTTTTTCGCCGCGAAAATCAATGTCTTCACCAGCACTTCGACTGCTTGCAAGTGCAAAAAGTTGGTCAACTGGAAATTTTCTATCTTGTAAAGTTTCAATAATTTGGCGTCCAACGAGTCCCGTTGCGCCTAGTACTGCCACATTAAATTTTTGCGACATGTTATTCCTCATTCTTTTCTATTACATTAAAGCCAAGCTGCGCTAACATAGCACCATGCTCACTGCGGTTTTCTATACTCAGCGTACTGAACTCTCTACGTGGTGGATAATTCTTACGTAGGCTATCAAAACCTTGGTTTTGCAAGTTCGCCCGTAACAATCCATCATCACGGCGAATGTCATATACTAAGTGGACTATTCTGCCTAAATCATGTTCGGTTAACGTTTGCTCTATTTGACATTTAGTAAGCGCCGGAATTGGCAAGAAATCAGCCAATGTTTTGGTTGCTGCCACATCAAATAAACGACAAACACCTTGATATAACATTTGCGTACCGCGCGCTTTGCCTTCTTGAGTGTGGCCAGCAATATGTACACTCGAAAATCTCACATAAGAGAGCAAATCAGTCAGTATATTGGGCTCATTCTCCCATACATCTAATACCAGCTCTAACTTTTTCCCAGATTCTAATGCCGTTAACAACGCTTGATTGTCGATAACTTCACCTCGGCTGGCATTAATAACAAGCATCCCAGATTTTAGCTTGTTGATGCGCTCTGCGTTTAGCAAGTGATGCGTTTTATGCTCACCACTTTTAATTAAAGGCACATGAAACGTCACAAAATCAGCCTTGCTTAACGCGGTATCTAATTCAATATGCTCGTTAAGCGTACCATTCTCGTAACGGATCGGGTCGCACAATAGCAGTTCGATCCCCATGCCCAATAATTTGTCACGTAAACATTGCCCAATACTACCAACCCCAATAATAGCTAATGTTTTACCAGCCAATTTGGTATTTGTTTCTTGGCTATAAGCATATAAAGCACTGATCACATATTCCGCGACAGCTATCGCATTGCAACCAGGTGCACTACTAAACGCAATATTATTCTGGGCCAACAGTTCGGTATCAATATGATCGATTCCGATTGTGGCTGTACCGACAAACTTAAGTTGGTTCGCTTCACTGAGTAAATCTTTATTTACTTGGGTCACCGAACGCGTTAATAACACATCCACATCCCTTAGCGCTTCTGATGCTAAGTTGCGACCATCAAAACGCTTTACTTCGCCTAAATCTGAGAAGTACTCTTCTACCAATGGCATATTTTGATCTGCAAGGATCTTCATCTGTTGTTCCCAAGTACGCACTTTGCGTCATATTGTATACCTAAGCCTTTAGCAAATGCGAGTGTCAACAGCACGGAGATATAACTTAATGCCCTTTTAACTTATGAACGCCAGCTCCAATCCCTACAAACATAACGATAATAAGTATTAACACCATCAAAGTGGCCTGTTTTTGCTCTGGCAACAAAATAAGCGGACTCATAAGAATGGCTGTAATGCTGCTAAACGCAATAAACAATGCAGTGTATACACAGCGATTGTAGCCAAAGTATGCACTCACGAGACAAAAGAACAAGCTAACAAAAACGGCAGGCGTGTAGATATTAAAAGACATCCATGTTGCGATTAAAGATACAAAAATTGAAATTGCAGTGTTCATCATTTTAGGTTCCTTCCTGATTTATGATTCACTTAAAAATAGATCAAAAAAACATAAATACAACTTTAAATATATAAATAAAACACAATAGAACGTCTTATACAGACCATGATTCTCATCGCATAAATCATGCTAACTCATATTTTTAGTGCTTAAAGCGGGGCATACACTGGGCGCAACAATCAATGATTCACATTAAATAATCAAATTGAAAGTCCTTATATTTTCTCTTGTAAATATTTGCCTTAGCCGCTAACCTTAATAGGTGGTCAGACCTCTAATAAGGAAGAACAAAATGACACTCATATTTACATTGGCATTGCTCGCTCTACTCAGCGCAGCAAGCTATCATAGGGCTAGCTGGAACACTTGTGTTGGTGTGGCTGCTGTAACATTAATTATCGGCACGCTCTCTGGAGCATTTGGTGCACTTTCATGGTTAATTTTCTTAGCTATTGCTGTGCCATTATCTCTTACGAACATTCGCCAACAGTATGTTATTGCCCCTCTATTCAAAGTATTTAAAAAAGTAACACCGACGATGTCTGATACTGAAAAGTCAGCTATCGACGCAGGGACAACTTGGTGGGAAGCAGATTTATTTTGTGGTAACCCAAATTGGGATAAACTACACCAATATCCAAAACCAAGACTCACCGTTGAGGAACAAGCTTTCCTAGACGGCCCTGTTGAAGAAGTTTGTGCGATGCTAGACGATTGGCAAGCAACTCATGAACTGACCGACTTACCACAGGATGTATGGCAATACTTAAAAGACAATAAGTTTTTCGCCATGATAATTAAGAAACAGTATGGTGGGCTTGAATTCTCTGCTTACGCGCAATCATGCGTACTACAAAAGCTAACCAGTAAATCAACCTTGCTATCTTCTATCGTCGGCGTGCCTAACTCTCTCGGGCCAGGTGAGCTACTTCAGCATTATGGTACTAAAGCACAGAAAGACCATTATCTTCCTAGACTTGCTAAAGGGCAAGAAATCCCATGCTTTGCACTCACCTCTCCGGAAGCTGGTTCTGACGCATCAGCCATTCCTGACTTTGGTATAGTCTGTAAAGGAGAATGGGAAGGAAAAGAAACACTCGGCATCCGATTAACGTGGAACAAGCGTTATATTACATTAGCCCCTGTTGCAACAGTACTTGGGTTAGCATTCAAGCTCAGAGACCCTGATGGGCTGTTAGGTGATAATAAAGAACCAGGTATTACATGTGCTTTGATCCCAACCACAACCCCAGGCGTTAAAATTGGTCGCCGCCACTTTCCATTGAACGTGCCATTTCAAAATGGTCCGACACAAGGCGATGACATCTTTGTCCCAATTGATTACATCATAGGTGGGCCTGAAATGGCAGGTCAAGGTTGGCGCATGTTGGTTGAGTGCTTGTCTGTTGGACGTGCTATTACTCTGCCATCAAACTCAACCGGCGGTATAAAATCACTGGCATTAGCAAGTGGTGCATATAGTCGTATTCGTCGTCAATTTAGGCTTCCAATTGGCAAAATGGAAGGTATAGAAGAATCACTGGCGAAATTAGCAGGGTATGCGTACAGCACTGACGCAGCTGTGACCATGTCTACTGGCGCGGTTGACTTAGGTGAAAAGCCTTCAGTCGTCTCTGCAATCTTGAAATACCACTTAACAGAACAAATGCGTACTTCAACGATGCACGCCATGGATATTCATGGTGGTAAAGGGATCTGTCTTGGACCTAATAATTACTTGGGAAGAGGCTATCAAGGCGCGCCAATTGCAATTACGGTTGAGGGCGCAAATATATTAACCCGCAACATGATCATATACGGACAAGGTGCCATTCGCTGTCACCCTTTTGTACTTGCTGAACTCAATGCGGTTGGCATGACAGATAAACAGGCCGCTTTAGACAGTTTCGACTCATCTTTAATGGGTCATATCGGCTTCACCATATCGAACCTTGTTCGTACCAAATGGTTAGCACTGACAGGAGCGCGCTTTACCAAAGTGCCTTATAACGATGAAACAGCCGTTTTCTATCGCAACGCCAGTCGATATAGCGCCTCTTTAGCGCTTATGTCTGACATCTGTATGGCTGTATTTGGTGGCTCATTGAAACGAAAAGAGCGTATCTCTGCGCGACTAGGTGATTTATTAAGTTATCTTTACCTTGTTTCTGCAACACTCAAGCGTTACAACGATGAAGGTCGTAAAAAAGAAGATTTGCCATTTGTACAGTGGAGCTGTCAGGAGCACTTATACTTGTGTCAACGAGCCTTGGCTGACTTAATAAATAATATGCCATCAGCGCCATTACGTGCTGCATTAAAGCTGGTCTTATTCCCGTTTGGTAGACCGATCCGCAAACCAACCGACACGCTAGAACACAAACTTGCGCATTTGTTACAAACACCAAATGAATCAAGAGATAGACTGGCTGCCCATATTTATTTAACCAACGAACCTTTGAACCTAATAGGCAAACAAGAACAGACATTAAAAGATATTCTTGCTGTAGAACCTATATTTGACAAAGTCTGCCGTGCGAAAGGACAAAAGCTTCCATTCACACAATTAGACAAAGTCGCCAAAATGGGGCTTGAAGCAAATATTCTTAATGAAGATGAAGCCGCGCAACTCGCGGAAGTTGAAGCTAAGCGCCTTGCGGTGATTAATGTAGATGACTTTGATCCAAGCGAGTTAATGGCCGGACAAGCTGCCAAACCCGCTGCTCAAGGTGTAGACGCTGCATAAGCAATAAAGCAAGACAAAACAGTCCACCCAACCCTAAACAAGCCAGCATATGCTTAATGCCAGTCAGTT
>NZ_PNBY01000087.1 GCF_005886875.1 Pseudoalteromonas aurantia | reverse complement strand
ACCGTCTTAACCGTCTTAACGACATGATAAGGTGTACTTTTATAATCAGTTAATCGATAAAAAAGAATGCACATGCGCTTTTATTGTGGTGTGCAGTGAAAAGAAATAATACACGATCAGGTCTAAGTATTGGTGGGGTTTATTAACCAGGTGCAATATGGATCAAGTTATTAAATCTGCAGTACTTTACATATCATTGTTTTTAGTGGCATGCGGTGGCAGTAGCAATACTGAACAACAATCAACAACTAATTCACCTGCCGCACCAGTGATCCCAGAGATAACAACGCCCGCAATCTCTGTGGTATACCAACTTACTTTTTCGCGTTCACGGCAAAATAGTAACTTTCCTACAAACTTCTCTAATAACGCTCATTTCTCTCCTATCGTTGGCCTAACTCATAGTCAGCCTAATGCATTCATCAAATTAGATGCCTCGCATCAAGCTTAAAAGTAAAGTGGCGCATTATTACACGCCACCTTAAACAGTCATTATGGCTGAATTGGGTGTAACTCAGCGCGTTCAATTTTGCCCTCTAAATTACGATAGGCATTTATTTGTGCGAAGTAAGCTTGGCCATTCAATGTTGCCGGTTTAACCACTGCGTAAAATGCAAAGTTAAGCCCCGCAACAACTTGCTGCTGCGCAGCTAATATATCGTAATGAACACCGACTAATGACTCAATTTGCTCTGCGGTTTGTGCTTCTGCATCTGTGAAATTTGCTCGTAGAGCAACTGAATCAAACGATCCAATCGGCGGAAAAAGTACAGGTTCACTGATCACTCGACTTGACGTTTGGGTATACGTACCATCTTTCTCATAGACCGTAACAAGCTCTAAGTTGCTAATTTTTGGCAAGTCAGGCGCTGTAACCTGCTCAACAAAACAATAAAACGCGAAGTTAATGCCATTTACTACTTGAGATTGACCTGCAAGTGGCGAAATATTCACGCCTTCGCGTTTATTAATATGTTCAAACGCGCTGATAAACTCTTGATTAAAATCCTTTGCCAATACCACTGAACCAAATCCGCCTACATTATGAATTGCTTGAGACATAATATTTTCCTTTGCTATCTCTAAGGTTATGCTTTGGTACTCTGCGAGCACCTCGAAATTGCTTTAAGTTTAGAGAGTAAGCGCCAATTCACAGTATCACTTAGGTATCAGTTTGGTATCAGCTTGATAACGCACTCTGATATCATGTCATGTGAATAATTACTGACACAGTGTATACAATCCGTAACAACCTCTATTGCGATGGGAAGTGGTGACCCAGTAAAATAGCAACTAAACTTAGTGTTTTATTTTTGCAGGGATCAGAACATGAATGGACGCGTTAAACTAAATACGCAAAGGCTAAAGGAATTACGTAGAAATATGGGATTAAGCCAAGAGAAATTAGCCTGTGCATGCCAAGATAAATCCCTTTGTGTGTCTATCGCGACCTTAAAACGAGCCGAGTGTGGACTTAACGTTTACCACCGTACAGCACGGGAGCTGGCGTTGTTTTACCAGATCCCAGTTTATGATTTGCTTTGTGACACGCTATAGTTATTAAGCCATTCAACTCACATAATTCAGCATAAAAGTCTCGCGTTATAAGGCCCACAAAAGTGCCTTACGCTTTTTTCACAAACTTAGCAGTCACCATCATCTCGCCTACGCCATCAACTTTACAGTCTAACTGGTGGTCTTTGGCCTCTTTGATTCGCCGGATCAGCGCACGAGTACCAATTTTAATAACCTGAGAGCTACCTTTAATTTTTAAGTCTTTAATAACCGTTACTTTATCGCCATCGGCCAACAAGGTCCCATTCGCATCTTTCACAGAGATAGTATCCTCTGCCAGCTTCTCATCAGGGTTCCACTCAAAAGCACACTCAGGGCAAATCAAGTTAGATTGATCTTGATAAACATATTCAGATGAACAACTTGGACAAGGAGGAAAAGACATAAGCAACCATGAGTAATAAACAATGCGCCGCATTCTAATAGATCATTACGCGCTAAGCGAGTTTATTGCTTACTTAAGAGTGCCCTAATCCAAAAGTACCGACTTAAATACAACGTGCTATTGCCTTCTCTTTTTAACAGCACATTTCACATTCTCTTCACAGCCCCTTATTTATTGTCGCAGTAACATTATCGATAGGATTAACGCCATGTTGAAAAAAGCCATACTCACATTAATTACCTTAGCCATACTCACAGGTAGCCTAGCCTACGGTGCGAAAAGCTGGATTAAGAGCTTACTCCCTGAAAAAGCACACTTTATAGCACTAAAAAAATCACAAGTAAGTGACTTACCCTATTTAACTGACAATATTCCTGCACCCAGAGGGAAAATCCTCGCGGTTGTAACCAGTGTCGATAAAATGGGGGAAAACAAAGCAACAGGCTATGAGCACACCGAGCTTGCACGCGCTTATTGGGTATTTATCGCAAATGGTTTTAGCGTTGATATTGCCAGCCCACAAGGCGGAAAGCCGCCAGTTGTGATAGATGGCGAAGATATGGGCGCGTATGATTATGCTTTTTTAAACGATAAAGTCATTCAGCAGCAAGTTGCAAACTCTATCCCACTTGCAAACATCAACCCAGATGACTACGAAGCGGTATACTTCGTGGGTGGTAAAGGCACCATGTTTGACTTTCCAAACAACCCGCATATACACAATATTGCAAAAACCTTATATCAAAATAATAAGGTCGTCAGTGCGGTGTGCCATGGCCCTGCTGCACTTGTTAATGTGAAGCTCGACAATGGCCAGATGCTTATCAGTAATAAAAATGTCAGTGCTTTTACTAATGAAGAAGAGCTATTCCTCATACCTGATGCAAAAAAAATCTTTCCATTCTTGCTACAAGATAAGCTCATATCACAAGGCGCACAATTTCAAGCTGGTATTACTTACCTAGAAAAAGTAACACAAGATGGTAAACTCATTACGGGTCAAAACCCATGGTCGGTCTGGACATTAGCTGAACGGGTAGTCACTGAACTTGGCTATGAACCTAAAGCCAGACAACGTACTCCTGAAGAATATGCAATTGCACTGCTCTTAACCTATGAAGAACATGGCTTTGCAGCTGCAAATGAAGAGCTAAAAGCGCAGCCTAAAGCATATCAACGCGTGTTGATTGTGATGCACGCAATACTCGCATTCATGCAATTCGATATAAGTAAAGGCATTGATATATTGAGCTTGGCGAATCAACTAAAGCAGTTAAGTTAGCGCTTAGGATAAATGGCTTCGCTACACTGCGGCTTATAGATATAGGTCGCAGCGGCTGGTTCAAAATGATCACCGCACTCAAAAAACAATAATAATAAACACAGCCGTATTAGGCTGAACTTTAGGACACCGATGCAAGTTAAATCACTACTACAAATAATACTGTTTAGCTTCACTTTATGTGCGATCAATCTCGTTTATGCGAATGAGACTAAAGAACTTGAACAACACGTCGCCACAACCCTTATCGAAGAAAACCTCGTTGGCATAACATGGTCAATTGTTTCAGATAACAAACACTATTCTGGTAGCGCAGGGATGGCTGATATTGCAAAGCAACAGCCGATGGGAAAAGCGAAAAAAGTACGGGTCGGATCCGTTACTAAAACCGTTTTAGCGATGGGAGTGCTTAGGTTAATTTCCGAAGATAAACTGACTTTAGACTCTGAAGTGGCACCTTATCTCCCTAACCTGTCATTTAATAACCCTTGGGCAAGTGAAGCCCCTATTCGTGTTCGACACTTGCTTGAACATACCGCGGGTTTAGACAACATTAAAATGCGCCAACTATTAAATCCGACTTATACTCCTTCGGCCCCATTGAACCATGCATTTTCTCAAAACCAAAAAAGCTTACTCACTCTCAGAACCAAACCAGGTACGCATTATGCCTATTCAAATATGGGCTATGCGTTGCTGGGTATGATCATTGAAAAAGTCACCCAGCAGCGCTACGAAACCTACTTAGACGATCATCTATTAAATATGCTGGAAATGTACGATAGTACCTTTGAGTTTACAAGCCAGACTGAGCAAAGCCCCCCCCATTCATTAGCAATGGGGTATCATGAAAACAAGGTAATGCAACATTCAGTACCTATTAGTTTAAGGCCTGCCGAGCAGTTCACAACAACAGCGCCTGATATGGCAAAGTTTATGGCATTTGTGTTGGGTGATGGCACAATTGGCGATGGCGTATTCATAAAATCCGATTTAATGGCGATGCTTGCTATGCCTCATAATACCGATGCAAAAAATGCAGGCTTACTGATGGGGCATGGATTAGCATTCGCAGTCAGGGACCGCCACGGTGCAGTTGGGATGTGCCATCCAGGGCAAACCTTTGGCTTTACCGCCTACATTTGCCTCTATCCAAAAGAAAAAAAGGGCTTTTTTTATAGTATTAACACCGATGACGAATCTGCAGATACCGAAAGGTTTAATGCACTGTTCATACAGCACTTAAACCTCTTACCGATATCACCTTTACCCAGCGCGCACATTGATAACCAAAATAAGCAGGTCGACGGCCCCTATGTTTTAGCGCCAAATGGCCTGGCTGAATTTGCTTTTGTCGATATGCTCTTTCACTTTATGTGGGTTGAGCACTCACAGCAGCACTTAGTACTCAATCCCCTGCAAAGCTCAGCAAAGCGCTTAACCGCACTGGGTAATAACTTATACAGACAAGCAGGAAGGACCCAAGCCTCACACGTAATTTATACCAATGAGAAGCAAGAGGTGTTTATCTCTAACGGTTTAAAAACGTATAAGAAAGTGAGTATCACTAAGCTTGGGCTTTATTGGCTCAGTATGCTCACAGGTTTGCTAGGGCTTGTGTTTATTTTTATCGTTGGCGTTATAAAGTTATTTACGCCGAGCCGTTTCAGTAGATCTAATTGGTCGTTTATTAATTTACTGCTATTTACAGTACCTGCGTATTTATTCTGTGAACAATCATTCATCGAATTTGGACTGCTCAATAGCGCCAGTATTTCATTGATTGTCATCGCGACTCTACTCCCAATAACATTGGGCTACTCATTATTTTATCAAATAAAACAGGCTCAGAATAATTACAAAGAAAAAGTGCATACCCTTGCACTAGCATCAGCACTGCAATTTTGTGTAATACTTATTTGGTGGGAAAAATATCCGCTTATATTTTGGATCTAACTTTTGCCGCGTTAACATATAACCTGCGTCACACATATACTTTGTAAGTAACATGACAGCCTCATTCTTTGCTACTTACAAAGCCCTAAAAAGTACACACTGCGATAATATTCAATACAACTGAAAAAGCGCAGATACCTATAGAATATTCACCCTAGCTCAAACGTCGTAATACCAAACACTTTATGATGGGCAATATCAGGCAACCCGCGCTGATACATTCGAGACGTTACAAAAACCACTTCCATATCTTCATTTAATGCTAACTCAATGGCAAGGGGATTATTTTCGGGTACATCTAAAATAATAACCTCGCCAGCTATGTCCTGCTGCAAAGCGCTAAATAATTGTACGGCAACTTCTTGTGTATCAGCAAACAACGGCCCGACCTTATGGCCCTCAACGCATTGCCGTCTTACTGCATACCCTCGAATTTGGCCATTTTCAATCACGCACACCGATTTGCCTTGTGTTTGCTGTAACCACCCTTTTAAAAAAGTATCTCGCTTTGCTGGAAAGCACTGTCTATCATAATCAATTATTTCAGCAATATGTGATTGTTTAATATCATATGTCTTAGATGACAATGCCTGAATCCTTCGTTAGGTCGTATTAAGTACTTTACCGGTCGTCACGATGGAACGAGTTTTGTGGGGACTTGGTATTCTAATCTTGGAGAGCAGGGTGATTGGAAATTCTCACCTCAATATCAAGATAGTTTAAACAGTTGCCAGAGTATTTTACAAGCAGGGTTTAGTACTGGGGATGGCCAATACACGATTCAAACTGACAGCAATGAAAGCGTAACTGTATACTGTGATATGACAACAGATGGCGGTGGGTGGACACTGGTCGGTAGCTTTCCTAAAAATCATGCTGGTGGTATTAAATCTTTAACCGATTATGGCTCAATCCCAGCTACGTCTGACTTCAACCCAAGCGTACTATGGATGTATCAAGGTGGCCTTAGCCATTTTTCTGATGCAAGGGAGCAAGTAGCATGCTCGCAATCACAATGTACAGATGGGAAGTCTGTATATGGGGTAAACATGTCTACCGTCGAACTTGAAAACGTTCGCCTTTCATGGGCTCATGAAGATAAAATGATCGCAGTGCCACAGCGCACAGATATTCCAACTTGCCGCACAAGTTTGAACGATGCAACTACTACGTTTGAAGGTTGTACGAACCCCGCATACGTTAACATGGTTAACACTCCTACTCTTTTAGGCTGGCAAAATGATGTCAATGGTCGCTATTGCTGGGCTGCACGAGGAACGTATAAGCCAAACTCTGTCGGTTCTTCACTTTGTAACAGTTCAGAACCAAATGGAACTAAATCGGCGCTTTTGTGGATGCGTTAAGTGCAAAAAAACACCTTATTTTTAAACTACAAAAAAGAGCTTTCTAAACTAACTATAAAAAGCAACGCTGGTTGTTTTTGATAGTGAGTTAGCAGTATGTGCTTTTGTACATACTGCTAGGTTAGATAAATAATATGCGCTTTTTCTAGTTCAACAAAAAGTAAAACCTAGCATTTTTAAATAACAATCAGATGATAGCTATTTTATTAGAGCATTCGCACAACATGCTAATTAAGCATCATATTCGCAGCCATAACGACCAATAGCCCTGCGAAGATTTTTTTAATCGTGGGCACAGGCAAATGGTTAGTTGCTTTTGCACCCAAAGGCGCAGTAAACCACGACGTACAAACAATCCCCAATAAAGCCGGTAAATACACAAAGCCTGCAAATCCATCTTGTAAAGAAAAGTATGTGCTCCCTGAGCTAATGTAGCCGATAGAACCAAACAGTGCGATCACAATGCCGCACGCTGATGCACACCCTATCGCTTTTTTCATATCCAGTGAAAAGAAAGTCAATAAAGGGACCAATAATGCCCCACCACCGATGCCTATCATTGCCGATAAGCCTCCAGTAATGGTCGTTAAAGTTGTTAACACTCCTTTATTGGGGAGCGTGCGTTCTGTCGGTTCATTATTTTTACTGCTTAAAAACATTTTTATCGCAATCAATACGACACTGATTGCAAAAATAACACGCACAACCTGCTCTGGTAATAGCGCGGCCATAAAGCCACTGATCAACGCACCTAACGCTACCCCAGTCATGATCCATGGTGCTAAGTCCCATGGCACATTACCATTTTTATGATGAGCTATTGCAGAAGAAGTCGAAGTAAATAATATCGAGGCCAATGACGTCGCGATTGCAACGATAACCACCTGTTCAGGCGGTAATATCGCTAAGTGAAGTAAAATAGCGCTTAATATAGGAACTATTACCAGCCCCCCACCGATCCCCAACAACCCAGCTAAAAAGCCAACACCACTGCCCAATACCGCACAATATACAACCAATAATATCAATTCACTCATTGTGTCTATCTCTTATTATAATTAAGGGGCAATCACACTATCTGAAAGCCGTTTTATAGGGGAAACTAGGTATTAGGCTAATACTATAATTCATGGCATATTTTGAATGCATCACTAGAAAAGCCTCAATGAGAACCTGCGACATTAGCAAAACATCCCCAAAGCAATAACCCTAAATTAGGTTTGTGATCCAACCTATCAGCGTAATTTGCTTTGTTATACTGACTCTTGCTTGAGCGTCTTATTTCACTCAACACTATGAATTACAAGCTTTATATCTAAATTAACCATATCTGATCAAATTATATCAATATAACGAACGCCCACTAACACTTTTACTCACCATAAGCCGTGAATATTCCTCACGTTTTACATGAGAAAAATAAATACAAAACATCTAGACATCCAAACATCCAGACACCCGCATGCTAATTTGTCTGTTTTCGCTCAAAATATGCTCCATCAAATTGGTTGATACGCTTAATTACCTTTAACGTGAATATGACTCATGTTGTATCTGAAATTAAACCGTTTTTCTTCAAGTCGTGAACAACGTATAAATCACACTATGCTCTTAACGCTAAACACCATAACGGTGGATTCTGAACGTACATAGACAGAATAACTATATTACTTCCCGGTTATTACCTACTGGGTAACGCAAGGAAGTAGATTAGAAAGACCAGAAAGAGCAACAACTAATTCAGGTTTTATCTCAGAAAATTGGATACCAGATCACAATGAATAAAGAATTTACATTTACGATTAAGAGCATAAGTCTCGACGAAAATTATCACCCATCTGACAATACGCGTATCACGACGAACTTTGCGAACTTAGCAAGAGGCAGTCATCGTCAAGCTAACTTACGTAACGCGTTAAAAATGATTGATAATAGTTTTAATGCATTGGCTAACTGGGATAACACCAAAGGAGACCGTTATTCAGTTGAACTGGAGATAGTGTCAGTAAACATGGATATCGAAGGCAGTGGTCAAACGTTCCCATCGATTGAAATCTTAAAAACACACATCATCGACCATAAAACCAATAAGCGTATTGAAGGGATTGTTGGCAATAACTTCTCTTCTTATGTTCGAGATTACGACTTTAGCGTGTTGCTCCAACAGTACAATAAAGATCAGCCTAAATTCAGCATCCCTGAGAACTTTGGTGAATTACATGGCAAGCTATTTCAGTACTTTGTAAATTCACAAGTGTATAAAGAAAATTTCAAAAAGCCGCCAGTTATATGCTTAAGTGTTTCAGATAATAAAACTTATCATCGCACTGAAAATCAACATCCAGTACTCGGCGTGGAATATCTACCTAATGAATCATCATTGACGGAACAGTATTTCAAAAAAATGGGCTTACAGGTGCGTTACTTCATGCCACCAAACAGTGTTGCGCCGTTGGCATTCTTCTTCTTCGGTGATTTGCTTAATGACTACACAAGCCTTGAGCTGATCAGCACCATTAGTACAATGGAAACGTTCCAGAAAATCTACAGGCCAGAGATTTACAATGCAAATGCGGCTGCGGGTACATCGTATAAGCCAAATTTAAAGAACTTAGATCATTCATTAACACAAATTGTGTATGACCGAGAGGAACGCAGTAGATTAGCCAGTGAACAGGGTAAATTTGCTGAAGAGCACTTTATCAAACCACATCAACATGTGCTTGATAAGTGGTCACAGAGCTACGTGCTGTAAGCACAAACAATAAAACCACGCCCTCGTGGCGTGGCAATACTGCGGAATAGTTTACGTTCAGTCATTAACCCTATATATGCGACATCATCAATTATGAAAACATTATTACCGACTTCAACAGCAGGCAGCTTACCAAAACCTTTGTGGCTTGCAGAACCTGAAACACTTTGGTCTCCTTGGAAATTACAAGACAACGAGCTTATTGTCGGCAAACAAGATGCTTTGCGTCTGTCATTACAAGACCAACAGTATGCTGGTATTGATATTGTTAGTGACGGCGAACAAACTCGTCAGCACTTTGTGACCACCTTTATTGAACACCTTAATGGCGTTGACTTTGAAAAACGTGAAACAGTAAAAATTCGCGATCGCTACGATGCAAGCGTACCAACCGTCGTTGGCCCTGTTAGCCGCCAAAAGCCTGTTTTTGTTGAAGATGCTAAGTTCTTACGTAAGCAAACCAAACAACCGATAAAATGGGCATTGCCTGGGCCTATGACTATGATCGACACATTGTATGATGCCCATTACAAAAGCCGCGAAAAGCTGGCATGGGAATTTGCAAAAATACTCAACCAAGAAGCCAAAGAGTTAGAGGCAGCGGGTGTTGATATTATTCAATTCGATGAACCAGCATTTAACGTATTTTTTGATGAAGTGAATGATTGGGGTATTGCAACATTAGAGCGTGCTATTGAAGGGCTCAAATGTGAAACAGCGGTGCATATTTGTTACGGCTATGGCATTAAAGCCAATACAGATTGGAAGAAAACCTTAGGATCTGAGTGGCGACAGTATGAAGAAGCCTTTCCTAAACTACAAAAGTCGAGTATTGATATTATTTCACTGGAGTGCCACAACTCTCATGTGCCAATGGACTTACTTGAGCTCATTCGTGGTAAAAAAGTCATGGTAGGTGCGATTGATGTTGCCAGTAACACCATTGAAACACCTGAAGAAGTCGCTGATACTTTAAGAAAAGCACTTCAATTTGTTGATGCAGATAAACTCTACCCATGCACAAACTGTGGTATGGCCCCGCTATCGCATACCGTCGCGAGAGGAAAGTTGAACGCGTTAAGTGCAGGTGCCGAGATCATTAGAAAAGAGTTATCGGCTAACACTTAAACCATATTGGCTAAATCTACTTACGAATTCATTGAGTAACGTCTACGAGGCAAAATTTATTGCCTCGTTAGGTAAGGTTTTTACTCCAGCGCTTTTGCCTTTTTAGTTAAGGCATAATTCACTTTTGCAGCCCCAGGGTGAGATCGTGAGTGTATTTTTATCAATTAACACAATCTATCTTGCTTTGAGGGGTCAAACATGATCGTATACTCCATTTTTGAGTAAAGCGCCATTATGAGCTTGAACGTTTTGACAAAACACTTTGAATTAATAGAAGACCCACGCCAAAAAATTAAAGTAATTAACCCTTTACTCGACGTCTTGTTTCTTACCGTAGCAGCTATCATTGCTGGTTGTAAAGGCTGGGAAGACATTCAAGATTTTGGCCATTGCAAGCTCGAATGGCTGCGTCAGTATGCCCCTTTTAAGCACGGTATTCCAGTTCATGA
>NZ_PNBY01000086.1 GCF_005886875.1 Pseudoalteromonas aurantia | reverse complement strand
TTGAAAACGCCGACTTTATACTTTAAAGTCAGCGTGTACTTGTTAGCTAAGTAACCTGAGCTGCGCATAAGAAATTGAACTAAATTCCCTTGTGGTGATCAGATCTTTCGACCAAGAAACATAAGATTACCAAGGCAAGGGCATGAATAACTTAGATGCAATTTACGTAGATGTCGATGATTTTTGTTTATTGTTTGAACCTCAATGGCTTGAGCACCTAATATCAACAGGTGAAAAGCAACGCATTAAGCCATCCCGCCTATCTTCTAGCGAAGTTATGACTATATTGATTGCTTTTCATCAATCAGGTTACCGCGACTTTAAAACTTACTACACCAAATTTGTTTGCCAGTATTGGCGACATTATTTTCCTGATTTAGTCAGTTATACACGTATGTTGAAGTTGTTACAGGCTACGTTGCCCGCTCTGTGTAGCTATTTAAAGCAGCGCTTTGATAAGCCAACAGGTATAGCATTTATTGATTCCACTTCACTAAAGGTTTGTCACAATATGCGTATTCCTCGCCACCAAGTTTTCGCAGACGAAGCCAAGCGAGGAAAAGGAACAATGGGCTGGTTTTATGGCTTTAAACTTCACCTCATCATGAATGACGAAGGTGGTTTATTAGCAGTAAAAGTGACGGCAGGGAATGTTGATGATAGGAAGCCTGTGTTAGACATGGTCGAAAATGTTACAGGTAGTTTATATGCAGACAAAGGCTATGTATCTACAAGCCTAAAAGCGGAGCTTGCCGAGCAAGGCATTGATTTTATTACAGGTCAAAGAAGTAATATGAAACGTCAGCCAATATCATCTTGGGATAGAGCTATGCTATCAAAGCGTTTCATCATTGAAACAGTTTTCGACCAGCTAAAAAACATGGCTCAAATAGATCATACAAGGCATCGAAGCTGTATCTCATTTATGGTTAATTTAATGGCTGGGTTAATTGCCTACACTTTTCTGACTAAAAAGCCGAGCATAAAAGTGACTCGGCTTTAATTCTTATACAGATCTGAGGT
>NZ_PNBY01000085.1 GCF_005886875.1 Pseudoalteromonas aurantia | reverse complement strand
TTCTTATACAGATCTGAGGTACTATTATCTTTATCAATGATCTCTGTATTACCTATTTCTAGTAATTTGGTTGAGCAAGCGATCCCTGAGATACTACATACTCTGCCTAGCCATGTAGAAAGTGCGGTTGTTTCAGATCTCACTGTCAAAGCGTCTGAGGCCTTAGCCACGCTTGACATCATACTCTACGCGCTATTTACAATCTGGTTCTTAGGAGCTCTGCGCAAAGCATGGTTACTTATCAAGCTGCGACACCATTTCATACAACTGGTCGATACCGCACAGCCCTATAAAAACCATTATAGCCCTCACCCAATGTTCGTTTTGCCAATTGATATGTCGCCCTTCGTATTTGGGTTAAGAAAACCAAAAATAATATTGCCCCGCTATTTTTTACACTTAAAAGACCATGAACAACACGCTTTATTGTGCCATGAGCTAACTCATATTTCGTATAAAGATCACATTTCTGTCATTATGTGGCGCATATTGTGCTGTCTGTTTTGGTTTAACCCTTTTATACACGAGATGGAGAAAGAGTTTATTCACGCAATGGAGCATCGTTGTGATAGAAAAACAGTGCAACACTTTAAGCTCCCACCACTACAATATGCGCAATCTTTGCTAACGTGCTTAAAACGTAGCATGGTTCATCAGCAACAGTACCAAGGGTTCGCACACTTTTCATCTTCGGCACTATCCGTTGACGAATATAAACAAAGGCTCACCGATATTGTTAAACCTAAGCGTATGTCTCAGGTCTCTGTTACAGTGATCTTATGCGTCGTATCCATAGGTGTGCTATTCACTAAATACATCACGAAACCCATATTCAACGTCACTCCCCCAGCCTGGCAGTACCCCGTAAAAAACATCTCTATTTCATCTCACTTTGGTCATATATCAAAAATACGCAATAACAGACCCCATGGAGGTATCGACTTCATTGGCACAACTGGCACCCATATATATAACGCGGCACCAGGTAAAGTCTTAATTGCTGATGCGACCAGCTTGGCCAGTAAATACGGAAACGTTGTGCTCATACAACACAGCAATGGCTATCAAACCCTTTACTCGCATTTAGATGACTTTAACGTCGAGGCAGGAGATTGGCTAAAGCACTATCAAGTGATTGGTTCAATGGGGTCAACAGGTAAAGTCACTGGCGCCCATCTCCACTTTGAAATGCTCCAAAATGGCCAACGAATAGATCCATTATCAAAATATTCTAACTAATTAATAAAAATTATGACTTACAAAATGATACTAGTCGCATTCATAGTGACAGCGTTAGGGTGCTCAAAACCCGCCACAGAGAAAAGCAAAGTCGTGCCATTCACCTCCCAACAAAACGTAAAGGCAGATCAGCAACAGATCCAAGCGCCGTTAAATAACCAAGAAAATGAGCAAAAGCTTAAAGCGCATATCATTGAATTCAAAAAAGGTGATACGTTAACGCATTTATTGCGCCCACTTGGGTTCAACGCCAAAGACGCTATTTTAGTAAAGCGTGCACTAGGCGATACATTCACGCTCAGTAAATTTAGTGTTGGGCAACGTATTAAAGTAATGACCTTGAACAATACCATACACTCATTCGCCTTTAGCACCGCATTTAATCAACATGCACACCTCATCAAACACAATCAAAACTGGCAAGTTGATATTACTCGTCCTCAGCTCACCAGCCGGTATCAGCAAAAACGCATTGTGATAACAAGTAGCTTATTTTTGGCATCTCAGCGCGCAAAGCTACCCACTGATATTATCAATCAAACCGTTACGGCTTTATCACATTTAATTGATTTTCAGAGACAAATCAAAACCGGCGATACACTTACACTCTACTACAAACAAATGTACCTAGAGAGTGATGCGCAACTTAGTCACCATCATACTCCACCAAGAGAGTTACTTTATGCAGCTTTGTCGGGTGTTACCAATAATATTGAAATAACACGCTTTAAAAACGCACAGGAACAACAGGCTTTTTATCTACCAGATGGTAAGCTAGCACAAAGTTTTTTAATGAAAACCCCACTCAATGGCGCTCGCCTCTCCTCAACATTTGGTAAACGAAAGCACCCAGTTTTAGGCTACACTCGCCTTCACAAAGGTCTTGATTTTGGTGCGCCAATAGGCACACCGATTATGGCAGCGGGTGATGGCACCATACAAAGTGTAAACTGGGCTGGCAGCTTTGGTAACCGTATTATTATTCGTCATGGGCAAAATTATCAAACCCTTTACGCGCACTTGAAAGGCTTCGCAAAAGGCATGAAAAAAGGCGTAAAAGTTCAGCAAGGACAAATCATCGGCTACCTTGGTAATACAGGATTATCTCAAGCACGACATCTACACTATGAGGTGCACAAAAATGGTAAAGCCATTAACCCTCTGAAGTTAAAGCAACCAAGCCACACCCAGCTACGAGGCAACCAACTTGCCTTATTTAAACAACATCGTACTTACTTAACTCAGCAACTAGCCCAGCATTATAATACTGAAACCCAAATAGCCTCTGCACGGTAGCGATTTGATGTAATACATACCTTCATCACAACAGTCGAGGATACAATACGGTCTACTTCAGTATGAAAAAGTACTCCGTATCCGTAAATACGAAGGGTTAGATTTAACAGTGTCTATATTGGATGGTGCCACACATTATAGCGTATTTGCCTTACTCTTAACCGATGGGTTAATGCGAACGATCCCAAAACAAAAATAACCGACCATTAATTAACAGGTAGTAATGGAGTACTACCTGTTGAACATCAAGATACTTTATTATTCATTACATAAGTGACACAGGTAATAACGAAAGTAATTTTGAGCTTGAATTAACTCATAATTATAAAAAACAAGCGCCCTATGGATTTGGAAATGGCGATGGTCACCTCGCTTTTTCAGCCCCTGAACTTGAACCACTTCACGCTTTAGCAACACACCTTAATTACGCGCCAAAAGACATCAAAGAGTTTTTCAATCAAAACATCAGGAGCTGTTGATCTTTGCTGTTCTATTTTCGTTCTCTTTGAGCGTGCTTTTATCACAGCGGGCTTTTTATTTATGATCACATCATATAGTAATTGCGCCCCTGTAATACCCATCAGTAAAGGATTTTACCCACATTCTCTGTATCTAGACCGGCTTGAAGCGCTGATAACTGTATTTGCTCTGTATCTGCAAAAATGATAACGGCTTGATGGTTTTGGTACTTTCTTTTATTAGGCGTAAGTCGCGCAATATAGTTTGGACATATTCAACAAGATCACTGCATTGAGAGTGAAGCATGTAGCTACTGTAAAGTAACATTAGACTAACTTACTATCGACAAAAGCGTGTTGGATCCTTGCAAACAACGCTTCTGTCGAAGGTCGCTCTATAATATGTTC
This sequence comes from Pseudoalteromonas aurantia, assembly GCF_005886875.1. Taxonomy (GTDB): domain Bacteria; phylum Pseudomonadota; class Gammaproteobacteria; order Enterobacterales; family Alteromonadaceae; genus Pseudoalteromonas; species Pseudoalteromonas aurantia_A. Next base: position 14,378 of record NZ_PNBY01000085.1, on the reverse strand, counting down.
AAATAAAGACGTATGAACAGATGCTTTCACACGCTCTTGCATTGCGCTGTGTTCATAGCATAGATTTACAGGGCTAATAAGTGTCTTTAGCACCGCATCAATTAATATGCATGCTTGCGCCAAAACCACGTGCCCTCCTCCTTTTTTAATAATCACCCGCTGCGCAGTACCTATGATTTTTTTACCATTTATATTTAAGTTATAGTCACCATCGCAGTATGACCCCGGTGTGGCATGAATATGACTTTTGATCCCATACGACGCTAAAAAATGCGTTAGTACTACACATAGGTTTTCATACGCCGATATAATCGAGTAGGGTTTTGAATCTGACCAATTATACAAATGAGACAAATTAAGCACATTGGCGGTTTGCGGCACAGGTGCCCCACCCGTTTTTCGCGAAAATAGCTGCCAGCCCATCGCAGATAGCTCATTAATTAACGACTCAGTTTTAGGCCACTTTCTTCCCGCGGGTAACACTAAAGTTGGGGTGCTCGTTCGCCATAAAATTAAGCTTTGTTCCAGCTGGTTTGCTTGGTGCAGCTGTAATAGTTCAGCTTCTTTTTCAAACACGTTCTCGACTGAAACATCAGGGTAACGAAGTAACCTAATACGCGACTTTTCCACATAGGATCCTTGGTATGAAGAGTTAAAAACAAAACTAATTTTAAGAGATCATAAAAATCATTTCTCAAAACGCCCTCAAAAACAAAATACTATAAATAGCCAAATAAAACCATTGTAAATCAGTGCTTAGGGTTAGCGAGCATAACATTCAGAATGTTGCGCCGCCCAGTAGTCAGTAAGCGTAACTTGATATGAAAAAAATAGCGAGGCGTGCATCAAACACACCTCGAAACGTAGTAAGTTGTATCACCAAGAGTGGCATTAAATAAGCTGACTTGAGCATACCAAGATGGAAAAAGCGTAAATGATTGACAGAAGTGAGCATAAAATACATTGCGCATAACTCGAGTTTGCACTCGCAAGCGTTACAACCACATCATTTTCTTGTACGGCTATCGCCGTTGTCGTGTAAGTAACTAATATCACTACTTGACCCGCTCCCATTGCACTTGGGATAACTATCGTTTCAGTAGACTCATAAGCTGCATGACTATAATTTCGGAGCACTTTGCCAAGCTATCACTCCTGACCACCGAGACAAATATAAAAATCAATTTATATAGAGAAAAATTAAATTTAATATTCCTAGCATACAAAAAAGGGAGATAAACCGAGCAGGAATAGGATAGACTGCAAAAAGAATAAAAGTAGGTAATACAAAGGTGATGTATTACCTACTTCTTTGACTAGGAGGTGTTGATCTTTCAGGTTTATGTTTGCAGCAGTTTGATTGGCTTTTATACAAGGCCACACATTAAGGGCCGTGATAAAGACACGCTCAAAGAGAACAAAAATAGAACAGCAAAGTTCAACAGCCCTAGTTTTTTGAGAACTTTTGAATCAGAATGTCCGCAACTTGCTGTTTAACTGCTCGTTTATCATTGGCTCGCACACCAAAACGCGTCGCCAACTCAGCAATCTCATCATCGTTGAGGTTAAACGAAAGTCGCTGTCGCGTCTTTTTAGATTTAACATCTAGCTGTAAAATTTTACGGATCATATCTGATGGCGTGAGCTCTTCATCAATGGCTTGTTTCTTTATGCTTTTTTGCACATCACTGGTCAGATCAAAAGCCATTTGCGTTGCGCGAACGGCTTGCTCTTGACGCTGCCATTTAGTTTGCTTATCACTCACGCGCCACTACCTGGAAATAAGTCAACGATATCACTTACTGGACGACTAAGGGTTAACGATACTTCGGTCTCTCCCCCTTCCCAAATTTCAATATTAATGCTGTGATTTTCATCATCACTGAGCAATGAAATGATTTCGCATGGCTCGCCAGATTCATCTTGATAGCGTGGTAAGGTCGACTTTCGGTAATCCTTTTCATGGTAATAACACACGTAAGGGGCTTCGCTTTGTTTGTAATTTGTCGCTAAAAAATGACTGTATTGTTCAGGTTTAGTGATCGCCTGTATCGCACTGAGGTGTTCTTCATCAAAAATACGTGCAAATTCATCTAGCGTAAAAATCGTGTCTACGTCGTCACGCTGTATCTTTACAGAAAAGTTAGCAAACTCTTCACCATCTTCGCGCTCAACTTGCAAAAAGACAACTTTTCCAGACTCACTTTCAAGTACAAATTCATATTCAGCACTGTGCTGATATTGATATGTTTGCACATCAGTCACTTTAAGTGTTTGACCTTTAAGCCAGCTTGGGTAAGCAAATGAATCTATGAGTGTCAGCATATCACCAACCACCAATTCACTTGGGTGGTTTAGCTGGCGCTCAGGTGCTTTTTTAGATTTAAAAAAACCAAACATAAGAGAACCTTACTTTTATAATGTACTTAAACAAAAAAGGAGGCAAAGGCCTCCTTTTGTCATGTCGTATTAATTACTGTGCTTGCTTTGCTTTAATACGCTCTAAAATATCGTTACTTTTAGCTGTTGAGCCGATGCCCGCTTCTGCCATTTTGGCTTTTAAATCAGCCCCAGTAGCAGCAGCTTCTAACTCTTTCGCTGCGCCCAATTGGTCTTGTCTATCTTGCTGGCGTTGCTTAATACGCTCTAATGATTGACGCGCGTTTACCATAGATGAATCATTAGTATTCAATGTGCTGTTCACTGCCATCGTTGCCTTCTGCACGCTTTCAGTGGTTTTAACCATTGTCAGTTGACGTTGATTTTCTTTAATTGATTTTTCAGCTTCTTTTACTTGCTGCTTTAACAAAATAACATGCTTAGAGAAACCATCAAGTACCACTGCTAACTCTTCTTTCTCAACTTCAAAATCGCTGATTTTCTCTGCAATCTCCACAGCAAGCGCTTCATTACCTTGGCTTAAAGCTTGTCCTGCATAATCTTCATGCTCTGCGATGCTGCTATCTAATGCGCTCACTTTGCGTTTAGTTTGCATTTCTTTAGCCATCACTTCGGTTAAGCTTTTTTTCGCTTTAGCCAATGAATTCTGTGCATCTGCAATCTCTTGCTCAAATATACGAATGCCGTTGGCATCTACAATAGACTCACCAACTTCTCTTGCTCCACCACGTACCGCTGTAAATAATTTTTTTAAAATACTCATAATCAAACTCCAATATTAATCATTTAAGTACACAGTGACAGCATCAAGTGCATCAATCGCATTATCTGCAAGCGTGACCAATTCATGGGTTATTTCATCAATCGAAGACGAAACAGCCAACGCACCAAAAATAGCATATTGCTCATCAATTTTGGCAAAAGCGCTTAATGGCACAGGTACATTCAGCCTCAATAACGCTTCATTTAATTCAGCCACTAGTTCAGCTTTCACTTCACTTTCTTTAAATAGGTAACTGATGCATACAAGTTGCTCTTCTGTTTGCGTCACAAATATTGGCAATTCATCGTTGCCATCCACGATCACCTGTAATACATCTTGCTCGCCTTCATTAGCGATTACGAACGATTCAAATTGCGCACCTTCTGTTTCAAAAGACGCCAGTTTGATTGATAATTCATTTAATTCCATCTTATATACCTTATTCACTATGACATATTATGTCTGAGTTAAGATTTGCACAGGCGACATATTATGTCAACCCTACAATTTTAATTTTTATATAATTCGGCTTCAGTTTGCCACGCTTGGCGATAATAATCATACAGCACGCCAGTTCCTAACCTATTGACCTCTATAGCCTTATGATTCTCAAAAAAACGATTAGGGAAAGCAAAGGCCGCTTGCAAATATTCTTGATTAACCCAATTGCTCGGAACCGGAAATTCCGCTATTCGTTTAATCCTTCCACTCGCTGGTTGCCCTGCACGGGTTGCTATCGTCCAACCCCATTGACCAAACGACGGAATATTTTGCTGATATTGCTCGACATGAGTAAAGCCTGCATGTTTTACAGTTTTAGCAATACTTATAAATGCATTCTTTGCATGATAAGGTGAGGTTGATTGAATAGATAACGCCCCATCAGGCGCTAATAATTGCCGTACATGATTGTAAAAGTAATCACTATATAACTTATTCAAATCAGGATGATTGGGGTCTGGTAAATCAATAATAATACTGTCGAACAATCGCCCTTGATCAAGCATTTTTTCAACTTCCAAAAATGCATCCGCTACGATCACCGTGGCTCTGGGATCATTGAGCGCATCGTTGTTTAACCCTGAGAGCTTTTCCGTTATATGCGGTAACGCTGGAAATGGCTGCCCTTGTAAACCAAATAATGAAAGCAGTTGCCCATCTAAGTCAATCAATGTTGCTTCTTTTACAGGCCACTTTAATACATCACGTAATGCCAACCCATCGCCACCTCCAATGATCAGTACCTTATCATGGCGATTTGCTGCCAACATCGCGGGGTAAACTAGCATCGTGTGGTATATTTGCTCATCTGCACTTGAAAACTGTAAGCGTCCATTCAAGAATAAATCGTTAATTGGCGCAGTTTGTGTTCTACTCAAACGCTCAGTAACAACCACATGCTGATACTTGGTCGACTCTGAGTAAATCACTTTATCTTTATATAAAACGTTGCTTAAGTCTTTCATCCAACTTGAGCCATAGCTCAACAAAATCACAAACAAGCCTAACAATAATAAATGACAAACTAATAACAGTTTGGCGAGGCGCACATGCTGATGATATCGCCATAAAAATATTAAACCAGCGACAATATTGAATAACGCTGTCCAGGCAGCAGCTTGCATGATAGGCAGGGCTAACATGATCATAACCCATATTGCAGCACCAATGCCCGCGCCAATATAATCTGCCCCATAAATAGTACCCGCATTATTTTCTAAAAACCGACCATATACATGCTGGCGAATACGGGCGATTAAGGGAATTTCCATCCCAATAAAAATACCCAACATCAAGCCAAAGATATAAGGTAAAAAACGAGCAGCAGCTTGAAAAGACTCAAACAATTGTCCATCTATCACCGCATCAACAGGTAAGTTATATAAACTAGAAAACGTATGAGGAAGAGTGTAACTGAGCGCAATGATACTGGCGATAATCAAGATACTCGTCATGCCCAATAAGGCAATTAAGCTCTCTAACCAAGCAAATGCCGTAAATGGGTCTTTAAACCACCGAGCTAAAAATGCACCAATGCCCATCGCCACTATCATGGTGCCAATCATGGCATAAATAGCGCTTTCAACAGAGCCTAAAATACGTCCAGCATAATGAGAAAGTAGGTATTCGTAGATCAGACCGCAACCGGCTAAAATAGCCATCACGCTAATCAATAAAATATCGTGACCAAGTAACTTTACGTTACCGGTCACATTCGTTGTATTTAATGTCGGTGATGTCAAATCTTAAGCACCAAGCAACGTTGCCATTGTCATACCAATAGCAAACGAAACGGCCGCAGAAATGGTCGCAACGCCAATGTTCTTTTGGCGATTCACTTCATCAGAAATATCCTTGCCAGCCAAGATTATTTTTATCATGATCAAGTGCAATAAAATAAAGGCCACTAAGCTACCAAAAGCCGAAGCACTCCAATAAATTAGGCTTGAGGTAATATTATCTGCAACATAAGGCGCAATACCTGTAGCAGCGGTTAACGCTAATGCACTGCCAATCAAAAAGCCTGCATAACGAATACCCACTGCAATATTGTTATCAAGGATAGCTTGTTGTAAGCAGTCGCCGCTGCGATTAGTCCGCTTAAATAACTGAACACGATACTGACTTACCAGTAACATACACACATTACCAATAATGAATGCCACCACAACGATAGGTAGCCCATACCAACCCTCGGTCAACACCCAAATAAGCGCTGAACGAATAACAATAGCAACACTGATAACGTGGCCAAAATCAATCAATGCGGCGGTAATATTTCCTTTTATAATTTCGTCATGTAAATTTACTTTTTGCAGCGCAACCTTATCTTGAAAAAAGTGCCCAATCTTAATCAAAATAATACCCACAATGCCATAGCCAGCCATCTGCGTTGCTTCGGCAAGTAAAGAGTCAGCAAACGACCCGCTGGTGATCCCTGTCAGTACAATAGCCAAGCCTGCAAGACCAGCCGCAAAACTCAAGCCAAATGCAAAGTTATCTTTTTCCGTTATTTCGTCATTAGCGTGTAGGTTTGATACCCACCCCTTTATATATTTTAAACTGACAAACAACGCAATGATCACCATCATATCTATCAGTAGCGCTTGTAGAGACCAAGCTGTTAATCCATTAATTTGGTACATGTTTTTAAACTCCGCTATCAATTCGTTACTTGCCTCGGCTCACGCCGCGCGAGGTTCTACTTGAGCTATTACGCACTGAGCCAGCACTAGACTTGGCATAGCTACTATTTCGAGAGTAACTACTGCGTGTTGCTGATGAGGGGGTATGGCTACTACGACTTAACCCAGATGCGCCTGATTTCTTTTTCGCGTAAGGGCTCGTAAATTGTTTGCCCTCCCTTTTATATGATTGGCGAGTGCGTTGCTCTACCGCGGTTTGGCGTTGATACTTTTTGTAGCTGGTGTATCGCTTGCGGCCGTAATCATTATAATAACTATACCGACGGCGTTTGCTCCAGCCTCCATACTCAACATCTCCCACTAAATCACCCAGCATACGGTACATGCCATACCACATCCAAAAACTGGTGCCACTTGAATTGGTTTCCCATTGACCATAGTTAGCGTTACCAACCAATTGATTACCCACGTTGGCCTGCCCATTGTTGGCGGCATCTTCAGCAGCTTTACTCACCGCGCCAACTCTTGATAGGGTGCCATTCGACATATCGGCAAGCACGTTAATAGGATCGGTTAACGCATCAGAATATAAACTGCGTGTAGCAGCTTCTTTTAGTAATGTCGCTTGGTTAATAATATCGTCACTACTCATATTTGCGGAAGGTGCTTTTAATTCGCTATATCGTGTTAATAGATTTTGATATAACGGGCCTTGCGTAGAAGCGTCTTGCCCTATGAGCTGTGCAATTGCACTAAGTTGGGGGTTTTGTTGACTCAATACCCTACTGTATTCACTGAGCAATACAGCATTTCGTATTTGTTTTTTCTCAAGGGCATCACCCAGAGCATTAATCTCTCGAGATGCTTCTTGAAGTGTGTATTTGATTGTTTGTTGAGTCCGCTCTTCTTTCGATTCACAGCCCAGCATTAAGCTAAACAAACAAAACAGACTAATAAGTTTCCAAACTCTAAAATCGGACATTCATTGTCACCTGATCTGCTTTTATACTAAATTCCAGAACACTATTTTACATATATTGCAAAGATAACCAAGTAACTAATTTTAAAAAGTGGCATTTTACTCTCTTAATTATTATTAATTACAGCATACACAAACCAGTAACTAACGCTCAGACATAATTTATAAAACGCATCTCCACTGGCACACTTAGCATTTACATAAAAGCTCAAAAACAAGCAAAATTTCTCTCTTTTTCATAAAAAACGACGATTCTCCGGCAATCCCATCGCACTTATAAAAGGCTATAGACTCAGGACCTCAAAGGTGAAAAACTTTACCTAAAAACATAAAGTAGTTATATTAGAAACATCTTTATTTTTAAATTACATTGTAGATATGAAAATACCAAAAGGAATTATTATTAAAGTGAAGAAAGGGATAGCGGGCAGTTTTATGGCATGTAGCGCACTCACATCTTTATTAATGATCATTGTATTCATCAATACATATAAAACTAGCAAGGATACAATTGCCCTATTTTTTTTATTTATTATCATCATCTCAATGATGTTTTTGACCTACAAAATCTATCGTTTTTATATGAATGCAAATGCATCAAAAGACGCCATATTATTTAAAAAAACGCAAAAATCACCAACACCGCTGAGCGATAAAGAAAAAGAACACTTAATACAAGAGAAAATACGCGAGCAAGCATTAAAAGCAGATCTAGAAAATAAAAAGCAACATGAAATCAAGCAATCAGCCGCTGCAAACCTCGATGCATTAGAATCCGTAACAGATTTATCTAGGGAAGACTTAGAAAAAATGGAACAAAATATTCGTCGCACATTTAACAAAAAACATGTCTAAACCATGAACTTCATTAGAAAAATAAAAAGCACTCTGCTCAGGTTGCTTGCCATCATGTTATTTCTATCTAGCTCTGCTTTTGCTTTAACACTCATTATTGTAAGTGGGGGTGACATTGCTTCCTCTGAATATGATGAGGAAACTCTTTTGGTGCAATCGCTATTGCTATTTTTCTTTATATGGCTCGCTGTAAAGTCAACCCGTCTATACGAAAATGCAAAATATAGTAAGCGTGATCAGCGCCTCAAGCATATATTAAAGCAGGGAAAGAAAGCCGGCCTATCTTCGGCGCAAATTCATCGTCTACTTCTATATAAGCTAAAAAAGAACAAACATAAGAAAGCTGCTGCTGGCGCTGTAGGAACAGCTATTTACCATAAACATCGTGAATACGAAGAATACGAAGAATACGAAGACCAGTACTCTAAAAGCACACTAAACGACTTGTTTCAAAATGAAACTGATGAAAATGAGTTATGTCTTATACTTGAAGATATCAAGCAATACACTGAACAAGAAGCACGCACAGCGTATTATGAACCGTCACATAATAATAGGTCATCGACCTCAAGTTCGTCTGCACGGTGCAGCAATGCTGTCGATAGCGAAGACGACGATAACACCGAAAATGATCAAAATGATGATGAGTAGCCTGAAAATGAAGCCTTGTATCATTACTAACGTTGCAATAGGTAGCTGTTATGCCATTTAAGCAATCTCTGCGCATTGTGGCGACACTCTTTTTTATCATGGTCGCCATACAATGTATCAACACCTTCACTCACGGATTTGTCTCGCAGTTTGGTATCTATCCACGGACTCTAGAAGGCCTTATTGGGATCCCCCTAGCCCCCTGGATCCACCATAATTGGGGACATCTCGCCTCCAATGCAATTCCGTTGTGTATATTGTCTTTTTTGACTTTGCAAAGTGGACTGAAAAAGTTTGCTTTAGTGTTTACTTTTATTACATTAGTAGCTGGTAGCTGTGTGTGGTTATTAGGATCAAGCGCACATCATGCGGGTGCTAGTTTAATGGTGTTTGGTCTATGGGGTTACTTGCTTGGCTTGGCTGTTTTTCAGCGTAATATGAAAAATATAGCCATCGCAATATTGGTCTTTTTTATCTATGGGGGACTGGCATTTTCTCTACTCAGTTACCAACCCAATATTAGCTGGAGCAGTCACTTTTTTGGTATGGTTGCAGGCTTGCTCAGCGCCTATTTATTTAAGACACACAAATAACCCACTAAGTTTTACAATTGAAAAGGCTGCATAGCTACTGCCTTTTCAAACCACGTTATAACTCTACATAAAGTTATTTGAATGATGATACACGTGTCTAAAAGTAACACAATTAACCGCGATTAGTTAACTCAATTATAGGTTATTACGCATTGATACCGAATACCAAATGTTCAAAAACTCCCTTTACTCTTGGTGAAAAAAAGCGCAACATAAATACATACAATACCTTATGGTATGCATTTATGTTGCAGCTATATAAAAGAGGAATCTATGTGGAAAGTAACAGCTAAACCGATACCGACGAATGATTTTTTAGCATCTCAACGCACCAAACATAGTTTTCGAGATGCGCTAAGTGCCCCACTAAGTAAACCTACTTTAAGTGCTGCAAAAGCTCAGCTAAGTATTTTCTCTCACATGCCAAAGTGGGTAAATACATTAATGTCGATACGAAATAAGATTGTTAAATACTTTGGCTTTAAGGTCGGTTCCACTACCTCTTTAGAAATGAAAAAAACAGACCTAAAACTTGGTGATGCTGCGGGGTTCATGACGGTAATTTCAGTGAAAGATCACGAAGTGATAAGCTTTGCAGAGGACAAGCATATGCAATTTTACATGAGTGTAACTACAGATGATCAGCAGACTACTGTCTCAACATTAGTGAACCTTAAGACTCCCATAGGTCGATTATATATGGCGATGATCACCCCTTTTCATTGGGTGATCGCTCGAGTTGTTATACATAACGCAGTAAAAGAGCAACGCTTATGAACTCAAAGCAGCCCCAGTATAATAAAACTCAATGGCTTGATAATGCGTTAAAGCACCTTATTCAATTCGGGCCGCAACAGTTCAAAATTGCTAACTTGTGCAATGCATTTAATGTCACAAAAGGCTCTTTTTATCATCATTTCAAAAACCGTGACGACTTTGTACATACCTTAATGCAATACTGGTATGAGCAAACAACACTCAACTTTATTACTCAAGCTAATACCCAGAATAACCCTCTAGAAAAGCTCAATAAGCTCGATCAAATCATAGCCAATAATAATATTGAAGCAGAAATTCACATTAGGGCTTGGTCTTTAACCGAACCGTTTATTACTGAGCACCTCGAGAAAATAGACACATGCCGCCAAACTTATTTACAAAGCTGTTACCAAGAGCTTGGGCTGGACACTGAACTCGCTAAAAACCTTGCAATCATCTCATATAGCCAATTTTTAGGCTTACTACATTTAAAGCCACCGCCCACCGTTAATAAATGCTTAGAGCTATCAACACTGTTAGCTAAATCATTTTTACAAGATATACATAAGGACATCTAGCAATGCAATTAACAAAATATTCAGGATATATACTCTGTGCAACGGCCATACTTCATACAACTGTCGGATTAATTTTTGGGTGGTCAACACTTGCTGACATGCATCAAAGTGGATGGTTTAGCTCAACAATTATTCATGGGGAAATGAACTACCAAAGAGAAGCTATCACTTGGTTTTTGGTCACAGGTTTTTTTTGGATGACACTCGGTTTAACACTACAAACAGCTATAAACCAGGGGTTTTCACTCCCGAGCCAGTTAGGCTGGAACTTTACGCTAATCGGTATAGGGCTGGCATATATCATGCCTGAATCTGGCGCTTACTTGTTTATTGTACAAGGGGGATTGATACTATTTGAAAACGCGAAACGTGGTAATAGCATATCCAGTAAAGTGACTTAAAGATATAACCCCCCCCTTGCTGTAAAGTTATGCTCGCAGCACTAGTTAAGCGCACATAACTTTACAATTGCTCCTCATATGACGAGTAAAATCATTATGGGCGTTCTGCACACATTCCTAATAACAGCCATGCTTCATTCGTATTACTTGGTTCAGTATTTAGCCACCAACGCGCCTGATAAATCGCGCCCTTATATGTGACTTTTTCACCCGCTAAGTAAACCGGCTTTGGTTTTCATAAAGTCGCAGTCAGATTCTCTGTAAGACAAATCGCATGCTCATGAACGAATATCGATGGACCTATTACGTGTAAAAAATGTAGCTGATGTAGCACTGAAAACGCTCGCATTTCACGCTTTTTTCACATAGCCTGTGTGAACCTAAATAAAGGATCTAGTAATGACTAACGTGGAGTTTTTATGGTGCGTGCAAGTTTAAAAGTGTTAGTAATTGAAGATCATAATGATATAAGCAGTAACATCGCCGATTACTTTCAAACACAAGGTGCTAGTTTAGATTTTGCCATGAATGGCGAACAAGGACTTAATATGGCGCTCAAAGAGTATTTTGATTGTGTTATTTTAGACTTAATGTTGCCAAAAATAGATGGCCTGCAAGTATGTGCCAAATTGCGAGAGCAAGCGTCTCGCCATATACCGATAATCATGCTTACCGCGCGAGATACACTAGACGATAAGTTGATTGGGTTTCAGCAAGGCGCTGATGATTATTTAACAAAGCCATTTGCGCTTGAAGAACTTTGGGTTCGCTGCAATGCACTAGCACAAAGACACTTAATCAACTGTGATCATACCCTAGTCGTTGGACCTTTAACAATAAACAAACAAACCCAACAAGTACAACGAGATAAAAAAGAAATTGAAATACAACCTATTCCAATGCAAATACTCACCATATTAATGGAAGCTCATCCAAGGGCAGTTAGCCGCTCTGAATTGTGTGATAAAATTTGGGGAGAAGATACAACCGATTCAGACTCACTTCGTTCACATATCTATCAACTGCGAAAAGCAATAGATAAGCCTTTTAATAACCCCTTAATCAAAACACTCCATGGTATTGGCTTTGCGCTAGCATGTAATCCAATAAAAGATACAGCATAATGAAAACTAATCAGCTTCGAAATCGGATCATTACTCATTTTATAGGACTGACACTGCTCATAAGTGTACTTTACGGTATTCTCAGTTTTATATTTGCTTACAAGGTAGAAGATCGTTTTTTTTATCTGCTACTAAAAGATGAACAAACCACGGTTCAAAGACAAATCGCAGAAAACTTAATCCCCGATCCTAAACTCGACTTTATAAAATACTATCCATCCGCAGATGTCTTACCCGTTCAGGTTAAGCTTGCTTTACAACAAACACCTAATCAACGTGAATTTTCAACAGATGATGGCTTATATTACCACTTACACGATATGCAACCTGGGTACTTAGTTGCGGAAGTCAGTGATCATTTAGTCGTTAGACAGTTTAAAGAGGGAATGATCTACCTATTATTTATATTACTTTCAATATTAGTGCTGATATCAATTGCTGTCGCCATAACATCACACCGTTTAGCAAAACAACTCTTAAAACCCTTAGATAAAATTATGACAATACTAGACAATGCGCCCGTCGAAAAGCTCCCTCAGGATTTTGCGAAACAATTTAAAAATGACGAGATTGGTACATTTGCTCTGACCCTCGAGTCCGCATTAGCGCGTATCAAAACATTTATAAACAGAGAACAGAATTTTACTCGGGATGTATCACATGAGCTAAGAACGCCAATAACGATAAGCCAAGGAGCATTGACATTATTACAACAGACAAACCTAGATGATAAGCAGCAACAGCTTGTACAACGCATTGCAAATGCACAACAACAAATAGAACAAAGTTTGGAAATGTTACTTTCATTAGCACGTGAAGAGCTGAATGCCCATAAACCTTGTAAGCTACTCCCTTTAGTTGAAAATAGCATTTTACAGCAATATCAGTACTTAATAGATCCTAATATTGATATCGAAGTGAATATTGAAAAAAAGCAAATTGTCAAAGCCGACCATACCCAACTACTCATTCTATTAAATAATTTGATCGGTAATGCATTTAAATATACCAGCCGCGGGGCTGTTTCTATTGCATATAGTAACGACATATTAAGTATCAGCGATACCGGTCGAGGGATCTGCACATCACTAAAAAATAACGTACTTGAAGCCGGAGTCAAAGGAGAGCATAGTTCAGGTCTTGGCCAAGGATTAAATATTGTTAAGCGCTTATGTGAGCAAATGAAAATTGATTTTTCTATTACGAGCAGCAGCAATGGGACTCATGTTCAACTGAAATTCAAATAGATTAATAGCACAGGCTAAACAGGCGGTTCAGAACACCTATACCATTTCAACTATATAAACATAAAAAACGGTATATGAATAAAAAAGCATAAAAAGCTGAGAGGAAATAGTGTGAATTTATCACAGGGCCAGACGCCAAAAGTAGCCAGTGGTGGTAATTTCACTCGTGGTTCATATTATAGCGTAGAGTGTGATACAGCAGTATTTGCAGGAAGTGCAACAGGTAGAAACTGCTATTCAGCCCCGGGAGAAGAATGAAAATAAAGCTACAAAAGAAAATATTAAAAAGTTAAGTCGTAATGCAGCTTCGCTAAAAAACAATCAAACGCCGCAAGTTGCTGGTGGACAAGGCCCAACCCAAGGGATATGTTTCAGTGCTGGCTGCGATATAGTGGTTTACCTTGGCTGTAAAATAGGCAGGGCCTGCTATTAAGGCATCAGAGAAATTTATTGATGCCGCAGATATAATCAATGTTCTCTGGGGAGAGTTAAAAAGCAGTTCCCGCTCAATTTTTATACATGTATTAAAAGCAACCTTCTCTGGATACTTACAACCTTATATGTTGGTTCAAATAACCTATTTATATCAAGCTCACAGCAGCGCCAACTCGGTGATATTCAAATTCGCAGAGCCACCGCCCTTATCAGTCAAGTCTGGTACAAAATACAATGCGTTAATATTTTCTTTTATCAGGCCTTTATCACTTGACCACATTGGTGTCCAACCGGGACGCGAAAAGCTCTCAAGAGAAACCGTTTTACTTATAACCCCGCCAGTTTGGGGCAGTTTTATTTGATAATGTGCGTAACTTTTATCACCCAGTCTACCATAGTCTTTTTGCGATAATTTAATAATCAGTGGTTGTAATGGTACATTGAATT
>NZ_PNBY01000084.1 GCF_005886875.1 Pseudoalteromonas aurantia | reverse complement strand
TTATTTAGGAAACAACGCCTTGTGAGAATGTCAAAATCACCTGAAAATGCGTTTAATGAGCTTTATGAACAGCTTACAGCTGATGAGGGGTTAGGTGATTGGAACAATGAAAAAACTCAGCAAGTTGGTAATATATTAAAGTCTATCAACACACAAAATATCATGTTTAATGCCATAGAATGCCGGGAACAAATGTGTGTTATTGAAGGGGGGCCAAATACGGATAAAGACGTGATGGCCTTTCTAAAAAAGTTAAGGGAACAAGGCTATTGCAGAGTGCATGAATACTTACCAAAAGTAGGAATGTTTGTATTTTCTTTTGCGCCAGTAAAATGCCACTAAAGCCTGTGATCCCCATGAGTTGATAAGGAGCTGTATTCAAAATGGATATTCCACAAGATAAGCCTTGGCTTAGCCACTTTTCTGGTAAGTTTATTGGGGTGATGGCGCTATTGATACTTGCTTTAGTTAGCTATTTTATTTGGCAACGCCTGGTCACTCCCCCCCATACACCCCTTGCTAAGCATACTCAGGTGATTGAGTTTACGCTTCTAGAAGATAGAGTGGCGGCATTTGGAGTGTTAAAACCCCATCGTACCGCCAGCTTAATTTCTTTAGTGGAAGGGCGGATCTTGAGTGTACAGGGGCCTTGTTGATCAAATAGCTAACCCCTAATCAACTTCTCAGTTTTAACCCTGTTACTGATATTTGGGCATACCTA
>NZ_PNBY01000083.1 GCF_005886875.1 Pseudoalteromonas aurantia | reverse complement strand
GGATTGGCGGACGGATACCTAGAAAGAATAATGGATAATTCTTGTGAATCTAATAATGGCTTTATAATGGCTCAAGGTAGTTGTTGTAGGGCTAAATGTGAGGATGGCTCAAGTAGAACTTTAAGGTGTTGTGGTGCAACTGGGGCGACTTGTCATGATTGTGGCACGAGTTGTTCAGTTGAGGGCGGTAGGTCTTGGATTAATTAAACATTGCAGTGGCAATTTTTTAACTGACATATATGGACACTCACAGTGTGTCAAACAAAATAACTCTGGCGGGGTAGAATAAACTACCTCGTTTTTTATTTCGTCGCTGCCACTATTTGACGTTTGACTCAGGGCAAGAGCATGAAAAATCACTTGCTATTCAATAATTTTAAATGGGTGTCATTGTTCGTTATTTGCAAGTGGTATTATAGTTTATCCTGCCTCCTCTCTAAAAGATTGTTCAAATCAATCAGTCAAGTTAATTTTTAGTAATAGTGAATTCATATTTTTTTCAAAATCACCATTATCACTGTAGCCAATTATTTTATCAATCAGATTCCCATTTTTATAAAAATAAAAACTAGGTGTTCCCCAATAGTCAATTTCAGGCCAATGTGACTCATTGTGTACATAATGGTAAGCAATATTTTTATTGTTCTCGTTGACTTTTCTTATGCTTTCTAGTTTTAAATGCCCATCTTGTGGCATCAGCCAGACAGCATTTTCACTAAAAATGGATTCTATTTCAGGGTTTTTTTTCAACCAAGAAACAAACTTTCTTGAGGGATTACAATAAGGAGACCCAATAACAATGATTTGACCTTCCTTTTGAAACTTAAAGCTTTCTCTAAGTAGTACATTTTTAGTTTTAACTAATTTATATAATATACGACTATCATCATCTTCTTTTAACTTTTCAATACTCATAATTTTAGGAACTAAGGGGAGAGGTAAGTAATTATATTTTGATTTTAATTTTTTAGCATTTTCGAAGTCTCTTATACTAAGGTAAGCTTGAAAAGTCCATTTAATAGGTCTTTTATCATTATTTTCTCTTCGTAGCATTTCACTAACAACCAAGCTAATATCAGAGAGTACCCCAGGTTCCCGAGTGAAAAAGAAAACCCTTTTTAATATAAAATAAGTTTGGTATAATTTTTTACTATCCATGATGGATAGGCCTTTAACTGAATACTTTTCCCGTACACAAAATCTATATAAATCATGGTACCCATCAACCCTAATATCAACAAACTCATCTTTAAATTTCGAAGTTAATTTTTTCTTAAATGTCTTGTCAATTAATGCGGCATTACTAAGTATATTATCAAAGTTTAAACCTAAATTATTTTTACATTCTTTAAAATTGTAAGCTAAAACTAAGCTTGAATTAAAATTTATTAGGAAAAAATAAATAAATTTCATATTTATCACCAAAAAGTGGCCAAGGCCACTTTGTTAAATTGATTAAAATTTATCCACAATTACTTAAGCAAATAAAATCAGGGCTTTTGAAGCAGTTTGCTTGTATTGACTTATCACCTTCAATTTTAAAATCGGTTTCATCACCAGCGCTATAGATACCCCCCATACATTCATAATCGATATGATCTCCCAGTGGTATGATGTTGCTAAAACCAAAAATCTCATCATTTAATAACATTTTATCAATATTCGTCTCAATTCTAGCATTTTTAAAACGAGAAATAATATGTTGCGCGCCAAACATGGCTAGTACATTATAAATTTCTTCAACCGTTAGCTCAGCTTCCAAGATTGAATAATTAAAGCTAGCTAGCCCTGTATCTTTAAATTTCACACTATCAACAAATATCTGTTTTCCATTCAACGATAATGAATCTAATGCTGATGACCTATTAGTAACTTTTTCAAGTGCTTCTTTAGACTTGACTTTTGCGTTTTTCCAGGCTAGGTCACGACGAAAAAGCTCATTTTTAACGAGTTGCTCCTTAAGTGATTCAACAGTTACATCCTGATGAGTATAATTTTCCTCAGAAAATGAGTTGAAACTCATTAATAATGCAGTAGTTAATGCCCAATTTATTATATTAACCTTCATAAACTATCCTTTTTTAAAGGTTTTAATTTAATAAATAACCAAACTTAAGTTACTTATCTTTTTTAGTTTTACATATTAAAATGTATTTCTCAAATACTTTTTAATTGCATTTTCTTTACATTATTTAACGGGGGTGTGTATTGGTGGTCACATTTTATCATCATCCTGTTAGCTAAATAAAGGTTCAGATCTAAAATCATCGTCAAAACTGTAACTAATTTTAACTGACATATATGGACACTCCCAGTGTGTCAAACAAAATAACTCTGGCGGGGTAGAATAAACTACCTCGTTTTTTCATTTCGTCGCTGCCACTGTTTGACGTTTGACCCATTTGCAATAAAGCGTTGCTCTGACATATATCCGGGCTTGGCGGCCTTGTTGATCAAATAGCTAAATCCTAATCAACTTCTCAGTTTTAAATCTGTTGCTGATATTTGGGCATACCTAGCCCAGTCATTTTATTTATGGCCTTCACTTTAATCATCGTTTCTGTATGCTGACTATTGAATTGACGACTTTTTAGCTTATCACCCATTAATTGTTTAAAACGATACATCGCCGTCTCGGCAAGGCCTTGTTGATCAAATAGCGAAATCCTAATCAACTTCTCAGTTTTAACTCTGTTGCTGATATTTGGGCATACTTAGCCCAGTCATTTGATTTATTGCCTTCACTTTAATCATCGTTTCAGTATGCTGACTATTAAATTGACGACTTTTTAGCTTATCACCCATTAATTGCTTAAAACGATACATCGCCGTCTCGGCAAGTGAACGAAGGTGGTACCCTGAATTCACTTTCCACTGCGTTAACCCTATTTGGTGCATCATAAATACGGCATTATTTCTGGGGTGTCCTTCTTCCCAGTATTGGGCATTGTCTCTTGGCGGTACCCGCATAATCGCACCTTTTGCTGCGACCTCCTCATAGCAACTGCGTGTGTCATATGCTCCATCACCAGTGACTCTGTCTATATTCCTACGCAGTGG
>NZ_PNBY01000082.1 GCF_005886875.1 Pseudoalteromonas aurantia | reverse complement strand
CTGATATTTGGGCATACCTAGCCCAGTCATTTTATTTATGGCCTTCACTTTAATCATCGTTTCTGTATGCTGACTATTGAATTGACGACTTTTTAGCTTATCACCCATTAATTGTTTAAAACGATACATCGCTGTCTCAGCAAGTGAACGAAGATGGTACCCTGAATTCACTTTCCACTGCGTTAACCCTATTTGGTGCATCATAAATACAGCATTGTTTCTGGGGTGTCCTTCTTCCCAGTATTGGGCATTCTCTCTTGGCGGTACCCGCATAATCGCACCTTTTGCTGCGACCTCCTCATAGCAACTGCGTGTGTCATATGCTCCATCACCTGTGACTCTGTCTATATTCCTACGCAGTGGCCTGATTAAATCGGCAAGGGCTTCTCCGTCTGACACATTGACCATCGACAGCTCAGCACCCACAATATCGTGACTTGTCGCATCTACGGCCAAGTGCAGTTTTCGCCAAGTTCGGCGCTTAGTCGCACGATGTTTTCTCGTATGCCATTCACCATTTCCATACACTTTAAGGCCCGTGCTATCGACCACAATATCTATAAAGCCTTTGCTTGCAGTCTTTCTATATTGCACATTAAGTGTTTTACTACGTTTGCATAAACAGCTATAACCGGGTGATTGCAGCGAGGTATCCATCATAGTCAGCAAGGAATTTACAAACCCTTCTAAAGCCCTGAGTGGTAAATGGAATACGGCCCTTAAAGTTAAACACGTTTCAATTGCTAAATCAGAATAGTAATTTGAACGACCGCGGCCCCCGTGTTTTTCGGTATTCTGCCACTTTGAGATGGCACTATCACTTAGCCAAATATTGATGTTACCGCGTTGAACTAAAGCACGGTTGTACTGTGACCAATTCCTAATTTTCTTC
This sequence comes from Pseudoalteromonas aurantia, assembly GCF_005886875.1. Taxonomy (GTDB): domain Bacteria; phylum Pseudomonadota; class Gammaproteobacteria; order Enterobacterales; family Alteromonadaceae; genus Pseudoalteromonas; species Pseudoalteromonas aurantia_A. Next base: position 82 of record NZ_PNBY01000082.1, on the reverse strand, counting down.
TTCATTTCACATCATAGGTTAAGGCATTTAATGATCTGATCACACCAAACCAAAGAAGTTCAATTATTTAGGAAACAACGCC
>NZ_PNBY01000081.1 GCF_005886875.1 Pseudoalteromonas aurantia | reverse complement strand
ATATATGTCTTGTTAAATTATTGTTAAATTATAAATTATTGTTTACAAAGTGTGATCCCGCCCTGATAGTTAGCTATTTGATCAACAAGGCCTATTGAAGTTAATGAAATTAACTTCTATAGTAAGTCTTTAATATATAACAAGGAAACGCATGTTAAAATATTTGGTCCCTTTGGCTTTATTAATTACATCTTCAATAAAAGCGCATTCATTTACATTAATTGAAAACGTGGCTTTAACTGATCAAAAAATTACAATTTCTTTTAATGGTTATTCTGATCCTGTTGTTTTTCACTCAATACCATCTTTCAATGATACTGATGCTGGTGTTATCTCAATATCTAATGTTACTGACTCAAGCTTTGATGCTCAATTTAAAGAGTGGACATACTTAGACGGCTTGCACGGTGAAGAAACTGTATCTTTTCTTATCGCTGAGAAAGGTGTACATACACTGGCAGATGGAAGTATTTGGGAAGTTGGTGAATTTGAAATTCGAGGAAATTCACAGCAGCAATTTTTTCAAGAAAGCTTTGATCATACACCAGCATTAATTTTAAGCGGTCAAACACAGAATGATCCAGATGCATACTCTCTGAGAGTTTCAAGCAACACAAGCTTGGCATTTTCTACGACATTAAATGAACAAGAGTCTGGTGATAATCACGTTCCAGAAACAGTCGGATACCTTGCTTTATATAGCAGCTCTAAAACAGGGCATACAGATAGCGGAGATGCATATAGCGTTATGCAGCAAGCTATTAATCAGGACGGATATCAATCAATTAATGGGAAGATTATAGTCAACGAAGAGCAATCCAAGGATAGTGAGACCAGTCATCTATTGGAAGTAATTAATATCCTCACTATTAAAAATAAACTATTTGGACAAGATACTACACATTATGGCAAAGACACAATTTCATTGAGAATCGATACTAATAGTGATTTTAAAATAGAACCGGGTGAAACCTCAGGCTCTTATAATAACATAGCATTAATAGGTACTAATGGTTTAAGTGATTCATCGTATACCGCTAGCAATACATATCGTGCTGATAGCCCATCAGGAGCATTTGATGGCTTCAATGAAACTAATAAAATAAATAATGATGCTTCGTCGAAAATAAAACGGGGAATTTGGCTATCTACCCTTTCGCAAGAACATTGGCTTCAAGTTGCCTTCGAAAGGCATGCTTACATTCACTCTTTCAGAGTGCTTTTATATCCAATAGCTTCTAATGGAAATATGGGTATAAAAAATGTCACATTACAGGTTTCAAATGATAATACTTCGTTTGTTGATCATGAGTCATTTACACTCGATAAAAGTCTCGATCAAACAATTTATTTAACAGAGCCAGCAGTAGGGAAATACATAAGATTAAAAATCTACTCCACTCAAGGTCATAGTTACCGTGTAATCGGAGAGCTTGAATATTATGGTGGGTTTGTAGCTGAGCAAAAAATAGATCCACCTGTCAACAACATACCCATTAACGGTAAAACATGTGAGTCTATAAAGTTAGAAAACCCTTCAGTATCTTCAGGTTTTTATTCTATCGACCCTGATGGTGATGATGGTAACCCAGAGTTTGAAGTGTATTGTGAAATGACTCTTAACGGAGGAGGTTGGACGCTTGTTGCTCATCACAAAGATGGTTTGGATAATTTAGAAGTTACCTCGCCTACTTCATTAAACAACGTTGGTGTTCTTCCTACCAATCAATGGTATGACATTCGTAATAGCATGACCACAGGCATGATGTTTATGGATGAGTTTTCCAATATATCACAAATCAGCAAATCCAAGCTTATGAACGGTAATTGTGTTTCGATAAATAGTTCTAACGATCTAAGTCAACCTAAAGTTCCTTTTGACATTGGTGTATTGTGGCAACATGAAGGAAGTGGATGTAGTCTTTCTGGTAGAGATTATTCATTCATAAGCCTCAGTACTAAATTGTCAAGTAGAGGTGATGGATATTTAAGAGCTGGTGCTTCCATATATCAACATAACGTAAAATTTGATCTATGGCCCTATGTTAGTAATGTTTATAGTGGTGCAGAACAAAATACCCTTTTTTACTTTTTAAAATAGGTAGTTTGTAAGTTGCTTACCAATGTCTTTGCCCTGACCTTCCACCGAAAACGTTGAAAATTACAATTACATTTATGGACGTTACATAATCTATAATAATAGCGGGGTAGAAAAAGCTACCTCGCATTTTTTGCGATAAAAAAGCGAAACACACAAAATAAGTGACATATATGGACACTCCCAGTATGGAGATGGTGAGTACCTCTCCATTTGACTGCGTATAATGATATTGTGCATTGTCATAGGGGATCACTGCATTGTCATAGGGGATCACTGCATTGGCAATCGTGCTCACTAAGGCTAATTTAGCCAAAAGTTATGAGTTAAACCGATACATATTTGTTCCTTAAACAAGCCCGAGAAATACATAATTAACATTTAATGTAAAAACAAGCAGCCACTTGCTGTTTGCGTCAATGGGCTCACTTATTCAGTAAATTGATCAGTTCAGCGCGCAGGGCCATTGATTGTGCTGGGTTCATGGCTGCCAGTCGGCCTTTAGCATCATTTGGAATATGGGTATGTTTATCTTCACTATTAAAAATATAGTGATCAAATATGCTTTGCCAAGCGGCTTTTTCGTGAGCAGGTAACTGGGCTAATGACAATAACGCATGGGTTAATACGTCACTGGGCATACCTAAATGGGAGGGGGTATCTCGCCACCAATAGTTGATCAACGCATTAACATTGCTTTTACCTTCAACATGATGCCACCACAGGCTGGGAATATAGAGCATATCACCGGGGTTAACATCACATACAATAGAGTGAGTTTGTGCCTCTTTATATCGCGGAAAACGCGTAAAATCGGGATCGGTTATATCTACTAAACTCACCACCTGCCCTGCAGGCGTTACATCTATGGGGCCTGGGTATAAGTTTTTAATTTGCTCAGGAGCAAACAGGGTAAAATGGCGCTTGCCCGCCACCACACAGGCTAAGTTATCTGGCACGTCATAATGGGCTGCAATTTTAGTTTTGCCCCCTAGCCATAGACTGGTTAATGCGCTGTCGTGTTTATGGCTGTCTGCATGTGCAAAATTAAATGGTGTATGTGTAGTTAAGCCGGGCAAGCAATACTCTAAAGTGGTGGAGCCCATATACACGGTATCTGTCGCTGCTATTGTTTGCTGTGCGGTACTCTGATTTTTTAAATGGCGAACAATCTCAGCCAGTGTGGTTTTACTTTGTGTGAAGTTCTTTTTGGTTAAGCTGTTATCGTAAAAAAATCGGCCGTTATACTTTGCCGCCAGCCAGCATGCAAATACCGGCACGTTTGCATCAAATTGCGCAATGTAATCAAAAAATGTCTCATCAGAGTGTATTGCCGCTTGAACAATAGGCCAGCTGTGCGCCGCCCCTTTAAATAAAATAGGTTGGCTTTGCCGCTGCGTTACCTCTGTAATTAACGACGAAATTTGCGTTTGGTCAGGCACATCAAACGTAAGTACGCGCCTCATTTAGTGCCCTTAAGTTCACTTTGCGGTGGGCTTTGGTGCTCGCTTTGTTGCTCGCTTTGTTGCTCGCTTTGTTGCTCGCTTTGTTGCTTACTTTGGTTCAACTTTACATTAACCAAACTTTTCAGCTGCCCAAGAGACGCCATCACCATATAAATGTGCTGTAAATAACCTACTTGGTGCAGCGCTTCCAGCGCGCTTGCGTCTAACTGACGAAGGTTATCTTCATTGATGGTGTACAAGCCAGTTAAGGTATCTGATCCTACTTTAAGGGTGGCACTTTCCAACAAATCATATTTAAGTAAGCTTTGCATAAAGGCTTCATCGTCAGCATGTCCATGATGAATGGCCTGTAAAACACTGTTTATTTGAGTCAAATATTCACTATTGCCGCCGTGCTCTAAAAATAGCGGCTCACCATGTTCATAGTTGACTCTGGGGTGCGCTACATCAATGTGCACTGCCGCGACTTGCTCGGGCACACCGTTATTTATGTGCTCTGTAAACCCGATTAAAAACGGCGCACGTAATATCGACAGTGGCATATACTCGGCCATCCAATTGTCGTTTTCTAAATATAAATTTTCTCCCTCAGCAAACCCCAATAAGACCACCGAGTGAAACAGCCCTGTTTGTGCGTTCTTTTTGAAAAAAACCACATACTCATTTTGCAATTGCACAAACTCGCTGGGGAATACCCCCGTAATACTCACCTCATCGCCGAGTTGGCTACTGCGATGGGTCATTACTTTAATTTTATGATGGTCTTTATTATTAACTAGCTCCACTTTGCTCATTGTCACCCCTGTTTATATTTTTGGTATGCCATGGTTCTTAATATTCAAAAGCAATGCTCGGTTTGTGGGTAAGGTCTGTTTACCCTGTTCAGCAAAGCGATTTACGCTGAGCTGAATATCTTTAAAAAGTGTCTTTGACTGCACCGATAAAGTCGATTGTTTTACGGCAGTGTCAAAGCCCATGCCATATAAAATATATTGGTAACTTGCTACCGAAAATATATCGTTGCTATGGGGTAAGTCTTGATGCTTAGGCACTTGATAACGCCACAACGCCAAGAGTTCACTCAAGTTTTTCGGTATACCTTGTGAGCGCATAGTTTGCCAATATTCACTGTCAGCCCGATTGCTCAGCACATAATGCAATTTTAAAAATGCCACCGCACTTTGCCAATGATGGCTAAATTCTCGATTAAACCGTTCCGCTACAGTCTCCATATGTACGGGATTTTGTGGTAAATTTTCAGCAATATACGCCGCACTTAACTCAATCATAACCAGTGCTGATGCCTCTAAAGGCTCTAAAAAGCCAGCTGACATACCCACTGCAACACAGTTTTTATACCAAAGCGTTTGCCTATACCCGGGGTTAAACTTAATTGTGCGAATCGTCTCTGTATCGGGTTTGCTTAACCCTTGTTTTTTAATATAGTTTAACAACGCAGCCTTGGCGATGTGATCATCTGTAAACTCACTGGCAAACGTATAACCAATACCACGGCGTGTAGGCAAAGCAATGTCCCATATCCATCCCTCAGTTTGTGCGGTAGAAAGTGTGCAAGAATTTATATCGCACTCACTGCTCTTGTGAGGTACTTGCACCGCGACCGCTGAGTCATTTTTTAACACCTGCTGTTGGCTCAGCCAGGGTACTTTATAGTGTTTATCAATCAGTAGTGCCGCGCCGCCACTACAATCAATAAATAAATCTCCTACTACATTGCCATGTGTTGTTGTGATCACAGCCTCTATGTTATCGGTGCATTGTCCAATAACCTCTATCACTTCATCCACAATATGCGCGACGTGTAATTGCTCTGTGCAATGCTTTTTTAAAAGTTTTGCGAATTTGTCCGCATCTAAGTGGTAGCCATAATTACCTTGGCCTGCAAATTCTTTGTCGCTACCGAGCTTGGGCGCTAATTTGGCGTCACACCATATAGCTTGTGGGCACAGCATATGGGCAAAGCTAAGTTCTGAACTTCTTGGGACATGTGCTGAGTGACCTTGAATATACCCTGCGGGTAACGAGAAGGGGTGATAGTAGGTATCAGGCACCTGACTCGAGCCCCAATTGATAAACTGTGAGCCTTGCTTAAATGATGCATCACAGCTGAGCATAAAGTCTGTTTCAGTTATGCCTATTTTTTTCAGTGTGTCTCGCATCGTAGGCCATGTGCCTTCACCTACACCAATGGTTTTTATATTCGCAGATTCTATGAGCGTAACGCGCACCTGCTCGCCATGATGGGCAGCAATAACGCCAGCGGTTAACCACCCAGCACTGCCCCCACCAATGATGACAATGCGTGTCACTGTGCTATTTTTTGTCGTACTATTTTCTGATGTACTGTTCTTAGATGTATCAGCCGTCGTATTGTGACCCATATTCTCAACCATACTTTCAACCGCGCTTTTAACCGACTTTTGAACCTTAACTTAACCAAGTTGGGTGTCGCTGTATTGCGTGCTTTGTCGTATAAACGGCTGCATCACAGATACAACCGTTTTTTTAAACACACACTTCAAATCAATTATTTAAAAAGTATAGCGGGCGCCAATATTATAGCGAGCACCATATTGCGCCCCATTTAAAAATTGCTCTGGGTAGCGCACATATACACGCTGCGTCTGTTCAGTAATATTTAACCCTTCAAAAAATATCACCAGCTGTTCGGTCACTTGATAGTTCACATTTAAATCCACCTGCGAGTAAGCTTCGGTAAATACTGGTGATGAATGCTGATCAAAGTCCGATAAAAACTCATCGCGCCAGTTATACGAAAGCCTGACCGACAAGCCGTCTTTATCGTATATTGCCGAAAAGTTAGCGGAGTCACTCATACCCACTAACGCAAATTGAGGGTCAACCACATCTCGGTCTACTTCAACATCGCCGCTGACTTTAGTGGCATTGGCTTGCAAGCCAAACCCTGATTCACCAAACATATGCTGAACAGCAAACTCCCAACCATACAAGCGTGATGCACGTAAGTTCACATCTCGAGATACCGCAAAACTTGCCAACGGATCATCAGAGTTACCCGCTATTCGCGTTCCTGCATCACGGCCCATATTTTGGTTAATCCGGTCATGAATAGCCTGATCTGATGGCTGAATACCTTCTGCGATCAGCTCTTGTCGTGCTTGCTCGGCGCGAGGGCCAATAAACGCATCGGTTAGCCCTGCAATGGTTTCGTTGGTGGTTACATTCACTAAAAAGTTATCTACTTTTTTATTAAAATACCCGATCGATACATAACTGCCTTCTTCATAATAATACTCAGCTGATAGGTCATAGTTATCAGCAACATAAGGCTGCAACTGTGGGTTACCCACTTCCACTTTACGTTGCCCAACTTTTGGGTTACCAATGAAGTTTTTGGTAGAGCCTAGCGCGTCAATTGATGGGCGAGTGAGTGAACGCGAGTAAGATGCACGTAAAATCACATCATCAACAATTTCATAGTCAATATCGACACTGGGCAGTAACTCTTCGGTTTCACCTTCTCCTTGCGAAAAACTCTGATCGGTGGCGTAGACATATTCCCACTCATTACCATTCACCCATTCCATCGACACCGCGGGGCGCTCTAACCCCGCAGAAGTGACCTCGGTTTTTTCGTAGCGCAAGCCAACCAGTACATTTAACGGCATGTCATTCACATCAAACGTCATACTCACTTGGGTATACAAGGCGGTGGTGACTTCTTCAACACGGCTGTCGTTATCTATGGGGCCTGATTGGAACTTGCCATTTACATCGGTTGGCCAACCTGAATTGTATATATCTGGTGCAATGGTATCTTCAATGGTTTCAAACAAGTGCAACACCGAATCAAAATCCGCCGTGACATAGTAGTCTATGGCTTTATTATTGCCGTTAGAGAAGCCATCGAGTAATGAGTTTATCCCCACTCGTTCAAACATATCATCAGGAAAATGCACCGCAGACCAGTTCCACCAGCCGGCTGGTAAGTTTTGCGAAAAGGCCTTGGTTTGCCTAAATTCCATTTTGGTATGCGCGCCACCAAAACTCACTTTATTCACAAAACCATCATTTTGATTTACCCACTCACCTTTTAATTGAAACTGCTGCATGTCATTTTCACTGGTGTCGTTTGTGACAGCACCAAACAATGAACCAATATCTGCACCTGTCAGCTCAGCTTGAGGCTGGCCCTGTCCATCAATTAAATCAAGCCCCCATAATGGGATCCCGCTACCATCAACGGTATTCGATTTAACATTAATGTTTGCGGTATTGGGGCCAAATTCAGGCCCAGAGTCTGCACAAAAACCACAAAAAGTGTTACCAATAATCAAAAATGCATCAGAACCTAAACCCGCTCCGCCATTGGTAGCCGATGAGTCATGCATATCAAATTGCAGTTCTAGGGCATCACTGGCTTGCCAAGTTAGGTTAAAACCCAAAGACTTGTTTTCATTTTCATACTGAGCACGGCTTAGATTTGTTGCATAATCGCCGCCAATTTCAGCTACATCGGTATAAGTGCCGTTTTCGTTAATGGTGGCGCTTTTTACATTACCGCCATTGTTAAACCACACACCAAACCCATTTCGATTTGACTCAAACTCGAGTTTTGAATAGGTGTAGTCAACCGTTGCTTCAATGTCGTCGTTTACGGCATATTGTAAAACCAGCTGACCATTAACACGGGTACGTTCGTTGTCGTTAATCGAGTAGCCTGAGTTTTGCGGATACCAAGTCGCGCCATCCGCACGCTGATTATTGTCGGTTAATGCCAAATTAGGGGATGCGGCAAGGTTTACATTGGGGATCCAATTATCAATGGCTGCTTTTTGTTCACGATTATTACGGTCTTGATATGAACCCGACAACAAAACGCCTAGCCTGTCTTCCATAAAAGTATTACTAAAAATACCCGAAATTTCTGGGGTAACGTCATCGCCTGCTTCATTTGACGTTTCAAGCACCCCTTTTAACCCCAACGACGCTTTTAACCCTGGTGAAGTAAGCGGCTTAGCAGTGATCATATTCACTGTTGCGCCAATGCCTCCACTGGGTAAATCTGCTTTCGTGGTTTTATATACTTCAACCGCGCTGACCCCTTCTGTCGCAATATTTGCAAAATCAAACGAGCGACCTCCAACAGTTGGCATTTGGCGACTATTTAAAGTGACGAGGTTAAATTCAGGGCCCATACCCCTTACCGTTACTTTACTTCCTTCGTTATTACTTCTATCAATAGATACCCCGGTGATCCGTTGCAAAGATTCTGCAAGGTTTGCATCTGGGAACTTGCCAATATCTTCAGCAGTGATGGCGTCGACCACCCCTGTTGCACTGCGCTTTACATCCATTGATTTGATTAAACTGCCTTTTATCCCTGTGACTTCAATCACTTCTATTTTTTCTTCTTCAGCAGCATTGGCCAACGATACTAAATTACCGCCAAGGATAAGCGACAGGCTCGTTGCTAACACTGATTTATTGAATTGCTTGGTTTTCATAGAATGTCCCCAGACCACACCATATGTTTAGTGTTTATGTGTAAAAGTAGCTCAAAAACTACTTTTACAAATAAAGCACTGAGTTATACGCCCAATTACGTTATTGTGTTTTTAAATGTAAGCGCTTACATTTAAACTTAGAATATTATATTTGTTGCGTCAACTGTTTATTAACTAAACCACAACTAAATTATTATTTATGCCTTTCCGTTTTCGGCTCGCTCCCCCAAAACTAGGCTAGTTAAACTTTTGTTTTTAATCACTTAAGCTAACAGTTTACTTGACTGTCTAACTTCAAGTTTTGGCACAAAAACGTCTCGAAGTACCAAACCAGATTTATCATATGTTTTTGCTAAAATGTAGTTCGCAGCCATTTTTCCCATTTGAAAAATAGGATAATCCACCGTTGTTAACGTGGGGTACAAGTAACTGGCGTAAATAATATTGTCGAACCCGACAATAGAGAGCTGTTCAGGAATATCTAAATTTAGCTCACGCGCACGGGTCATTACGCCCGATGCCATTTCATCATTGGCACAAATAATGGCACTGAACGCTTTGCCTGTGCCCAACAAGGCATCTAACCCAGCACTGCCTGACTGTTGCTGATAATCACCTTCAAACACCAGCTCGTTATCAAATGCAATATCGGCGTCTTGCAACGCCAATTTGTGCCCGTTTAGCCTGGCTTGCGCATCTTGCTTCCAACTTGGGCCGCTGATATAGGCCACCTGAGCGTGCTGCAAATCTAGTACATGCTGCGTAGCAAGATAACCCCCCTGCTGATTATCTAAACAAATACAATGGGTTGAGATTTGTTCTATGTAACGATTGATTAATACAAAAGACACGCCCTTTGCCGCCAAGTCGATTAAATACACGTCAGAGACCGCTTCAACATGCAATATTAAAGCGTCGCACTTACGGCTAATTAAAAACTCAATACTGGCTTGCTCTGTGTCGGCATTTGAGTGACCCGATGCGATAATGGCATGTTTACCTTCACTGCGCAGTGTTTGCTCTATGGCGCTCATCATATCGCCAAAAAACGGACCATGTAACTCCGACACCAGTACGCCCACACTATTGGAACAATTCGACGCCAAAGATTGGGCGATGGCATTTGGTTGATAACCCAACTCTGCCATTGCACTGAGTACTTTTTCTTTGGTTTTATCACTCACTCGTGCGTTGTTATTCATCACCCGAGAAACCGTTGCCAACGACACCCCTGCGAGTTCAGACACCTGATAGATTGTCGCCATTAAACACCCTCGTTCTGCTTCGCTCTCAGCTTAGTGAATTGCTAAACTACTCTTTTTATTATTCTACTTTACACAACTGACTTTGCACCTGTGCCATTTCATCCGCGTTTAGTTTATAGCGCGTCATGATCATCGCAACCACCAACGAGCCAACAGCTGGTAAGAGGGTGAAGCTCAGTACAATACCTTGCTGAGTATCGTGTGACTGCACTATATCTGCTTGATAGCCATAATAACTTAATTGCCACCCTGCAATTGCGCCTCCTAATGCAATGCCCAGTTTAATAAAAAACACCACTGATGAATAGACCATACCGGTGATCCTCCGTGACGTTTTAAGCTGCCCATAGTCAATAGTATCAGCCATCATTGCCCATAAAATTGGCGTTGCCATTTGCAAAAAGAAACTCCACATTGCAAACATCACAAACGCCCACTGCCACTGCTCTTTAGGTACCCAATAAGCCAGTGCGCATAACAGTGCGCTGATCAGTTGCAGTGCGACATAAGCCTTTACTTTACACACCCTATTAGCCAGCCAACTAGAACACGCACACCCTAAAATACTCATGATCATGCCGATGGTCACAAAGTGCGTAACCAAATCTGGTAATTCTAAGTAATATTTTACAAAATACACAGCCAATGAGGCTTTTAATACTTGGCCTGTCAGTAGACACAGTCCAGCAAAAGACAGTAACTGCCACTGATCATTTTTAGCTAATAACTTAAAATCTGAAAAAACCGACGCCTTTGCGACTCTTTTTTGATGAGGCAACACACGTTCAGTGGTGCCTAAAAAGCACAGTATAAACAACACCAACCCCAATACACTCATCACTGCCATGGTGTATTGATACCCTTTTTGTTGATTGCCTTCACCTAGCAGCTCCACCAGCGGCATGGTGCCCGCTGCAATGATGAGTCCCCCTAACATGCCGCAAACAAAGCGATAAGATTGCAAAGACACCCGTTCTTTTGGGTCAACCGTTAACACACCACCCAGCGCTGAATAAGGGATATTAATTGCGGTATAAACCAGCATGAGTAACGCGTATGTCACAAATGCATAAGCCACTTTTAATTCATACGGCCAATCCGGTGTGGTAAATGTCAGTATACATATCACTGAAAATGGTACAGCTAGCCATAGTAAATAAGGCCGGTACTGCCCATATTTAGTGTGTGTTCTATCTGCCAATGCCCCCATCAGCGGATCCGTAACAGCATCAAATATCCTTACTACCAAAAATAACGTGCCGACTAATGCGGCATCAATCCCCATAACATCGGTATAAAAAATTAATAGAAACATCATCACTGTTTGGAAAATAAGGTTGCTTGCTGTATCACCTAATCCGTACGCTATCTTTTCTTTTTTTGTTAGTATCATACGTCACCTCGCGAATGCATTATTATCTGTTGAGCAGCATATTCCTGTATTGTTTTGCGCTTTCTTTTAAAGTGCGTTGTTGTGTTTGGTAATCGACATAAACTATACCAAAGCGTTTCTCATAACCTTCGGCCCATTCAAAATTATCCATTAAGCTCCATGCAAAGTACCCTCGAACATCTACACCTTGCTTCATCGCGGTGTCTACCGCTGCAAGGTGCGTATTAAAGTAAGCAACTCTGTCTAAATCGATTATTTTTCCCTGTATCGGCTCATCGTTCATGGCGGCCCCATTCTCTGTGATATAAACAGGTGGTAAAGTGTAGTGCTTATTTAAATCAATCAACAATTTACTTAAACCTTGTGGGTAAATTTCCCACCCCATTTGAGTTACACTGAACGTTGCAGGAGCCACTAATTTAAATTCATCTTGTTCGCAACTGCGATATACCGAACGACTGTAATAGTTCACGCCCAAAAAATCTAAATTGGCTGCAATAATATCCATATCACCGACTTTGATATCTGGCTGATGATCGGGGCTTAGCGCGTCAATAATATCTGGGTACTTGCCTTCAATCAGAGGTTTAATATACCAATGATTAAAATGCTGATCGGCAAGCTTAGCAGCGTCTATATCGGCTTGATTGGTGCTCGCAGCAAAACAAGGACTAAAATTGAGCACAATACCATTTTGACTTTCGGGGCTGTTTTTTTGCAATACTTGCATCGCGAGACCATGGGCTAGCAATAAGTGATGTGCTGCTTTTTTACCGTATTGCTTTCCTGATATCCCAGGCGCATGAATGCCTATTTCATACCCTAAATAAGCACTACACCAAGGCTCATTTAATGTTGCATATGAATATACCTTACCTTTAAACGCTTTGGATACCACATCAACATACTGCTCAAACGCAAAGGCTGTCTCTCTGTTTAACCACCCCCCATTGTTTTCTAGCGCTTGTGGCAAGTCCCAGTGATATAAAGTAACAAAGGCTTTTATATTGCGCTTTTCAAGCTCAGTTAATAAATCAAGATAAAATTGCATCCCTTTGGTATTGACTGAACCATCATGATTGAGCACCCTGCCCCACGATACCGAAAACCGATAGGCACCGACTCCTAAGCTATCAATTAACGATACATCATCACGCCAATGGGTCAGGTGATCGCAGGCAACATCCCCATTCGATCCATCAACAATGGCACCAGATGTATGACAGAATGTGTCCCAAATAGTGGATTGTCTTGTACTTGATTGACCTTCAATTTGAAAAGCAGACGTTGCCACACCAAAAATAAACTGCCAGTCGTTCATCATAGAATTGTCTGGAATAGTTAACTGCTTCATTGTGCCGTCCTATCTGTTTTGAGCTATTTATTTAGCGCAATTTTTTGCGTTTACATCACACAATGTAGCAAGTGTTTTTTTAAAACTAGGTTGCTTTAGTTAATTGGTGTGCTATAAATGAAAGCGCTTACATTTTTTACTAAAGTTAATCGTTAAGCATCATTTGGTCAAGAAATTTAAAACGAGAATAACAAATCAACAGCACGAAACAGGTTGTATAGGAGTCATTATGGCAGGCATACCGATCAGCACACACTCAGAGCATCATACGCAAAGTGGAAGTCAAAACACTCGCTTTGCGTTAGGATCATTAACCACGCTTTTTTTTATGTGGGGGTTTATTACCTGCCTCAATGACATTTTGATCCCTTATTTAAAAGCTATGTTCTCCTTGAGCTATACACAAGCCATGCTGATACAATTTTGCTTTTTTAGCGCGTATTTCATTGTCTCTTTGCCTGCTGGCAAGCTGATCAGCAAACTCGGATTTCAAAGAGGTATTGTGCTAGGCCTTATCATTGCCAGTATAGGCTGTACTTTGTTCTACCCCGCAGCTGCATTAAAACAATATAGTCTGTTTTTGGGGGCGTTATTTGTGCTGGCCTCAGGGATCACTATTTTACAAGTATCAGCCAACCCTTTTGTCAGTATTTTAGGTGACAGTAAAACAGCCTCGTCACGATTAACCATGACACAAGCATTTAATTCACTTGGTACAACCGTCGCGCCTATGTTCGGCAGCACCATGATTTTATCCGCAGGGATCGCTGCAAGCGATGGCAGAACAGATCAAAGCTCTGTGCAAACGGCCTATTTAATACTTGCAGGAACGCTATTTATTCTTGCGGTGATATTTTCGTTACTCAAGTTACCCACTTTAAATGCAGAGCAGCCAAACACAAACACTTCTGACCTTGCGCACATTCGCCGATTCGAAGTACTACAATATAAGCATTTATCGCTCGGGGCCATTGCGCTTTTTTTATACGTTGGTGCTGAAGTCAGTATTGGCAGCTTTCTGATCAACTATATTGGTCTAAATAATATCGCAGCACTTGAAGAAGCAGAAGCAGCGCATTTGATAGCCTATTTTTGGGGGGGGGCTATGGTAGGTCGGTTCATCGGCGCGGCCGTCATGCAAAAAGTCAACGCTGCACACGTGCTGGTATTCAATGCATTGGCAGGTTCAACGTTACTGTTATTTGCCATGCTCGGTAATGGTGAAAGTGCAATGTGGGCTATGCTACTGATTGGTCTATGTAATTCCATTATGTTTCCTACTATTTTTAGCCTCGCAATCAACTCTTTAAAGCAACTCACCAGTCAAGGCTCTGGTATTCTCTGCTTAGCCATTGTGGGCGGCGCTATTTTACCTTTATTACAGGGTGTTTTAGCCGATGCGATTGGATTACAGCATTCTTTCATATTGCCACTATTGTGCTTTTTATACATCGCCTACTACGGTTTAAAAGGTACGTCGGCACAGAAATTCTCTCGATTTACTAAGTAATTGGAATGAAAATGACAACACCACTTCACTATATCAGTGTGCTTTTAATGTCGCTATCAACACTGAGTTGTACACAACATGAATCGCAAACAACCACACGATCCAGTGTGTGGCCAACTTTACACTATAAACTTGATACAAATTCTGACGTTGAGCAGCAGGTAGAATCTATACTCGCTCAGATGACGTTAGAGCAAAAAATCGCGCAGATGATCCAACCAGAAATTCGCGATATCACCGTTGAAGATATGCGCCGGTATGGGTTTGGTTCATACCTCAATGGAGGGGGGGCTTTTCCCAATAACAACAAACACGCCAGTGCAGCAGATTGGGTTAATCTGGCTGAGCAAATGTACCAAGCTTCCATAGACGACAGCTTAGATGGCAGCAAAATACCGACCATGTGGGGAACCGATGCGGTACACGGCCACAATAATGTCATTGGCGCGACGCTATTTCCTCATAATATTGGGCTCGGCGCGGCAAATAACCCCGACCTAATCGAAAAGATCGCCCAAATTACCGCAAAAGAAGTGATGGCAACCGGGATTGACTGGGTATTTGCCCCCACGGTTGCTGTAGTGCGTGACGACCGCTGGGGCAGAACCTATGAAGGGTATTCTGAAGATCCCGTTATTGTAGGCCAATATGCATCAGCCATTGTCACGGGGTTACAAGGCAAACCACATAGTAATTTTTTAGGTGATGAACAGGTCATTAGTACTGTAAAGCACTTTTTGGGTGACGGCGGCACCGTTGGGGGGGACGACCAAGGTAATAATATCGACAGTGAACAAACCTTATTTGATATTCATGCCCAAGGTTATGTCCATGGTCTAAGTGCTGGCGCGCAAACCGTCATGGCGTCATTCAATAGCTGGCATGGCGATAAAATCCATGGCAATAAATATTTGCTCACCGATGTATTAAAACAAAAAATGGGCTTTGATGGCTTTGTAGTTGGTGACTGGAACGGCCACGGGCAAGTTCAAGGATGCAGCAATGAAAGCTGTAGCAAAAGTATCAATGCGGGCCTAGATATGTTTATGGTGCCGACCAAAGCATGGAAGCCTCTGCTCCAAAACACCCTTGCGCAAGTACAGCAGGGGGAAATTGCATTATCACGTATTGACGATGCCGTATCCCGAATTCTAAGAGTGAAAGTACGTGCTGGTTTGTTTACAAAACCTAGCCCAGCTAAGCGAGTTTTAGCGGGAAAACAGCATTTAATTGGCCATACTGAGCATCGAAAAGTCGCTAAGCAAGCTGTAAGAGAAAGCTTAGTACTGCTAAAAAATAACCAGCAGACACTGCCGCTAAAACCCAGTAGTAACATACTTCTTGCAGGCGACGGTGCCGATAACATCGCAAAGCAATCTGGTGGCTGGTCTATTACATGGCAAGGCACAGGCAATACAAACAAAGACTTCCCTGGTGGCAGCTCTGTTTATGACGGGGTACTACAACATGTTAGTGCCGCTGGTGGTAAAGTGACATTAAGTCCAAATGGCGAATTCAGTACGCGACCAGATGTGGTGATCATGGTGTTTGGTGAAAACCCTTATGCAGAAGGCAACGGCGACTTAAATAGCGTGGAATATCAAAAAGCCAACAAACGTGATTTAGCCTTGCTGAAAAAGTTTAAACTCCAAGGGCTGCCTGTGGTATCGGTGTTTTTATCAGGTCGACCGCTGTGGGTAAACCCAGAGCTGAATCATTCAGATGCGTTTGTTGCCGCTTGGCTGCCAGGCTCAGAAGGGAGTGCGATTGCTGATGTATTATTTAAAACCAAAACGGGAACAGTCAATTACGACTTTACGGGTAAGCTGTCGTTTTCTTGGCCTGCACAAGTGACCGACCACCACCTGAATGTGCATGACGCCCACTATTCACCCCTATTTGCCTTCGGATATGGCTTAACCTATCGTGATAATGTACAAGTGCCCCACCTCGATACCACCATAGCAGAGCCAACAGCGGGGCCAAAAATACACCCAATTTTACAAGGCACCGTCAAAAGTCCGTGGACGCTTAACATTGTGAGCCAAGTACAACGTAAGCAGATGAGTAGCAACGCAGTAGCACTTGACGCGATTCAAGTCAGAACCATCGACAAAAACGTGCAAGAAGATGCGCGTCAGATCACATTTTCACAGGCTCAACCAGCAAAAGTTGCCATTAGTCATGTTTTTCCTGAAGATTTACGTGACTTTACCGCGCCAGATAGCGCATTAATGTTTGACATTAAAGTATCAAACAAAGCGGGATTTACCGCCAAGTTCGGTATTAACTGCGATGAGAACTGTAGCCGAGGTATTCCCCTTGCAAACGTTGTAAATACTGAACTAATCGAACAATGGCAAAGTACGGCAATAAGTACCAAATGCTTTAGCCATGTTACCGCGTTTGCCAGCGTGTTTAGCCCATTTGCGATTGCTGCAGAGGTCGATACGACCATTAGTCTCGCCAATATTCGTTTAGTACACACGCGACCAAAAGCGCACCCAATGCATCATTGCCCGTAATACAACTGCCCAACAAATACGGGAGTAATTAATAACGTGTTGCTAGCCCTGGCTCGCAACACTTCACCTTAAACATTGTGCATATAACAATGCATACAATCATTTAATTGATATTCAAGGAATGAGTTAAAACCATATGTAAGCGGTTACACCATTTAGACTGAAAAGAGATTGAACTATGAAGACAATAAATCGAACTCAGCGGTTATGCGCCTATTCTCTGCTCGTTTCAACCATGATTTTTGCATCTGGTTGCTCCGACTCAAGTGGAGAGTCGTCTAGAGAGCAGCTTAGCTTTAACACGGCGCCTACGTTCTCTAGTACAGCCAATACCAGTGCGTCGGCACAACAACCTTATAGCTATACCGCAACAGGCGAAGATATTGATGGCGACTCGCTCAGCTATCAAGCACAGACTCTCCCGAGCTGGCTGTCGTTTGAAAACAATGTGCTCGCTGGCACGCCCAGCACCACACATATTGGTGAGCACGACGTCGTGCTCATTGTGTCTGATGGTAAGCTCAGTACCACACAAAGCTTTACAGTGACGGTTGCATTAGCAAGCAATGCAAAAGCATGGACCATGATATGGTCAGACGAATTTAACGGCACCTCCTTAGACTCACAGCACTGGCAGGTTGAAACAGGCGACGGCTCACAGTATGGATTAATTGGATGGGGCAACAACGAACTACAGTGGTATCAAGAAGAAAATATCACCGTCGCAGATGGTAAACTTATTATTACCGCACAAGAACAACAGACTAATAATTACAACTACACCTCTGGGCGCATGAAGTCTGAAGCAAAAGTCGACATAACGTATGGCCGGATCGAAGCGAGCGTAAAAGCCCCATATGGCCAAGGTTTATGGTCAGCATTTTGGATGTTGCCAACAAATAGTCAATATGGCGGTTGGGCATCGGGAGGCGAAATCGACATTATGGAGCTGTTTAGTCTCACCACAGATCAAAAAGTGTTGGGAACCATTCACTATGGCATGGCATGGCCGCTTAATCGCAGTGCTGGCGGACAACATAGCCTCAATGTGACAGACGCATTTCATTTATATGCCGTAGAATGGGAACAAGATGAAATTCGCTGGTACGTAGATGACGTGCACTATGCGACCGTTTCCTCAGATACTTGGTGGAGTTATTACTACGAGAATTCTGAATTAGGGTACGTATCAAAACCAGGTGCGCCTTTTGATCAAGACTTTCATTTATTACTCAATCTAGCCGTTGGCGGTAATTTACCTGGCTCACCTGATTCACAAACACAATTTCCCGCAGTCATGGAAGTGGATTATGTCAGGGTATATCAATGTGACTCTACTTCACAAGCAGGTGTTGGCTGTGTCACTAACGTCAATGCGGCCGCTACAATTACAGCGCCAAGTGACGTACATATCGCCAATTACCCTTTATTTATAGATAAAGCGCAAGACATAACGTGGCACATAAACGATGAGACTGTTTCTCGCGGCTTAACCGCGGAAATCGCATGGGACAACGACGGTGCAATGAGTTTAAGCGAAGTGGATATTGGTGGCGAGCACAATACGGTGCTTGAGATCAGCACTAGCAATATGGGCAATATGGCAATCAGCGCCACAGACAAAGAGACATTTGCCTTGTTTGGTATGGGTAGCTCTGCTGAACCTTGGAAACTGCATGCCGGTGAGCTAAAATTTGATCTGTTTATCAATAGCGCAAAGACCACTGCCGACAGTAATATACTGATCAAAATGGACAGTGGTTGGCCTGCACTAGGAGAAAAGGTGATCCCTGTTAATACACTGAAAATGGATCAGTGGAACAGAGTCTCGGTGCCTATTAATGAGTTATTAGCAACGCCCGGTCAACAGCCTCTAGACATGAACGCTGTAGTTAATTTATTTGTTATTGAATTTAGTGGTGCTGCACATGTGCAGTTAGATAACATCGCACTAATGTGTGGTCACAAAGACAGCGGCGGGTGCGGCATCAATCCACCCAAAGTTGAGATTGAAGGAGAACAAATCACGGTATTCGATGATGCGGTTAACGCCGATATTTGGACAAATGGGATTGGTGCATGGGACACCATTACGGGTGCAGATTACTTTGATGGTCAAAGCAATAATCATGTAACTTGGTCCACCGTTGACAGTGATGATGCTGATCGCGGTAAAGTACTCGAAATTGGGTTTTCTAATAACGGTGCCGACGGTTTACTGTATTTTCAATCTGCACAGCCCATTGATGTGAGTGACTACCAAAACGGGGCATTAATTTTTGATATTAAGGTGCTTGATTATGCACAAACAACCAGTGGCATAAGCTACAAAATAGACTGTATATTTCCATGTACAACAGGTGATCAAGTCCTCGGTGTTATAGCCGATAACCAGTGGCAAACCATCACTGTGCCAATCACTGATTTAGTTAATTTTGGTTTAAACCCTAAATCGGTTAATACGGGGCTGGTGATTTATCCTACTTGGGGTGATCAACAAGGTGTGACATTACAAATTGACAACGTTCGCTGGGAAAAATCAACTTCAACGGACACGCCTCCCCCCTCCTCAAGTAATGGTCTGATGATCTACGACGGTACAATTGCACCAACCTGGGAGTTGTGGGATTGTTGTGGCGGTGCAACTGTCGAGCAAGTTCAGTCTGACGATAGCAGTTACGCAACCGTTGCCCAATATACTTTCAACAGTACGCCCACTGTGGCAGGCATTATGAGTAGTGTAAGTTTCGACGCAAGTACGCTGAGCAATGGCACCCTTGAGTTTGACCTAAAAGTGTTATCACAGCCAACAGACACTAGCGGAGATTGGCTCATCAAAGTGGAAGGCATTACTAATCAGGTGTTTGCCGAGCTAAAACTGTCACAAAGCCAAGAAGGGATCGCGCCGCAACAGGACCAATGGCAACATTACACGTTCGCATTATCTGAGTTAGAAGCTGCGGGACTGAATCTTTCAGCTGTGAAGATCATCATGGTATTCCCAACATGGGGCACAGGTGATGGAGCGGTTTATCAATTAGACAATGTGCAATTCACGACCCCGTAAACAAAAGGTGTGGCGTATACCCTATGCGCCACTCTCTTACACCTCTTCAAATAAGTTATAAAACAAATCAATAGAATCATGCAATTAGTTATAAACCTGCTTCAAAAACGTTTTATAGCTCACTTTGTTTATTTCATATCGGTATATATTATAACCAAATACATATAAACAAATGTATATATAATAATCATTGCTTTAGCAGGGTTTGATTACATTTTAATGTCTATACTCCGCAGTTTATCGTTTGACAGCACTTTAAATACCATCGATATTTAGATCGTTCCAAATGCATTAATAATTTATGCGCTTTAATGTTTCATAGCCTGTTCTTATGAACAGTTATATATAAAAACTCAAAAATGGAACGATACAACAAAAGGTGAAAATGATGATTAACAGTAATAAATATTTAAACAAGCAGTCTCTACTACTCGCGATGTTTGCCAGTATTAGCTCCCATGCGTTTGCAACCACGGCAATAAGTGACGATGTGACACAACCGAACTCGGCAGCGATGACAGCCTCAGCTGAAAATGGTAGTCACGAGTCAGCCTATCACGCATTCGATAACGAGCAGTACACCAAATGGTTGACGTTTGAGTCAACAGGTTGGCTGAATTACCAATTCTCAAATACTATGATTATACAAGGTTACAGTATAACGTCTGCCAATGACGCCCCAAGCAGAGATCCTAAAAACTGGGAGTTACAAGGCTCAAATGATGGCGTTAATTGGACAACACTAAACATACAAAATACTCAAACCTTTGCCAGTCGTCATCAAACCAAATACTATAACTTCAGTAACACTCGTGCATTTAACCAAGTACGCCTAAGCATTCAAAATAATAACGGCGCGGCAATTTTACAATTGGCTGAAATACAGTTATTTGGCCACGCCGGCGGTGACAATGGCACGCCTACTCTACCCGTCAACGAAAGTTATGCTCTCGCAGCCGGTCAATGGCAGCATTTTGGCCCTTATAACGTGGGCAACGAAGTCATTGCAGCCACCTCAGGCACTGGCGATGCTGACTTATATTTGAACGCGGGATCTGTAGCAACAACAAATCAGCATATTTGCCAAAGTACTTCCCCTACAGCGAATGAGCAATGCAGCGCCACCAGCAACGATTTATATGTTTCAGTTTATGGGTATTCTAATACGCAATTTAATATCAACATTAAAGAAAATGTGCCCACGGATCCGGGCAATGGACAATGGAAAAAGCCAGTGGTCGATTTTGTTGACCTAAACCCAGAAACACAAGGTTCGCAGCTACTTAGGCGTATTATTCAAGACCCAGCCGCACATATGGCGCAGCGCTGTATCGACGTTGCACAAGTTTTATATAAAGACCCTATAGAATCTAACCGTTTTAAAAAGTTGCGTTTTGAATTACGCGCCAAAGATCACTGGGGCAAAGAGTTTGTCGCGTACAAAATGGGGGAAGATGGTTCAGGTGAGATGACTATTGTGGTGAGTACCACTCATCTAGAAAAACTCTATCGAGAAGGCGGAAACTCAGATGCGGCTATCGCAGATGAAATTGATGGCATTTTATTCCATGAGGTGACTCATGGTTATAACAACTCGCCTCTCACGCATGACTCCTATGGTGATGGTCAAGCCTATTGGGCATTTACTGAAGGCTTAGCCGATGGCGTGCGTATTGGCGCAGGCTTTCACAAAACCCGTCAGCCTAATGTTAATGACCCTAAAAAGTGGCTAGGTGGCTATACAACAACAGGGTTCTTTTTCCATTATGTACAAAGCCGCGTTGATAACCAATTTATCTATAAATTCAACAAAGCAGCCAAAGACATGGGCAATTATACGTGGTCATTCGATTCTGCATTTAGACAAACAATCGGCCGAGGCGTTGAAGATGTATGGAACGAATACGCCGCTTTTATCAATAATGGCGGCCAATTGGAATATTAGGGTTTAGACACCAGCGGAGTAAAGTGCTTTATACTCACTTTGCTCTTTCCCCTTGCTGCGATTTAAGTCAATTAAATCAGCTAACTATTTGCTATATTTGGCTTTACATAAAGTGTAATAACTCACTCACCTCTTTTCATCTTTAGTAAATCTTAGGCGTTCAAGTACGTCTTTAATCAAGAGAAAAATAATATAAGCAATTATTAACTAAGGAAAGAAATGAGACAAATAATGAAAGTCGCAATGCTAAGCGCACTCGCTTGCTCTGCATCAGCATTAAGTGCACAAATACCCACGCCCAACGATCTTCTTGAATACTACCTATCAGAAAAACCCTACCACCCAAATACACCGTTTGCCGCAAGCATGGGTTATTTAGCCCATTACGATGATAAAATACGAGAGCTATTAACTGCGCCTCAACCGAATATAGAGCTAGCCAGATTATCTGGGCATGCTCAGCTTTGTTTACGCGCAGTTGGTAGCCGTTCTTCAAACTCTCTTTTACCAACTTTATATAAGCAAGACGGCCAATGCACTGCTATATCAGCACTGAATGCCAAAAGGGACTGGTACTACACAGACCAGCAATGCAACCACTCTATCGAGTACAAGCAAGGATCTGATACCCAATATTGTATAAGAAACTTTGATTATACAGCGCGTAATTACGGTAACAGTCGCGATCTAAACCATGTACAAGATGCTTGGATCCCCGGTTATCAATCAATATTACCAATAACCACATTACCGCACAGTACGACTCAATTACCGCTACTACAGCGTAATACTTATAAAACAACCTATAACAAAAACGGCGCGTGTCATTTAGAAATGCGTGTTTATAAAAAAGCCAACTCGCACAATGCTACACCACTGATGCTGATCCATGGAGGTGGTTGGGTTGCTAGACAAGATACTGGCCGTTCAGCTGAAGTGCAAATTGCACACTTCACTGAAGCGGGATTTATGGTTTATATGCCTTTTTATCGACTTGTCAGTAATGTTGGTGACGCTGGTGCTCAGTGCAACAATGTCGATATCGAAGAAAGTAAACAAGATATTAAAGACGCATTCTTATGGGCTCAGAATAATAATTCTAATTATACAACCAGCGATAAATCGATACGCATTATGGGTCAATCTGCAGGCGGTCATATGGCAGTATGGTTATCACAGCAGTTCCCAGATAAGATAGATAAGATAGCTCCGATGTTCCCCGTTCCAGACTTTGCGCACCAATTACAAGAAGTACAAAACGGAAGCTATGATAAACCTTACATAAAATGGATGCTCACCCAACTAACTGGAAAAACATCGTGGCAAGATTTATCTATGCAAGACCCTATCATTACCAATAACAGTTTGTTGCAGAGCATTGAAATTGATCCTGATAACGCACCGGCAATGTTTATCAGCCATGCTATGAAAGATAATATTGTCTCGGTTAGTCAAGCAATGAGATTATGTAATGCAGCTTCAGGAGATATAGTTGGAGGCCCAGCTCAAAAAAGCTCTTTAATCTTCAATGAGCAGCATAGTATTACGCAATGTAACGCGAAAAGTGAGCTGCACTTACTAGAATTTGGTAGCCATCACTTTGATGTTTGCTATGAACGCCCTTGTGACGAAGGCGGTTTTCAAGGTGAGCAGGCAATTAAATCAATTATGACGTCAATGATTAACTGGTTGAAATAAGCAATACACAAACATGGTGGCTTAGGTCACTCTGTTTTCAATTTAGTGTTATCTCTCAACAAAACTGAACTAACGATAATAATACCGTGTTTTATGGTGCAAACACGCGAATAGATACACCAAGCCACGTTGCCCCGTCGCGTTTATTGTCACTCTTGTACCAAGTTTCAATAGGGTCCCATAACTGGACCCATTCTTTTAAATGAGAGTCAAACCATTCACCCTGTTCATTATTCAAAATGTAGTGCAATGAACTATTCACAGATTTATATAGAAAAATCAATAAGTACTCAAGCGTTGCGTAATAGCTACATAAATTGAACGCATCTCAATCCTAGTTTTACTTTATCGCTATATAAATCAAAGGGGCTGATCGCCCCTATATTTTTATAACACAGATAGTTCTACAGCAATATTACCTCGTGTTGCATTCGAATAGGGGCACACCTGATGCGCTTGTGCTACTAATACTTCAGCTTCTGCCTTTTCCATACCTGGAATAGAAACAGCTAATTTAGCCGCGATACCAAACCCTCCTTCAATTGGGCCAATGCTAACTTGCGCATCAATACTCGTGGCAGCAGGTAAACTTGCTTTACTCTGCCCTGCTACGAACTTAAGTGCGCCAATAAAACACGCAGCATAACCTGCCGCAAATAACTGCTCGGGATTAGTGCCTGCACCGTCATCGCCGCCAAGTCCCTTGGGGGTAGACAATTTAACATCTAAACGACCATCATCAGACTGTGCACTGCCTTCGCGCCCACCTGTCGCCGTTGCATTTGCAGTATAAGCAATCGTTTGTAATGTATTCATATTCACTCTCCAATATTTTTTTCGTAGTTTTCATAAAGCAATTTAGTTTGCATGCAAACTAATATACTCAGAAAATACTTAATTGCAAATACTTTGTGTGCAAAGTAAAATATTGACCAAGGAGGACACCATGAGTTATGAACAGTTAAAATTAAAAAATCAGCTATGCCATCGACTTTATATGGCATCAAATGGCATCACGAGACACTACCGCTCTCATTTAGACACACTAGATCTCACCTATCCACAGTATGTGGTTATGATGGCACTGTGGGAGAAAGATAATATTACCATTGCCCAGTTGGTTGAGTTAACCGCCATTGATGGGGGGGCAATGACTTTAATTTTAAAGAAAATGGTCACTAAAACGCTTATTCAGATTGCCAGTGACGAAAACGATAAGCGCAAAAAATGCATTAGGCTGTTACCACAGGGTATCGCACTTGAGGAACAAGCCCAGCATATCCCTGAACTTATTAAATGTGGCTTTTCAAACGTAGATGAAAAAGAGATATCACAACTGATTTGCCTACTGGACAAAATACTAAAACATCAGTAGTAAATTTACGAGTAAATCACTATAGTGCTTCGATAAAAATAAAGTTATCACTTCAACAATTGATCGGCTTTAGTAACAGTCACAATAAGAACAGCATGGAGTTTTTTGATGGATCGTAAGAATTTACTCTATATTTTACCCTTGGGGTTACTAATTTACCTTTATTTTATCTTAACGACCGCAGATACTGAGAGTAGTGAAGCAAATAGCAAACTGATCACTGAAGCGCCAATACTCACAACTTCTCCACCTCCTTCCAAAGACAAAGTGGTTATAGAACCCGAGTTCACTAAACAACCCCATTGCTCGCAGCTTGATAAAGCGCATGAAATATATTTGCATAATAAAATTGAATTTATAAGTGCAAAGGCGGTGCAATGGTACTTTGATGGCTATGGCCGATACGAAATTGCTGAAACGTTAGCTGCCATGTTTGGTTACTCTGCGGCAATGAAATGGATCATAACTATAAATCAATTTTCTCTCTATCATGAGCAACATGATGCCCTTACTCAAAATATTGACTCTTTAAGTTATCATTCAAACTTTTCAAAACATTCACACTATTTAACGGGCCTGTCCCGTTATCAATATACACATGGAGATCACGCGCAATCCTTAGGCCAGCCGCTTAATCAATTGCCTGATATAGCAATGTATCATTGGAGTGAAGCTTTAAATAATGCTTTACAAGATAAAGATATGGATGGCGCAATCACCGCTATATACAAACTAAAGGCTTTGGTCACTAACCCTACTTTTTTCCCACACCCCATCAAAAACTCGATGCTTTACCCCAGCCTTTCATTTTTATCTCAGCCACAAGTAACACAAATAATTACTGCGCTGCTTGAGTTATCACCCATATATGTTGACAGCAAAGATCACCATGAAAAACCCTATGGGATAATGTTAGCAAACTTGGGGCTGGAAAAAACCTTATGGAGATTTGAAGAAATAAATTCGAATGACTTTAAGATTGACCCTGTAATAACGGCATTGATAGAGCAATTGAGTTCAGCGTACCCATCACTTAATACACCGCCAATTGCTAAAAATATATGTAAAAATCAGATTATCAATAATGATATCGCACTCAATGTAGCGCCGCTAACTGTTAAAAACTCAACCCAGCCCCTCACTCCTAGTTGGCAAGGTGCACATTCATTATTTTGCCCTAAAGAAACGTTTATGAGTAAATTCGTGTCTGCAAACAATCATCTCAAGCGCTTTAATTTGTCATTGGACGATTTTAATACTTATCAAGCTCTACAAAAAAATAGTGGAGAGTTAAAAGAGGTATTAGAGCAATTAGGTGAATCCCAAAGAGCCTCACTATTAGAATTAATATATTTAAATGTACAATTATCACCTTCAGAAATTGATGCATTATTCAACAAAAACATCACCCCGACAGACAGTAACTTTTACCTGCTGGTCCGCAGGCTACCAATAGATCAACAAAAAGCCATATTATTAAAATATCAACATAGATTAGACAATTTCGACCACCGCCAAATTTCACTCATTACAAACGCCATTACGTATAATAACAATAACAGTGATGAACTTGTTTCTTTTCTTATTTCACACGGCTTTGCGTTAAAACCTAATGCATCAGCCCCTGATCCACTATGGCTTCAGCTCCACTTATTACGAATTGAACAAACACACCAAGCCCTGCCAAAAAAAGCGCTTCTAAGCTTAATTGAACATACCCAACTAGACGAAATTCATGTCAATATTATGCATAAGATCAAGCAAAGTAATATCGAATTATATAATACTTTGGTTAACGAATTTCCTAAGTTGCTTTTGAACGAACCAAAATTTCTCATGAACATACAATGTGAGGGTTGATAGTGACGAACACCATTGTTAGCGCTCTAGTTACGTCACGTTTTATGTTACCACTAGTAAGTAAGCGCAACTAGGTTAAGTTACTCATATTATGAGATGTTAAAGCCATTCTGACTGTTGAAAGTGAATACAATTGCTCTGGAAAAGTGATTGTATTAACTTAAATAGTGCCACATTATTGTCTTCTACTTTAAGCCTTTATAACGCTAATCACTTCATTATCAGGCCCGAATTCAACATCGAAGTACGATACGCTTTTTAATATCTAACGCAGAGTGAGATCCTGTATTCACATTTTGACTTTGTTATTTTTATACCAAGCAGTCGCCATCAATAGCATGAACACTAAACTAAGCACGTTAATTGACAGGGTAATGTCATCAAAGTTAAATGCCACCACAAGCATCATCCCAAAATTCACCCCTATATTAAAATCACCATATTCAACTTGGATTGTCTGCAAGGTAAAATATAAAGCCGCTGAGGCTATCATTTTACAATCGCCCACTTTGATATATTTAACGAGTAAAAGCCCAATCGCCCCACCGACCAAATTCTTTATCAATCTGAAAATGTCGAACTCAAGCAGCACCGGGGATAAAAGTGCAAAAACGATAATTAGCCATGCATATACCGACACATATTTTGACGCCGCCGCATTAAAGCGAGTGGGATGAGTAATCGTCATTAAAAGCCTCGTTAGTCTTTAATCATAGTGATTCATTATCTTACAATTATCATTTCTATTGCAAAGAAATTAGGAACATCTTGCCGTTCGCCAGTATGTGCCAAGACGCAACAAGGTGGGATGTGCTGTTTTGATGGCGCTTTTTAAAATTCTATTGTGGTTTTGTTGTTTTATATAAAGCTTTACTCGACAGTCTATCATTGTAGTCTGTATAATTCGCGACCTCATTTAGACCAACCCTTGATGCTTGTTAAAAACAACATAACTGTTGTTTTTTATCAGCTCACCTTGCTTAGGAATTCATCTTGATATCTACCGCGAATATCACCATGCAGTTTGGTGCAGAACCCTTGTTCGAAAATATTTCTGCTAAATTTGGTAATGGCAATCGTTATGGCTTAATTGGCGCAAATGGCTGCGGTAAATCCACATTTATGAAAATCTTAAGTGGCGCGCTCGCACCGACTTCAGGTAATGTTTCAATTACTCCAGGCCTAAAAGTGGGTAATTTAAGTCAAGATCAATTTGCATTTGAAGCTTATTCTGTTGTTGATGCCGTGATCATGGGTGACACAGAGCTTTGGAAAGTAAAACAAGAACGCGATCGTATTTACTCTTTGCCTGAAATGAGCGAAGAAGATGGTATGAAAGTCGCTGAACTTGAGAGCTTATTTGCAGAAATGGATGGTTACAGCGCAGAAAGCCGCGCAGGCGACATTCTACTTAAGGCAGGGATCGAGGAAGAGTTTCATTTTGGTTTGATGTCGCAAGTTGCACCCGGCTGGAAATTACGCGTTTTGCTTGCACAAGCATTATTTGCAAACCCTGACATTTTATTGCTGGATGAACCAACCAACAACCTCGATATTCATACTATCGGTTGGTTAGAAAATGAATTAAACCAGCGTAAATGTACCATGATCATTATTTCGCACGATAGACACTTTTTAAATGCAGTCTGTACACACATGGCCGACATTGATTACGGTGAATTGCGTATTTACCCTGGTAATTATGAAAAATTCTTAGAAGCATCGTCTTTGATCCGCGAGCAATTATTAGCGGGCAACGCCAAGAAGCAGTCAGAGATTGATGAATTACAAGACTTTGTAAACCGCTTTGGCGCCAATGCATCAAAAGCAAAACAAGCAAGTTCACGCGCTAAAAAAATGGACAAAATCAGCTTAGACGAAGTTAAAAACTCTAGCCGTATCGCACCAAGTTTACGTTTTGATGAAGGCAAGAAAATGCACCGCCAAGCATTAATACTTGAAGACTTTGGTCATGGATTTGACGGTGAAGTGCTTTTTGAAAAAGGTGAGCTTATTCTTGAATCAAATGCCAAGCTTGCCATTATTGGTGAAAATGGTGTGGGTAAAACCACCTTTATACGTTGCCTAGTTAACGAACTTCAAGCGAATGAAGGTGTTGTAAAGTGGTCAGAAAACGCATCAATAGGTTACTGCCCTCAAGACAGCTCTAAAGATTTTGACAATGACTTATCGTTATTTGACTGGATGTCACAGTGGCGTACCGCTAAGCACAATGATTTAATGGTACGTGGCATGTTAGGTCGCTTATTATTTACTGCCGATGATTCCAATAAAAAAGCCAAAAACTGCTCGGGTGGTGAGAAAAACCGTTTATTATTTGGCAAATTAATGATGCAAGACGTAAACGTGTTAATTATGGATGAACCTACTAACCACATGGATATGGAAGCCATCGAAGCCTTAAACAACGCGTTAAAAGAATACGAAGGGACACTTATTTTTGTCAGCCATGACCGTCAATTTGTGTCATCTTTAGCTACGCGCATCATCGATATTAAAAATAAGAAAGTAGAAAACTTTCACGGTACATTCGATGAATACCTCGCGAGCCAAGCCGAACAAGAAGCCTTACTCGGTGTAAGGTAACCCCACATTTAAAGCGTTTATCATTCAGTGTACATGATAAACGCTTTACTATTGCTGCCTCCCTTCATTCAAAGCACTATTATCAACTAATCTCTGTTGCGCTATTCCTCGAGTATGATTACATGAGGCGTAATAACACATTCAAATATCCAGATAATCATTCGCTAAAAAACCAGCTTATTAACTGATATAAACGCTTATAAAGCAATACCCACCTATCTAAAAACATTGGTATATCAAAAACTATGGATAAATAACCTTAAAACTAATAAAGTCATACCACCTCAAATTACATGCCATTGAGCGCAATGTAATGGTACATTGAATTT
>NZ_PNBY01000080.1 GCF_005886875.1 Pseudoalteromonas aurantia | reverse complement strand
ATGTCTCATTGCAATCACCGGGTTATAGCTGTCTATGCAAACGCAGTAAAACACTTGATGTGCAATATAGAAATCGAGCAGGCAAAGGGTTCATAGACATCGTAGTAGATAGCACGGGCCTTAAAGTGTATGGAAATGGCGAATGGCATACGAGAAAACATCGTGCACCTAAGCGCCGAACTTGGCGAAAATTGCACTTGGCCGTAGATGCGACAAGTCACGATATTGTGGGTGCTGAGCTGTCGATGGTAAATGTGTCAGATGGTGAAGCCCTTGTCGATTTAATCAGGCCACTGCGTAGGAATATAGACAGAGTCACAGGTGATGGAGCATATGACACTCGCAGTTGCTATGAAGAAGTCGCAGCAAAAGATGCGATTATGCGGGTACCGCCAAGAGAGAATGCCCAATACTGGGAGGAAGGACATACCAGAAATAACGCCGTATTTATGATGCACCAAATAGGGTTAAAGCAGTGGAAAGTGAATTCAGGGTACCACCTTCGTTCACTTGCCGAGACGGCGATGTATCGTTTTAAGCAATTAATGGGTGATAAGCTCAAAAGTCGTCAATTCAATAGTCAGCATACTGAAACGATGATTAAAGTGAAGGCAATAAATAAAATGACTGGGCTAGGTATGCCCAAATATCAGCAACAGAGTTAAAACTGAGAAGTTGATTAGGAGTTAGCTATTTGATCAACAAGGCCCACAAGATTCATTTTTTAAAACAGACTATTGGGAAAGAGAATCTTTGAGCCGTTCAAGCAAAGCAAGGTATGGGTTGTTTAAACCCGGCGAACGTGTAATGAGGGTGTAACTTACTCTTTATACTGCATATGAGATTTTAACTCTCCAGCTATAAAAATGGCCTGAGCATTTAGCAGCACTCAGGCATATTTATACGATTAAAGCTAATTAGTTAACAGGTCACTCAAAGAGTATCGTCCAACCACTTAAAGAACTCACGTTACCAAACAATACCGTTTTGTGGTGTCAGCACCCAGTGATTTTCCTCAGGGAAGTATAGGAAACGGCTTTCTAAACCGCGCAACACTGCAGCTTGAAACGCTTGAATGCCTTGACCTAAAGGAATACGATAATCTTTACTCCCATGTATCACTAACATCGGTGGATCCCATTTATCTACATAATTGATTGGGTTAACGATGAAATGCTTTTTGCACATAAGTAAAATTCACTAAATTGAACACCTGAATGTGCGCTACGTTGCGCCAGAAAGTGCATTATTGAGTAGCAAGGTACTACTCCCGGGTCCAATAGTAAGTAACTTCGCGCCAGTCGTCGGCTTTCCGTTATAGCGCCTGACATAGATTTCACCATCTGGGCAGCGTTCAAAATAGGTGTAGTGAGGCTCACTTCCAATTATGGTACAGCCTTTGACCCGTAAAATTGAGTTAGGTAGGGCGTTGCAAAGCTCTTTAATAGCGGCGTAGCTTGGCAGTGGGGGTAGGTCTATAGAACTAGATGCCCAATGTGCTTTGTGATGCTCAAGGTGCTCAGCTTGATTCTGTGAAGGAGTAACTTCAGGTAATTGTTCTAAATCGAGCGCGTCAGACGATATTATTTTTGCGCTGGGGTTTAGCGATGATAACTGAGCTTTAACGTCGTTTCTTCGGCTTTTATCTACGCTATTTTCGTGTGTAAGTACAATGAGTGAAGAGACTTGGACTTGATTCGCTTCAAGTTCGTTGTGCTCTGCACGTAATTGCCAATTTTTAACATCAACCACAGATATTTGAATAGGCGGTAAAAAGCGCTCATTGATCCCAACGCCTAAAAACCCCATGAGTGAACACGCATCAGTTGTACCATTTGCCTCAATAAGTGTTATGCCTTTTTCGCGCTTTGGAATGCGGTTTACCGCTTCTCGCAATTCTGTGATGCCACTGCAACAAATACAACTCCCACTGAGTGCTTTTAAGTATTGAGGATCTAATTCATCACTTAATTGGTCGGTATCAAGCTGTGCATTTTCGTAATCATTTAACAGCACGAAAGGCTGCCACTGTTTTTCTAATGCGTTATTTACGAGTTTTTTTAGCAAGGTTGTTTTACCAGCTCCTAAAAAGCCCACAATTACTACGATTGCTTCCATTTTACTTCTCTTAATTAATACTGCGTTATTGATTTATTTGCATGATTTAAATGAAATATAGCGTAATCGTCATTACACTATATTTCATACTATAGCGTTGTATTTGGTAAATTATAAAACGTCACATAGCTCGTTTTAGCGATTGAACATTAAAGGCATCGCATTGTTATGATGTTCTAGAATGACGCCATGATCATAAACACATTGTCCATTGACAAAGGTATACCTTATACTGTGTGAGAATTGGTGGTCAACAAAGGGTGACCACGCACAGAGATAGTTATTATTTTTATGTGTTACTCGTTCACTGGCTGATGTGCTAATCGCCACTAAATCAGCAAAGTATCCTTCACGTATAAAACCACGTTGATGTATTTTATAGCGTTTTGCTGGGTTGTGAGATATTTTCTCTACCATTTTTTCAATGCTGATAACACCTCTTCTAACCTGATCTAACAAACTTAATAAAGCATGTTCTACAAGTGGTAAGCCAGCTGGTGCGTCGCTGTAAGCCGCTTGCTTTTCTTGCCATGTGTGCGGTGCATGATCTGTCGCAATTATATCAATTCGATCCTCATTGATGGCGTTTAGCAAAGCAAGCCTGTCATGCTCTGATTTAATGGCTGGGTTACACTTGATCAAATTACCTAATCGGTCATAGTCTGACTGGTTAAACCACAAATGATGTACACAGGCTTCTGCTGTTATTTTTTTTGTTTCTATGGGGCCGGGTGTAAATAATGCTAACTCTTTGGCTGTCGTAATATGTAATACATGCAAATCACTATTATATTTTTTTGCAAGATCGACCGCATAAGACGATGAAGCATAGCAGGCTTCGACATCTCTGATCTGGGGGTGGTGCTGGATTGTTAAATTTTGTGATGTGAGCCTGGCTAGATTTTGGCTGATGATATCGCCTTTTTCACAATGAGTGGCTATGAGAGTAGGGCACTCCCTAAATATTGCTTCTAATGCTTGCGGGTGTTCCACTAATAAATCACCCGTTGATGCACCCATAAACACTTTTACACCACATACAAGCCTGGGATCACAGGCTTTTATTTGCTCTAAGTTGTCAGGTGTCGCGCCTAAATAAAACGAGTAATTTGCCAAAGAGTTTTGCGCTGCAATATCATGTTTATGATTGAGTGCTATCCGTGTTGTGGTCGCTGGGCTAACATTGGGCATTTCCATATAGCTTGTGATCCCTCCCGCGACTGCAGCCCGAGATTCACTGGCGATACATCCTTTGTACTCAAGACCTGGCTCTCTAAAGTGCACCTGATCATCAATCATACCTGGAAGTAATAAGTCGCCCCCCAGATCAATTATCTGGTAGTGGTCTTTTGCGCTTATTTCAGAGGAAATAGTATCTATTGTGTCGTTACAGATCAGTAAGTCGGCATCAAAAGTATTATTCTCATTAACGATTTTTGCATTCTTAAGTAGGATTTTCTTCATTTTTAGAACCAAGTTATTTAAATGTCTAATGACAGTTTTTTCGTGTTAACGTGCCTATTTTTTCAGCTTTACTAGAGTAATCTATTACTAACCTTGCAGCTTATTGGGCGCGATATTTGAGTCTTGTTTAAATTGCAATTTATAAGTGAACATCCAATAGGTGTTATGTTATATTATAACACAAACACAGAAAGTAAAAGCTTATCATTAGACGTTTGTCGTATTGGGTTGTTTTAATACAAATTAACAGGGGCAACTGTGGGGATTGTCTTTTTTATTCTAAATAAGATTAGTTCTTATTTCCATTGATGCTATTTGATATGTTATAACAATATATATGTTTGAATGAGTGAAGAGAATGTAATGATAAAAACTGAAGTTGTAATTGTTGGTGCCGGGCCTGCCGGTTTAGGGTGTGCTGCACTGCTCAAGCAAATGGGAATTGAAGATACCGAATTAGTCGTTTTAGAGAAAGGTGAAATAGGCCAAACTTTTTTACAGTGGCCTGAAAGTATGCGCTTTATTACACCTTCTTTTCCATCAAATGGTTACCATCAGACAGACTTAAACGCCATTACTCCAGATACTTCACCGGCCTTTTCGATTGGTAAAGAACACCTTGATGGTAAAGAGTATGCACAGTACTTAAGTATCGTTACCCAGCATTACAATATTAAGGTTAAAACAAACACGTGTTTAAAGCGTGTTGTAAATTTGGCTGATGAAGATGGCTTTGAATTAGAAACTGAGTCAATGACTCTTCGTTGCAATTACCTTATTTGGGCTGGAGGTGAGTTCCATAGCCCAAATTTATCTGCGTTTCGTGGTGCTGAACTATGTAAACACAATAGTGAAATTTCGCAATGGAATAAGTTAGGCAATGGTGAATACTTGGTTATTGGGGGATACGAAAGTGGAGTGGATGCAGCCTATAATCTCGCGAATATGGGCAACCAAGTGACAATATTAGATTTTATTGGGAATGATGACACCAATACTTATGACCCAAGTTTGGTGTTGTCACCTTATACTGCAGAGCGTTTGGCCAACTTAAGTACGCGTGGCAATGTTGAATTAGACGATAAGTTTAGAGTAGAAAGTGTTGAAAAAGGAGATAAAGGATATACCGTCACATCGTCTTGCGGCAAGGTTATCTCGTCAAAGTTCCCACCTATCAACTGCACTGGTTTT
Organism: Pseudoalteromonas aurantia; assembly: GCF_005886875.1. Classification (GTDB taxonomy): domain Bacteria; phylum Pseudomonadota; class Gammaproteobacteria; order Enterobacterales; family Alteromonadaceae; genus Pseudoalteromonas; species Pseudoalteromonas aurantia_A. The sequence goes on along the minus strand of NZ_PNBY01000080.1, from coordinate 28,282 downwards.
GATATAAACCTAGGACCTGTGTCTAAGTTATTTGACTATCAAGCAAATGGATACCCGTCTATTAATAAGTTTGATGAATCTAGCAAAGTCAGCAATCTGTTTTTAGCTGGATCTCGTTTGTACCATGATCCAACTTTATTGTGTTTTATATATAAATTTAGAGGCCGTTTCTTCGCTCCATGTAGTGTAATTGGCGAAGAACTGGCACTCGATATGTCGATATTACGGCATTATAAAAAGTCAGGCATGATACTCAATGACTTAGATTGCTGTGTTGAGCAGGAGTGTTTTTGCTGATGCCACAGCATATTGAAGTGCAAACGTATTACCCAGAACCTCAGCAAGACAATCATTGGTTACTGATTGGTAAAGAAAGTGTCGGGAAGACTGCGTTTATAGAACGGCTGGTCGGGAATAAACCAACCAGTAGTAACTTGCAAGGAAGCTCGTTATTTTGCCATGAATACAGTTGGAATGACTACGCCATTATTGATACGCCCGGTATTCAAACACATATGGACAGTGTGGTCACATCGCAGGTATTAAAGAAGCTTCATAGCAATAAGCAAGTTATATTGATGGTCAAGTCGACAGACTTGATTGATGATTTGCACGACCTCTGGCCATTAATACAAAGCCGTTCAGGGATTGTGGTGATCACTTATTGGGACAAAGTGAAGCATAGGCCTGATGTTGCTCAAGAAGTAGCGCGTTTACGAAAAACGACCCAGCTTGAATGGATCACGGTAGATAATAGGTGTTTAGACCCACAGCAGCGGAACACTATTGATAATGCACTCAAGCAAGCAAGTGTTTTTCCAAGTGAGCCTCCTAAAATACTCGGAAACTGGTCAGTTGTGCCTAAAAAGGCATTTTTTGAAATGCCGATTGTTGGCCCGTTATTGTCTCTTATGTTACTTGTTTTACCAGCTTTAATCTCGGTATTGAATGCTAACGCGTTTGCTGACTGGCTTTATCCTGATACAGAAGGTGGGGTTGATTGGCTGATAGCGCGCTTTGGTGTCATGCCTGACGTATTGCATCACATGCTAATTGGAGAGTACGGCGTCATTTCAATGCTGCCTTTTCTATTGTTGTATGCATTACCAACGGTACTTATTTTTTCTGCCATTATCGCATTGTATAAAACAACGGGGCTAGTAGATAGGTTATCGTACTGCTTAGACCCGTTCATGCATAAGCTTGGGCTTAGCGGGCGTGATTTAGTAAGAGTTATTATGGGATTTGGCTGTAACGTACCGGCCATTATTCAAACCAGAAATTGCTCATGTTGTACACGAGGTACATGTGTATCAGCTATCTCGTTTGGCTCAGCCTGTTCCTATCAACTTCCAGCGACGATTGCGGTATTTTCTGCAGCGGGAAAACCATATTTGGCGTTACCATATTTGCTGTTTTTGGGACTTACGACGTGTTTATACCTGTTGGTAACAACCAGCAAATCGCAAAGGCGCGCGTCAATGTCTACCAATTTACTAAATCGGGGATTTTTACAGCCGCCAAATATTAGGTTTGCACTAAATGAGATGTTTGGCGTGATCAGGGAGTTTATAACGACAGCTTTGCCTCTTTTCATTGGTATTTGTTTTGTTGCCGGTTTTTTATCTTGGTTAGGTGTTATTGACTTTATAACGGCGCTTATTGCACCGGTTATGACGTTATTGAATTTACCTGAAGGGGCTGCAATTGCGGTTATTTTAGGGGCGATCCGCAAAGATGGATTAGCAATTGGGCTTATTGAAAGTTCATCTCAGAGTCTAAAAGTGGTAGGAATGTCTGATGTTCAGTTATTGGCGGCGGTTTACCTAGCGGGCGTGATGTTACCGTGTATTGTCTCTTTGCTTACCATCGTACGAGAAATGCGCTGGCACTTTGCGGCTAAAATGGCGTTACGACAAATGACTTGTGCATTTTTGTTTACCGCGGTGCTCAGCTGGGGGTGGGGTTAATAAGATGTTTTTAAAGTGCGGGCTTCACTCATAGCCACCTGAAAATAAGGGCTATGACTGAATGAAATCGGTTATAAGACGCAATCATATCTGATGCTGATTGCGTCTATAATTCGACCTACTCAAGACCTTTTTTGGTGTACAGCGTCACTTTGTCGGTTACTAGTGTGACTTTTATGTGTTTGTTGTCATCACCCCAAGTACAATTTGTATGCAGTGTTTTTTCTTCACAGTTGTCTGCCGAGCCTAGGATCTGTTCAAGTGCAGCTTTATCCATTCCTACTTCTACTTTATTGTAGTTCTCAAGCGTCACTTTAGAACAGCCAGCAAGTGTCAGTAGCCCTGCAATAATTATTAGCTTTTTCATGTCTTTTCCTATTGTTAGTGTTTGTACTTTCTAATTTGAAATATGATCCCGAGTTTTGGATGATCTAAGTAATGCAAATCACCACTGTACACTCTGGTATATTGTGACATACGTGCTGTTTGTGTATCGCCAGTGTCAATGTCGTATCGAATATCAAGCTCTGTGGTCACATATAAATAATGTCGAACATGTATTTTTATGAGCCCTTCAATTTGCCAGCTGTCCTGATGAACACTTGGTTCAATGGCGAGTTTATTGGGTAATAAACTCACATACCCCTGCTGCGAAACAACTTCCGATATACGATAGCTAACTGGTTCTACAAAACGTTTGCCGGCAAATATTTTAATAAATGGCGCGCGCCGTTTGCTTTGCTCTGGAAATCGCCATCCAGTATGCAATAGTGGCTGTAAGCCTTTGCGTTTTAATTTACTCACCGTGTCATCAAATTGCAGTTGTTGTTTTGATAACAAATAAATATTATCCATATGTTCTTGTGATAGTGCATATGGCGTTATTGGCAGCGTATCAAATTTTGCTAAATAATCCGCGTCATCATTACATAACCATGACGAATTGGCGTTGGTTAATTTGACACTTAATGGTCGTGGGTCAAAAAAACTATCGCCTGCTAAGCATTGTTGTTGCCCTTGTGCATTGAAGCCTTCTGACAGTAAGTTTCGCTTGTTTTTGCCTTCAATTGGTTTATGTTCCAAGCTAAAGTCTTCGCGTAATAAAGGGGAAGACTTTTGTTCAAATGCGATCAACTCAACTTCAAACCAGCGCACGGCGTGGGCATTAAACGTCCATGCAAGCGCAATAATGAAACCAAGTTGTCGTTTTACTCCATGCATTTAATTTAGCGCCTTTTTCTGAAAATCATCCATCATTGCATTGATTAATTTCATTCTCTGTTGGCCATTTTTCTCTTCTATTGCAAAACGCAGTTTGCTTGCGCCTTCCATTTTATAAATGGACGAGTTGCTTTGTATCAAACCTATAATGAACGCTGGGTTAACCTTTGTCGAGCTGTTAAATTCAAAGTAACCACCTTTTATATTTGCTTCAACTTTATTTATGCCAAGTTGACTCGCTTTAAGTTTAAGAGCTTGTATTGCAAATAGGTTTTTAGCAGCATCAGGCAACAGGCTAAATCGGTCAATTAGTTCAACCTGCAACTCATCGAGTTCGACTAAATCGGTTGCACTGGCGATACGTTTATACATACTCAAGCGGATGTTCACATCTGGAATGTAATCATCAGGCAGTAACGCTGGTACTTTTAAATCAACATCTGATTGTTTTTGTAATAGGTTTTCAAGTGTGGGTTCTTTACCATCTTTGAGTGCTTGAACTGCTTGTTCAAGCATTTCCATATACAGTGTAAAACCAATAGATTGAATTTGACCGCTTTGGTCGTCACCGAGCAGTTCACCTGCGCCTCGTATTTCTAAATCGTGCGTTGCGAGTGCAAAGCCTGCGCCCAATACCTCTAATGATTCGATAGCTTGCAAGCGCTTAACGGCATCTTTGGTTAACGTTTGAGTGTTACGAGTGAGTAAGTAGGCATAGGCTTGATGATGGCTTCGCCCAACTCGACCACGAAGTTGGTGCAATTGCGCAAGACCGAGCTTGTCAGCACGGTCCATAATGATGGTATTGGCTGATGGGATATCTATGCCAGTTTCAATGATGGTTGTACAGACTAATACATTGTGTTTTTGATGATAGAAGTCTCCCATTAACTGCTCAAGCTCTTTTTCTCTCATCTGGCCGTGGGCTACTGCTACGCTTGCTTCAGGCACCAATGCGGCAATATCAGAAGCTGTTTTTTCAATAGTTTCAACATTATTGTGCAAGAAGTAGACTTGGCCACCCCGTTTTATTTCTCTTAAAATAGCTTCCCGGATCAAATCGTCATTACGTTCTTTAACAAAAGTTTTGACTGCCAAGCGTTTAGCTGGCGCCGTGGCGATGATAGATAGGTCGCGCATACCGCTCATGGCCATATTTAACGTACGTGGAATGGGCGTTGCAGTAAGCGTTAGTATGTCCACGTCTGATCTCAGCTGCTTTATTTTCTCTTTCTGACGCACTCCAAAACGGTGCTCTTCATCAACAACGAGCAATCCTAAATCATTAAACTTAATGTTTTCTTGAATAAGTTTGTGCGTGCCAATCACGATGTCTATGGTGCCATCGTTTAGCTTATCTAAGGTGGCTTTTTGGTCCTTTGCACTGTTAAAGCGAGAAAGTACACCGACTTCAATGGGTAAATCAGCAAAACGGTCTTTAAAGTTCTCAAAATGTTGTTGAGCAAGCAAAGTAGTAGGCACCAGTACTGCAACTTGTTTGTTGTCGTTAACGGCTGCAAAAGCACCACGCATGGCAACTTCTGTTTTACCAAAGCCTACATCACCACATACCAAGCGGTCCATGGCTAGGTTAGATTGCATGTCTGATAACACGGCTTCAATGGCGTTTCGCTGATCATCTGTTTCCTCAAATGGGAAGCTGTCGCTGAATTCGCGATAAGCTGCGCCATCTATTTTGAATGAAAAGCCGGGTTTACTTTGTCTTTTCGCATAAATATCTAACAGCTCTGCGGCAACATCTCGCACTTTTTCGGCAGCACGTCTTTTTGCTTTTTCCCACACGTCAGATCCGAGTCTATGAAGTGGGGCTGAAGCCTCTTCACCGCCGGAATAACGGCTCAGCATATGTAATGCAGACACAGGCACATATAGTTTTGCTTCGTTGGCATACGTGATGGTGACAAATTCTGTGGCAATGCCAGCTGCATCTATGGTTTGTAGACCAAGATAGCGGCCAACACCGTGGTCTAAGTGCACTATAGGCTGGCCTTCTTTGAGTTCCGCTAAATTACGGATCAAAGAGTCTTGTCCTTGTTCGTATTTGTGTTTTCTTCGGCGGCGTTGTGATACTTTAACACCGAGTAGTTCTTGTTCAGTTATGATACTTAAGCTAGGCTCACCGCTGAGGTAAACGCTTTGCTCAAGGGGACTTACCACTAAGCCCACATCACTTTTGCTGCTAATAAATTTTTGAAAGGTGTCGAACTCTTTAAGCTTAAGTCCTGTTGGTTTAAGCAAAGTCAGTAATGATTCTCTTCGCCCATCAGTTTCTACGCTGAATACCACGCGTGCTTTTTGTTTCTTCTGAGCAGCAATATACTTTAAAATATCAGCATAGGGATCGGTGTGTTTATGGTCAATGCGAACGTTTGAAATCGTTTTGGCTGATAAGTTTGTATGCCCAGCTTTGGTGCCAAGTTTGGCTTCACTCAAGCGAATTCGAGGGTGGCGATTAAAGTTTTTAAATAACTCTTCAACCGGTTGATACAAACGAACCGGTTCGAGTAGCGGCCTAAGAGGGTCTACCTTTCTGTTTTCGTAACGTTTATATACATCCAACCAAAACTCTTCAGCGGCATTTTCTATGTCACCCAAGTGAATAATGGTGGCGTTGTCGGGCAAATAATCGAAGATGGTGCCTAAGTTTTCATAAAATAAAGGCAGGTAATACTCTATCCCTGATGGCCAGTTTCCTTTTGTCACTTGCATGTAGATAGAGTCTTGCTCTGCGCTGGCACCAAATGCACTGCGATAGCCAACTCTAAAACGCTCAATGTCTTCTTCATTGGTCGGAAATTCATGAGCAGGTAATAAATCGATTTCAGTTACTTTTTCACTTGAACGTTGAGTTTCAATGTCAAATAAACGAATAGTATCTAATTCATCATCGAAAAAATCAAAGCGATAAGGCGTCGGGCTTCCCATTGGAAACAAATCAACAATAGAGCCTCGAACTGCAAATTCACCATGTTCCATAACTTGTTGAACGTGGCGGTAACCTGTTTCTGTTAGTGAGTTTTTCAGTTGCTGGGCATCAACAGTGTCGCCTACTTTAAACTGTAGTGCATTGCCATAAATAAATGCCGGCGGTGCTGTTCGCAGCATTAACGTCGCTACAGGGACAATCACCACGCTTTGTTTTTGCTTTTTAAGCGCATTTAGCGTTGCTAAGCGTTGCGATATGATGTCTTGGTGCGGTGAAAAGTGATCATAGGGAAGTGTTTCCCAATCAGGGAAGACCATGACCGGTAAATCTGGTAATAAATACTCTAACTCAGTTTCAAGGCGCAGGGCAGAGGGCGTATCTGGGGTGACGATAACAACCAATTCTGGGTTGGTTTTGATCCCTTCGCTTAATGCAATACTTAAACCACTGCCGCTTAGTTGGCCCCAGTGTATTTTATCCTGTGAATTTTTAACCCAAGGTAATTCGCTCCAATGCGCTGACGCCATTGAGTACTCCTAATCTATTATACTAATTATTAATCGCGGTAAATCTTAGAAAGGTCTTGATAGTGGTCGATTCGTCTATCACGTAAATAAGGCCAAATACGGCGCACAGATTCACTGCGTGCTTGATCAAGTTCTACAACCATGGTTTGTTCTTCGTTTTCACTTGCATGTAGCAGCATTTCTCCTTGCGGGCCGGCCACAAAAGAGTTACCCCAAAATAATATTCCATCACTTTGGTTGCTTGGATCAGACTCGTGACCAACCCGGTTTACACTGATGACGGGAACTCCGTTAGCAATTGCATGGGCGCGCTGAGAAATGGTCCAGGCATCTCGTTGTCTGATTTGTTCAGCTTTGTCGTCTCGAGGGTCCCAACCGATGGCAGTTGGATAAATTAAAATTTCGGCTCCGGCCATTGCCATTAGACGCGCAGCTTCAGGGAACCATTGATCCCAACAAACTAATACGCCGAGTTTCCCAACAGATGTCTGTATTGGTGTAAATCCTATATCACCGGGTGTGAAATAAAATTTTTCATAAAAGCCGGGATCATCAGGAATATGCATTTTTCTATACTTTCCGGCTATACTGCCATCACTCTCTAGGACAACGGCGGTATTGTGATACAGGCCAGTGGCTCTTTTTTCAAATAAAGAAGTTACTATCACCACGTTGAGCTCTTTGGCTAATTGACCATAAAAATCAGTACTTGGACCAGGGATCGGCTCGGCTAAATCAAAAATATTTGTTTCTTCAGATTGGCAAAAATATAAGCTACGGTGAAGTTCTTGTAGCACCACAAGTTTGGCGCCTTTGCTTGCTGCTTCGCGAATACCTTGTTCTGTTTTTTGTATATTACTGGTTAAGTCGTCGCTATTACTGTGTTGGACAATGCCAACTTTGAGTGGTTGAGCGCTCATAGTGTGTTCCTACTTTAAAAAACCACGTGGTAGTTGCATCGTAATACAATGCAAGCTACCAAATTGATGAATAAGTGCTGAACAGTCAATGCCTATTGCCGTGTGGTTAGGGTATGCTTTTTGTACTTGCTGAACAGCTAAGCTGTCATGTTCATCGCCGTATATTGGTACTAATACCGTGTTATTTAAGATCAAAAAATTTGCATATGTGGCTGGCAAGCGCTCATTGTCTTTATTAAAAATCGGCTTTGGCCATGGTAAAGGAATTAAATTATAAGGTTTGCCATCCGCCGTTATAAATGACTCTAGTTGCATTTTCATTGCAGTTAAGGCATTAAAGTGCTCATCATCAGCACTGTCACAAGCAACATACACGAGGGTGTTGTTAGGCGCGAATCGAACCAACGTATCGATATGGCTATCGGTATCGTCACCTGCGAGGTATCCATGATCAACCCATAAAAACGTGCGTGCACCGAGCTGCTGAGATAATGTGTTTTCAATCTGTGTTTGATTCAGCGTTGGATTTCGATTTGGATTTAGCAAGCATTCAGATGTAGAGAGTAAGACGCCTGATTCGTTAATTTCAATACCGCCGCCTTCAAGCACAAACTCACTCGAGTGAAAGGCGATTTGCTTATTCATAACCTGCGCTGCAAGTTGTTTATTAATATTGTTATCGAGGTCTGCGACATACTTGTTGCCCCAGCCATTGAAAACGAAATCAATAACGCGTAAATCACCGTTATGGTTGGCTGTAGTTAGCGGCCCGTGATCTCTTGCCCATGTGTCATTACAAGGAGCTACCACAAAGACAATGGCGCTCATATCTACGCCGGCTTCAGCTAAAAGAGTGAAAATGTGGACTTTCAGCGCGTCTGAGTGGGCAACAATCAGTACCTTTTGTACTTGCGATATGTGTTGGCACAAAGTGACGTAGACAGGCTCTACATCAGATAAAATATCCACCCAATCGGTGTTTTTATGGGGCCACGTAAGCATGGTAGCATCTTGCGTTGCCCATTCAGGTAAAAGTCTAAAGCTCATGATGTTACACAAATAAATTTCTAAGCAATAAGTTTATCATTCTTAGCTATGCTGTCAGCTACTTTGTGCTTTATTCTGCGCTAACTGACGCTTTTTTAGTTGTCTAGTTTGTGCATGTAGACTTGCTCTTACGACGAGTTCTTGGTCTGAGTCTCTAATTTGAACAAAGGCAAGGGTATGTTGTATTTTTTGAGGTTCAAGACGTTCAGTTGCGATCACCTGTGTATAACAATAAATCGCGCTGGCTTCATGGTTTAAAAAAAGCTTTGTTCTCAGATGCGTTCCGATGGCCATTTTCTCCGGTAAGGTTACCTTTAAACCGCCTCCGCCATAACTATCACAGTAGACATTGTCTTCATCAGGTTGCTCTGTTGCTAAAATATGGCTCATTATAAGGTCTATTTTTCGAGATTGAGCCTGTAAAAAAGAGGCAAGCTCGGTGGCGACATCTCCTAAATTCCTTAATGGTCGTAACGCGTTACTGTCTAGTTCATTGATCTCGTTTGCGAGCTTGAACAGAGCGGGAATATTGCTTTCGAGTTCCGCTTGAGTTTGTGGCACTTGAGTGCTCTGGACGACAAATAAATTGACTTGATTACTATCGTCTACTTGGAAGTATTCATCGAAAGTACTTTGTAGGCTACCGCTCATATATAGTTCTATAACTGACTTTTTATTTAATCTTAACGGCTTATAATAAAAAACGCCAACTTTGCAGTTGGCGAATTTTCTCATAGGCTAAAAGTTAAACAAATCCTTCTTGTGTTTCGACATGTTCTTTTTTATGTTGCATTGCAATTTCATCTGCTAATTCTTGCGTATTTCTGGTTTCTGTTAGTTTATGGCGAGTGAGCCAAAAGAAAAACAAGGGGACAAAGAATATAGCGAGGAATGTCGCGGCAATCATACCTCCCATTACACCTGTCCCAACGCTGTGCCGTGCGCCTGCACCTGCTCCTGAGCTTAAAACAAGCGGGACCACGCCCAATATAAAGGCTAGTGATGTCATAATAATGGGTCTAAAACGTAACCTAGCAGCCTCAAGCGCCGCTGCACTGGCACTCCAACCCTGTTGGTATTTCATCAGCGCATATTCAACAATGAGTATGGCATTTTTACTGGCAAGACCTAGTAGCGTGACAAGTCCAATTTGAAAATACACATCATTAGTGAGGCCAGCTATCCACACAGAAATAAGTGCGCCAAACGTACCAAAGGGCAGTGCTAACAATACAGACAAAGGCAAAGACCACCGTTCATACAGAGCAGCGAGTATTAAAAAGACCATAATCACTGCAAGTCCAAGGGCTAAAGCAGTTGTGCCTGAACTTTGCTTTTCTTGGTAGGCTGAGCCTGTCCAGTCGTAAGTCATGTCGGGCGGTAATACTAACTTAGCAATACGTTCCATTTCTGCAATGGCTTGACCAGAGCTATATCCTGGCGCGGCTTCGCCCAATAATTTAACCGCTGACAAATTGTTATATCGCTCAAGGTTTTCCGGCCCTCTGCTGTACTCAACTTGTGTGAATGCTGATATAGGCACCATGTCTCCTTGGTTATTCTTTACATAAATGCGGCCCACGTCTTCTGGTGTCATTCTAAACTCAGCTTCAGCCGATAGTAGTACTTGCCAGGCTCGCCCAAATTTATTGAAATCATTGACGTAATATGTACCTAAATTCGCTCCTAACGCTGTAAAAGCACTATTAATATTTACTCCCATTGCGCGTGCTTGCTCTCGATCCATGTGAACTTTGAGCTGCGGTGCATTAGGCCGCCACAATGTTTGTAAGCTTGCTAATACTGGGCTTTTTTGTGCTTCAGCCATTACTAATTGCATACCTTGCTTTAGCTTTTCATGGCCGCCAGCTCCTTTATTTTGTAAGTAGACTTCAAAGCCGCCGGTGTTTCCTAGGCCAAATATCGGTGGAGGGTTAAAGGCAAGTACCAGCGCTTCATTAATATGTGCCGTTTTTATATAGAGTTCACCAACGAGTGACTTCGTATCTATTTCTCTTTCATCCCAGTGCTTTTGGGTGACAAATAACGTTGCGGCACTATTTTTGTAACCACCTCCGATAAAATCAAAGCCCGTGAAAGCGACAACATTTTCATTTGCTGGATTTGACTGAACGGCAGCTATGACTTCATCAACCACTTTTGCGGTGCGCTCTAATGACGCACCATCGGGTAAGAAAATCGCTGAAACATAATATCCTTGGTCTTCATCAGGTACTAATGAGCCTGGTGTGTTTTTCCATAGTAAACCGGTTGCGGTGATCATAGCTGTTACTAATGCTAATCCCAACAAGCCCCGACGCACCATAAAGCTAACAGCACCCACATACTTACCGGTTATTTTGGTAAACCATGCGTTAAACCATAAGAAAAAAACGGCTGTTTGTTTATGCTCTTGCTTTAAAATAAGCACACACAGGGCAGGGGTCATTGTTAATGCCACAACACCAGACAAACTCACCGCAATTGAAATTGTGATGGCAAACTGTCTGAATAATTCACCGGTTAACCCGCCTAAGAAGGCGATTGGCACGAACACTGAACACAGTACTAACACAATAGCAATAACGGGGCCACTGACCTCTTTCATTGCTTGTATTGCCGCATCTCTGGCTGATGATTTTTGTTCATGCATGATACGCTCAACGTTTTCTAACACAACGATTGCATCATCAACCACAATGCCAATTGATAGCACCATGCCGAATAACGTTAAGGTATTGATCGAATAACCTAACATAAACATACCCGCAAATGTACCAAGTAAAGAGACAGGGACCGCTAAGGTTGGAATGAGCGTAGCCCGCCAATTTTGTAAAAATAGATAAACGACCAAGAACACTAAACCCATGGCTTCAACTAGCGTTATGATCACTTCTCGGATTGATACTTCCACAAAACGGGTCGTGTCGTATGATGTTACATGTGCTAAACCAGCGGGGAATTGTGTTTTTAACTCTTCTATCGTACGATTAACTTGGTCAGCGACGTCTAACGCATTGGCACCAGGCTGTAGGAATATGCCAAGTAAAACCGCTTCTTTACCATTCAATGTACCCGCAAAATCGTAATCTTTTGAGCCCAATTCAACGCGGGCAACGTCTTTAAGCCTTAGATTTGACCCATCAGGGTTAGCACGAATTATAATGTTATCAAACTCTTCAGGTGTCGATAGGCGTCCTTGTGCAGTAACGCTGTAGACTAATTCTTGTGCATGCTCTGAAGTCGGTGTCGCACCAATTTTCCCCGCTGCATATTGAGAGTTTTGCTCGCGAATAGCGCCCGCAACCTCTTCGACAGTAACAGCGAGTTGGCTCATAATGTCGGGTCTTAGCCACACACGCATTGCATAATCTTTTGCACCGAAAATTTGCACACTGGTTGTGCCGGGTATTCGTTTAATTCGGTCTAAAATATTCATTGTTACAAAGTTAGAAGTCCACAAACTGGTTCGAGTGTTATCGGGGGAGTAGAAAGCGTGGACCTGTAAGAAGCTGGATGAACCCTTAGTCACTTGCACGCCTTGTCGACGTGTCTCTTCAGGGAGTCGTGCTTCGACTTGTTTTACCCGGTTATTAACGTCTACCGCGGCTTGGTCAACATCAGTGCCAATTTCAAACGTAACGGCAATGGTCGTTGCACCCGCACTGGTACTGGTGGAGCTCATGTACATCATGCCTTCAACACCCGTAATGGCATTTTCAATGGGTGCTGCGACAGTTTGTTCTAGCACTTCAGCTGAGGCGCCAGGGTACGCTGCGGTAACTTGCACGACAGGGGGGGCGATTTCTGGGTATTGCGCTACAGGCAAGCTGCGCATAGCGGCAAGACCAGCCAATACAATGACGATAGAAATAACAAATGCAAATATAGGTCTATCAATGAAATAACGAGAGAACATGGTGTTACTCTCCTTCATTTACGATAGTAATGGGCATGCCTGGAAAGAAAATGCGTGCAATACCTTCTGTGATCACAGGCTGCCCATCAGTTAACCCACTCCTGATCACCCAAAAATTACCATCATTGACTCTTACCCATTCACCCACTTCAACGGGGGCGGGTAGTGCAACCATTGCGCCTTGCTCATTTTCAGTGGCGACATAGACGAATTTACCCGTGCCATTGTCCAAGACTGCACGTTGAGGCAAGAGGACGGCATTATTACGCACTGCGCCAATAAGCTGAACACGGACAAATTGACCTGGTCGTAGTTGGCCATTTGGATTATTTACCTTGGCCTGCATTTCACTGGTGCCGGTGTAGCGATTAACGCGTACATCACTAAAATTAACTTTTCCTACATTATTGTGCCGCGAGCCATCTTGTAATATTAACTGAGCTTCAAACTCGTTATTCACTGGTAGAGTTAAACTGCCACTGTCGACATCTTTACGCATTTGCAACTGCTCTCGCTCAGAAAACCCAAACAGTACCCGCATCGTATCTGTTTCAGTGAGCTGAGTGAGTAATATTTCGGGACCAGATACATAGCTTCCTTCGGAAACGAGCTCACGACCAATAATGCCAGATACGGGTGATTTTACTTGGGCATATTCTAGATCGAGTTTAACTTCATTTAAGACGACCTTTGCAGATGCTAAGTTTGCAACAGCAATATCATAGTTAGATGCAGCGTTATCAAAGTCCCTTTTTGATGCTGAACGCTCATTTTTTAGCTTGCGTAATCTATCGCGCTCTCGCTGAGCCTGCTTTACACTTGCTTGTGCGGCATTAAGCTCTGCTTGCGCTTTTTCAACTTCTAACGTAAAAGGCACGAGGTCGAGTGTAAATAGTGATTGGCCTGCAATTACTTTTTGACCTTCTTCAAAGTTGCGTGATGCGACAATACCGGGTACTCGAGCTCGAATTTCTACCTCTTTATTACCTGCAAGTGTGGCCGGTAATTTAATTGTGATAGGGATAGACTCCCTTGTGACTTTTTGAATACTAACTTGTGCGGGTGGCATTCCAGCTGATTCAGCGGCTGGCGGGGCTTCTTGACACGCACTTAAGAGCGCAACAGAAGTCATTGCGATAGAAAAAAGTTTTACACGACTGCTAAACTGGGGGTACATAAACACTCCAAATCCTATTTTTATGTCATTTAATTGATTTATAGACATAAGTGTTATTGTGAGTTGGCAATATAGTGGGTCAGGATGATTGACAACTCAAAAAGACTACCTTGTACTGTTCATTTCATACCCTATAACGTAAAAATAAGGGCTAAAGGTCGACTTTTGTGCAAGTACACGCAAGTGTATACCGATTTTCAATTAAGGTAAACGCGATCGTTTACTTTTTATTTTGCCAAGTTTTGATTAAAATGAAAGATTAATATTCTGAATATAAGCTTACTATGCCAGACTTTTCCGTAAAACAGCATGATATAGTGAAAGCGGCTATTGCTCAATTTGCACAGTTTGGTCTTTCAGCAACCACAATGGAAGGGATCAGCAAAGCTGCGAACGTGTCAAAACGAACACTGTACAAACACTTTCCAACTAAAGATGCCCTCTTTGATACGGTTGTCGCTCAGCTTATTGAACGGATCACCCCGTTAACTGCGATTCAATTTATTCCACATTATCAATTTGACTCACAACTCAAGCATTTGGCTATGAGTGCCCTTGAGTTATTAAACGATGAAGATTATTTAACGCTATCGAGAATTGTGATCATTGAGTCTATGCGTTCTAAAAAGCAAGCTGACAGTTTGCATCAACGATTTATTGACTGTGAGAAGGCAATGTTACAATGGTTTAAAGATGCTTCAAATACAGATTGTTTAGGCTCAATAAGCCCTGAATTTGCAGCCGGTTTTTTTTGGGGGGCATTAAAAAAGCTCAGCTATTGGGACCAAGCAATCAGCTGGAAAGCGCCGCTGGATGAAGCAGCGCTCAATGAGTTAGTGGAGCAGGTGTGCAATATATTTTGTAACGGGGTTACTCAAGGCCAATAAAACCACCAGTTTGGTGCGCCCATAGCTTAGCATAAACGCCTTTCATACTAAGCAATTTTTCATGAGATCCCTCTTCAATTATTTTTCCGCCATCCATCACTATCAGCCTATCCATTTGAGCAATTGTGCTCAAGCGATGAGCAATCGCGATAACGGTTTTGTCGCTCATTAGGTCGTTTAGACTGCCCTGAATAGCAGCCTCTACTTCAGAATCTAACGCGGAGGTTGCCTCGTCAAGGATCAATATAGGGGCATTCTTTAACAAGACCCTTGCAATTGCGATACGTTGTCGCTGACCACCAGATAGTTTAATGCCACGTTCACCCACTTGCGCGTCAAAGCCGATATTGCCATGACTGTCCTCTAATGTTTGTATGAAGTCATAGGCTTGTGCTTTTTTGGTCGCAGCGACCAGTTGTTCATGTGTTGCAACTGGTTGACCATATAAAATGTTATCTGCGACACTTCGATGTAATAAAGACGTGTCTTGGGTAACCATTGCAATATGTTGTCGCAGACTCTCTTGTTTCACATCACTAATTTTTTGTTCATCAATGCATATGTTACCTTCGGATAGGTCATAAAATCGTAATAATAGATTTACGAGGGTGGATTTACCAGCCCCAGAACGACCCACAACACCAATTTTTTCACCTGGTTTGATGTGCAAGTTTAGGCCATCAATAACATATGTTTCACTCTCTTTGTCACGTCGCTTGTAGGCGAATTTAATATTATTAAATGAAATTTGACCTTGGGTTAAATTGAGTTCTCTAGCTTGCTGTATGTCTGTCACATCTAATGGCTTTGAGAGGCTTGAGATCCCATCGGTAACAGTGCCTATGTTTTCAAATAGGCCACTGACTTCCCACATTATCCATTGCGCCATGCCATTTAACCTAAGCGCCAAACCGAGCGTGATCGCAATTGCACCAGCTGTTATTGCACTGAATGACCAAAGGTATAACGATATCGCTGCGATGGTAAATACGAGTAAATAATTAATCGCTTGAATACTCACATTTAGACCCGTTACCAAACGCATTTGTTTGTATACTGGGTCGATGAAGACTTCCATACTCTCTTTTGCGTACTGTTCTTCTCGTTGAGTATGAGAGAAAAGCTTAACTGTTGAGATATTAGTATAGCTATCAACAATCCTGCCAGTCATTTCTGAGCGTGCATTTGCTTGAGTTGTCGCAATACTTTTCAGCTTTGGCACAAAGTACATTTGTATCGTGATATACAGCGATAGCCAAATAACTAATGGGAGCATGAGTCTAATATCTGAACTTGCTACGAGCGTTAGCATAGCGCCAAAATACACTAAAATATAAACTAACACATCCAGTAACTTCATTACTGTTTCTCTGACTGCGAGTGACGTTTGCATTACCTTAGTTGATATTCTTCCGGCAAACTCACCTTGGTAAAACTCCATGCTTTGTTTTAACAAATAACGATGTGCTTGCCAGCGAATAGACATGGGGTAGTTGCCAAGTAGGCTTTGGTGAATAACGGCAGAATGAAATACTGTGATCAGTGGTAACGCAATAAGGGTAACGACCCCCATGAAGATCAGCTCGTCTTTTTTGTGCTCTAGGAGTGTTTCTGGTGTGTAGGTAGATAGCCAATCTACTAAGTCACCCATGAAACCAAATAGAGCAACTTCTAATATTGCTAACAGGGCAGCACTCAACGACATTGCAAGTAGAGGCCACTCCATGCCTTTAGTATAAAATCTACAAAATGAAAATAATGAATTAGGTGGGGGGGCTATGACTTTATCCGGAAATGGGTTGGTGGCACGCTCAAAAACTTTTAGCATTAAGTTACTCCTTGACTTTAAGCGTATGATTGTACCTATGTATGGATAAATAGCCAATTAAATATAAGCATAGTAGAAGTCCGGGTAATTTTGGATACCCCTATGATTTTATGAGAAATTAAACATGAAAATGGTCAAAATCATGAAGCGGATTAGGTGATGAAATCTAGATGTTCTGTGCTTTTTTAAAGACGGTGAGTAGTTATAGACATAAGGTTGTTATTAATGCATATAAAAAACCGGCCTATAAGCCGGTTTTATAAAAGCTACTAATGTTTAGTTGCCATTTTCATCAGCATATTTTTTACATGCCTCTGTGTCTTCACACTCACCATACAAATAAAGTGAGTGATTGGTTAGGCGGATCCCATTTTCAGTCGCGATTTGTTCTTGGCGTGTTTCAATCATATCGTCTTCAAACTCAACAACTTTGCCACACTTCAAACACACTAAGTGATCATGGTGTGTACTACCTGACAGTTCGAATACTGATTTTCCGCCTTCAAAGTGATGACGTGTGACGATGCCGGCATCGTCAAATTGGTTCAGTACGCGGTATACAGTCGCTAGGCCGATTTCTTCACCTTTATCGAGTAAAATCTTGTACACATCTTCTGCACTGATGTGTTGGTTATCAGGCGATTGTAAAATTTCAAGAATCTTAATTCTTGGTAATGTTACTTTTAAGCCTGCTTTTTTTAACTCTAAGTTGTGATCAGTCATTCACTCTGTCTCAATTAATTATAATTTTGTCTTAAGCCATAACACGACGCTGCTACGACCTAAGAATAACGCGCTAATGCACGAAGTGCAAAGTAGTCTTGAAATTAGTCTTCTAGTTCCGCAAGACACATTTCATCATATACTTGCTTAGACCATGCTTTAACACGTTCTTCTGTCAATTCTGGTTGACGATCTTCGTCAATACCTAAACCAACAAAGTGATCGTCACCAGCCATCGCTTTAGACGCTTCAAACTGATAACCTTCAGTTGGCCAATGTCCAACAACGATTGCACCACGTTCAGTTACAATGTCGTTTACCATGCCCATTGCATCAAGGAAATACTCTGCGTAGTCTTCCTGATCACCACAACCAAAGATTGCGATCAATTTTCCTTCGAAGTCCACTTCTTCTAGCTCTGGGAAAAAATCATCCCAGTCACATTGAGCTTCGCCGTAATACCAAGTAGGGATACCGAATAAGATCAGATCAAATTCAGCAATTTCTTCTTTACTACTTTTTGCAATGTCCTTGACGTCAATGAGCTGTTTACCCAACTCTTTTTGAATCATTTTAGCAACATGTTCTGTGTTACCAGTGTCACTGCCGAAAAATATACCTACGCTTGCCATTAAATACTTACCTTCTATCTGTTATTCGCTAATTTCTCTTGCAAGATAGTTTCTATCAGAGCACTGCGACTGATGTTTTGTTCATCGGCCATATCGCTCAAGGCTTGATAAAGCTCTGAAGAAACCTTAAATTCAACACGTTTTAACCCTCTGGCGCGATCTCTTTTTATCTGATTACGCTTGTTAACCTTTAACTGAACCTCTCTAGGGAGTGGGTTTGTTTTTGGTCGACCTGGGCGCTTCTCATTTTCAAATAAATCAATCGTCGTCCTATCTGTTTCAGATTTGGCCATTTTTATCCAACACCTGCACCTTGCCAAAACACTTGGATAAGGCCTTTAGCTATGAAACCCGAACAGCCAAGAAATAATACTAGCCATACAGTATATCGACCAAATTTGGGTACATTGCCTTTTTTTAAAACGTCTTGAATCGCCATTCCGATAAAAAAGAATATACCCGCTAAAGCGAAATACAGTCCTAGGGTTTCAAATTCATTAATATACTGGCTGACCATATGCACCCAACTGAAAACTTAAACGGCGTCTACTATAACATATTCAATAAACATAAATTAAGGCCGGTACAACAAAAACAGAACATTTATTGAAGAAAATCAAGAATTGATTTATTTACAGCTGCAGGTTTTTCTGCGTGCAGCCAGTGGCCTACTCCGTGAATGACTTTCGCAGTCGCCTTTGGAAAGGCTTTAACAATCGCTTCTCTGTGCTCAGCTAATATATAGTCAGAATTATTACCCTTAACAAACAATGTTTCACACTGACATGGTGACTCATTTGTTATATTGGCAACAATATTTGAGTACGCGTTTGCTATCACTGGGAGGTTAAATCGCCACGATAGGAAACCAGCAGTATTTTTAGCTAAACTTTTTAATAGAAATTGCCGCACGCCCGGCATGTCAATATGTTCACTCAGGATTTCATCTGCTTGAGTTCTATTTAAGACGTTAGTGTATGCACTAACTTTATTTAATCCGACAATAATTTCATCGTGCCTAGGGGGATAAGTAACAGGCGCAATATCTAAAACGACCAATTTATTAACGTGCTGGTCAAACGACGATGCAAATTGCATCGCAACTTTACCGCCCATAGAGTGTCCAACAACATGGGCTTTATGTATATTTAGATGGTCAAGTAATGCTTTAATGTCGCCAGCCATGTGTGGGTAGCTCATATCATCGCTATGGAAAGAACGACCATGGTTACGTAAATCCACATTGTAAACAGTAAAATGCTCAGACAACGTCTTAGCAATCACATTTAAATTTTCAAGAGACCCAAACAGGCCATGCATCAAGATAAGGTCTGGTCCTGATCCTGTTTGCTTATAATTTAATAACATACGCACTCCTCATTACAGGGGGTAATTGTGCCAGTCAAATACATAAATGCAAACCCGTAGAGTAATCTGTTAAATCAGGATATAATCGTTTTAGATGCATCAATATCAGTAATGACAGGAAAAGCATGAAAAAAATAGAAATAGATGACGAGCTTTATCAATATATTGCCAGCAACACACAAAGTATTGGTGAGAGTGCTTCGCAAATTTTACGTCGTTTATTGAATTTGAGTTCTGAGAACAGTGTCCATGTAAACTCTGTAGCAGAATCAAAGGCAGAACAAGTGGAGCCTGTCAAGACGACTGAAGAGGCTGTCACAAATGTGTCAAAATCTTCAGCTAACGTATTTAACATATTGAATAAAGAAGAGCTGGCTATGCAAAAAGGCGTAGTTGGCCGATTTTTGTTTATATTGTCAGCCTTACATCGTACACATAAATCTGCATTTAAAACCGTACTCGATATCAAAGGCCGCGACCGTATTTACTTTGCAACTAGCAAAGATGCGTTACTTGAAAGTGGTAGTAGTATGAACCCTAAAAATATTCTAGACAGTGAATATTGGGTGATGACCAACTCAAATACAACTCGTAAAAAAATGATGCTTCATGAGGTTGCACTTGGCCTTGGTTATAATGAAGCACAAGCTGAAACAATCCGAGACTACCTATAAGGAAATCTTAATGGCAATTCACCCTGGTGCAGGAAAAAAAGCTGCGCAATCAGAGTTAGTAAACATCCCTAAATTGATGTCCGCTTACTATTTGAACGAACCGGATCTGGAGCAAAATCCAGAGCAATGTGTTGCATTTGGTACTTCAGGGCACCGTGGGTGTTCATATAATGTAAAATTTAACGAATCGCACATATTGGCGATTACACAAGCTATTTGCGATTATCGAAAAAATAATAATATTTTTGGCCCATTATTTTTGGGTAAAGATACGCACGCGTTATCTGAAGCTGCCTTTAATTCAGCCATTGAGGTGTTAGTTGCCAATGAAGTACAAGTCATCACGCAAGAAAATGATGATTACACACCAACACCAGTCATAAGCCATGCGATTGTGACCTATAATAAGTCACACCCAAATGAACTCGCAGATGGCATTGTTGTTACGCCTTCACACAACCCCCCACAAGATGGCGGGTTTAAATACAATCCACCTAATGGCGGGCCAGCAGATACCGACGTTACCAAGTGGATTGAAGACAGAGCAAATCAATTACTTATAGAAGATCTTGTTGAAGTTGAATTGTTTCCTTTCGCCAAAGCTAAACGCTCAGGCTTTATTAGATATGAAGACTTAATGGCGCCTTATATTGATGACTTACAAAATATCATTAATTTAAAAGCGATAGCTGAGGCTGGCGTTACAATTGGCGTTGATCCTTTGGGTGGATCAGGCATTAATTTCTGGCCTATTATAGCCAAGAAATATGGCTTAGATTTGACGGTGGTTAATGATGTTGTAGATCCCGCTTTTGGTTTTATGCCGCTAGACAAAGACGGTAAGATCCGTATGGATTGTTCTTCACCGTATGCAATGGCTAATTTAATCGCGATTAAAGACGATTTTGACATCGGTATAGGCAACGACCCTGATTATGACCGTCATGGTATTGTTACCACAGATGGGTTAATGAACCCAAATCACTTTCTTGCAGTGGCCATAGATTATTTGTTAAATCACCGAGCATGGCCAAGTGATGTAAAAATCGGTAAGACACTGGTTTCATCTGGCATGATAGATAAAGTTGTGAATGCAAATAACCGCGAGGTATATGAAGTACCTGTTGGTTTTAAATGGTTTGTAAAAGGTCTAAACAAACAATGGTTGGCATTTGGTGGTGAAGAAAGCGCTGGAGCGTCTTTTTTACGATTAAATGGCGACGTATGGAACACCGACAAAGATGGCTTTATCCTTGGATTACTCGCGGCCGAAATTCTTGCTGTGACAGGAAAAACACCGTCACAACGTTACAAAGAGTTGGAAGCTCAGTTTGGTGCCCCAATCTATAAAAGAATCGATGCGCCGGCTAATGCGGCGCAAAAAGACAAGCTCAAAGCGCTTAGCGCCGCAGATGTGACTGCTGACACACTTGCAGGGGATAAGATCACACAGGTCTTAACTAATGCACCAGGTAACAAAGCAGCGATTGGTGGATTAAAAGTTGTTACTGAGTTTGGTTGGTTTGCAGCTCGTCCATCAGGTACTGAGGATATTTATAAAATATACCTTGAATCATTCAAAGGCGAAGCACATTTAGCTCAGCTAGAGCAAGAGGCCAAAGACTTAGTTGATTCTGTGATCAGCTAGTTGTTATTTAATAAAAGGCCATGCTTGATGCATGGCTTTTTTGTATCCTTAAATAAGCTGACAGACACCAGTGTAGTCGGGTTAATTTAAGGGTACTTACTCTCATATATTACATTAGGTGGTTGTATGTACCTTGACAATTTAAAAAAGACCGGGGATTTTTTAACCCTAACACGCAATAACGAGTTCCATTTACCTGCCAGTAGTTTTACGTTAGCCAACGGGACTTTGGTTGAAGTGCTAGATACGGGTGTGATCCAATTTACGCCAAGTGGGCGAACTACCAAAGATGTCGTATTGTCTAGTGCGATACATGGCAATGAAACCGCACCAATAGAAATATGTGATCAGCTTATTCAGTCAATTATTAAAGGTGAGCTGGTACTAAAGCAACGAGTGTTATTTATATATGGTAACCCCAAGTCGATCAATATCGCTAAACGTTTTGTCGAAGAGAATTTAAATCGATTATTTAACGGTGAACATGCTAAGAGCAATATTCAAAACCCTGAACGTGTAAGAGCTGAAAAGTTAGAACAGTACGTTACAGCATTCTTTAGCGATGTTGAAGAAGGCCGCTACCGTTGCCACTATGATCTACATACTGCGATCCGAGGTTCTAAAAATGAAAAATTTGCTGTTTATCCATATTTACATGGCAAACCTTGGAAAAAGCAGCAATTACAATTTTTATTATCGTGTGGGGTAAACACGGTTCTAACAATGCGCGCCGCGGCGACAACATTCAGCTATTTTTCATCGTTTGTATTCGGTGCAGACGCGTTTACTGTTGAATTAGGCCAAGTTAAGCCTTTTGGCGAGAACGATATGAGTCGATTTGCTCAAACCAAAGCAACACTGTCAGCATTAATTAGTCAGGAAAGAGTAGAATATAAGCAATTTAATGCTAATGACTTTGAACTTTTTCAAGTTCACCGCACCATCAATCGCACGCAAGAGCTATTTACGTTTCCATTCCCTGAAAGCGCTGTAAACTTCACGGGATTTAACGAAGGAGAACTATTAGCTACTGATGGCGAGGTGGAATATTTCGCAGAAGTTGATGGTGAGGCAATTATCTTTCCAAATGCAAATGTGGCACTTGGTCAACGTGCATTACTCACCGTTATTCCAATGGAAGTCAGCGATAAATTCATTTAAACCATTGATTTTATTTGCTTTATAGCCCCGTAATAAAAACTTTCCACTCTCGATTATGCAAATTAAGGGTTATTCACCTACTATCTGTTGAATAACCCTTTACGTTAACGTAAAGTGAAGGACGCTTTAATTTAATCAATTTGCATTTGTCGCACAGATTATTCTTATAAGAAATAACGCGAATGTGAAGATATTCCAAACCCTATTATTGGTATCTCATAGCTTGCAAATGTGTTTCGACAACAAGAGAAGGTAGGTTATGACTAACCCCAATAACATATCGCTAAATATCAGTCATGCGCTGAAGTTTATTGATAGCCATGCCCTAGATATTCCGACACTGACTATCCTCGGTGAGAATGGTGAAATTTTAGAGGGTGCCGCAGCACCAGATATTGACAAAGACACTGCGATAAATTTATACACTACAATGCGCTTTATTCGTTTACTTGATGAACGTATGCAAGCAGCTCAACGTCAAGGGCGTGTTAGTTTTTACATGCAGTGTCTGGGGGAAGAAGCGGCAATAACCCCCAGTGCAGCAGCACTAAAACCTCAAGACATGATCATGGCACAATATCGTGAACAAGCCGCACTAGCATATCGAGGTTTTACGCTAGAGCAGTTCATGAACCAACTATTCTCTAATGAAAAAGACTTAGGCAAAGGCCGTCAAATGCCTGTGCATTACGGCTCAAATGAACTGCATTATTTAACAATATCGTCACCACTAGGTACTCAGATCCCTCAGGCAACAGGGTATGCGTACGGTCAAAAACTAAAACACATAGACCCAGCTACTGGCGAATTAAACTCTGAAATCGATAACCTTACGATCTGCTACTTCGGTGAAGGCGCTGCATCAGAGGGAGACTTCCATGCAGGGTTAAATATGGCGGCTGTACATGAAGCGCCAGTGCTGTTTTTCGCTAGAAATAACGGGTATGCCATATCAACACCGGCGGACGAGCAGTTTAAAGGTGATGGTATTGCGTCTCGTGGTGTTGGTTATGGCATCAAAACAATTCGTGTTGATGGCGGGGATGCCCTTGCTGTTTTTGCCGCTACGCAAGCAGCACGAAAAATGGCTGTTGAAAATGGCGAGCCCATTTTAATCGAGTCAATTGCTTACCGCTTAGGTGCACACTCTACATCTGACGATCCGTCAGGTTACCGCAGTAAAGAAGAAGAAGCTGAGTTTAAAGGGAGCTGCCCAATAGAACGCTTTAAAAAGTGGTTATTAAAGCAAGGGTGGTTGAACGAGCAAGAAGATGAAGCAGAAAAAGACAAAATCAGAGAAGATATATTGGCGGCTCTGAAAGTAGCAGAAAAAGTACAAAAACCAGCTTTAGAAGAGTTGGTGTCTGATGTATATGACGAACCAATCCCAGCGCTACAAAAGCAATATGAAGAACTAAAAGAGCATATTAAACAGCATCCAGAAGCATATCCGGTGACAGCAGGGAGAATCAAATAATGGCCAAAATGAATATGTTACACGCCATTAACTCAGCACTAGACATTACAATGGCTGAAAATAATCAAGCCTGTATTTTTGGTGAAGATGTAGGCCATTTTGGTGGTGTATTTAGAGCAACATCTGGTTTGCAAGAAAAATATGGCAAACATCGCGTATTCAATACGCCTCTCACAGAGCAAGGGATCCTTGGTTTTGCAAACGGACTCGCTGCATTTGGCGCCCCAGCGCTTGCTGAAATTCAATTTGCCGATTATATATTCCCAGCGTTTGATCAAATTGTTAATGAATCCGCAAAGTTTCGCTACCGTAGTGGCAATGAGTTTGATGTTGGTAACTTAACGATACGCACACCTTACGGCGGTGGTATTGCGGGCGGGCTATACCATTCACAATCTCCAGAGGCTTATTTTGCACATACTCCAGGTTTGAAGCTGGTTGTGCCTCGTAACCCCCACCAAGCGAAAGGGTTACTACGTGCTTGTATTAAGGATGACAACCCCGTAATTTTCTTTGAACCAAAGCGGTTATATCGTGCCTCGATTGGTGAAGTCCCTGAAGAAGACTACACCATTGAAATTGGCAAGGCTGAGGTAGTTAAAGAGGGCTCAGATGTCACGCTACTCGCGTGGGGTGCACAAATGGAAATTATTGAGCAGGCTGCTGAAAAGGCAGAAGAGGCTGGCGTGAGCTGTGAGATCATCGATTTGCGCAGTATTTTGCCATGGGATGTTGAGACAATCGCTAAATCAGTTGTAAAAACAGGACGATTGATAATCAGTCATGAAGCGCCAATTACGAATGGCTTTGGGGCTGAAATAGCCGCGACTATTCAAGAAGCATGTTTCCTACATTTAGAGTCTCCAATAATGCGAGTATGTGGTTTAGATACACCGTACCCTCTGGCATTAGAGAAAGAATATGTACCAGATGCGCTTAAAGTATTTGCTGCAATCAAAAAATCTGTAGAGTTTTAAGGAATAGTCATGGCCAAAGAATTTATTTTACCAGATATTGGTGAAGGAATTGTTGAATGCGAAGTCGTTGAATGGCTGGTTGCTGTTGGTGATGAAGTTAAAGAAGATCAACCTATTTGTGATGTAATGACAGACAAAGCATTGGTGCAAATACCCGCAGTACACGATGGGGTTATTACCACATTACATTATCAAAAAGGTGAGATAGCCAAAGTACATGAGCCTCTTTTTGCTATGAATGTGGCTGGCAAAAGTTCTGTCAACGATGCAGAACAAACTCACACTGACACACCGCCTAGTAACAATGTTCACTTTGAAGACTTTATTCTTCCTGATATTGGAGAAGGGATTGTTGAATGTGAAATTGTGGAATGGTTGGTTGCGCAGGGTGATGAAATAAAAGAAGACCAAGCTGTGTGTGATGTAATGACAGACAAGGCACTTGTTCAGATCCCGGCTAAGTATGATGGCGTAGTAGAAAAGCTTTACTACCAAAAAGGAGACATTGCACAAGTTCACAGCCCGTTGTTTCAAATGCGCTTAACAGGGGATGGACAACAGGTATCATCTACAACTACCATTTTAGCGCCAAGCAATGACATCAGCAGTGCTACTGCGCAAAGTGAAACAGTGACCACGCAGTTACCAAAAAATGGAAAAGCCATTGCCTCTCCCGCTGTAAGAAGGTTGGCTAAAGAGCAAGATCTAGATATAAATATGATCCCAGGATCAGGTAAAAATGGTCGAGTTTATAAAGAAGATATCAGTCGCTTTACATCACAAAACAATTCGTTTCAACCAACGGTGTCGAGTACAACTTGCTCGGCAACGGTTAATCAAGCAAATACTACGGCACCTAAAGATCATAATAACAGCCGAGTTGAAGCAATTAAAGGCATGAAAGCGGCGATGGCTAAACAGATGGTTGCATCGGTTTCTACTATTCCGCATTTCACCTTTAGTGATGAAATAGATCTAACTGATATCATCGCACTAAGAAAAGAGCTAAAAGAGCAATATGCGAAAGACGGAATTAAGCTCACAATGATGCCGTTCTTTATCAAAGCTCTATCATTAGCGATTAAAGAGTTTCCAATTGTAAACTCTCAAGTTAATGAGCAGTGCACTGAAATTACGTACTTTGATGACCATAACATTGGGATGGCTGTCGACTCAAAGCTAGGATTATTAGTACCCAACATCAAGTCATGCCAGACTAAATCGATAGTTGAAGTGGCACAAGAAGTGACTCGTCTAACCAATGCAGCTAGGGAAGGTCGTGTGTCTCCTGATGATTTAAAAGCAGGCACAATTTCCATTTCAAATATTGGTGCGATTGGTGGCACAACAGCAACACCTATCATTAATAAACCAGAGGTTGCCATTGTCGCTTTAGGTAAATTACAACATTTACCGCGCTTTGATAATGAAGGTAACGTGGTCTCACGCGCAATTATGCAGGTGAGTTGGTCTGGCGATCACCGTGTTATTGATGGTGGAACCATCGCACGCTTCAATAATTTATGGAAAGCCTACCTTGAAAATCCAGCCAAAATGATGATGGCAATGAGCTAAACTGCGGTTCTTCATAATATAAAGCCAGCTTATTGCTCAATGCCAGTCAGTTAAGAATTGACTGGCATTTTATTTTACACTTAGATATTTCTTATCAGGAAGACGGTCTTGTAATACGAACGTTCTTAGTGTATCAAGTAATTCTTCATAGTGTAAAGGCAACTTACTTGCACTGTGGATTGTTGTAAACATTGAAAAAAGCGACGATATGCCACTAAAACCCATTTGTCTTGGTATGAGCTTATTTTCCGCTTTAAAGATGTGTTGTGCGTTGAAAATATGCGCTTTAAGATAACTCGACAATGGATAAACAAAATTCTACATGAGTACAACGGGTATGAAGTAAGCGAAGAATTCAAGTGAACAGCAAATGGAGTTTAAGTTATAAATTTAGCAATGAAACACTTGTTGTTATGGGTTAGTCACACTTGGTTATGTGCTAGGCCATGTTAGTTGCTCGCCTAAACATGCCGTAAAAACTGACTGTATAGACACAATTATCGGCAGAAATGGCGTCGAGTCTATCGGCCCAGCTAAACCTTAAATGGAGAAAAACTTTGCGCTGCTCACCGCTTTACAGTTAAGCAGTGGCAGCGAACCCAAACCATGGATGCTTAAAGCAGGGGTTACCATGTTGAGCAACCATATCGAACAACGTAAACGCCTTGGATTACCGCTTTTAGAGTTAGAAAAAGAGCTTGAAGAGGCTAAGGGAATAAAATCTGATTGATGTTAATTGGGTTTTTTCCCTTGCAATTACAAACAACGGACATTTAGTTATATCTTGTTCATGCCCCAAAACGTGTTTAGGCGAATGCCTTAAAAGAGCGAACTTTGGACATTAGAATACTACTTTTCAGTGGAGATTTTATGCCCAGTTTTAATGAGTTGCTCCTATAGTCAGGAAAACGACCCAATCGCTCGTTTTTAACCTGAGGTATAAGCGATAACTCCTAAATTTTAATAGTACTGGCAATTAGTTAACAAGTTTGTTAAAAGTAATCTAATAAGTAAAACGAGCTACGTTGTGGTTGAAAAACGCGCGATTAGCTCGCTATAAACATGTTATGTGTAAATGGAAGTTTGGTAAATGAACTCTAGTTTTGATGAATATATTTCTAATCTAAATTCAAATAAGGATAATTTTCCGAGTAAATTATTTGAGTTTGCTGCAAACACTGAAAGGTATGAATTAAACCATCCAAAATCTCTTCATGATGCATGGGTTACATCGATAACTATTGCCGAAAATAGAAATAAGGTTCGCCCGTTTGAACCCTCCTTATCAATTTCATTAAATTTACTTGGCCAACAACATGATCGTGATATTGTACTGAATTATTTAAAAGTAAAATCATATGAAATTATAGGTACTGAGAATCCGTTTAATTATGGTGATACTTTTCATGGTGATGTTTTAACACATACAGTATCGATTACAGACAGTATGTTTCAGCATATTATTGAGTTACGCTCAGGCTCTACATTTAAAGTTATATTTGCAGATTTTAATTGTGTGGAGAAAATTTACACATAACAAATAAGGATAGGTGTCGCGCAGCCGACACCTTATCTGGGTGTTGAACAAGTCCGAAGTGAGTTTT
>NZ_PNBY01000008.1 GCF_005886875.1 Pseudoalteromonas aurantia | reverse complement strand
GAAACACCAGCTGTTGAAACGCCTGTAGTTGAAACACCAGTGGTTGAAACACCTGTAGTTGAAACACCAGCTGTTGAATCACCGGCTGTGGAAACACCAGTGGTTGAAACCCCAGTGGTTGAATCACCAGAGGTTAAAACACCTTTAGCTGCAACATCTACTGTCACATCACGTGTACGTTACAATAGAACAGCCTTTGCACCGATGAAAAAGGCCAGTAGTGTTGAGGATGGAGCGTTAGAAATAACGCCATCAGCTATGCCACATGAAGCACGTGAATTAGTCGCGAACTCAGGTCTTTCTGCTGGTTCTAAAGCACCAATGGGTAGAGCTAGCGCAGAGATGGCTTCTCCGCCACTAACCGACTAAATATAGATTGGTATTTGACTTAAAAAGGCCGCAATTGCGGCCTTTTTTAATACATTTCCCCGTACTAGAGCGGTTAACGTATCCGTTGAATTAAGTTTTGCAACATAGACATCAAAAGTCGTACCTACTCAAACGCACTTGTTAGTAATACAATAAGGTAAATGTACTTTCATTTTTGCATGCATCGTCACTCAGAGCAGCTCTAACATCACTCATGCTTTTTATGTCCAACAGCACGAGATTATAGCTGTACTATCAAGCTATAAGATACCTGCATGTACAATATATATTTGAAAAATGATGAAGGTCGGATGTCAGATAGAACAGCCAACTATGAATACATAGTTGGCTTACATTGATGTTTTAAAGTAGAGTTACTGTATGTAGAGTGCTTCTTTTGATAAGACTTTATCTAAGTAACGCTTTGTTTCATCATAAGGTAAGCGACTTTGTAATGTCTTAAGCACAAGCTCTGGTGACATAGAGTT
The DNA here is from genome assembly GCF_005886875.1 of Pseudoalteromonas aurantia. Taxonomy (GTDB): domain Bacteria; phylum Pseudomonadota; class Gammaproteobacteria; order Enterobacterales; family Alteromonadaceae; genus Pseudoalteromonas; species Pseudoalteromonas aurantia_A. Next base: position 72,649 of record NZ_PNBY01000008.1, on the reverse strand, counting down.
TATCACCCTACTGGCCTTTTTAATATTACGTGAACCATCACTATTAAATACCCTTGCAACATTACCTGCACCGGTGTTGTAAGCAGCTATTGTGCAGTATTTTCTGTTTAACGGATCTTCTATATGGCGCAAATAACGTTCGTTCAATAAATGTAAATAGGCAGTGCCTGCTTCAATATTATTATCTGTGACGTATAAATATGGCCCTGACATAGGCTCATCAATATCATATAGAAACCGATTAACATCAACTCCTGCACTGGTCGGCACAACTTGCATTAAGCCATATGCCGGAATAGGTGATTTAGCAAGTGGGTTAAAATGGCTTTCGGTATGCATAACAGCCAATACCAAACTATTGTCTATTGAAAAGCGCTCACTTTGTGCTTGAATTTGTTTTACATATCCGCTGGCACGTTTTTGAGCCAATGTATTTTTAGGCAATGTGATCACAAACTCTGTTACCACTGTGTCAGTGCTCTTTTTGGGTAAATCTTTAATACTTTCTTTAAGCTTTTTGATCCGCTTAACTTGCAACGCTTCAATTACTTGCTTTTTTGCCTTTAGCTGCGCAGCTGCCTCTTCATCTTGTTGATCATCTATTACATTAGATGTAGCAGTATTATCATCGTTATCAGCTAATACGGTATCAAATTGCTTATCAATTACTTGCTGCTGTTGCAACGTTTGCGATTTAATCTGCGCTTTTGCTGTTATCAGTGCTGTGGCCCGTTTTGCATTATCAACAACATACGACTGCGCTTTTGTTATTGCTTCTTGCTGGTCCTTGATTGAGTGGTGCTGAAAGAACTCAGTTAATAATGCACTATTTTCTTGTAAAAAGTTTTTAAATGCTTGTTGTGCTTGCGCTTTAGAAACATCTTGCTTGCTACTGTGCTTAACACTAACCACTAACTGATCTTGCTCAAAATCAACCATAAGTCTTGCGTTATTATCTTTTGCATAATGTACATATTGACTGCGGGACGAAATTTGAGCATCCCCCCATTCTAATATTAAATTATCTCTGTATGCATCAAATTCAGCGAAATGTGCTTCAACATATTTGTCATATTGTTCAAAATGCTGTGTTTTAAATTGTTCAAACTCATCCTTGTCTTGTACTGTTTGCTGACTGGCTTTCCAACTTGCCATAGCTTGTTCTAATTCAGCATCGAGTTGTACTTGACTTGCGTATAAAGAAATCGGTAATAGATGAGCTGAGACAACAAATGCGATTAGTTTTTTCACTATGTCGTCCTCAGTTGATCACTTTAGATAAAGCGAAATTTAGAATATCGCGCAACAGTAGTCATTACGCGAAGTATCAAGTGCTAGTTGGTTAATTTAGCTATTTCTTTGTCTAAGTCTTGCTCAGCTTTAAACGCTTTAAATTCCTGATATAAGAACTGTTCGTCTTTTGCATTGATCTTAGGCTTTGTTTCTTTGATTAAATCCTTAAACAAAGTTTTTGTTAATTCTGGTGATAATGTCGTCAATGCGCAAAAGTAATCCTTACCACCAATTTCTACAACATCAGCTTTAACAATGCGAGAACCATTCAACGTTTGCTTCGTTAGCTGCTTTGATACTGAGCTAAACGTTGTGCCAACGCTTGATTCATCATTAACATCGGTTCTATTTGCAAATGTTTTATCTAAGCCTTCAATACGAGTTTCAATTTGCTGCGCAAGCGCAAGACGTGCATTTGCAACAGCCATTTTTTGATCAATAGAAATGTTACCTGAATACTTGATGCAATCTGCAGCTGCAATTCCATTTTCTACAACTGGGTTAAGCACCCACTCAGGAATATTGACACTCGAGCCAGCTGCTGAATTGTCTTTAGTTGCGCTACACGCAGACAATGTCCCTGCAATAATCAATGTCGTTAAGATTGGTTTCAATTTCATTTTGGTTCCTTTAAGCCTTGAGTGGTTTATATTTAATCTAGCAAAACTAATTAGTATTAACAGTAATAAAGTGTATGAACGTTTTTTAACAAAAATTATCTTTTCATATCAATTATTTTTATCTACTTTGTAGGAGTTATTGTAATATGTCCTCAATTTGAAATTGAGTGCAAAGGACGCATCTTTGAATTCTATCACTACACACGTTTTAAAACCTTTACTAATGCTTGTTACTTTAACATGTTTAAGTGCTTGCAACGTAACGCATTTTGAAAAAAACAATGCAATTAACTTAGCTCAAAAAGGAGAGCTAGTATCTGCACGAACAGCAATTAAACGTCATTACAGTAGCCAAGGTAAAAATAGATTACTTTACCACCTAGAGCTAGCTACTTATTTCCAGTTAGAAAAAGACTATCAACAAAGCAACAAGCACCTAACGCATGCAAAAGATTTATTGGAATCATTTTATACGGTGAGTTTATCTGAAACCGCGCTATCACAATTTAGTGGTCCAACTTATACAACGTTTCATGGACAGAAATATTACCGTCCACTATTGCACGTAATGAAAGCACTTAATTACAATGCACTCGCCATAGCTCAACCAGAAAATAGAACGGGACTGCAAGATTCTGCATTGGTTGAAATGCGACAACTCAACCTTTATTTAGAAGCCTTAACAGACGAAACTGGAGGCTATAACCCTTCTGTAAATGACAAGCTCACCAATCAAATTTACGCAATTTTAAAGCCTATTTTGGCACCTAAAGTATTACTCTCAAGTATTGACTATCGAGATGACGCATTTGCTCATTTCCTCAGTGGTGTTATTCATGAACAAAATGGCGAATTAGACAGCGCGAGACTGCAGTACCAAAGAGCCGCATCAGCCTATGAAAATGGGTTTGCCAAGCAATATCAACTGCCGCCAGATACAACCAAGCAAGCTTATAATAACCTAGCGCGTGTAATGACTAAAAGTGGTGGCTACGAAATAGAATTAGAACGCCTAAAAGGCAAAATGGATCCGCAACAGCAAAACCATTTAAGTCAACTGACCGTTATACAAAATATCGGCGTGGCTCCTCAACGCAAACAGTTTAATTTAGTATTAACCGCGGATCATGATTCCAAAGCACTGGTTATGACTCCTATCCCATTTGGTACCCACGCTGAACGCCAAGCACAAATTCAGTGGTTTCAAATGCTATTTGCGGATACCAGTATTTTCGATATGCTCCAAAACTATACAATGGGTGATGGTTCAGATGTTGCACTTGGGTTTGTAACCAAGCGCTTGCCTCTCGGCGGTCTTTGGGACAACGCTAAAAAAGTGGGACTCATTGATGCTTTGCAATACGGCGCTCGGATCTCGGTAACCTACTTAGCCCCACCAAAAGAAAGAATAAAAAGTACAGAAATCTGGGTCAATGGTCAAAAACACTCTCAATTATACCCTTTTCACTCGATTGAACTGCTAACAGTGCAAAACGCACTAAAAAACGCGAATACTGAAATCCAACTTGCTTTAACAAGAGAAATAGTAAAAGCAATCGGCGCTCAAAAGCTCATGCAGAAAACGGGTTTACAACAGCATGAAGTATTTGGCAGCCTCGCAAAATTTGCGACCTCAGCAGTTAATGCTATTACAGCAGCTGCCGATACCCGACAATGGCAGTCACTCCCGGCTCAGATCAGAGTAGCTCAAATCCCTCTGCCAACAGGTGAACATAACATCATCATCAAAACACAGCTTAATTCAGGACGTGTTATTAATCAGACGGAACAAGTCAATGTAAGTGGGCAAATGTCACTGTGGCAAACACGAACGTTTATCGATGCACCACCGCAATCAAAGTCTTCTACGTCATCATCAATTTTTAATTTGGACTAAATAGTATGAAAAAGCCTTCTAATATAATTAAACTAACCCCTATTCTTATTGCATGCTCATTGGTATTGACCGGTTGTAAAACAACTGAAGTACGTCGTGTTGATGCTAACCAGGAAGTTGCGCTGTCAGATAAATGGAATGGAAAAGATTCTCAGCTGGTTTCTGAAGCAATGATCAATGACATGTTAAGCTTTCCATGGGTAAGAGATCACCTTGCTAAAGAAGGAACACGCCCAGCGATTATCATTCAATCTGTACGTAACAAATCTCATCAACATATTGCCGTAGACACCTTCTTGAATGACTTAAAACGCTCAATATTACGCTCTCGGCAAGCCGACTTCGTTGCCAGCGCAGACCTACGTGGTGAAATAAGAAATGAAAGAAAAGACCAAGAGCTCAATGCCAGCTTAGAAACGCAAAATGAGATGGGCCAAGAGCAAGGTGCCGATTATGCACTGTCGGGCACAATCAATTCATTTGTAGACGAGCAAGGCGGAAGTCGTGTAACTTTTTACCAAGTAGATCTGCGCTTAATCGATATGACAACTAACCGCGAGGTGTGGAATGGACAGAAGAAAATTCAGAAAGTGCAAGAGCGTTCAAGCTATGGCTTCTAAAACAAGTATTGCATTATGCATCAGCCTCACTTTATTGAGCGGCTGTCAAAGTACCAATGAACAGTCTTCTTCAACAACACAGCCTCTATGGATCACTGAAACGCCAAGATCTGATTATATGGTATATGGTGTTGGCTCAGCAAAAAGTAGTGGAGATTTGCGTCAGGCACAATTAGCGGCTCAAGAAAGTGCACGATTGGAATTAGCAAAACAACTCAATATTTCAATTACCGGCTCTACGACTGTAAAACAATCTGCGACAACAAACTCAATGCAATTTCACGTTGAAGAATTAATTAATTCCAATGTACCCACCATCCAATTGCAAGGCGTTAAAATAGAGCAAGAGTTCCAAAAAAATGAGGTTGCTTATGCATTAGCCACATTCAATAGAACTGAAGCAATTATGCAAACTGAACTAAATATCAACGCTTTAGATACGCAAATTAGTCAATTTAAGTTACAAGGAGCAAGCAAATCAGAGCTTTTGCACAAAGCCATTAAAGTAAAGACATTAGCGGCAAAACGTCACAAGTTAAATACCTACTTGCAGATGTTACAAAGTCCAAATGTAACCCCCTCTGAAGCGGTCAACACGAAATTAGAAACCAGCGAAGGTATTTTAAATGGCTTGAGCTTCACTGTTGTATCAGATCATTTGAAGCATGCAAAAGTACATGATTTACTATCTAGTGCACTTACCAGCAACGGGATAGTCATAAAACCTAGCAATGCAGATTTTGATTTAAGTTTCAGAGTAGAGTGGCAAGAAATATACAAATCAGGTACATACTACTCTATAGCAGAGAGCTATATGGTTGTTAGTGAAAATGGTGAGGAAAAAGCCCACTTTAACAGTAAAGTAAAAGCGGCATCATCGTACCAAGAAACCGCGAAAAGTAACGCAATGAGTAAGCTAGCTGACAAGTTATCTAACCAACTTGCTAAATTTATTGTATCTGGACACTCGTAATATTAGCCGGGTATAAACGGTCTTATGTGTATAAATTCAGACCTTCATACCCGCCTATTTATAAGCTTAATTACTCACTGTCTTCATAGTGTCGCTGCAGTTGATCTTTCAAATTGGGTGGGATCCCCTTAATGGTTAAAGTATCTGTTGCTGCATTATATGTGACTCGTTCTCCCAAATGTTTACGCTCAAAACCAATACTTACACCACCGCCTAACCCTGAAAACTTAACCATGCTGGTGACTGTTTTCTTATCTACCGGAAATGACTCCTCTAGTGCGTAATCCTGATCTTTATAGAAATCATCAAATTGTGTGTCGCCTGACTTCGATAATGTCTCTGATAAAGTTTCTATATTAGCGTCTTCACCAGAGGCAACACAGTCATTACAATAATCAAACACCTCCTTTCGAAGTGTGTCTTTTTCTTGCTTATCGAATTGTTGTTCGCTTAAGTAATCTTCAACCGCTTCAAGCATCACCTGAGATTGTTGCTTAGGGTCTATCCCCTCTTCGCAGCCTAAAAAGTCTAAAAAGAAATCAGCTACTTTACGGCCAGCCCGGCCTTTTATAAATGAAATATAACGGGCATCATCAGGTTGGGTATCCCAAGCCGATAAATCAATCTTGGCTGCTAATTGCATACGAGAAATATCCAAATGCCTAGAAGAAGATAAATCAAGATCTGACGTAATAGAATAATGGTCTTTAATATTTATCAAGGCGATTAATATATAATCAGTTGCCACATATTGATAATGGCAAAAAACCAAATAGCCAGTTTCATTAAATGCGTATTTATTTAATTCTTCTTTGAGTACTTCCGTGGCCTGTTCTGTCATATGCCAAAAACCAAGCTCATCATTACGATAACTTTGCATCGCTGCTGATACTTGGCTGTTCTTATCACCACTAAATGCGCAGTACCCTTTCCCAGGCTTTCCGTTATAAGCGTGATGTAGCTGTTCGATAAATACATTTACACGATCATTAACCTGCATCTCATCATTGCGTAAATGAATTTGTGTATCTTCATCTTGCTTGTCTACATAATGTACAACAAGCTTATTCACCTCAATGCTCATCTTTGTTTTTCACGCCTCTAGTGTTAAAATAAATAAATTATAACTCTTTAATATTGAACTTACTGATGCCTATCCAATCAAAATACTCCAACAAGCAAGTTGAAGACATTGTTGACCAACTACTAAACGTCTTAACTCAACAAAATGCGACAGTTGATTTAAGCCTAATGTGTTTAGGAAATTCTATCACGCATATTATAAAAGAGCATGTGCCTGAAGGAAAAAGACAGGCGGTTACAGCGAACTTTGCAAAAGCACTAGAGCAATCGGTAAAATAACTGAATGAATTTATCCCCTCACAGCCCTTTTTCATCAAAAGCTAGCCAGTTACTCAGTTGGGGCCACTGGTTTACTTTTGCGAACATTGGGCTGGTATTATTGATCAGCAGCAGCTACCTATTTGCCGACAAAAGTCCAACCTCTTTACTCGGTTGGTTTTACATGATGATAACTTGGGTTAGTCACACAAGTTTCATTACGTTTAGTGCATTTGTTCTCACTATTTTTCCTTTAAGTATGATATTCCCCTACCCTCGGCATATTCGTGGTATGGCTGCTATCATTGCCACAGCTGGCATTTGCGTACTAAGCTTAGACGCATTCGTTTATTTTCAGCTAGGCTACCACTTAAACTTCTCTTCACTACCAGATATTATCACCGCCCTGTGGAAAACCATTGTAGGCTCTCCGGTAATTACCTCTATTTTAAGTATCGGGTTTGTGCTGCTCATTTTTGCACTGGAGCTTATTGCTGGGAATCATGCTTGGCGCCACCTAGATAAGCTTAAGTGTTTCAAATTCCCCCGCTATGCAACGGGACTATTGGTTTCTTGCTTTGCAATGAGCCATAGTATTCATATTTGGGCTGATGCAAATGCATACTTTGACATCACCAAGCAAGATAATGTCCTTCCATTGTCATACCCAACCACGGCGAAAAAGTTACTTGCGCGTCATGATTTATTAGACATTGAACATTATCAACAAGCGACTGAAATTCATTTGGATAACACGCAAAATCAGTACCAATTGCCGCATTCTTTGCCTAGTTGTAGGTCATCTAATCAAGCTGTTACTGTCCTTTACTTTGTTGACACATTGGCGTTAGAAGATTTTATACAGGATAAGCCTGAGTTAACAGCCGTGCCCCAGCTGATCCAACCATCAGACCATCAAGATGCTCTTTTTAACCTTGCTTTTGGGTTACCAGCATACTATCAAACCGCGAATAATCCACACCCTTCATGGGATCCAAATAACCATATTTTGGCGCTACAAGAGCCTGACAAAAATAGCGAAAACGTTAATGCCAACAATGAGCCGCCGCTTATCTCTGTCATTAATGGGTCAACTAACAATATTACGTATGACAAACAACGGTACTATTTCATATTTTCATTGGCTGAGCCAAAAAGCGATGTGGTGATAAGCAACACCTATTATACCAATATACCTACGCTACAAAATATTATGGGGTTTAAGCAGTTACAAGATATCACCTACACATTGCTCGCTGAGCATTTTAGCTGCGCGAAGCTTGCTGAGGCGACCATGATTGCACGTAACTTAACGCATAGTAGGAGTGAGGGCGTAAACTTTACCCAAGGTGTGCTCGTCGCGCTTAAAAAAGATCGCATCACACTTGTGAAAAGAGATGGAAGTTATGAACATATTTCTGGTGCCGAAGGGTTTGCTATCAAGCAAAAGCTAGATGTTCCCTTCTTAATTCAAAGTATCAAAACGCTTAAAAAGTTTTCCGTCAATACCTCAAACAAATAACACTTGCCAATAAGCTCTAATCGGCTATCTTAATATTAAGGAGATAGCCGAAGGACGCACCATGATTAAGATAATTATTGCATTTTCATTGTTATTTAGCACTTTACTCGATGCCAAATCAGTCGTTAATTACTATAAGTGCGTAAACGAAAGAGGATCAACTTACAGTCAATTCCCATGCGGTCAAAACGCAACACAACATACTCTTTCACATTCAGATCCAGATGTTGCCATTCCCTCAGAGCAACACTATAAAACCCTCAATCAGCTTGAAAAAAAGCAGCTCGTACGTAATCTCAAAAAGTCATTGCGTGCCAAGCGACATGAGGTCGCTATTTTAAATAGAGATAGAGATCGTGCTACACGCGATCAACAAGAGAGGATCCGTCATGTTATGGATGATAAAAAGCGTAAGGAAACCGTAAAAGATATCAAAAAGCAGCTTAAGTCGATTAATAGAAAGCATAAAAAAGAAGTTAAGGTGGTCACGAAGCAAATAGCTAGGATAGAAAAAAAGCTAAAACGCTATGAATGATTTATCAAGGTCTTTGACAAAGAGCCAGTAAAGCATGTTAACCTAACAACAAGTCAGACCACTTGGTAAGCTTTTATGGATGCGTTTGCAATATCTAAGCTGATATTAGCCGGTTTTACAAAACATTATCGACTATTTCAATCTATCACCAAAGAAGTACCTGAAGCATTTGCCCAACAACATTGGGATAAGATGCAAAAAATAAGCTCAATGCGAATTGATCATTATGACCAACGCGTTGAAGAAACCATTACTCAGTTAAAAATGACAGTAACGTGCTCAACGCTCCATGAAAGTTTATGGCTAGATATCAAACGGCACTACCTCGACTTATTGACCTTTCATCCACAAGCCGAACTTGCAGAAACTTTTTATAATTCCGTGTTTTGTAGGCTATTTCATCGTCGATACTTTAATAATGCGTTTATTTTTGTTCAAACAACACTCAAAAATGCACCTGCTCTGCCTGTTGAGGCAGAATATCGCAGTTACTTCCCTGTTGTGGAGGGGCTCATCCCTACCATTGCCGATATTGTCGAGCATATTGATTTTAAATGCCAATTTCGAGATCTCGAGCAAGATATCCGTAACCTAGTCAAAGCATTTATTAAGCAAGCACCCGATACGCATCATCATGGCCATATGATGCGTTTTGATATGCTTGAAGCGCCATTTTATCGTAATAAAGCAGCATACATTGTGGGCCGAGTTGTTTCCACCAGCGGTGTACAACCGTTTATTATCGCTGTACTTCATCATCATAAAGGGGGCTTATACATAGACGCCCTACTTACAAGCTCATCGCAGATGCGTGTTATTTTTGGTTTCGCACGTGCTTATTTCTTAGTTGAAACACACGCACCTTCTGCCATGATGCGTTTTTTAAACCAATTAATGCCCAGTAAAACACCCGCTGAACTATACAACGCCATCGGCTTTCACAAACAAGGTAAAACCGAATTTTATCGCGAGTTTCTAGACCACCTTGATACCACTCAAGACAAATTCACGATTGCTCCCGGTACACTGGGCATGGTGATGATGGTATTTACTCTCCCTAACTTCCCTTATGTATTCAAAGTTATCAAAGATACCTTCTCGGAAAGTAAGCCCTTTGGTAGAGAGACCGTAGTACAGCGATACCAACTCGTAAAAAATCATGACAGGGTGGGCCGTATGGCCGATACAATAGAATATTCCAATGTTGTCATTCCCAAAGGACGTATTGAGCCTGCATTGCTAACCACCTTAATGCAGACTATATCGGGCAGTATGCAAATAGAAGATGACGTTGTCACGATTAAACATTTATATATTGAACGGCGTATGACCCCGCTAAATTTGTATTTAGAGAATGCCAATGACGCCCAACTAGAGCATGCCATAATCGACTATGGTCATGCCCTTAAAGAAATGCTACATGCCAATATCTTTCCCGGTGACATGCTATTAAAAAACTTTGGTGTTACCAAACACATGCGCATCGTTTTTTATGATTACGATGAAGTACAATACCTAACCGATATGAATTTTCGACGCATGAAAAAGCCGTCTCTTGAGGATCTCTATTCAGGTACAGATCAGCAATCGATTGCACCACAAGATGTATTTCCTGAGCAACTATATACATTTGTACTCACAAACCCTAAACTCAAGACGGTGTTTAAGAACGCGCACCCTGATCTGCTGGACGTCAATTATTGGTTACAAGCGCAAAAGGACGTGACCAATAAAGTGGTTAAACACATTTATCCGTACCCACAACAGCAGCGATTCAAATATTTAGACAAAACAATAATAAAGGAAAGCCGTGAACATAAGTAAAATAGACCTCAACTTGTTGGTATATTTAGATACGCTGCTGCGAGAATGTAATGTTACCCGCGCCGCAAATCAACTGAGCATTACACAGCCGGCAATGAGTAACGGCTTAAAACGCCTGCGTAACCTATTTAACGATCCTATTTTAGTCCGAACCAGTGAAGGGATGGTACCGACTGAAAGAGCGTTAGAACTACAACCCGTTGTTCGCGGGATCTTAATGACGCTAGAAGAAACATTAGCGCCTAATCGAGAGTTTGAAGCAAGCCAAAGTAAACGCGTATTTCGTATTATGGCCAGTGACTATGCAGCAAGTACTTTGGCGCCCAAATTACTGAGTAAATTACACGCAGAAGCCCCTGAAACAACATTAGATATTTTAACGCCAAGTGACGTGACATTTCACGATGTAGAGAATGGCAAAGTTGATATGGCGATCAACCGCTTTGAAAATTTACCGCAATCATTCCATCATAAACGCATTTGGAAAGACAGTTTTTGCTGCTTAGTAAAATCCGATAACCCCATAATTGAACAGTTTAGCCTCGACGCATACCTCAAAGCACGCCACATATGGGTGAGTAAAACAGGCTTTGGTGTTGGTGTCGGCATGGACCCTGAAGACGTACAAAAACTTGGTTGGGTAGATGAAGCCCTCGCTCATTTCGGTAAACACAGAAATATCGCAACGTTCACGAGAAATTACCACGTAGCAATTCACTTAGCGAAAGAACAAAATTTAGTTGCGACATTACCTTCTAAAGCTGCAAATATTTACCAAGATGACCCTGGTTTAAGTATTTTAGAGCCGCCCTTTCCGATCCCACCGTTTGAATTAGATATGATCTGGAGCCCACTTTTACACAGAGACGCAAGTCACATTTGGTTAAGGCAAAAAATTGCAGAGGTCGCTGACGCGCTGAAATAATACTCAAAAACAATAGCTCTTTAATGGTAGTGTCTTCCCACCACCATTAAAGAACTAACGTATAAATAACATGTATTTTGGTTTTTGTTCCTAAAAACTCTAACGCCCGATCATAATGAGATCTTATTAGAAACAATAAGGCCACATACATTATGGAAATCAGTAGTATGTTAGCCTAGCAATTCATATTAATTTAAAAAATAAGCTTTATAACCATAATCTTACTTAGCATTATTAAGTATATAGTCATCACCAAAGATTAGCTTCATCTTTTGCTCCTCAAAGCGGATATACCAAGTATGGCTAATAATTATAAAGATGACTAAAAATAGAAAGCTCAAAAAACATGCGCTAATAGCGCCATGGAAAAACCTAAACACATTCGATTTCTTGACTAGTCAATATCTGAATATTGGTGTTTTCTTGCTTAAACTGTGTCTGTTGTGCCAGCTCTATAAATACTCACTTTTACATTACGACTCACTAAAACTCTAAAAACTCGACATAAGCTCGAAGAATACCCCTCTCTACATTCGACTTTTAACTTTATTGGTCGCTGGTGATGTGGCGGGATCATCCGGCCAAAAATGCTTTGGATATCGGCCTTTCATTTCCTTTTGCACTTCTTTATAACTATTTTTCCAAAAATGCGCCAAATCTTGTGTTAGCTGTAATGGCCTGCTTGCCGGTGACAATAGCTCCATCAATAACGGCAGCTGGCCTCGACATAATTTAGGAGTTTCAGTTAACCCATATACTTCTTGCATACGAACCGACACTTTAGCCGGTCCTTCGAGTTGATAAGTAATTTTTACATTAGAACCACTTGGAACCTGAATTCTTCTTGGTAGTATTTGTTCTAATAACTGTTGCTGCTGCCAATCTAAACAACTTATTATTGCCGATTTCAAGTCTAATTTTTTTAACTGTGTCAGCTGTTTAACATCATGTAAGAATGGAGCAAGCCATTTATTTATTTCTTTAAATAAAGCCAACTCATCTAAATTGTTAAACTCCGACGGATAAAAACGTGACGCTAACGACAAACGATTAAGGAAAGGTTTTACATCATCATATTGCGCGAATAGCACAAAACCATGTTTTTCAATTAACGCTAACCAAGCTTGAGTTCTCATTGTTATATCAATCTCTTTCGAGCTTGGCACGGCACCAATGATTAAATCGCCAATTGCGGTGCGATCTTCGTGTACAAAACGCCCTTTTTTATCATCAAATTCACAAACACTATAGTGGGTAAACAAATAAGGTAACACGTCATTTAACTGCTTTATTGATAAATCAGTCGCACTGAATATACGCTGGCCTTTATGCCCCCCAAGCACCGCGATAGCGATGTAATCATCACTTAACCAATGACTATCATGACTGTTCACGCCTGCACCATTTGCCAGTATAAACCCTTGACCTCGCCGTTTCGCCAGCCTATCTGGAAAGGCTAGCGCAACGATGATACTTAAATGCTCTGTAGAAAGTGTAAGAGGCTTTGCCAGCTTCAAACGTTTTAACCATTGATTCAATTGTGCCGTAAATGTGTGATGTGGCCGCTCAAACTGATTTAGCAAAGCAACCCTTAACTCAGGACTACTTGTTACCCTACTTTCAAGCAATGCAATGAAGTAGCATGCCAGTGTTGTGATCCCAGATAACTTAGCCTCTAAAGTTTGAGCTTTGATCAACATGTGTGCCAAACGCGGCTCTGTACCAAAACTATGAACCTTGTTACCTAGAGGAGTTAGCTTGCCATCTTTATCAAGTATTTCGAGCATTTCTAACAACTGAGTCGCTTGCTGTATTTGACCATGACTTGGTTGATCAATTAATGGCAACTCAATGAGCTCCGTGCCCCATACTTTCGCTTCAAGCAATAAGCTAGCGATATCTGAACTGAGTATCTCTGGTATATCATGACCATCACGCCGTTCAAATTGTTCATGAGAACCCAGTCGATATACAACGCCAGGCTCAATTCTTCCCGCTCGCCCGGCTCGTTGAACCGCTGATGATCTCGATATCGACACTGTCGATAATTCTGTCACACCGGTTTTAAGATTAAATTGTGCAGCCCGGCGTTTTCCACTATCGACAACAATCCGAATCCCTTCAATCGTTAACGATGTCTCAGCCACATTGGTAGTCAAGACGACCTTTCTCAAGCCCTCTTTTGCAGGGGCAATAGCCGCTTGCTGAGTTTGTTTATCTTGATCACCAAACAAAGTGACTATTTCAGTATCGGACAATTTATACACCGATAACATTTGGGCTACTCTATGAATTTCTCGCTGTCCGGGTAAAAAAACCAGTGCGCTGCCATGTTGCTCTTGTAACGCTTTAACGACTAAACCTGCAATCGCATCTACCCATTTTGATTCATCATGCAAAGGCTCATACACAGTATCAATAGGAAAGCTGCGCCCCTCACAACTCACAACCGGCCCCCCTAAAAACTGCTGGTAACGCTGAGCGTCGAGTGTCGCTGACATAACCAATATTTTTAGGTCTTCTCTGAGCGCCATTTGCGTTTCAAGGGCCAAAGCCAATGCGGTATCTGCAGCCAAAGAACGTTCATGAAATTCATCAAATATAATTAAATCAACACCCGTTAGCTCAGGATCTGTCTGAATTAACCTCGTCAACACCCCCTCTGTGACTATTTCTAACTTCGTATGGTTAGACACTTTCACATCATTCCTAATACGAAGCCCAATACTTTGACCAACAGGTTCCTGTTGCTGTTTAGCTAAAAACTGCGCGATATTTCTTGCGGCAAGGCGCCGAGGTTCAAGCATTATGATCCGCTTAAAATGCCCATCTCTTATTAAACTCAAAGGTAACCAAGTTGACTTACCGGCACCTGGAGGGGCTTGTAACAGTACTTTACTCTGACAGTACAACTCAGAAATAAGCGAAGGATAAATTGATTCTATTGGTAACAAAGCAAAGCCTAGCAGGATAATATTTATCTATATTAACATGTTAAAAGTCGGTATTTGCACCTTTTTAATATCACAATGAATGATTGAACAAGCAATAAAAGTTAAAAATAGGTAAGCAAAAGGTTGCCAAGGCAATTAAAAAAGAGTATTTATTATTGAGTTAAGTAATAAACTCAAATAGTGAAATAAATAATATATTACATCTATATTATATATTTAGCACAATTATTCACCTGAAGTATAGGCGAGCCCGGTAGGTTATGTTTCAATATTATTTAAAGTTAGCGTGGACCAGTATTAGAAAAACGTCTGTTTTAAGCTTGCTTATGGTGTTAATAATCGCAGTAGGCATTGCGGCATCTATGGTCACTTACACCATAAACTATATGATGACCCAACACCCTATACCAAATAAGCACAATACTGTGCAGCTCATTCACCTAAGTAGCTGGGGCTCTGAGCAACCTTATCGGGAGCTTGATGGTAAAGAAGATGCGCCATCAATGATGACCTACCAAGATGCTAAAAACCTTTTTTCTGCACATAAAACCAGCCCACTAATAAAATATCAATCTATCATTGGCACTTATCGAGACCAAATAAGAGCAATACATCAACCTATCACAGACGCCAGACTGCGATCTATGTTGACCGTAAACCACGACTTTTTCCCAATGTTTGATGTCCCTTTTCTTTTTGGTACTGCTTGGTCTAAACAGGCTGATGAAAAAGGAGAACTCGTCGCCGTGATCAGCAGTGAACTCAATGAACAGTTATTTAATAGTGAAAACTCCGTTGGTAAGCAGATAATGATGGGAAACCTCATATTGACAATATCTGGCGTCACAGATAACTGGCTCCCAACTCCAAAATTTTACTACGTCAGAACAGAAAGCTTTGTAAACCCAAGAAATATAATGATCCCATTCAAGAGTCAAATTCAACATGGGCTGTTTGCTAAGTCAGATACTCGATACTATTGCGTCAATTATCCAACTGATCAGTCTTTCTCGACTTTTTTAGCTTCAAACTGTGTGTGGCTGCACTTTTGGATTGAGCTGAATTCTGCCACCGATTTACCTCAATATAATAATTTTCTAAACAACTATGATGCGCAACAAAAGCAGGCTGGTCGCTTTGAGAGAGATCTTGCAAGTTACACTCTGAATATAGAAGATTATTTAACCAGAGAAAGAATGATCCCTGAAGATACAAAATTGGCTGTGTGGCTGGCGTTTTCGTTCTTAGTGGTTTGTCTATTGAATTGTATGAGTCTAATGCTAAATAAGTTCTACAATAAGCGGGCAGAAGTAGGATTGCGCAGAGCAGTTGGAGCCAGTCGACAAAACATTGCTTACCAATTTGGCTGTGAAACGCTATTGATCAGTATTATTGGTGGGTTTATTGGTCTGCTCCTCACCAAGCTGGGGTTACTAGCCGCACAAAATGTCTTAACTTTTCTACCTCAACAAGTGATGGAGATGAACCTACCACTGGCAATCATGGCTTTGATTTTGGCTATTGTGTCATGCTCTATATTTAGCTTATGGCCTATTTATAAAGCCACTAAAGTTCAGCCATCTAGTCAGCTAAAAAGTATGTGAGGTCACTTTATGAAATCATTTAGCCTAATAATAAAGTCACTTTTTAAAAGAAAAACGACGACCTTACTTTTAATATTACAAATTGCAATCACACTCACAATCTTAATTAATGCCACTTTTATTCTCATACAAAAGCAAGGAAAGATTGATAAACCAAGTGGTGTAGACACACATAATATCTTCAGCTTCACCACAAACATTCAAGGACCAGATAATGATGTGCTCAACCGAATAGAGCAAAATGTACAAGCAATTCGTGACTTAGACACTGTATATAATGCATCACAATTTAATGCCGTTCCTTACTCCGAAATTGGCGCCCATGTATCTTATGGTTTGGTAGAAGGGAGTGATAATAGTATGGGCAGCGCAGGATATTACCTCAGTAGTTATCATGGTGCAGATACATTAGGGATCACACTTATTGCCGGTGAATGGTTCAAGCCCACAGATATTACCATTTACGATAACACCGACCCTACCGGTGTTAAAGTGGTGATCTCAAAAGCCCTCGCCACAGCCCTATTTCCAGATGACTGGCGACAAGCATTAGGTAAAACCCTTTATGTCGATGGTTCACCAGACACCATTGTTGGTATTGCAGATATTATCCCAGGTACGTGGCCTTCATGGCGAAACTTTGATAAGCATATTATGGCTGCGAGTACATTAAAAAGTGCAGAGCCTAATATCATTGTGCGAGCACATGATGGCGTTCGTGATAAGGCTATGGAAGAGGTAAGTAAATTGCTATTACAAACACCAAATCGCTGGATTGATAAGTTCAAAACACTACAAGCACATAGGACAAAGAGTCATACTAACGATACCGCGATTGTCCATATATTATATTGTGTTATCTCACTGCTTATCATCGTCACTGCACTGGGAATATTCGCACAAGTACGCTTTGGAATTGTTACTCGACACAAACAAATAGGTACGCAACGCGCACTAGGTGCAAGTAAATCACACATACTACAGTATTACATGCTAGAAACATCCACTCTAGCCACCCTGGGGGCAATCTTTGGTGGCTTACTCACTATAGTGACAAACATCTATTTGATCGAAGAATTTAAATTAATCGTGGTACCCATGAGCTATATCGCGTTTGGTGCATGTACTATGATATTGCTGAGTCAAATAGCAACCTTACACCCAATTTTACAAGCAAGTCGCGTATCACCTGCGATTGTCACCCGAGGCGGTTAATAGATAAAACATAAACCGGTGTCTTCCCCTTCGATTACATTACTCGTTCAAGCCTGAACGAGTAATGCTTAAGCGGGTATTTCAGCACCGACATAACTACTACTAACAACAATGTTACCCTGACGCACTTGTTCTTTGTAATGTTTTAATGTGTACTCCACATCAAATGCACTAGGTTGACGCACGGAATCGAGTCCAATCCATGTATTTCTATGCACTTCTTTTGCCAAATATAGACCGCCATCGGCCAATTCTAATACTTGCTCCCACGACACTTGCTCTTGTAAGTCTGGTGTCAAAGGATAAGGTGCAAACCCAATTGAACAAGTACATTGCACCGTTTGGCCATTCACAATAAATGGAAAACACTCAACCTGTTGACGGATCCGCTCTACAGCTTCCTGTGCATCACGCCTAGACATATCGGGCATTACCAACAAAAATTCCTCACCGCCCCACCTCACAAGCAAATCACTATTTCGAGTACACTGCTTGAGAATGTCAGCGAAACTCTGCAGCACGAGATCTCCTGCGGCATGACCATAGGTGTCGTTAATTTTTTTAAAGTGGTCAATATCAACAATACAAAAGATCATGTCGTGCTTTTCTGGCAAGGCATTGATTTGACTGTCTATGGTGCTAAAAAAGTAATGACGATTACTCAACCCCGTTAAACTGTCAGTAAAGCTCAGGGTTTGTAGGCGTTTATTTCTTTCTTTTAGCTCGGCAGTGCGTTCAGCCACTTGCATCTCTAACTTTGACGTGTAACGGCGGCTTTGCCAACGCCAATAAATAAACAGTACCGCAGCTAAACACAACAAACCAATCAGTAGCCAACGTTGCTGCGTGAGCTTTGTATTTTCTAACGTTTGCTCATGTTGCACTATCTGCTGAGCTTGAATGGCGTTGTCTTTTTCTAATAAGCTCACCTGCTGCTGCTGGTGCGCTAAAGCATATTGCGCCTCCAGTTGCAAAACTTTGTTATTACGTTTTTGCTGGTCAAGCGCTCTTTCTGTTAACGAATACCGCTTCAAATATAAATGCGCTTGCTGATAATCACTAAGCTGGGCATAAGCGCTGGCCAATAACCGTTGTAAAGATGCTTGCTCTTCTAAATAACGTGTATGAAAAGTTTGCTCAAGTCCTTTCATAGCTAATTCAATCGCCTCAGAAAACTCACCGGCTTGTAAGGCACTTTCCGCTAAAGCAAGTTGATAATCTAACTTACCCTTATCATTTGCTGATGACATATACTTTAATGAAAATTCGTTGAGTAAGGTGCGACTAACCAAATAATTACCAAGCCGTAAGACAACTTGCGCCTCAATTAACAGCAGTCGAGCGGAGAGAGGGCTATTATTTTTAGCAAGCTTTTGGCCCAGCTCTAACTCATATAAAGCCTGCCTGAAGCTGCCTTTCTCAAGATAGATCTTGGCCCGCCAAAGCTTCACATGTACCAAAAGTTCATCGTCTTGATTAAGCGCCTGCGCTATTTGTGTCGCTTGATTTACATATCTTTGTGCATGGTCATAGCGTTCTAAATCAAGTTCTAAGTCAATAATTGCCAATAATGTTTCTACCATAATACGTGGCTTACCAACTTGCTCAGCAAGTTCTAACGCTTGGTAATGCATCGACAAGCTATGTTTATAGTCGCCAAAATGTTGTCTGATACTCGCTTCAATTAAGATTGTTTGAATTTCAATAGTACGTTGTGCATAGTGCTTAGCTTGATTACGGATCACTCTCAGCTGGGGTAACACACTGAGTTCATGTTTGCTTTCCATACGATACTTGAGTTGTTCAAATGCCATACTTATTGTTTGCTTTTGGACCAAAGTATCTTCGTCACCATAGATCTCATACGAAAATAAGATCAGGCAGTAATACCAAACAATTCTTAGCCAGCTCATGGCAGAGCTCGCATCAGCATTGACTCATTAACCATATGCCAATCTTTCACTCGCCCATTAATGAACCCCGATTCAATCAGCGCTTTTTTCAGTATCCCTCGCTGTTTTAAAATAGCCAACCCGGTATTAAGTGCATTAAACACTTGCTCACCTTCAGGGTGGCGTTTGCTAACAACAAAATGTCGTGAATCTGGTAGCAAGAGCTTTAATTCATTGATGGGAACATACTCTCGCCCTTCAAAGTTCAATACTAAAGATTCACTCACACTAAAATTAATTAGCATGGCATCAACCACATTGGTTTCAACCATCTCCAGCATGGTTTCCCAAGGGCCGATAAAGCTCACCACATTAATATCGGTATTATTCAGTGCTCGCCAGTCCACTTTCCATCGAGGGTTAGCAACAACGGTTAATTGATTCAGGCGCTCTGCTGGCATGTCATGTAAAGCAACATTGCGTTTGGTTACATAAAACCCTGCTTCATATTCTCCATACTCAACCAAAGGCTCTGTTATGTAGAGGGAACCTTTATAATCGAGCAAGTCTTCATGCCATGTTGAACGCGCTAGTACCAAACTGTCTCCAGCAATTAGGTCAGAGAACTCAATAACGTTAACGGATGGCTTAGGATTAAATACAACGGGTCGATGCTCACCGCCTAAAAACAGGGCTTGCTGTAAAAGCACCATTTCTATGATCTCAATATGAGACCCTTTGGTTGATGGGTGAAAGTCATCAACCTCTAAAACTGAACGCCCCGCCAAAAACTCTTTATATCGCTGGCTAAAATTTTCACTGCTAATAATGTCAATCACGAGCGGTGATCTTGCATAAGTAAAGCTAGATAAAAATAAAAACAACCAGCACCATTTCATTCAAAGTTCCAACAATCAAAGAAAATAAAAACTTCATTCTATTTTATTTTATTATACAAGAATAAAAATTAATTGGTTAACTTACGTAGGAATATTATTGTGATTGGCACAAGATAGAGAAAGTTTTGAAATAAAAATTAGAAGG
The DNA here is from genome assembly GCF_005886875.1 of Pseudoalteromonas aurantia. GTDB lineage: Bacteria > Pseudomonadota > Gammaproteobacteria > Enterobacterales > Alteromonadaceae > Pseudoalteromonas > Pseudoalteromonas aurantia_A. The sequence goes on along the minus strand of NZ_PNBY01000008.1, from coordinate 52,390 downwards.
TTAACAATATGTACTCAAAAGGGCGATTAAGAATTAAAGGTTTCTTAAACGCCCTTAGCCAAACATTAATTACGCAGGTTCATAACCTAAATTAGGAGATAACCAGCGTTCCGCTTCTTCAAGTGTCATGTTGGTACGTTTTGCATAATCTTCAACTTGGTCTTTTTGAATACTCGCAACCGCATAATATTTACAGTCTGGATGAGAAAAATACCAACCCGACACCGCGGCACCTGGCCACATAGCATAGGAGGTAGTTAACTGCATACCAATACGCTGCTCAGTATCAAGTAATTGCCAAATCTTTTTCTTCTCAGTGTGCTCAGGGCAGGCTGGGTAGCCTGGTGCTGGACGGATGCCTTGGTAATTTTCACGAATAAGTTCTTCATTACTCAAGTTCTCGTCAGGCACATACCCCCAAAACTCTTTTCGTACTTGCTCATGTAAATATTCTGCAAATGCTTCGGCCAAACGATCCGCAACCGCCTTAACCATGATCTTATTGTAATCATCTTGTTTAGCATCAAATGCATTGGCCAAATCGTCTTCTTCAAGACCCCCCGTCACCGCGAAGCCACCGTAGTAATCCGCAATACCCTTCGGCGCAATGTAATCTGCCAAACAGTAATTAGGAAAGTCCGTTTTTTCTGTTTGCTGACGTAAATGACATGATGTCGTTAATACCTCTGAGCGCGTTTCATCAGTATAAATCTCAATGTCATCACCTACTCGGTTTGCCGGAAACAAGCCTATGACACCAAGCGGCTTGAGTGCACCACTTTTTTCATACTCATCAAGCATCTCATTGGCGTCTTTGAACAGGCTTTTTGCTTCCTCGCCGACGATTTCATCGTCTAAAATACGCGGGTATTTACCTGCTAATGACCACGTCATAAAATACGGAGTCCAGTCAATATATTTACGTAATGTCTTGATGCTCACATCGCGAAACTCGGTTACCCCTAACGTTTTCGGGACTGGTGGTGTATAGTTTTTCCAATCAATTTGAATGGCATTATCGCGCGCGCGTTGCAATGTTACCGGTTTTGAACGTGGCTTTTTACGGGCCTGCTGCTCTCGAACTTTGGTATACTCAGCCGCTGTTTTCGTTAAAAACTCGCTCTTTTGCGTTTTACTCAATAAATTCGATACCACACCTACCGCACGACTGGCATTATTCACATACACCACGCCTTCATCATACTGAGGTTCAATTTTAACCGCCGTATGTGCTTTTGATGTAGTTGCACCGCCAATGAGTAATGGCAATTCAAAGTTTCGACGCTTCATTTCTTTAGCAACATGTACCATTTCATCAAGCGATGGCGTAATTAACCCAGAAAGCCCGATGACATCGGCATTTTCGTCTATGGCCGTTTGCAAAATTTTCTCTGCAGGTACCATTACACCTAGGTCAACCACTTCGTAGTTATTACACTGTAAGACCACGCCAACAATGTTCTTGCCAATATCATGCACGTCCCCTTTTACGGTCGCCATGATGATTTTACCGTTGGTTGCGCCTTCTTCTTTTTCTGCCTCAATGAAAGGGTCAAGGTAGGCAACAGCACGTTTCATTACCCGTGCAGATTTAACCACCTGAGGTAAAAACATTTTACCTGCACCAAACAAATCACCAACCACATTCATGCCATCCATTAATGGCCCTTCAATAACTTGTATGGGCTTATCCATACTGGCACGACACACTTCAGTATCTTCATCAATATAATCAGTAATACCTTTAACCAAAGCATGTTCAAGGCGCTTTTCGACTGGCCAAGTACGCCATTCTAGATCTTCAACCTTTTCAGCTTGTGCCATACCTGAATATTTCGGTGCAAGCTCCACCAGCCGCTCACCAGCACCAGGGTCAGTATTGAGTACCACATCTTCAACTGCTTTTCTGAGTTCTTGTGGAATATCATCATAAACCGCAAGTTGCCCTGCATTTACAATCCCCATATCCATACCAGCTTTGATAGCATGGTATAAAAACACCGAATGAATCGCTTCACGAACCGGGTTATTACCACGAAACGAAAACGAGACGTTCGATACCCCACCCGACACTTTACAATGCGGTAACTCTTGTTTTATCCGGCGTGTGCCTTCAATAAATTCAACCGCATAATTGTCATGTTCTTCAATACCGGTTGCCACAGCAAAAATATTCGGATCAAAAATAATGTCTTCAGGTGGAAAACCTAACTGGTCAACCAAAATACGATATGAGCGCTGACAAATTTCAAACTTACGATCTTCTGTTTCCGCTTGGCCTGTTTCATCAAACGCCATTACAACGGCTGCAGCACCAAAACGTTTAATTATTTTTGCTTGACGAATAAAAGACTCTTCCCCTTCTTTCAAAGAGATAGAGTTAACAATGGCCTTACCTTGAATACATTTTAAACCCGCTTCAATGACTTCCCACTTAGAGGAGTCGACCATAATAGGGACACGAGAAATATCAGGCTCTGAGGCGATCAAATTTAAAAACTTCACCATCGCCGCTTTTGAGTCCAACATGGCTTCATCCATGTTGATATCAATCACTTGTGCGCCACTTTCTACCTGTTCACGGGCAACACCCAGTGCTGTTTCATAATCTTCTTCTAGAATGAGGCGTTTAAAACGCGCTGAACCTGTGACATTTGTACGTTCACCAACATTGGTAAATACTGCTGTTGCTTGACTCATTGACGACTTCCTAATTCAAATTACAGGCTTCAAGACCAGCCAAACGCATACGTATATCTAGTTTAGGTAATGCACGAGGTTGTAGACCTGTAAGGCCATCAGCAAAGGCTTTAATATGCGCAGGCGTCGTCCCACAACAGCCTCCAACAATATTAATGTAGCCCTCTTTACCCCAATCTATAATTTCTTTCGCCATTTCATCCGCTTCTAGGTCATATTCACCAAATTCATTAGGTAAACCGGCGTTCGGATGAACCGACGTAAATGTCTCGCACACTCGTGATAATTCCACCACATACTGACGTAGCAGATCAGGTCCTAATGCACAGTTTAGTCCTATTGAAATAGGCTTTATATGACGAATAGAGTTATAAAACGCTTCGGTTGTTTGACCTGATAACGTGCGACCAGATGCATCGGTAATAGTACCTGAGATCATCACTGGCAAGGTAACGCCCGCTTGCTCAAACGCTTCTTCAACAGCAAACGAGGCTGCTTTTGCATTTAATGTATCAAAAATGGTTTCGATTAAAATGAGATCCGCGCCTCCCTCCATTAAAGCAAGCGTTGACTCAACATAGGCCTCAACTAGTTTATCAAAGGTAATATTGCGATAACCTGGGTCATTTACATCCGGAGAAATTGAACAGGTTTTTGACGTCGGCCCTAACACGCCCGCGACATAGCGAGGTTTATCTGGGTTTTGTGCGGTAAATTCGTCGCACACCGCTCTTGCCAATTTCGCCGACTCAATATTGATTTCACGGCTAAGGCTAGCCATTTCGTAATCGTCCATTGAAATGGTCGTGGCATTAAAGGTATTTGTTTCAATAATGTCTGCACCAGATGCTAAAAACTGACTGTGAATATCTCTGATCACCTCTGGTTTAGTCAAACTCAATAAATCGTTATTGCCTTTGATCAACACATGCCAATCTCTAAAGCGCGCTCCACGATAGTCTTCTTCTTCAAATTTATATTGCTGGATCATGGTACCCATTGCACCATCTAGGATCAGAATACGGTTCTTCATTGCCTCGGTTAAAGCTGCGCTTTTATTCGACGGTAAATTATTCGGCATAGCTGTTAGTCCTTACATCTTGGCTAACGAGATTAATATCATATGGCGTGGTTTGGTAAACATAGTAGTTCAGCCAGTTCGAGAATAACAAAAAGGCATGACTTTGCCACGTTTTAGATGGCCGTTTGTCTGCATTATCATCGGGAAAGTATCCCTCAGGCATAGCAGCATCGGCACTTTTGCTCAGATCTCTGGTATATTCTTTTTGCAATGTATTAGCATCATATTCAGGGTGACCCGTTAAGTAAACTTGGCTCCCAGATTGATTCTTAATTAAATACGCCCCGACCCTTTCTGAGCCAGCAAGAGTAATTAAATCATCATTGTTATCAATTTTTTCTGCATCAATATGACCATAGCGAGAATGCGGCACCACAAATTCGTCGTCAAAGCCTCGCGTCAACGCACCATGTTCAAAGTAACAACGGTGTTTAAACACACCACACAGTTTATTCTTTTTAAGCTCTCGTTTTAATCCATAGTGATGAAATAACCCTGCATGGGCAGCCCAACAAGAAAACAACGTTGACGTCACATGGTTCTCAGCCCAATCAAAAAAGGTTTGTAGTTCACTCCAGTATGTTACATCTTCATATTCTAAATGTGCCAACGGTGCGCCCGTCACAATAAGTGCATCATAATTGTGGTCTTTTACATCTGAGAAATAACGATAAAACATATCTAAGTGATGCTCTGAATTTTCAGAGCTGCGGTGAGTGTCTAGCCGCAACAGATCAACATTTACCTGCAAAGGAGAATTAGCCAGTAAACGAATAAACTGAACTTCCGTTTCTACTTTATTAGGCATCAAGTTTAAAATGGCCAAACGCATCGGGCGGATCTCTTGCGACTTTGCACGACTTTTTGGCATTACAAACACATTTTCTTGACGTAACTGCAAAATAGCGGGTAATTCGTCTTTGACTGTGATCGGCACACGGTTCTCCTGAGTTTAGAATACTCTGTTATTATGAACGCAACGACAGAAATTTCAACCTCTAGATGTACAGACGTCTAAACAACATGAGCGTTATTATCCACATTAAAAGAATAATAACAAACATAAATTAAAGGGAAGGTATGTTAAATATTGGGTTAGGTGAGATTGCAGCACTGAGTGCTGCGTTGGTGTGGGCGTGCTCTACAATTATTTATAAGCGATTTAGTCATACACTGTCACCCTTTGAGCTAAATGTCAGTAAAGGCGTTATGGCATGTGCCATGATGTGTGTTGTTTTAGTACTATTACAGGACAGTGCACTACCCAGTCACGCTAATGCATGGCTATGGTTAATCGCAAGTGGCATTGTTGGTATCGCTATTGGAGACAGCGCCTATTTTGCAGCGCTAAGAAACATAGGCCCCGCCAGAACCTTAGTCATTGAATCGTTGGCACCAGCCATCGCGGGGATACTCAATATTATCATTTTGGGCACATACTTAAACACCGTCGCTTGGTTTGGCATAGCCATCACCACTGTTGGGGTTATTTTAGCTATCAAGCCAAACCGTGCTTTACCCAAGGTTGACAAACAACAATACAAATTCGGCGTCGCATTTGCCATAATTGCAGCCAGTTGCCAAGCCGCGGGGATGGTGATGTCAAAGGCAGGTATGGGCGATGAAGCAACCAGTAGCCTATGGGCAGCGATGATCCGCTTGCTGTCTGGCACGTTCGCTGTGGCTATTTTAGTGGCATTTTTAAAGGAACACAGCCTAAGCAAAGCCATCAGACTCAAAGGGATCAGCAATAAAAAATGGTTATTTATCGCGGTGTTCTTTGGCACCTTTATTGGCCTTTGGTTACAGCTCGGCGCGGTAAAAAATACCGACCCTGCTATTGCACAAACTATTTTAGCAACCGCACCATTAATGGTAATGGCACTCGCGTTCATTAAAAAAGAAGCGATCACACGTAACATGATAATAGGGGGATTGTTAGCCTTATTTGGGGTGGGTGTGTTACTAAGCGCATAATGAAAAAGCTAAAATAACTCAAATTGGAAATGACAATAAATTGTGTATGAAGAAATTAAAAGTGGAAGGAGGCCAGAGCCCGTTTTTGCAAACGAGGATAGCCTATATGGAGAAAGGAGTGTCTAGGTAGGATGTATAGAAGAGGGGTATGCGCGCCACAGACATTCGCTTAAGCACACTAAAATTCAATATATTCAGAATGTAAAAAGTAGAGCGTAAAAGGCTTAAAGTGATATCAAGCCTTTAAAATATTCTTGAAAGGGTCTAAGGGTATTGCGATTAGTAAACGCTCAAATCAAACAATATTGTAGATAACGCGCTAAGACGCAATTTGCTCACACAATAAATAAGAGGCAAACCCCTCACCATTAATGCAGTGTTCAACTTCACTGACATACCACTTACCGTCTACAGTGGTTTGGGTGTTGACGATTTTAACAACGGCTCCTGCACCAATCGCGGGATCACCAATGACTTTTGCTCTCATGGACTTGGCACTGCGATTTAACCGGTTATGTTTGGCTGTGGCCGCTTGCGTTGCATAGGCTTCATCTGCATAAACATAAGGTAGAGTAGTGGCTGGCGCGCCCTTGCCTGCTTTCACTTGTTTGCGCTTGGCTTCATTCTGATCATAAAAATACGCTTTGACTTCGCCAACTTTACGATAAGCATCTTGCATATAGTGCCAAGACAATAATTGGCCAACATCTATTTCAACTTCTTTGAGTGGTTTACCTGACAACGACTTGCCTGTACCTCTTGCCATAAAAATGAGTTTATCTTGTGCTATTTTGAGCACCGCATCATATTGCTCTGCAAGCTTAGTCAGCAATTGTAAATCACTTTCACTTTGCTCAATATGTGGCAGTTCAATACTTGTAAAATCAGGGCCTACTTTTGGGTCTAAACCATGCTCAGCAGCAATATCAGACACTAAATCACCCAACTTTTGGGGGGTGCTCGGGTCATCAGGCCAAGATTTTTGTTTCGGGGTTTTAAGACCTGTGTGCCACAGCATTTTATTGCCGAATAACTCGAGTGAACGAACAGGGCCTGACACACTGTATTCGCCCACTTCAAATGCACCTAAAGGCGATAGTTTTGCCGACTTATCCGCCGCGCCATTTTTATACCCCATCGCAATTTCAACAATATCTGTCGCTTTTGGTTCTTGGATTGGTGCTGTGCCTAGGTTATCAAACCTGACATAACAAGTGTCACTTTGTAGCCCCGTTTTCAGGCTAACCCGCACTTCAACCAGTCTGTCTCGCAAACGTTCAGCCACTTCTTTACCGTTTGCTTTAATTGAATACTGAGGCTGTAAACCCATAATCCTTCCCTCAATCCCAAATATTAATAACGTTGTCAGCAATCGGTTTCGTGATCACTTCAGGCAAAAATATGGCGATATTTTCAGCATAAATACCACCTTTTTCAGCCAGTCCATGGTTTGCTTCTAGCACTAATTCAACCATGCCACTGCTGCGCCCATAATGACGCCAGCAAATATGGTCTAAGCAGTCCCCATCTCGGGTAATATAAGTTACTCCATTCATTGCCTTCCCTCATTACTTGGTGTTTGCATCATGGCGCTTTAATTCCATAGAGAACTTAATTTCTCGTGGGATACCATCGTTTAAAAATAGGGTTCTATCTTCACTGATCGACATTATTATCCAGTTGCCCAGTACACGCCCCACACTGGGATCTGACTTGCCACTTGCTTGCACATAAGTCAGCTTTAAAGGCAATTTAGTGATTGCCTCTGCGCGCATTTTGTCGACCTGTGTCAGGCCATCTTTTACCAATTGAGGGTAAATTGTGCCCGTAAGACTTAACGTTTGATCCCCAACACCCACAAACTGCATTGAAGGGCTGCTATCTTCAGTTTGAGAGTCTTGTGTTTTCCAGCGGTAGTCTGTATTGAACTTTAAATTGTCAAAAGCAGCCCCTCCAACAGAAAACTTAAACTCCCCTAATTGCATCATGTGTGATGCATTGACTACTTTTTCCATTAAGCTACCTCATCAATATATCGAGTACGCAGATCTCGTTGTGCTTGCACTTGTTTTTGTTCAAGCACCTGTTTAATTTGCTCAGCAATTTCAATCGCCGACATGCCAGGGGTGGTGTTCACAGTAATGTTTGCATTGACGGTGACACTGCCACCCGTAGTTGCGGTTCGGTTTGATTTTCCTGTTGCGGTATTATTGTTCGGCGTCGCTGCCAAAGAGGCTGCTTTTAAGTCTGCTCCCGAGGCTTGTGCACCATTAGACAACTGCGGTGTTTTAACTTCATTGGCTTTATCTTTGCCAAATATCGTCTCAGTTAACCAACCTGAAAAATTACCACCTAGGGCACCTACTAATGCATTGGTCGCATATCCGGCAACGGGCGCAAACATGCGAACAGTTCGGTTTTTAAATTTCCCCATTTTATCGGAAACCCATTCACTCGCCCCCCAACCTGCTGCGGTTCCAGCCATCGTCGTCGCTTTTTGCTTTAATGACAGTGAATCATCATTGGCAGCATTGAGTATCGTATGGCCATTTAGCAGATCACTAACGCCACCACCAACATTTGATAGCTTGCTCATCGGTCCATTTTTAATACCGGCACTTTTCTCCATCTCAGCCGCAATACCTGCAAACATGTTGACTTCATTAATGACGTTATTTTTTACATAATCTAACGATGTTTCAGCATGACTTTCTGAGCTGCCAGTCACTGATGCAGTGTCGCTTGTATTCCCGCCTTGCGTCGATTTCTCCTTTTCTGGAGAATCAGAAAATAGTCCCCCAACTAAACTACCCAATGCACCAGATGCTGCGCCAATACCCGTCGCACCAAGCATTTTCGTTACTGGATTTGCCATTATTCTGCTGAAAATACTGCTTGTCTTTTCTGACGGTGCGTCAACTTTCTTACTTGCAGCCACATCATCAGTTTTAAGGGGGGTCGTATCCTTGGTGTTTGCGAGATCTTTGGCTGTAGCACCCTCTTTTACTTGGTTGGGTGTTTGTTGGTTTGTCTGCGTAGTATCCGCTTTTTCAGTAGATTTCGCTTCTGACTTTTCATCAGACTCGTCTAACGTACTGCCAAACCAGCCACCTAACATACCGCCTAATGATTCACCACCAAAGGCACCTAACGCACCACCAACAATGCCACCAATCGCAGTACCAAACACGGGGATCACTGAACCAATTGCGGCACCCGCTGCGGCCCCGGCTAAAGCACCACCCGCACTGCCCGCAGCCTGTCCAACTTGCTCTGATTTTTCCTGTTTTGTTAGGCTGTTATCAGATAAAGTTGACGCCACATCCATAACACCCATTGCAGCCGTCACCGGTGCTGCCAAACGGCCAAATAGCTTACCAAGTGGGCTTCTGGTGATCCCCTTAATGAGCCCTTTGCCTTTAAACAACCCTTTTTTCGGCTTACTAAAAATCGGGTCATTAGCCGCCATCGGTTTACCCAATTTTGTATTCGACGCCTTGGTATTCGCTGCTTTTGCTTTAGTCTGAGATGGTGTTTTTTTCGCCAGCTGATTTTTTTCAGCGTCTGACAAACCGCCATCAATAACAGAAAGCTTTGGCTTATTTGCCGGTTTTGCTTTTACCTTGGCTGACTCCTTCGTTTTAAAAGAAGTGTCTTTTGCCCATGGCTTTTTATTGCTTTTGAGTGACTTTTTCTCATCAGAGAGATCATCTTCTCGTTGGGACTCTCGCCCTTTGCCTTTATTACCACGGCCTTTTTTATTACGTCGGTTGCCTTTTTTACCGCCTTTATTTTTACGCTTTTTAGGCTTTTTCTTTTTTTCCTTCTCTTCTTCGTCAGGGGCTTCAAAGTCAGTCTCAGCTTCCCCGCCAGAGAACATGTCGGCAATCCCCCCTAAACCAAACCCGTTGAGTAAATCAGGGAGTGCGCCCGTTATTGATGATAAGTCGCCTTTTAAAATCCCTTTAAAATCTAATTTCGCCAACGTCGCGGCGTGATCTTGCATAAACGAGGCCGCACCGTCAAAACCAAAGGCATTGAGTAAATCAGGTCCTGCACTGAGTAACGAGTCTAAGTCTCCGCCCATAATGCCTTTTACATCAAGCTGCTTTAACGCAGGTAAGGCCGATTCCATCATGCCCGCAGCGCCCTCTAACCCTAACGAGTTTAATAAGCCAGGGCCTGCGTCTAATAATGTTGAAATATCGCCACTGGCGATCCCTTTCATATCGAGTTGTTTCAGCGCGGGCAATGCTTCGCCAAATTTGTCTGCTGCATCACCCAAGCCGAATGCGCGTAATGCATCGGGTCCAGCGTCCATCAGTGAGCTTAAATCACCCTGCATTAAACCATTCATGTCCAGCTTTGACATTGCTGGCATGGCGTGCTCAAGCACGTCTGCGGCTGCGCCAAAGTCAAAGTTGCGCAGTAATTCTGGCCCAGCTTTTTCAAGCGATGATAAGTCACCGCTCATGATCCCCTGTGGATCAAGCTGCTTAAGCGCGGGTAACGCAGTTTGCATTGCATCTGCGGCCCCCCCAAAATTAGCAGAGCGCAAAATATCAGGAGCCGTATCGAGTAAACTGCTTAAATCACCTTGGGCAACACCGGCTAAATCTAACTGCTCTAGCGCAGGTATTCTTTGTGTAATTGACTGGTGTATACCCTCTAAATCAAGGGTTTTTATCAATTCAGGAGCCGCATCTTTTAAAGAGCTTAAATCTCCATTCATAAGCCCTTTCATGTCTAACTGCTGCAATGCAGGCATAACAGTTTGCATTGCATCGGCCGCACCACCAAAGTCGGCCGTTCGCAAAATATCGGGAGCCGTTTTTAATAAACTGCTTAAATCCCCTTCAACAACGCCTGCTAAGTCAAGCTGAGAGAGCGCTGGAATATTTTGCACAATCGACTGATTAAGCGCGTCAATATCCACTGCTTTTATGAGCTCTGGCGCTGCATCTTTTAACGAGCTTAAATCGCCTTGCATAATGGCACCGGCATCAATGCTGTGCAATGCAGGTAACATGTTTTCGATTGTTTGTGCCGCTTGCGGCATGTTTAACGCATCAAGTGCAGCAGGAGCTGCATCAGCCAAAGAGCTTAAGTCGCCCTGCAATACTGCGCCAGCGTCTAACTTATCGAGCACAGGCAGTGCCTTACCCACCATATTGGCCGCTTGGCCGAATCCCATATTCTCTAACACTTGTGGTGCTGTGGCTGTTAGGCTCGACAAGTCGCCATCCATCATGCCTGGGATATCGAGCTGGTTAAAAGTCGCCAACCCCGTTTTAAGTGACTCTGCCGCTTCTGGCATATTCAACGCATTTAAAACTTGCGGTGCAGTCGACGCTAATAAGTCGAGTTGCTGAGATAATACTTGCTCACCACCACTGGCTGAAAATGCAGCACTATGCTGGGCAATCACATCCGTTAAACCCGCAATATCTACCGAGTTAGAAATTTCTGGCAGTGCTTGCTTTAACCCAGATAAATCTTGTTTTACCACATGCTGAAAATCGCTAAAGTCTAATCCTTTCACATGCTGACTCAATCCGGCTATCGCCTGCGATAAATCGGCTCCTTGGCTCATCTGTGCGGATAATTCAGTTGCCGCCGCTGAGGTAGCCTCTTGTGCTTTTGCTTGTGCGGCGTTTTTCTGATTTTCTAGTGCCTGTATTGCACCATTATTTCCTGTATTCTGTGTCGCTGCTTTACTTAAACTAAGCAGTTGTTGCTTAAGCACATTACCATTATCGGCCATGACCTGATTAAGGTTAAACTTGGCCAATTGCGTTAAAATAGGCGCAATTGAGTTAGGTTTAAGTATGGCACCTGAGGCTTTCATGCTTTGTACGGCCTGCCCGAGCTCTTTTGCCGAATCGGCTTGATTTTGCTGAACCTTAGGTAGTTTATTTTTAACTTTATTGGCTGTATTCGCCTTTTTTTTACTGACTGCGGGAGATTTTTTTTTCGCACCGCGTTTTTGATCGGATGATCCGTGACGTTTCATAGCTATACCTGGGAGATGCAAAGAAGTGAGCTGAATACTTGCCTGCCAGTAAACCTGCCTGCTTCAATAGCAAGGCGCGTACATAACTGAAATAACAAGCGTGAAATAATGGGCCGAGGGCCGATAGAATTGAAAAAGATATGCGAAATAACAATACGTTAAGTGTTTAACTCGCTAATCTATTAAGATGAGCGATTGCGATTTTGCTTAGCCTTTTATTAGAAAAGGTATTGAATTTAGCAGTAAAAAAGGCAGGTCAATGACCTGCCTCCGTTTCATTTTTATAGTCAACGGCCGCTTCAAACCAGTCACAAAGTTCTGGTTCAGTTAAGCCGTTTAATTCTTGTAAGCCCCACCCGGTATATTTTGCGAGGGCTATAACCATGGCTTTTAAGCGCTTGGGCGGGATACGAGAAAAGCCTGTAGCTTTTCTCTTAGTTTGACAAAGTCACTCCAGTCTAATTCTTCAATTACATCTGGAGACACTTCACACAAATGTGAGAAATAACGAATTTCGCTTTCTGATTCACTTAAATCCGTTTTGTCTACCATTAATCTATCACGTACCTTTGGTCGTCTCATTTTAAGCTCTGCATACTCATGCGCGTCGACCGTGACTGGGAAAGTCAGTTTAATGATATCTGTCATAACTTATTAAGCTCCAATTGCTGTGCGAAGTAACGCCATTTGGTCAACACCGTTTACGATGCGAACATCATTGCCTAAGTCGATGTCGTAAATGACGTCTGCGCCAATTTCTAATTTATATTTTTGTACTGCATACTGCATAGTCAGCTTGGCTTCTTCGCCATCTTTCCAGTTGCCCATATCCATTTCTTTGAAGAAACCAGACAGTGTAACTTTTACCGGTACTGGCGCTTCGCCCTGTGCTTGAATTGCACCACGTGCAACAAGTGGCTTAGTAATATCAGCCCAGCCACCCATCAGTTTTAATAGGTCTGCGTTGTACTCAAGTAATGTGATTGTGCCTTCCATTTTCTCAAGCTGGCCCACATCAAGTTCGATTGGCGCTTGAAAACCAGACGTCACTTCACGTGTTTTAACCGTTACTTTTGGCAGCGTGATTTCATCTGCGATACCAAGGTAGCCCTTACCATCAACAAATAATTTAAACTTTTTTAGAATTTTAGGAGATGTTGCCATTATACGATTTCCTCTAGGTAGTTGTTAGTAAGGATGCTTTTGAATGTAATGTGCTCAGCGGGTGTTGGTGGCGTGAAATCAAAGCTGAAATACACTTTACCGGCTTGAATATTGATTGGTGTGTTTAGCTCTTCATCAGCCCAAATTTCACCACCCAAAATTGCACCTTGTGCTTTAAGGCTATCAAGGTAACCTTGCACACTTTGTACAACATCATCGATGTATGTTTTAGTGATGTTACGGTCAACGGCCCACATGTGAGCGCGTAGTAGTGAATCGTTGATCATGTCAGCTGTACGAACAACTGATAAGAACGCCCATTTAGGGTCGTCAGAACACGTACGGTTACCCCAAAGCTTAAAGCCGTTTTGACGAATAATTGTTGCTACTTCGTTTTCGTTCAGTAAGTTAGCACGGGCATTTGCATCACCAAGTTGGAAATCGATTGGGCGAGCTGTCGCCACAATACCATTCATATTGGTGTTACTTGGGCTCCACCAGAAACCACGGTCGTTATCTGATTTTGCAATCATGCCTGCAACACGTGCACTGGCTGGTTCTACAACTGATTTACCATCGCGGAACACTTTAACTGCTGGGTCAACCACAAAAACTCGGCGTGAACCAAAGTCTTTACGGTATGCTTTTGCTGCGTCGTCATCAGAGTTTGGCCCATCAGCAATGATAACGGCACGTAAACGCTCAGCAATACCAACTAAATCGGTAACAACTGGGTTTTTCTCTGTGCCATCTTTTTGATGTGTATACCCAGGTGCAACCAAAATGCGCGGTGCAACACCCACAACAGATTCAGCACCAAGGAATGCCTGCATACCTTCAAATGAACCGTCAGCAGCAACGCCACCAATGATATTTTGAGTAACAGCAGCTTCAGTACCATCAGCAACACGTACAACAATAATTACGGCACCTGCTTGGTCGAAAATACCGTCAACACCTGGTACTAGCGTACCTTTACGGTCATACTCAACATCATCAACTGCTTTTTCAACTTTATCTGTTAATGCTTTAAGCTCATCAGCCGTCGGCTCAACATTGCCATTCGCTTTTTTAAAGTCAGAAACTTCAGTAGCGAGTGCCGCATCACGTAAAGTCTGTAAACGCGTTTTAAAATCCGCATTTTCAGGGTTAACTAACTTTGCGGCTTCAGCGCGCTTACCAGCAATCAATACTGGCGTATTTAAAGGAAACGCGTCTTCATCTGCAAAAGGCGCTGTACCTATCAAGCCAATTACTGAGCTTTTTACTGTTTTAATTGGACGAGTGCCTGATTGCGCCTCGATTACCTCTACACCATGTAGAAATTTTGACATATGAATCTCCTTTAAGGGTATGTCAGTTAGAAACAAAAAAGCCACGCTGAACGTGGCTTTTTAAAGTTAAAAGTTAGGATTTACTTACCAAAATAGGGTCGTAATCTCCTGGTTTAAATTTGAATACCTTCGATGAGCACCGGCTCACCATTGATTAAATATAAGCCGCTAATATCGATTGAGAGCTTACCCGAACTGGTCGGTTGTACCGCGACTGACTCAAGTTCAAAACGCGGCTCCCATTTTTCCAGTGCATTCGATATCACCAAGGTAATATCACCCACCATGCTGGTTGAATATGGGCTATCGAGTAAATCAAATAAGCCACAGCCGTAATCTCTGCGCATCACACGGCTACCAATCGGTGTGGTAACAATGTCTTGAATACTCTGCTTTAAATGCTCAACCCCAGAAAGGGGCTTACCTGTTTTTGCGTTCATGCCAAGCATATGATTGCCTTTTATGTCTGACCGTAGGTCTATATAAAACGAACGTAAGTTAAAAATTACCCACCTACAGTGAACCCACCTTCACCTTGCGCCAATTGCCCATCACAGTTGGTTGGGTCGCCAATACGAGCAACCGCTTTACCTTCAATGGTAAAGCTGCCTGCGCCCGCAGATATCGCCTTGCCTTCATGCTTTACACTTGGGTCTGTCGACAATACATGCGTACTAATGGGGTCACCTTCTCTGAGCGCTGGCTTACCCGCCACGGTAAAGCTGCCCTGTGTTGCACTGGCTTTACCCGGTAAAAACAGCGCGTGAACATTGGTCATCGCACCATCTAATGAGATTGCTGGCATACTTACTCCTGTGCACTGATATTTGCACCATTGAGCTTTAATGTGTCAGCCGCTTTAATCCCGATCCCGGCACTTGCGTCCACCTTCACATCTCCCCCAGTTGCACTAATGTCGACTGTTTTACCAGATAACTTAAGCGCTTCAGTGGCTGAAACCGTGATGTTTTGTGTTGCATTAACCGTGGCATTAGCGGAGGTAATTACGGTGATATCTTTTTCAGTGGTTATATTAAGAGTTCCGGCAGATACAACATCGACAGTTGCCTCTTCACCTTTTATATCAATATAGTAGCGATGCTTTTCGCGGTCGTATTCAACCATTGAGCCGTCTTGATACACCGTGCGCTGCACGTGTTGACGGCTCTCTTTTGCTACATCACTGGCCACTTTTTCAAGGTTGTGGTCTTGTTGATATAAACTCCCTAACACCACCCCTTGGGCTAAGTCACCGCACGGGGCCAATACCACCACTTGCTCCCCCACTTCAGGGGCTTGCCAAGTTAAGTCGTTAAACGCTTGCGCTGTAAGCCAAGGCAACCAAGAGGTTAACCAATCACCAATGGTGACTCTAACTAGCGCTTTTTCGTAATCCACCTCATTCACTGTGCCTAACGAAATTAACTTAGCGAGCCGATGCTGCATGTCGGCTTGGGCTAAATTGGTTTGTAATGGGTTGGCTATCATAATTAAGCACTCCCATTGCCTGATGGCGTCTCAACCGCTGCTGGGGTTTTGGCAATAAGCCAATGTTCGCCCCCTTCAGGGCCTAAATACACTTCACTGATAGGCGGTAAATCACAGACTTCAAGAATCTCAACTTGGTAATAAAACTGCCAAGTTAACGTCGCTTTACCAATCACACTGCTCGGCTGTTTAGTAAACGCAAAGTCGATATTGTACGGAATAAAAAACTGCCAAGGAGTGGCCATATCGTCCGCCTGCATCAGCGCTTCACATCGCTCAATCACCCCATCTAAACGCGTCAGCAGTGCATCACTGTCGGTGTGCTCTACTTCTAAGTCCAGTTGCAATGTTAATACCCGTCTATCGAGCGGGTTAGGGCTCAAATTCTTATTTGACGTTGGCCCGTAAGTGACGCCAGCGTCGGCGCCTTTTGCTTGCAACTCACTGGCTTGACGCTCAGCTAAGACTTGCACACATACTTGCGCGACTTGCGTTAAATCTGGATACGGCATGCTCGGCTTTAACAGCCCTACCTGAGCGATACCGTCAAGTCCAGACGTGAGGCACTCAAGTACCTTTCGTACTAGGGTACTACGTTGATTCATAGTGATTCTCTGATTAAAAGCTCAGCCAGAATGGCTGGAAATTTAGGGCGGACGATACGACCGAAGGGGTTACATTACCGGCTTTACTGGCCAAACAACATCATCAGGATTTGTATATGTTTGAGGAATATCACGCAGTGCTTGACGGTAGCTTTTAAATTCCTCAGTTAAAACCTCACCTGTTTCTTGGCTTTTTGTAACATACCAATCTGTCGCTTTTAAATTGGCATCTCGTATCGCCTTAACTGTCGACCATTTACCAAACTCTAAGATATCTTCAATAGGCATTTGTGATTCTAATGAACTTAAATCTTTTTCCATGATTATTGCTCCCATGTCGGTTTTTCTTGCGTTATATAATTTACAACAGGCTGACCTGAGTTCGATGTATATTTTGTGTCAACTGAAATAGCGCGAGTTGAACCACAGTGCGGGCGTGTATCAACTTTTAATGACACTCTCGCAAAGCCTTGGTTGTACCCTTGTCCAATCGAGCGATATGAAACAGGTAAAACCGTCCCTTCCATAGCATTCGTGAGCGGAATTTCTTTTTCTAGATTATTTGGCTCTGAAATAAACACGCTTAAGCTGCTGTCGTTCGCTATTTTTTTAACTTCTAGCTGACACGCAACGGAGTCTTGATAAGAAGTCCCTGTAAATATTAAATGATCTGTATATCCCTCTGATGCAAACATACCTCGGTGGCACATCATAAATTCAATTTTGAAGTAGTCTCCATAATCGCCATAAGTCAGGTGGTTCGCTCCTGACTTAAACTCCAACATATTTATGTAATATGGAGGTTGAGGGGTTGAACAACGCGGATAAGCAGAATCAGGCCCATCAGTTTCGCGAGTGTACCCTCCAGCGCTAAGTATTCGCTCAAATGAAAAGTGTTTTTCATTGCCTATTTTCGTTACATCAATGCCATTGATTGTTTCTACAATTGAATTTTTCCAATTATTAAACTCTGTTTCTGCACTTGCGATTTTTTGATCAACCTCTGCTGATTTTGCAGCAACGGTAGCATCAATACTGCCAATTTTATCTTGTACGGTTTGCGTTAGGTTGTCGGCGGCGACCACCACGTCCGTGAGCCTTTGGCTCATGGGTTTTTCTTGATTTGACATCGTATTTCCTTAACTTTAAAGACTAAGCTTGTTCAAGTGCAACTAAGCGCAGCTCTTGTTCAATTTGGCGTTGCATGGTGTTGAGTTGAACCAAGGTCATATCAGCCAACTCTCTATCCACAATCAAGTTCAGATTATCAACGCCGACCTTTACCTCAACACTCTCTGATGGTAGCTGCGCCAACGATAAGGTTAGCCACTGGAGTACTTTTACATCGGGTGTACGGTACCCTAACGTGGTGTTTGGTTTTGAGTACACCCCCAATAAAATCAGCTCAGGCTCACCTTCACCACTGTAGTTTGGTGATTCAATGAATACTCCAATCTCGCGAATAGGGTATTCAATGGGTGCATCAAACTTACCTGCTATTTTTAAGCTGCTGCCTTCGCCATCGGAATAATCAGTGTCGGCAATGGCGACCCGTTCTTTTTCGCCTTTAAGCGCTGTTTGAGTTTTATCTGGTGTGTAGTCACTGTCACCAAATGCCATATGGCTGATTTTGCCTTTAAAACCGCGCTGTGTGGCGGTCATTAACGCGTCTAAACCAGCTTGAGTAAATTGCAAGGTTAATGCAGACATTTACGTCGCTCCTTGTAGAGTAAAATAAGTAAGTTGAAGTTGAGATAATGCAGCTGACACCACCGTAGTAGCAACACATGACTCAGGCCATACACCTTTCCAGCTCGCTTGCGCCTCCATTGCTGTAATATTCACTTGGCCATAACCACATAAGTTTAAGCCTGTGGCCATTGCATTTGGCACCACCCCCGTCATATCAAGGCTATGTTCTAACGCGCCAATCCCTTTTTGACCTGCTAGTACAGCGCCAAGCGTTGCCTCAGTGTCATCCGGTGTCACACCGTTAAAGTCGCCTTGTTGTTGCAAAGACCCAATACCAGGTTGAGCATTAAGCGACGCGGCTAAATCAATATACCCCGCATCTGGCCTTACTCCGTTGAAGACGCCTTCCTTGGAGAGTAACCCCGTCCCTGCACTGGCATGTATTCCCATACCAAATTGTTCTTTTAACGAAATACCCAACTGCACTTCAACATGAATAGAAGCGCGTTTAACGGTATCAATAATGCGTTTTACTTGCGCAAGCATCGCTTTGGTCAGTAACCCTTCCTCGTTGCTATCAAGGTTTTCGTTCACCATCGCGTTAACCACGATGGTACCGGGCTGCGCATCGACTTGATGCCACCATTCATGAATGTCGGTTTCAATGTTTAAGCTATCTAACGCTTTTTTTAAGGCAAACGGGGTGGCTTTAAATTGATGGACGACAAACGCATCATCAATCATTTGCCGTTTAGTGTGCTCAGACCACGCATCATTCCAATCATCTACCGACAACGCCCAAGCAAGCCAAGGTAATAGCTCTGCGGGGCAATCCTGTGGATGCCAAATGTGTTTTAATAACTGTGATTTATCAGGGTATGTTAATAACTCAGCCAGTGAGCGCACCAACAGTGACGCATTGTGTGGCAGCAAGTCGGGTAACGCTTTAAAGTCACTCATTCATCGCCTCTGCGCACCGATGCATTAATCACCATACCTGTGCAGTGTGCGACTGAGTCGGCAGGTACCTGTATGTCAGTACTTGGGCTTACTACTTGGCCTTTTTCAACACCCGGTTGATTAATGGCACTAAAGAGCCCCATCTGGCTAATGTCTCGCCCTAGTAATGTTTGCTGTGCACTATATTCGTCAAGCGCGGCTTTAACGGTCGCTTCAACACTTGATGCCGAAGGCCCGGGAGCAATCACCAAGTTAACCTCAATATGATACGGCACAACATTTGGGGTGAAAATCGACACTTTATCGCCCAATGGCCTCACTTTTGACGCCTCTTCACTTGGCCCACTGCCATCAGGCAATAAACCAAAATGGTTGCGTAGTTTTTCAACTAACTCTGTAGAGGGCAAACCGTGCCCTTCATGGCTCAATACGGTGAGTTCTACAACGCAAGGTTGCGGACTATGTACATACACATCTTTCACCCGCGGGTCTGCCGATAATGCATGAAACTGATATGCCTGCTTGCTTCCTGCGGTGTTTAACCCTTCAAATACCATTTGAATACGACGCCTAAAGCGCGTATCGCTTTCTTTTTCATGAATATTTGAGCTCGCAGCTTGGCGAGATAAATTATATCGCGCCGCAATAGCGTCTAAATCATTGCCTGTCGCCGACGCTAACATATTACCTTTTATGGCATCATTCACTTTGCCGTCAAATAACAAAGCTTGATACGCCATCATTTCTAGCATGATGGCCAGTGGCTCTGATTCTAAGGTCAGCGCATCTGAAAATTCAGGGTGTTTTGCTAATAGCTTTTCTTTTAGCTCTTTAAGCTTTTGTTCATAGTCCAACACCGTGATGCTATCGGGCAATGGTACTTTTGACATATCGAGTAGATTAAACATATTCATCTTAAGCACCTTTTATTTGCATCCATAAAAAAGCCTACACAGTGTGTAGGCTCAATTGGTGGAGTTGGAATCTATGTAAAACGAGTTATTATTCATTAATAACAACGTTGTATATCTTTTCTTTGATTAACCAGCTTAGGTATATATTACCGGTTTTTACGGTTTGAAACAGGTCAATGCTGACCGTTTAAAAACAGTCAGAATGATTCGCCGTGGCAAACCATTTTGAATGTTTTTTATTGAGCTTATAACGTAATACAAACACTTAGCACCACACCCTTGTCTTCCTGACGCAGGTCAGGATCCACCTTTGTATTGACGCCCATGTGTAACTTAACACCAGCGCCCAAAACACATGGACCCTGAAACAAGTTCAGGGAGACGAAGGTTTTATACTTTAGGCTTTAGGTTTTGTGTTATACGCATTCTTTCCAAAATGCTTTTCTGAACCCTCTTCACCCCACAACAAAAAGCCGATTTAGTGCGACTTTAAAAGTCAACTAAACCGGCTTTATCTGGACAAGTTAGATGTGTTAGCAAACCTTCAAATCAGCTCACTGTGCTAGCTGCAAACCCGTTTGAGCTTGTTGTCTAGCATGGGTATATATTAGCGAATTTTACGGTGTGAAACAGGTCAATGCTGACCCTTTAAAAACAGTCAGAATGATTCGCCGTAGCAAACCATTTTGAGTGTTTTTTTATTGAGCTTATAACGTAATAAAAACACTTAGCACCACACCCTTGTCTTCCTGACGAAGGTCAGGATCCATCTTTGTATTAAAGCCCATGTGTAACTTAACACCAGCGCTCAAAAACATATGGACCCTGAATCAAGTTCAGGGAGACGATGATTTAAAGCGCATGAGCTCTGCTTAAATAATGATGACCACTTGTATCTACATTGTAATGCGCTAACACCATTGTCTTCCTGACGAAGGTCAGGATCCATTTTTGTATTAACGCCCGAGTGTAACTTAACACCAGTGCTCAAAAACACATGGACCCTGAATCAAGTTCAGGGAGACGATGATTTAAATTACCTAAGTACTTACTCAAATGATGACCACTACATTGTAATGCGCCTATATTATTGTCTTCCTGACGCAGGTCAGGATCCATCTTTGTATTAACACCCGAGTGTAACTTAACACCAGTGCTCAAAAACACATGGACCCTGAATCAAGTTCAGGGAGACGATGGATTAAATTACCTAAGTACTTACTCAAATGATGACTTCTTATAATACTTCGCACCATACCCTTGTCTTCCTGACGCAGGTCAGGATCCATTTTTGTATTAACGACCATGTGTAACTTAACACTAGCGCTAAAAAACATGGACCCTGAATCAAGTTCAGGGAGACGAAGGTTTTATACTTTAGGCTTTGGGCTTTGTTTTATACACACTCTTACAAAAAATGCTTTTCTGAACCCTCTTCACCCCACAACAAAAAG
This sequence comes from Pseudoalteromonas aurantia, assembly GCF_005886875.1. Lineage (GTDB taxonomy): Bacteria > Pseudomonadota > Gammaproteobacteria > Enterobacterales > Alteromonadaceae > Pseudoalteromonas > Pseudoalteromonas aurantia_A. The sequence goes on along the minus strand of NZ_PNBY01000008.1, from coordinate 31,008 downwards.
CCGATTTAGTTACACTTAAAAAGTCAACTAAACCGGCTTTCAATAGTACAAGTTGGGATTGTGTCAGCAAACCTTCAAATCAGCTCACTGTGCTAGCGGCAAACCCTGTTGGGCCTGTTGTCTAGCATGGGTGTATATTAGCGAATTTTACGGTTTGAAACAGGTCAATGCTGACCGTTAGGCTGCATTTGCAGTTTGACGTACAACGTAAAAAGTCAGTAAGTCAGCACTAAAGCGCGGCTGTGCGAACTCTTCGTTCAGTAACTCCGTGCTCACCGTATATTTGCCTGATGTTGGAAAGTTAAAAACAGCAGTAAACTCACCATCCACTACGGCAATCGGGAAGTAAAGACGACGGCCATCATCCCGCAATACCGGTAACAAGAAGGTTTCATCTGAAATGGCTAAAGACCCAGTCAAAGTCACATCTGTATTTTCAGCGGTTGTTATTTTGATCTCTTGACCTTTTACAAAGTGTGACGGTGTTCGAATAGCACCTACCACGCTTTTCAGCTCAACGTTTGTTAATTCTGTTTCAGTAACTAAGTCCTGCTCGACTGAATTCGCTTCATACTGTGAATACCACTGCTGCGCTTGTTCACTATCAACCCAACGCTCACCAGTTTCAGGGTGCGTCAACAAATACGTCCCGTTTAACTTTATTGCTTGTTTTTCATTACACCAAATAAACATATTCATTCCTTAATCAAAGTAGACGCGACAAAGTGTTTTTCCAGAATCAGAACTATTGCTGCTGTTATAAAATCGAAAATATTGATAGACAATGAGCGCCCTGTGAATAGGGGAAAAAGCAATTAACTGAGGAGCACGATGCGAGTGATAATGCTCACTATTATGATAATGGTTATTACCCGGCACGACCGATTCCAAGCTTGCCTTGATTGGCTTATGAATATTTGGCAGTAATACTTTACCTTTAAAGCTCCGAGTAAACTGATACGAATTTGAAGTATGCACTAACTCCTCTTGACTATAACGCGTAATTTTTTGGTTCCCAACAACAGGTATATCAATAAAAGATCCATTTTTAATTGCTAACTCAGTTTTAAAACTTGGTCTGGTAATATCTAAATATGAAAGCCCTGATGAGTAACCAGAACGACTGTCTATGTCAATATGGCTCGAGTATGGGATTAAAACCTTTTCATGTAGAGGCAGTAATGCTTGACTTGCAGCCCAAGCATCAAACTCACTCTCGCTATTAAATACTTGGTCACGTTTTTGTACCCATACCTGACCATCAAATTCATTTAAAATTTTGGCATCAACGGTATATAGGCATTTGGTGACTTTATCTTGATATATTTTAAAGTACTCAGTGTCTTGAGTCGCTTCAGTTGTAAAACTACCGCTTTTATATACCGTCAATTGCTTTGATGCCGTAATATAGGTAAATAACGTCGTTTCTTGCGACGGTAATACACACAACCCTAATTTATCTTGTCCATTAGAGGTTAATAACTGCGTTGCTCTCGATGATTGCGATACCTCACCTTGCGCATTCAATGTCATGAGCGTCGCTTTATTGGTAGCGCTGGTTTTATTGCCCCCATCAAAATAAACACAAAATGTATTTGCATCATAATTCACTAAACTAATGGTGTTATATGCACCAAATGTTTGGCCACCGCTTTGTAATAAAGAAGTCGTATTGTCGTAAAAGTCTAATTTAAACTCGGGCTCTGCTAATCGATATGTCGGGTCTACTAATTTTGCGGGTAAATCACTGATTGCTTCTGCGACTTTTGAGACAAGTGCATCTGACATGGTATTAAACGTTGTTTCTAACGTAGGGAGTAAGGCTAAATTAGTGACTTGTGCCGCTAACTGTGTTTTTAATTCTTGTACCACTGTACTCGCGTTCGTTAGCTCACCGGTAGCAACATCTAAGTGTTCTTCTGCCACCGCAATAATGGCTTTTTCTAATCGGTCGTTGTCTGCTAACTTGGTTATTGCATTACTGACGAGCGCTTGGTCTTCTGCTGATAACGGTGTACTGCCTTTCATATCAGTCACCAGTTTATCAACCATGGCCTGTACGGCATTTTGTATTGTTGCCATAATATCCTCTTATAGTGGAAAAATTGATTCGCCCAACAATTGGTTGAGCTTGTGTTTACGTGCTTGTTTTGTGGATGCTTCAACCTGGGCTTCGTGCTTGTCTTCAAGAGTGGTTAGCTTCTCGTCGAGGGTTTCATCGTTTTCCTCTAGTGCTTTTTTAAGTGTTTCTCTGGCTTCGTTGGCACTTTTATCGGCTTGTAGTAGCGCATATACATTGCTATCAACGGCTTTTAGCGCTTCGGCGAGTCTTAACACATCTTGGTCAAGTTGATTGGTTGGGTGTGGCAGTGGGTATTGTTGATGTGGGGTTTTATTGTCTACAGTCATAGACCCTCCTTAGGTTGAAAACGCCCTCAAATTACGCACTCTTGGCCTGCTTGACGCGGTGCCAGTGAGTACCAGTTTTACACGTATACTGTCTTGCTCGATATTCGTTAACCGGCAATCTATTTGCTGCCAACTGTCTGCCAATTCTTGTACCGCATCGACCTCTAACTTAGCCCAGCTCAGACCACTCTCTGTTTGCTTTTCAACAAACACGTTCACGGTGGCATTGGTCGGTAAATTCGCTTCAAAGCTCACAGTAAACTGCCCGCCTCGACGGCAATTAATCGCTCGGGAAATATAATCGGCTGAGGGGGTAACAACGCCTTTGGCGCATTGGCTATCGGCAAACAATATGGGGCTCAATGTTTGGCTACCGCGCAAATGGGCTTTAACGCTTAATTGCCCCGTAAAGGCCGCGGGTAATTGTGCTGGCTGCCATTCTTGCAAGGTTTGTGTGCTAAACGCACTGTCATTACTGCTAATGGTAAATTCAACATCGGTATTGGCACTGGGCCGCTGCACAACAGCCAACGCCATTACATCGGTAATTTGCTCAGCGCTCACGCTCCCCAAATCTAGGGTTTGCGTTGTGTTAGTAAACTTGGCGGCTTTTAACCTAAAGGTTAAATCGCGCGTTTGATGCGGCGTCCAAGTACTGGCATTACTCGACGACAGTAATACCCCTACCTGATAAGGCTGACTGGTCACCCAGCCTGTTTGCGCGTCGAATTGGCCCAGCTCTGAGATGGCCACTTCGTGCTCAGCTCCATCGGTTAATACCACAATGGCGTATTCTTGACCGGCTAATAAGTACACTGGCGTAAAACTAAAGCGCGTAAATTGCTCACCTAAGTGAATGTCAGCACTGTCTACGCTGGTTTGCGCAAGCACATTTTGCGTTGGCACACCTTGCACCACCTCGCGAATTTGTACTTGTACCGCCTCTGGGCCCTTGGCTTTAAACCATAAGTCCACCGCCGCAATAAAGCGGTTTTGCTCAAGGGTAAAAGTTTGTGCGAGTGGGTCGTAACGCTGAGTAATTAAGGTATTTACTTGGCGCATGGTCTCAACACGAATGGTGCCACTGCCGGTATAAACCGCACTGCCGTTTGATTTACCCGCGCCTGTAAACTCTACCCGCTTTCTACCTGCCGGAATGTTACTTGGAATGGTAAAACGCCCTGTAACTTCTCCTTGCTGATTGGCTTTTATCATGATGTTGCCTCCGCAGTCACCGTAACGCCATCAAATGTGACTGACTCTAATTTTTCATTTGGGCCAAAGCCTTTGAGAGTAAATGCCACCGAGCGAGGGCGTAAAAACTCAACTTGCTGAACTTGCGTGCCCACCCGTTCAACGGTCACACGGCTGGTAATACGTTGAATGCGCCCGCCTCCTTGGGTAAAGCGACGCGTAATTGGGCTCGACCACACTTGTTGTGTTTGGGTCCAATGATCAACACTTGGGGTAAGTGTTACCCTTGCTGGTACTGGTTCAAACGCTTGATACGGGTTCACTTTCATACTGCCCGTTTGGCTGGTTTGTACTAAGATATCTTCAAGTTCATAAGGTAATAACGTGGCCTCACTGGTTTGATTAAGTACATCAACCTCCACATCAATAGGTAACAGCAGCTCACCATCAATGATCGCTGCGCTTTGTGCACGCCCGGCATCTCGTAAGTCGTCATCTAAGAACGGGTCTACAAACACGCCGTATTTACTGGTGGCATCTTGAATGTTGGTGTCGTTGCGTAAACGCTCAATTGCCAGCAAATGGTATAAATCGCTGATCTGTGATTGCATATAATGCATATCGGCCATATTTACCGCTTGAATTGCGGCAAGCTCAATACGCGGTACGGTATTTCCCCATCTTTGGTGTACAAATGCCAAAGGCAAATGCTGCTCTGGCACTTGTGGTTTAACGGGGTTGCGTATGGCTGAAGCACCTTGAATACATGTCACTTCACCGCGTGCGTTGATCACAATTAAGTCTATACGAGGCATGAAGTAGGTATAATCTACCCGTATTTCTGTAGCGGGGATCACTTGGCCGCCATCTGGCAACTGTTGCGTTACCGTGTAGTGCGTTTCGCTGTTTACCAATGCCGAATGAGGTATATCAACATTGTACTCGTATTCTATAAAATACGTGCTGCCAACAACGGGCTCTTCGCCCCCTAATTGCCATGAAATATCATTGCCCGTAAAGGTAAAACTAATGCCTTGACTATATACTGTGTCGCCTTGAGTGACCGTCACTATGCGTTTTACACTTAGATCGGGTAATAGGTCTTTACCACCTTGCTCACTTCCCCGCGTCATCTGCACGGTTTTTTTCGCAGTAACAACAACCTGTTCAACGCGCTTAACAGGGAAAAAGTCGAACGCAATGTCCATTTTTCCTTGTTCGTTGGGCACAAAGTTGGTTGGCTCATTCGATATTTCACGCTCTTGTGGCACAATATCAAACGCAGCCGACACTGCCGTATCAAACGCTACTTCATAACCATTAATGTGCGCTTTCCCCTCTTGCACACTAAAGTACTGCTTGGCAACCTCACCAACAGAGTGTGTGTTTAAGTAGCGCAATGCCAACCCTTCAATCACATAACTGCCGCCGTTCGACTCTCGATCGTAACGGGCCAATGCCAAGGTCACTGGATCTTGCTTAGACGTACCACTATTTTGTAATACATGACCATCATCGATGTGATAGACCGCATAAAACTCACTTTGTTCGGCGTCATTAAGATCACTGGGCGTATCACTTTTGCCCCAATGCCCCGTCACTTTTAATCGTGCTGCACCCGGCTCATTAAAGTTTTGGGCAATAACGGGCGAGTCTTTACCTGCTGGGTCTAGCATGTCAGGGTCGGTAAGTTCAGTAACCACCGTGTGCGTTAACCACACCCCCACGCTCACTTTACCGCTGAGCGATATAGGCAACTGCGCCGCCGCAATAGTCTGTACCGCGCCATTTAAATAAACTTGTGCATCGCCTAACTGCACCCTTTTTTTGCTGGCATCGACCGCTATGGCACCACCCGATACCACACTGCCATTTTTTAGCAGTACATCACCCAGCCCTTTTACTTGCTGGCTAACCTGTAACTGTAAGTCGTTTAGCTCACGGCTTTGTAGCCCTTTTCCGGCCCTAAACAACAATTGCTGATATTGCTTATCTTTGTCATAGCTTTGGTAATATTCGTCACCTAAGGCGTTGTTTATATACTCTGTCATAGCCGAACCTTAAAAACTGAGAACAAATTCAAAGGTTTCTCGTACCCCTTGGTCGCGATACATCGCAGGGCGATGCTCAAGTAACATCAATACACCTGGATCAGCAATGCCGCTGGGGGCATGATAAAACCGACCCGCAGGTTCACTGCTATGCGGTTGCGTGCCCACCATTAGCCCAAGTTCACGAATGGTCTGTTCAAGGCCGTCGGTAAAATCATAATTAAACTCACAATAAATGTGCGGTGTGGCTTGCGTACTGGCTTTGAATGTTCCTTCTGGCACGTGTATTTCACCGCTGGTGTCTGGCTCGCAGTATAAAACCCGGCGCGCTTTACGATACCCCAAGGCCTGCGTTAACTGGGTGCTGCCGCTTTGTTCGGTCACAGGGGTCGTATCCCATTGTGGCTGACCACTGCCCCATGCTAAATATATACTTTGTGCTTTAACGGCTTTAGCCAATTCGATTCGGCCCACTCGCGTTAATATGGCCACTATGACCTCCTATTATTTTCATCAATTTGTATTGGGGCTGACAGGGGTTTTACCCATTTATTACAATGCGTAAAACAACTTGTCCAGCTCCTAAAACCCAAAAAGCCCCGCCAGATATGGCGAGGCTTTTAACTGTGTTAGTCACATCATGTGGTTGCTTTATTACCTACAGCTCTCATCGCTAACATACTTATACCTGAAATATTGATGCCTAAAGTACTGATGACCCAAATACAGATAACTAACACACAACAAGCTAGATTGCAGGCACCCACAGCGCCGATTGCTGCTCACCCGCTTGTTTACAAGCCTCGAACAACTGCTTTTTACTCACTTGCACCACCTCATTATTGGCCAACACCCACATGGTGGTTTGCGTCTCATTCATCAGTAATAACGCCCGTGCCATGCGTTGCTGGCTTAGCTCGTCGGCATCAAATTCCATGCCTTCTACAATAACTGTTTGCTGCGCCATTTTACGTGCTCGACTGGCTTTAAATCGTGTGCGCTGAACTTGCGCAATATATTCTGCACTGTGTGCCTCAGTTGCAGGGTAAATACGTAAAATATGTGCCGCATCGTCATACTCTTTACGCTGCGCCTGTGTTTGTGTTGTTAGTTCTAAATCAACCTCAACATACTCAGTGCGATAACAACTACGGCGCAGTGCCATGTCGATTTTTGGCTGCCGTGGCAGCTCAGGCACGTCGACCAAAGCAGTTTCTGCCTCCTCATTTACAGCCGGGTTTTCCGCCGAGTTTTCAGCCCTATTCTCAGCCGCTGTTACCGTCGCATTATGTGCAAGTGCTTCATCCCGCTTGGCTTGCGCTATAACAACTTCCAGCTCCCATTGCTGGTATGCTTCAACATGCTGAGCTTGTTCAAATGCAATCGCTTGCGCTAGTGCTGCGTCAATCTCTGATTGCGGATGGCGCAATGCCATTTTAGTTAGCACCTCTTCATAACTGATTGGTGTGATCTGTGCTTCATCCGAAGTCAATTCGCTTTCATCGCCTTGTTGCTCAGAGGTTGGTTGCGTCGCATCTTGTGTTTCTGGCGTCTCTACAGTGTGAGATGGTGCTGGGGTGTCCGTCGCGGCTGTTCCTGTACTGTCTGATTCCGTATTTTCTGATTGTGCATTTTCTGGCTGTGTATCTTGCGTTTGTTCCGGCGTCAAAGCGCCCGTATCGGCTACATTCGCCGAATTTTGATCATTCTGTTCCATGATTTTCCTTATGGCACTAACGCCCATAGCTGTGCGCCAGTGCCCCTATTAAAAAGAGATAACTGCAAAGTGAGTGACTTAACAGGTGATAAATTACTGAGTCATGCCTAAAAAGGTCATAACTAAAAAGGTAAGAGATTTAAAAGTTGATAAGTAAAAGTGATAACTCTAAAAATGCATTACCCGTGGTGCGCAATGCCAATCGGTATTTGCGTATGGTGGCAAAATACCTTCACCGTGTTGCCGTTTAGGTCAGTTTTAACATCTTCACCGTTGACGATAGGAATGGTTTGGTCGTCGCCCCAACCAGCCACATAATGCGGTATAAAATAGATATTGGGGTCTGACACTGAACCTCCTGCACCTATATTTCCATCACTATTTTTTGACCACGTAATATCGTCAAACGCTGCGCTTGTGTTGGTATTACAATACCAAACACCACCAGCTAATGGAGAGTTAACATCTGAAGCGACTCGGTAAATCGTGCCTTTCGTCGCTTTTATTTCTGAGTTATTTAAGGTGATTTGCACAATCGTCGGCGTATCGTATTTCAACTCAGCACCATGAAATTGCAGGTATAATAGGCCACCTTTTTCAGTGACGGTTGGTAAAGCTTTGACAGCTGGAGAATCGTTAACCGGCTTACGTAGCGTAATTGGATTGTGTGTCACCTTGTTCGAATGCCAAAGCTTACTGTATGAAGTCAACGGCGCATTCGTGACACTATTACTTCGCAGTTGATTTCCATCTTGATTATCTTTGCCTATTTTCCCAATTAAGCTTGGCGTCAATCGGTTACTTTGGCTTACAAAGTTATCCGCGCTCGTGTGAACCTTGCCAACATCGCCAAGTACGACAGAATTAGTTGAAGGTTCTGTGAAGTTTGATGAGGTTTCGTATACTAATAGAGATACAATTCGAGAGCTTGTCCCTATACTAACGTTATTCGTTACTGAGCTGAAACTCCATCCTGCCGCTGTGTCATCAGGATCCCATGTACTTCCATCATTCGTGGTCCAAAGTATCTTTTGGAATCTACTACCATTAAGTTTCCTATTTAAATTCCATGTTTGGACTGACCCAGGGAACTGAGGTATCCACTGCCCAACAACCCCATCAGGGAACGTGACTGCAATCCGTTCAGGGTCTCCGATTATGTCTACCCAAGGGAGTGAGTCGAATTCAGGGGATAGGAAGTAAGAGGGTATTATGTACCAACCAGTTATATCGCTGGTCGTATAAACCCTATGAGAAAACGTCCAATCGGGTTTCAATCTACATTCAACCTTAGTCGAAGTTATATTAAAAACCACTCCAGTTAGTATCTGCCCATCATTTGCTACTACTGAAACAGAAGCACCAATATCAAAACTACTTTCTGAATAACCACTCACCCCATAAACAATAGCGAAGAAATTACTAGCAGGAAGTGCGTCATGAAAGTACAAACCCCATCCATCAGTCTGGCCGTTAGCAGAACCCAGAGTTGGTGGTGACGTAAACGGCACCTTTCCTTTACCTCGCATCTCACCAGCAACCGCCTTACGCATACTCTCTTCACGTAATTGATTCACATCAAGCTTATTGGCATTGAGGCGTAAATCTTCTACCTGTCCGGCGTAGATAGCGTCGTAAAATTTATACTGATCAGATCGGCCAGTGATAACTGAACCATTAACATGAGCCTGTTTTAATTTACCAGAAAAGTCCCTATTGGAATCTCCGTATGCCACTCCGCGGGTAAAAGGGTATACTCCAGTAGCAACATTAAAGCAGTCTGATGTTCTACTGGGTTCATTCAACTTCTCATCATACCAATGAACAGTAGCATCACCACCACTGGATATAAATGTACTACACCCCATCGGGTTATAACTGGGGTGGTAGGCACCTTGGTTCATACGTTGCACTAGGGCAATAGGCATTGCGAAACACTTATTTCTGTAGCCGAATTTACCATCAGAGTTACTTGCATTGAACGTGGAGGGATCTTTACCTCTTCGTGTATGACCACCCCAATCTCTATCTGACCATGTATAAATGCCATAGCCATCACCACCGGAATCAGTCGAAATATCTTGGGCCAATGAAGTTAACATTCCATGAGGCTTAACCATGGCTGTTACACCTGGTCCATACCTTAAATCGTCATTAATAGACTTAATATTCCCCCAATCATCCCCAAGACCCTCAACAACGCGTATTCTATAGCGTACTTGAATGTAAGCTTTGGCCTCTGGGTCATAATAAATATTGTGCGCTGGGTTCGCCAATAACTTAGTGCGATTTACTTCTGACATACTAGACCATTTAGCACCATAGCCTTTAGTATTGGCATCCCACTCGCCAAATGCGCTGTACCCTTGTGCCACCAAGTTATTTAACAATCCGATACCGTCGTAAGAGTTAGCACCGTATTGCACATTACCGAGGGGGTAAACCACATCTTTATCAGCAATTCTTTCATGCCATGATTCAAGAAATACGAGGTCTTTACGGGAAGTGATGACTTGTTCTGTTACTGGCCTAATAGAGAATGCACTATAATTTGTCGTGGTATCATGCGTGTACAATAATATCGAATGACCAGCAGCTGGTGCGATGAACCTAGCAGTATGCGTTCCTGCCGCATTTTCATTTGAAAAACTTGCTATATTCGTGCCATCGGAAGCATCTCTGATGCGAGATTGGTATGCACCACTGGTTATCGGATTGTCGCTGACTATAGAAATTTCATACGTAACACCGACAGTTAAATCTAGCCTAATGTCGATATACCCACTATCGTTACTTGTATTGTCGACCAAATGAAAAGATGTGGCCCCGTTTACATAGGAATGGCCAGTTAATCGGTCAGATACATGAAGGGCCGCATCTTTAGCTAGCATACCAAAAGCCTCAGCTGCACTTGCATGTTCGGTTACAACACCTGTCGCTGAATCGTAGGTTTTAGTGCCGTCTGGGGCGGCAGGAAACTTAATTCGGTTCATTAAGTCCAAATTACTTGAGTTAATTAGGCTTAATTTATGCGTTACACCATCAATCACACTTTCTGGATAATCGGTGTTTGACACTCCTTGAGGGCTTGTGCCTTGTGAACCCATTAGCAACTCATTAGTATACCCCGTAGACAGCGCTGATTGATACAAGCCATTATTGATCCATTTAGGGCTCCAACGACCTTCGGGTTGATAACACTTCCCCCACTCCACAAAGCCACTGCCTGCATACTGTTTTTTTCTTATGTCTCGCAAGGCATCAAACTGTGCTTTGGTCATCACATGGGGGTTGGGGTTAATTTTTTCAGCATCGGCGATGATGGTTGCCAGCGTGTCTACCTGATGGGTGTTACCGGCTAAGTCTTTAAATGCCACTTTACCGGTTTTGGTGCGCCAGTCGTCCATTATACTGTGGTTTTGCGACACCACTTCAATGGTGTCTATGCCGTCTTTTACGCCCTCTATTAATTGGTTTGCTAAGTCGGCGTGTTTTGCTGCTTCTAGTGCAACATTTGAGAGTGTTTTTTCTAAGGTCATACAAGTTCCTCGATTAAATTCCTTTTAATTCTGCGAGCTTAATGACAATGCAATGCTGCTAAAAACCGTGAATTAAAAGGTACCTATTTGCCTAAATAAACGCCTAAGTAAATACCTAAATAAATGGCTACATACTTGGCTACATACTAGGCTAATAGGTATGACTCATCGCTATGGCACTGCCTGATTAACGGTGCTTTTTTTCTGCCCGCTTTACGTTAAATAAATACGATGCGTGCCACAGCGGTGTTTTTGATCACTCAATTTGCATTAAATATGAGTGGATGTGCGTTATTACTAAAAGTGCGCTGTTTAAATACGCGCGTGGTATACCTTTAAAACCCCGCTTTGCGTAAGCGGTCTTCAATCAGCATATTGCTATGTGCTTGCTGTATGAGGTTTTTACCTTGTAATAACTGTGCATGAGTCAAATTTGCGAGTTCTTCTGCCATAAAAATATTGGCGCTGTTTACCCCTACTTCAAAATGAATATTTTGTGTGGGCAGCGCCGACACATCGAGGGTAAACATTTCTACCCACGCCGCATTGGCGGCTTTATGATTAAGTTGTTGATTTGGAATACTGTACACCGCCACTAAGGTCTGTTCAGACCAAATGCCGATTTCTTTTACATCGTACGTTAGCTCGCCATCAAATAAAGCGCTAAAACGCAATTGATTATTGTTGAGTTCTTCAGCACCACCAATGGGCACGATTTGTTGTTGTTGACGTAATGACGTTTGGGTATCACTGGGCGTATACGCTTCACTGCCCGCCGACACATGAGTGATTGGTAAGTCCAACCCCTGCTGTGACGCAGATAAAAGTTTAGCTAGCCCTTGTTTAGTCCAAACTACCGCCGAATAAGTTGCAGGTGTAGTCATGGCTTTCTCCATAAAAAAGGGGTGAATACACTGTATTTTATCGCGCCAACCACACAGCACTTTGCCCAGCGCGCAACCGCGTGCTGAGTGATATAGGTTGTTAGGGTGATTAAATACAGAATAAAGTAAGTTGATTGCTTGCAAGCGCATAGCTAACTTTGCGTTAGCCCTCAGCAAACTGGTATTTTAATAAATACAGTCACAACTAAGCCTGTGCTCACAATACCGCTACTATACCCCCATCTTTAGCAGAATAACGGGCAACTTTGCCCTCGCCATTTTACGTCTCACATGTGAGAAATTTCAATAATACACATTGGCTCTCAAACACTTAGAAAAAACCCACTGTACAACCCAATAAATCACTTTATATGAGTTACCCGGTACTGGTTTACAGTTACTGGTTTAAAGCGACTTGGTAAACACCGCTTATTAAAAGTCACTTAAAGCGTGATACAGGGGCTTTTTATGTCAGTTTTTTTATGTAACGTCCTTTATGCCACTAGCTCTTGCGTGAGCAGCCTTTATGAAGCCAGCCATTTTATAAGTTGCCCTAGGCTGAGGAGCTATCCCCTCAGCCTAGTACGTATAAGCTTGCTTGTTTTATACGAGCAGCTTAGTTACTGGCAATACCCAGTGGTATTTGGGTATGATGGCAAAACACCTTGACCGTATTACCGTTGAGGTCAGTTTTAACATTTTCACCATTAACGATAGGAATGACTTGATCGTCGCCCCATACCGTACTTGATGTCACGACACGTAAGTTTTTGTCTACCAAACCACTTTGCCAAACAATAGTGCCATCACTTCTAATTGTGGCACCATTAAAGGAGGTTTTACTCAACGTCATTGCTTTATCATTTAAGAAGATAACAGGCACATTAAAGTTAGCACTATCAAACCCCTGCAATATGGCTAACTCACCCTTTGTATGATCAAACGCAACGCCCGCATTTATCGTATGCATTGCACCCAACGGCTGATGTTTGAGTTCAGCGCCGTGTAGCTGTAAATACAGTAGCCCGTCTTTTTCAGTGACGGTTGAAAGTGCTTTAACGCCCATATTTCCATCAACGCCACCCAAACTAGGTAAACAAGTATGCGAAGGGTATTCATCGGGCATCAACACCGAACCATTAGACCATACCGTATGGCCATCAACTGGTGCATACCTATTGGAAGTATAAGCTACGGTCGTTCCCATTTCATCACTTACAGAGCCTTGTAGTCTATTTCCAAACTCAACCCTTGCATCATTGCCTGCCCATACATCACCTACACCACCGACGACGACAGAGTTGTTTGAAGGCTCCGTGAAGTTTGAAGGAGATTCATAGTGAAGCAACGAAACATAGCGAGAATCTGGGAATGTAGCATCTGTACGGTTAATTGTTTCTTGTATTGTATGTGTGTTACTTGTCCATGACGCACCGTCATCAAATGTATAAGTTCTTGTGTAATCGCCCTGCATATTCTTACGATTAAGTGGAAATTGCTGACTTACACTATCTACAGGAACCTGAGGAACCCACTGCCCAACAACCCCACCAGGGAATGTGGCGGCAATTCGTTCAGGGTCTCCGATAATATCTACCCAAGGGAGTGATTCGAATTCTGAAGTGGATTTGTAACTGTCCTGTAATGAAAAGATAACCTTGGTCTTTTTCGATGTGCTGACTAATGTACCTGCTGTTAGTTTGAAATATATATACTGGTGTCCAGTAGTGTGAAGCCGAACCTCATCAAATGTATAGACCGTCCCACCTACCTTGAAACTTCCAACTATTGAGAGTCCAGAAGTATTGGGTACTCCTGCAGTTCTTGGTATACTCTTTGTTACTGGGTGTGTGTAGAAATTGATTGGAGAATCAGGACCAATAAAGCAAACCCAACCTTGATTTACAAGTCCAGTGGTCGACTGTTTTAAAGGCATTACAAAAGTAAACGGCACCTTTCCCTTTCCCCTCATTTCACCAGCAACCGCCTTACGCATGCTCTCTTCACGTAACTGATTCACATCAAGCTTATTGGCATTGAGGCGTAAATCTTCTACCTGTCCTGCGTAGATAGCATCATAGTATTTGTATTGGTCGGAGCGGCCTGAGTTTGTCCCGACCTTTCCAAGAGCCTCGCTACTTGCACCTACTTTATCACTGTACTTGATAAAACACTGTGAAGTACTATTAACCAAGTCAAAGGGATCACCTAGTCCACTATTGAAAGTACCGAACCAAGAATAGTGACCACCTCCTGAAATGGCAAATGTATTACAACCCATCGGATTATAAGTCGGATGGTAAGCACCTTGGTTCATGCGTTGCACAAGGGCTATAGGAACTGCGAATGCTCCGTGGCCGTTTACTGTGTGTCTGGCTTCAAATGCACTTACCTCACCATTCGTTGTTAGGTGTTTCCCATTAAAACCTGCTGGACTCCAATAAACGTTATTTACAAACTCTCGTGTGAAATCCAATGAAACCTCACTGGCGTTCTGTGAGTTTATCCAGCAATTGTTGTAACTATAACAAAGTCCATATTTGTTGTTTTCAGTAGGTCTATACTCTTGCCAATCATCCCCTAGACCCTCAACAACCCTCACCCGATACCTTACCTGAATTAATTCATCAGCTTCTGAATCGTAATAGATGTTGTTTTCAGGGTTATCTATTACCTCTTTTTTACGTGCCTCAGACATATCTGACCATCTACGACCATACCCTTGCGTGATGGTATCCCACTCACCAAATGCACAATATCCTTGTGCAATACCATAACCAGTAAGTTTATTCAGCGCCATACCCTTGCCAAATGACGTTGCACCATATTGCACATTACCTAAAGGTACGAATAAATCTTTATCAGAGATTTTCTCATGCCAAGTCTCAAGGAATACTAAGTCTTTACGAGAGGTGATAACTGATTCTGTTACTGGCCTAGCAGATACAGAGCTTATGATGGTTTGTGATCCCAATCCGGTGCCTGTATATAATACGACTGCACTATCCATTGTTGGTGTGCCGCGCAATATATACTCTTTAAACTCCGTACTTTCTATATTTTTACGGTCCATATGTCCATCTGTGGCATTCCAGAAAGATATATTTGCCACTGTACCATTATGATCACCCTGTCTAGCGACCACCCGAATTTCATATTCGACCCCAGCAGTGACGGTAAGTGTTTGTGATATATTACCATCACCTGATACAGAACAAGTTACGGTCGCGATACCATCAACGACAGACGGTGTTGACCTGTATGCGGTCCATCCTGTAGAACCATTCCTAAAGTCTCCATTAGTAACCAACCCTTCAAAAGCCTCAGCAACACTTGCATGCTCGGTTACAACACCTGTAGCAGAGTCGTAAGTTTTAGTACCGTCTGGAGCGGGGGGGAATTGTATTTGTATATTATTAGCAGCTTCAGTCGCGTTGAGAGCAGTGCCTTTAATATGATGTGATACACCATCTATGACAGCGATAGGAAATCCAGAATGTGATGTTCCTGCATCAGACACATTATTACGACGACCCCAGCGCATTTCTTTAAAATACGGCCAAAGACCTTCATTTACTGTACCGTCTGCTCCACTACCTGCCCAATGCTTCCCCCACTCAACAAACCCACTGCCCGCATATTGCTGTTTGCGCAGCTCGCGCAACGCGTCAAATTGGGCTTTACTCATCACATGGGGGTTGGGGTTGATTTTTTCACTGTCTAAAATCAGTTTTGATAGCGTATTAACCTGTTTATTTTGGCCTTGTAGGTTTTTAAACGTCACGGTGCCGTGTTTGGTTTGCCAATCGTTCATGGCTTGGTAGTTACTGTCTACAAAATTATGGGTGTTTTGAATGTCGCCTTTTACCGCGTCAATTTCGGCTAAGCTACTGGTTACACTTTTAGCTAACCTTTGGCTTTCATCTGCTAGCTCTGCTACGTCTACTTGTAGCTGTGTTAATCCGGCTTCAATGGTCATTGGTGGGTCCTTAAAGAAGGTAAATCTGATCCGCTGTGGGAAGGTAAAATAAGAAATGTCGTCGTAGGCGAGGTTTTATGCCTCGCATTATTTAGATTTTATACCTCGTATTATTTAATGCGTGGTGCCATCCGGTTCGGTGTTAAATACCAATAAGCGCGACATAAAGTCGCGCCTACGTTTAATCACCTAACCGCTATTTTTATGGCAACACCGCCGCCCGTAGGCGAGGCTTCATGCCTCGCATTATTTAGGTTTTATATCTCGTATTATTTAATGCATGGTGCCATCCGGTGTGGTGTTAAATTCCAACAAGCGTGACATAAAGTCGCGCCTACGTTTAATCACCTAACCGCTATTTTTATGGCAACACCGCCGCCCGTAGGCAAGGCTTCATGCCTCGCATTATTTAGGTTTTATATCTCGTATTATTTAACGCATGGTGCCATCCGCTGCGGTGTTAAATTCCAACAAGCGCGACGTAAAGTCGCGCCTTCGTTTAATTACATAACCGCTATTTTTATGGCAACACCGCCGCCCGTAGGCGAGGCTTCATGCCTCGCATTATTTAGGTTTTATACCTCGCATCAATTTGGCTTTATACCTAGTATTATTCAAATGCGCTGCGCCATCCGGTGCGGTGTTAAACACCAACAAGTGCGACGTAAAGTCGCGCCTACGGTTTATGAGGTAGGTACTTTTGAGGTCATGTTTAGGCTGCCAAAATTCATACGGCCGGTATTTGCGCCAGCAAAATACAAGGGGCGTACTTTTCGTATTTGGCTGTGAGCAATGGCCGCTTTACAAAGCTGGCCTTGGTTGCCATTCACTTGGCCTCTTGAATCGCCAAACCAACCGCCTTGCCAGGTGCCAACCCAATGGCGCTGAGCTAGTACCTTTTGTTGGCTATAAGTACGGTAACGCACAATGTGGTTAGGCAAGCGAGACGGTACACGGCCACTTAAATAATATCGCCACGGTTGTACGGTATCTAATTGGTCGCTGGTTTTTACTCGTGTGCGCTGGTGGCCAAAATGTAATTGCTGCGCTGAGGCATCAATTAACTGGCGGTTATAACTGGCAAAGCTGGCTTTGCAGAGCACTTTGCCATGCTCTTTAACCAGCACCCCAGAATGATCTGACAATATATGCCCAAACCCCGCTCTTTGCCCCGATAGCGTTTGGTTGCGCACATCATACCCGTTGTATAAGCGCGTCAGTTTGGCACTCACCGGGGCGGAAAGTTGCGCCAATTTAGTCACATTACTGGTTCGGCCTTTTGGCAACTCCCCTAAGTCGAGCTGGTAGGTGTAATGATGCCGACCAGAGTCGGTGTTTTCAATTGTCACATTGGGTAAATCAAGCCAACCCAATGCCATTTCTAAACTTTTAGGGGTCCCGCGAATGCGCTGCCATGCCAGCCCGTCTTGTAACGTTTGTCGTAAATTAGGGCTATAGGGTAATAATGCCTCTAGGCCATATTCCCACACCAGCCACATTAATAACGCGTCGTTTGGGTCGGCTTTTAAGCTGTTTAATTGCGCAATGGCGTCGTCATACGGCGCATGTTGCTGGCTGAGTAACGCTTGTTGCTGTAATTGACTGTGATTAGGGGGTAAAAGCTGTTGTTTGGGTCGTTCGTCGTCGGTGGGTGGTGCGGCTGTTGGCATCATGGGCGTCACTTGCATAAGTCCCTCACTGGCATAGCTTTAATGTGATCGCCCCCATGGCCGCACATTGCGTTTTATCTATATTTTGGCGCTTGTCAGGCTTATGTAACACCACATCGCGTACCCCTTTTTTGTGGAGCTGTGCGCTTAACCAACTGGGAGTTAGGTCCCAGCCGAGGCGAGCCTCTTGCTCCCACGCCAGTGTTAACGCTGCTTGCAACTCGTTAAACACCCGCTCTGAGGTGTTTTCTTGCAAATATACATCCGCCTCCACCTCAATGTGTTTTAAGTCAGCTTTATTCACCTCTACGGTGTCGGTGAGCATTTTCACATCACTGGCGATTACTGCCTTTGTTACCTTGCTCACTACCTCGTCTACATCATGATCTTTTTCACCCAACACGGTAACGGTAACCACGCCGTCTTTTAAGCTTTGCACCGACACGTCTAATATTTCAGTCGGTGCGGCATTGAGGGCATGTTTGCGATAATGCACGCCACTGCCGGCGGTACTCGAGGCAATGGTGTTATCACGAATACGCAAGCGGTAATCTTCGTCAGACTCTTTATCTAAGCGCGACACACCGTAGAACGCGCCTAAGTGCAGTAAGTCGTTATTTTTTGCTTTGGCTAATAAATTAGACGCCGCCGCCTCGTTTATACGCTGGCGCAACAGCGCTTCGCGGTAACTCTCTACCTGTAGCCATACATTAATTGGGTCGCTTTCAAGCTCCAATGCTTGTGCATATTCAGGAGCATATTCAATAAAACGCGCTTTACGTTCCGTTAATATGTCTTGATACGACAGTGATTCAATAATGTTGGGTTCAGGCAGGGTTTGTAAATCAATATGTGTGGTCATGCCACCCCCTGTATGCTGTGATGAAACACACTGTTGTTACGTACTGACATAAACATCAAACTCCATCGTTTCAAAAGTCAATTTAATACACCCTTTCTCTGTGATTAAACCTCTTAGTTTTGCATGACAAAGTGTGCAAGCTTGATGCAATGTCAGTACTGTAAGTCGCTATAGATTGTCTTAAATCTATACCTCTCAATTTATCGCATTGTTAAATTTACAAAACCGAGAAGGTATACTCCACTAATTCAAAAATCGGGGTTTGAAAATCTGAGTTAACAAGTTCCTGATTAACAATCCAAATGCCATTAGTTTCAAACTTGAGCGGTATAGAAAACTGCCCATCTAGCACTTGCGCTGGCATTAATTGAATGCGGCCTGTGTCAATGCGTTTAAAAGGCACTTTGAATCTGCGGTCTGATATTGCGAGCTGACCCGTTGCTATCACTTCGTTTGATTGCTGTGGTACTGTGAACTCGTTGTCATTGTTTGCATAACCGTCCAATTGACCCGATACAGTATCAATAACAATGCTTTTTAGCGCGGTTTCTTCATTTCTTTGTGCAATAAATAACTCCACATCATAGTCACTAACTAATTGCTTATCGCCTTCGTAGTTAGCAAATAGATATAATTGCCCTTCAATCAACACTGTTGATTGCTCTTTGAATAAACCAGTAATATCAGGTAATTGCGGCGCAATCAGCCCCGCATTTATTTTAAGTAAAATTTTCATTGGCACCTACTCTTACAATCTAAAACCAGTTGTAGCAAAAATACTATTTGAAACCCAACCTTCTAGCTCTGAGCGTGTGAAAAATCTAGCATGATAAGGCGCAAGCGCAGAAGTGTAACCCACATATGAAGTATCAATTCCTTGGTGATAAAAAACATTTTTAGACAACTGACTTAAACCGCCGAAAGAGTTTAGACACAATAAATGCTTAGTTTTTACGTAAGATTTGTGTAATGAAGCACCAGAGGTTGATAAGTCACGATTCAACGCAAATTTAGTTACAACAACATCATTAGAGTATCCTCCCGGGCTACTACATAGTGAGTTATTAAACATTATAACTGAGCCATTAAATAACGAGACCCCATATTGCCTATTATTATCATAACCCAGTCCATATATTTGACTTCCCCTTTTTAGTGTCGATATATTGGTTTCATATGTGACACCTGAACCACTAGAAGGTAGTGATATTGTGAAATACAAAGAGTTATTTTCTAGCGTAATAAAGCTTTTAAATGACCCATCTCTTTGAAGATAGTCGTCTGATATCATGGATTCATTACCATCAATACTTAGCTTAAAAAGCTTACGATAATGATCGGTTTGTATAACACCGAGCAGCCATTTTTTAGCTCCGTCATCATAAAAGTGGTAGATGTCTGCATCAGTATGTGATGTAAAAAGCCTTTTACAATCGTACGTCCATTCTATTTCTCCTAACCGGTTGTATTTATTAATGAAACGCCCAAGATTATTCCCTGAAACATTGAAAAAGCTTCCTGCTTCATATGGATTAGCTATGCCAGTACTGTCAATATCATAAATACCGCCATTCACAGTAAATTCAGGCCAAGGTAATAAACTTATAGAGCCGTTTGAAAACGAACCATCACTGTTAAAGCCGCCTTGGTTCTGCTGTGTTTCCCAATCTGTTAACGCCATATCTGCCAGCCTCCATGACTAAATATAAATGTTCTCTCTACACCGGGTATGGCCATTTGATACTCGCTATCTGAGTTGCCTGTACCGTCTGTGATAGCACTGTTAGCCCCTGCGATAACGCGCGCGGGGTTGTCTTTTGTCGCACCCGCGTTAGGACTGAGCGTTACTGTTAAAGTGGCTAAATCAGGAGCGCTTGTGGGCAGAATTAAATTGGTGACGTTTATAAATAAATAGCGCGCGCCTACGGCTGCTTGAGTTTGTGTGCTTACATTGACTAATTTTGACATTAAAACTGGCACACCGCCGAGGGTTTCACCGTCCCCGATATAAAGTTGTTTAGTATCAGTCGAAAAGCCCGGCTCACCGTTTGACAACACGGTGTCGTCACGGTCAACGTCAGGCCCTCGCCTAAACTGGATTTTCCGCGCCATTAAAATTCGCCCCCATCAATCGCGCCGCCTTCAGGTGCCAGCCCCAGCGAATCAACGTAACGGCGAACCCATGCACTCGTTGTAATGTTTGTACTATTATCACTCAATGATTTGGTGGGCGCTTTGGGTGAACCAGTTAGTGACGGCGAGCTAAGTAACTGCGCCTTAGAATAGTTTTCAACGTTCGACAAACCCACATCTGATTTAGCAAGGGATAACGCACCCGTTTTACCGTTTACTGACAGTACGTTATCTGTCGGGGTTTTTAGTAGCTTCCAGTTTGCTAATGAATTGGCGGGGTGCGCGTTCAATATGTAGCACTTGTTTTCATCTGAACGTATCGCCAAATCGCCCTTTTGTGCATTGAGCGCAAGCATGGCGGACTGGTTGGCCACCTCAAATGTGTCGCTAATTGAAAGGCTTGGTAATACATTATCTGGAATTTTACCCGCGCCGTTTAACAACAACACATTGTTTGCAGACGTCCCCGCATTTTTATGAATTGCGTTGCCTAGCGATGAAAATATATCGATACCGCCCGCTGTTGCGCCGTCTCCGATATACAATTTTTTGCTGTCTGTAGCCCAAATTGGTTCGCCTGAGCTTGGGGTGACTGTGGTTCTGCGTGAGTCTGCACCGCGTCTAAATTGTATTTTGTTTGACATTATATTTCGCCTCCGTCTAAGGATTGTAAGTCTGGGTAGGAATCAGTGAATGCACCGCCGTCGAGTGACAGTAATCCAGCTAATTTTGTGATTTGTTTACTAACATACTCTTGCGTTGCATAAACCATACTTGGATCTATCTTGAGTTCTAAAGATTCAGCATTAATGACATCAATAATCGCTTTAATACCCAACTCTGCATTGGCGTTATCATCAATATTCGGTTTATATGTTTCAGGGTATTTAACAATGGCAAACGCTACGTTGTCCTCGGTGTAAAATGCAGCTTCGCGAACATAGAATCCACCCACACTCGATGGCACAATACCAATAATCTCTACCAATTGAGGGTTGTTCTCGACGACAGTCGATGTGTTTATAAGCCCTCTAAATCGTTCGTTTGTGAGCCCTTCTGCATCTGCTTGAATAACACCATCGCCTACGGCAAACTTGGTTATATTTATTTTAATGCCGGTGCCTATCGAATTCGCGATTTTAGCCCGACCAGCTTTTGTCAACATGGTCCAATACTTAGGACTAGACATATTCTCTCCTTGGGTTGATAGTAATTAAATTCAATGATGTGCTCATACTTGAAATGAATAGCTTGGTATTACTTAAGAGTTCGCTTTGGAAGTATGGATAAATTGTGGGCAAAAAAGACGACGTACTAACGCTTGAAATTTTTACATCTGTAAATGCTTGCAGGTTCATATGCAAACTATAATCAACTGATTTGCGTTTAGCCCGATCAATCAACTTGCGGGTTTCTTTAATGAGCGGTAAGTCTATGCCTCGGTGCGACACATACACATCAACCCGAAAAGTGCCCGGTTCTGACATCGGCTCGTGTTCAAACCATTCGCTGATCTGCGCGCCCATATCAAAGTGTGCCAAGGCATTGGTAATGGCAAAACGAGTCCCTAAATATTGATGCTGCTGGTAGCTGTCGGCTACCAATTGGCGCTTAATGGCTTCAGGCCAGCGTTCGTCCCATTCTTTTATACCTTGGCTCCATGCCAACCAAGGTAACAGTGCTAACGGGCAATGCGCTGGCTGCCAAAGCGTTGCGACTACATCCGCGCCTTGTTCGAGGGTGGTTAGCTCTTGGCCAATTAGGGTTTGTAACTGAGTTTGCAGTGCACTGCCTTGATGTAGCGGTTGAAATGGGGTGTCACTGTCATCTATCGCATCGCTCATATCAGCACCTCAAACTCAAGCCCCGCTAGGCCGTTATCACACAGTGCAACTTCATCGCTTGCGACTAAAATGTTTTGCGCGGGGCTGATAAGCTCTACCTCTTCGACCCCTGCTTGGTGCAATACCGCAAACAACGCCGAGCGCTTAATATGCTTGCCTAGCCCAGCGCGTTCTTTTAAATAAGTGGCGACTTTGTCACGCACTTGTTGCTCTACGTGGGCATGACCCGGGCCCAGCTCTAATTTAACTTTGCCGTGTAAGTTAAAGGTGCGCGTTTTAGCAGGTAATAATTGTACTCGGTCACCAATTGGTCGTATTTTTTGTGCGCTTAACACCTCTGACACTGAGTTTTGATCGCCCGCTTTTAGGCCAAAGGTGGTTTCTAATGTGCTCATTAACTCAGTAGATGGCAGCCCGTTAGGGTTTTCATTGCTTAAAATGGTGATCACTATGTGTGACGGGCTGGGGCTAGTAACAAATACATCTTTTACCCGAGGGTCAGCGCTCAAGGTGTGGTATTCGTAGCTTTCTTGCGTACCTGCGGTGTTTAAGCTGTGAAATGCTTTTTGAATGCGTTGGCGCATGCGCTCGTCGGCCTCGCCAGCCAGGCGCGAGACACTGTAGCGTGCGCCAATGTGTTCTAAATCGGCCCCAGTGGCACTGGCTAACAAGCTTGATTTAGCAGCATCGTTAACCCGCGCGCGCAATAATGTGCTTTGATACGCATAGGCGTTTAGCAGCTGGGTGAGTGGATCTGACTCAAGGGCTAATGCACTGGCCAGCTCAGGGTTATTGTTGAGTAATGTTGTTTTTAGGGTCGTGAGGAGATGTTCAGCGTCAAGCTGTTCGAGCACATCAGGCGCTGGCAACTTGGATAAGTCGAGTAATTGAGATGTTGGCATAAGAAACGTCTTTGATAATGAAAATAAGAAGGATGTGCGGCGTAAAGTAATGCATGCGCGGCGTAATACATGCGCAACGTAAAGCCCCGCCCACAGGGGTTATTTGCACCTTGCTGGTAGGCAAGATTTTATATCTCGCTTTGAAAATCTCTTTGAAAATACGTTCGCGGCGTGATGCATGCGCGGCATAAAGCCGCCCCTACGGGGTTGTTTGCACCTTGCTGGTAGGCGAGATTTTATATCTCGCTTTGAAAATACATGCGCGGCATAAAGCCCCGCCTACGGGGTGATTTGAAAACACAGCGCGGCGTAAAGCCCCGCCTACGGGGTTATTTGAAAAAACAGCGCGGCGTAAAGCCACGCCTACGTGATCGCTTCATAAAAATATAGGGCAACACTGTTTGGCTGCAAAATGTCGGCACTGCTAATGCTGCTTTGTGTTGTATCAAGTGCCATTGCAGACGTTGCGGTATGCCACTGTTCGCCATGTTTATAGGCACAAAATTCAGGGCCTTTGTCGCGGGCTTTTTGGGTTAAATTAAACCGCAGCCCTGATCCGTCGGGTATATAATTTGGGTTTATTTGCCCCATCACCCCTTTGGGAAAGGTCGCTACAATATCGTCAATGTGACCTATGATATCGACATACGGCATCACATCAAATTCATCGGTTTCAAAGGCGGTGGTCATAATAATTTGCGCCTTTATGTGCTGTGCATTACTCGTGCTAAACCATTGTGTGGTGTTATTATTGGGGTTAATAAGAGCAATACGCTCCCCGCCACTTACCGCACACTGACTCACTTTTACCCACGTATTTAAGGCGTGGCCCCCTGCAAAGGTAGTGATATTTACCGGAGGTTGGCCACTGGGCACACTCACGTCTAAAAACTTGATCCATACCGTTTCACTGTGCTGCGCTGTGGGCGAAAAATAGTGCGCTCGGTTGTACAGGGGTTTATTGTGCGTCAACGGGTTACTGGTGGCAGGTACGGCCATGCTATCAATCACAATTTCACTGCTTGACGCGTGACATTGGCCGGTATTTATTAACGTAAATGGAATGGTCATTAGCGTCTGCTGTGCAGCATGCGCCACAGCAAATCGTGGGGAGATGTTATCCATAATGGTTCCAAAAAAAGGTGAACTGCGCTAAGGGACTGGGTATGTATAAATGAAACAGAGGTCACTAAGGGGTTAACGCTCAATTATAGACTTATGATAGCAACTATGACGGCAGATAAACGGTCAAACCTGCCCTACCCAGTTAAAAACCTTCGCTGCACCATAAAACCCAGTCATTACAGGGTTATGCATACGCTTTATGGTGTTGTGCTTGATGCTCAAACAGCTAGGAAGCAGGCGTTGTTCCCGTTGCTGTATCCAACTTTTATTTGACAAGCTATACGGCCTAGATCACTTAGACGGCAAAAAAGTGAATGAGCTACTCAATAAACTGCAAGTCGATCATAAAACCCGCTTTGAAAACAGCTGCTTTACCAACCTAGCCCTGTCAACTGGGCAACGTAAACTAATTGCCCTAATAGTCGAACTTATTGAAGACTGATCTGCTTTAATCAAACCGAACACGTTAATAATGGAATATAATCTAATTATTGAGGTGTTAATGACAAAACGAACCAACAGAAATTACACGGCTGAATTTAAACAAGAAGCTGTGGTATTGGTAATCGTTCAAGGTCATAGCGTATCAAAGACAGCAGCATCTTTAGGTATCACGGATAAGTTACTTTATAACTGGAAAGCCAAGGCTGCAGCTGAGCAGTCAGGCGCCAGTTTAAATGCAGACGAACGGGCTGAATTGCTAGGGCTATGTAAGGAAAATAAAAAGCTAAGGATGGAGAAAGAAATATTAAAAAAAGCAAGCGCCCTCCTGCTAAAGGAAACCAAGTAACGTTTAAAACGATAAAGCAGTTATCTTCTATGTTTACCGTGGTTAAACTCTGCAAAGTGATGAGGGTAAGCCGAAATACCATAGGCTATCGAGACCTTAGAAAGAAGTTACGCAGTGAGCACTTTTACGTCAGTAAATATGGCGTTTAGAAATTAACGGCAATACTTGGCTTAGTTGTTACTCAAAAAGTGGCATACAAGGTAACCACCAGACGCAAACACAGTGATGCCGTTACTGATACTTTGTTAAATCATAACTTTAACCCTGTTGCGCCAAATCAGATATAGACAGGAGATGTGACGTACTGAAGAACTGGCGAAGGCTGGATGTATCTGGCTATCGTTATGGACTTATATTCTCGTTGTATAGTTGGCTGACATATTGATAAACGAATGACGACTTACTTAGTGAGCAAAGCTATGATGAGGGCTTAGTGTTTCACTCTGACAGAAGTTCACAGTACGCCAGTAAACAATATCGACGATTACTATGGAACTATGGCGTCAGGGCCAATACAGGCGATGTCGGTGCGTCAATGCGGTTGATGAGCGCTTCTTCGTGAGCTTAAAACATGACTGGTTATTGAAAATTCCTCAACCAACTCGTGAGCATATGAGAAATGATGTAATGGCGTATATGCGCTATTACAACTTAGCACGACTTCATACAGCTAATGGTGAGCTGTCGCCAGCAGAGTATGAGCAAACTTCCTTAAGAAAATGTCCTCAATTAGTTGCGCAGAACAGTATGTTCATATCTGGTATGCGCGACAGATACACCTGTGTGCTGATGAAAGTACACGAGATCAGTTCACTGAGTGACTAACTGAGCACAGCGGCTCGCTAATGTATTTGCGATGGAATGGGTAAAATTAAACAAAAAAGCACTGAAAAACGCCATTAAAAGTAATGTTCCAACAGTAAAAAAATCGTGATGTGCATTGATTCTGCTAGAAAAAGCGTTATTTGAGAAGACTGTGTTTGAGAAGAGCCTGTGTGACAGCGAGAAAATAGGCGACGTTTGTAAAGGCATTATTTAAAATAATATGATTTTGAAGAGGGTATTCTTAAAGGAAGAGTTACTAAGAAAGTGACTAAGGAAAGGCTTTAAAGAGTTGGCTTTAAAAAAGATGAAAATCAGAAGGTTAGTGAGTTGGCTAGCCGGCGGCTAAAAAGCAGCCAGCAGCGAATTAAACAACATAGAAATAAGCACCGCACCTCTTTAACGCTTGGCAAAGGTAACTTAATGGCTAAAAAGATTTCGATGTTTTAGATATAAGATCTAGTCTGAGCTAATACTTATTAGATTAGCTCTTTGTCTTCCTGAATTCATTTCAGGATCCACGAGGCGGTGAGCGGTCAAAACCATAGTTTATTGTGTGGCAAGACCTCAGTAGCAAAGCCAATATTGCTCGGGGAGCTGTAACACAGTGTATGGCCTACCTGATTTGTAATAGGCCATACAAAATTGACTTGGTTATTTAGCTATTTTTTTAGTTAGCTATTAATTTAGGTATTTAGCCCTCATTCATCCATAACCTAGTTTGTTCAAGGCCAGCAGCTTTGCATGCAGCGACCAATTGCGCTTTATTCACACGAGTTTGGCTATTGTCAGCCAATACCCAAGAGACGCTTTCCGTGTCGTCCATTACCAGCGCCGCACGGGCCATACGGGTTTGTGCTGTTTCATTGCCATCAAATACCAGCCCTTCAACCTCAACGGTAATGGCCGCAACATCAATGGCGCGCTGGGCTTTAAAGCGTTCGCGTTTGACTTGTTCAATGTGTTCAGCACTGTGCGCTTCGGTTGCAGGGTGCTGATAGGCAATTAATGCCTCGTCGTCATACACCACTTTAGCGGGGGCTGCTTCGGTGGTGAGCGCTAAATCAACGGTCACATATTCGACCTGATAACAGGCGCGGCGTCGTGCTAAATCAATCATCGGCTCTGCAGGTAACTCGGGGGTAGGCTTTGGCTCTTCGGGGTTTGCTTCATTGTGTGTGTTAGCTGCATCAATTACTTGCTGCACTTGTTCACATTCAATTACCCAGTTTGCGTGTGCGTCATCAAATGTAGTTTGCTCGTGTGCAATGGCCGCTGTGAGCGCTTCATTAATTTGCGCTTGCGGGTGACGCAGCGCAATTTTGGTGTGTACGTCTTGGTATGTGACAACCGGCTGAAGTGCCGGTTCGTCGTTGGTTGGTGCTTCTATTTGTTCTTGAGTCATAAGTATTCCTTAGTCGTTATGCGCTATGCCAAGAGGGACTTGTGTGTGGTGGCAGAAAACTTTCACGGTATTGCCGTTGAGGTCGGTTTTGACGTTTTCGCCATCGATAATGGGGATGGTTTGGTCATCGCCCCAGTGGCTATCGAAAGCTCGTAGTAAAGGATCTACATTGCCTAAACGGTTAATTACTTGCCCAATAGAATTGATTGTGTAACCGTCAAAATCGTGTTTGCGCCATGTAATACTCGCATTGTCGGCAATTGCAATAATTGGTCTGTTTATTAACGCGTTGTCATAGCCCTTGAACAAATATACTTTGCCTTTCGTAATAACGCCTGTAGGAGAATCAGCGTTAATTATAGTCATATCAGCTTGCGTTATCGGTGTATGTTTTAACTCAGCGCCGTGAAGCTGTAAGTAATATAAGCCATTTTTTTCAGTGATAGTTGAGAGTGCTTTAACACCAGAATTGCCCTCGTTTCCGGAAGAAGCCTTAGCTTCAATCGGGTTATGCAGTGGGCCAAACCCATTGTTTTCATTCCCGTAAAGCCTGCCATCGTCTAATATTAAATTATCTGTTAGTTTAAAATTACCGTAAGGCACGTTACTGTCTTTACCAATTTCGCCAATCAAACTATGCTGCAGTCTATTACCGCGTTGAACCCGATACTCAGAATTAAACCTCACATCACCGACATCACCCACTACTACAGTGTTATTTGAAGGCTCTGTGAAGTTTGAATGGGATTCATAGTGAAGCAAAGAAACATAGCGAGAATCTGGGAATGTAGCATCTGTGCGGTTAAGTGTTTCTTGTATTGTATGTGTGTTCTTTGTCCATGACGCACCGTCATCAATTGTAAAAATTCTTGAGTAATTACCTTGTACACTCTTACGATTAAATATGAATGGCTGGCTTATATCATCTAAAGGAATCTGCGGAACCCACTGCCCAACCACACCATCGGGGAATGTGGCGGCTATACGTTCAGGGTCTCCTATAATATCTACCCAAGGGAGTGAGTCGAATTCAGAGGAAAGGTAATCTTCGCTATCCACTATCTGAACGGAGTCGCCTATTACAAAGTCCTCCCCAAAAGAGTTAGCAAAATAAATATACGCTGCGGCTCCCGCAAAGTTAACGTAGACCGCCTTTTTTGTGACAAACCCTGTTGTTTCGCTTTTGATATACACATTATATTTTGGGGTTCTGTTTGTCGAAGTTCCTAGCTCCGTTCTAGCATCAATTCCTGAGACATGACTAAGATACACTCTTGAATATCCGTCGCCTAAATCAGTATATTCTTCAACAACGCCAGTGCCCACTCGAGTGAAAGGCACTTTACCTTTCCCGCGCAAAGTGCCTGAAACTGCCTTACGTATTGCATCTTCACGCAACTTATTTATATCAAGCTTGTTGGCATTGAGACGTAAGTCTTCTACCTGTCCTGCGTAGATGGCATCGTGATATTTGTATTGGTCTTGGCGGCCAACAACGACCTCATCGCCATTAATTTTCGGTCCAAATCTACCCCAAACTACCTTCCCTAGTTCCCAAGACGTATCTATAACTGAATAATCGAAACATGCTCTTTTTGATGTTAAGAATTGTATACCCTCAGAACTATGCCACTTAACCTGAAACCCATTTTCTCTCCATATCTTAGCTGTCCCCATCGGATTATAAGTTGGATGATAAGCGCCTTGGTTCATACGCTGGACGAGGGCGATGGGTACTGCTAAACATCTGTTATTGTGTCCTATTCCCTTCTTTGAAGCGTAACCCTCAAAATCACCGTCGTTAATTGACCAACGATGGCTATTACCTGGTGGATTGAAGTACCCGTTAGCTGACGTAGAGTCTGAATCATAATAGTCATCAGATAATACATTCTGACCTCTAACGTTGAAGAAAGGGAAATTAGTGCTATCTATCTTAGGTCTCCAACTTTTAGATATACCTTTATATGCGTAGCTGTAGTCAAATTCATCCCCAAGCCCTTCAACAACTCTTATTCTGTAACGCACTTGAATATACGCATTGGCACGCGGGTCAAAATAAATATTATGTTCGGGCTCACTTAAAAACAGCGCTTTTTGTGCGTCGGTTAGTGATGACCATTTAGCACCATAGCCCTTGGTGTTTTCGTCCCACTCACCAAAGGCGGAATAACCTTGTGCCACCAAGTTATTGAGTAGCGTGACGCCTTCATAGCTGCTTGCGCCGTATTGCACGTTGCCCAGCGGGTAGACCACGTCTTTATCAGCGATTTTTTCATGCCATGACTCTAAAAACACCAGATCTTTGCGTGAGGTAATGACTTTATTGGTGGTCGTTTCAGCGGCGAATGCCACCTCTGCGTTGGCGTGTTGGGTTGCTGCACCTGTGGCTGAGTCGTAGGTTTTGGTGCCGTCTGGGGCTGGGGGGAAGCGAATAACCGTCGCTTCATTAGTACCGAAATAATTCGTGCCGTAGAGTTTTTGTTTGACGCCATCGACGACAGTATGAGCATGATTAGTTTTACTAGCGCCACTTTTATCACTATTTTCTCGTCCCAAAAATATAGTGTTTGCTACGTGAGGATTAGTTGTAATCATATACAATCCATCATTCACATTTTGCCATGGATCACTTACGGTGCCACGGTAATGCTTTCCCCACTCAACAAACCCACTGCCCGCATATTGTTGCTTACGAGCAGCACACAATGCATCAAACTGTACTTTGGTCATAGCTGGTAGCCAAGGGACTACCGCGTCGTCCATGCGCGCTTTAATTTCAGCATTCACTGCGTTGGCATCGGCTTTTACTTCGCTGATCGCGCTGGCTGTGGCTGCTGCCATGGTATTTTTTGCCGCTGCTACTTCATTGTTAATATCGTTCGTGTGGGTACGAACTGCGCTGGTTAGTTCATTATTTACTCGAGCTAACTCGGCATTTGTGTCATTGAGTTTTTGAATTTGTGACTCGATGGTGCTCATTATAAAAGTCCTTTTTCGGCTAATTGTTGATAAAGATTGACAATATTGGTGTTGGTTTGCGTTTGTGCAGTCAGCATTTCTGTTTGTACTTGGGTCATTTGCATAAACACGTCGTCGTAATACATTTTTAAGTCGCCATTGTGGGTGACGGTAATGGCATCGTGCGGCGCGGCACTGAGTAATAAGTCAAACCCCTGCACAACCGTTGCCATAGGGGTGAGGTAAAAAAGCACATTGTCAGGATGTGACCAAAGGGCAAATAAAGTGCCATCTGATAAGAAAAAGCCGACCTCTCGTACAGCATAGTCGGTGTCGCTGGTGAATTTACCCGACACACGAAACTGGCCATTTTTGTAGTCGGTAGCATCACCCGTCTCTACCCGGTCTTTTTCATTTTTAAGGGCTGTTTGGTTTTTGTTTGGTGTGTACCCCCTATCGCCAATCGCGATATGGCTGAGGTGTACGCTCAAGCCCTTTTCCTTCGCATTCACCGCTTTATTTAAACCGGCTTGCGTAATAATCGGTTGATAAGTATTCATAGAATTTCCATGTATGAAGTTTGAAATGTGGTGGTGTGTGTGGTGTTAGCAACATAAGTTTGGCAAAGCGTAAAATCCCCATCAGCATGTTGCTGCAACTGCGTCATGCCTATTGCATAATTGCAGGCTGCACTTTGTACTGTGATATGACTTAAATCGAA